>NZ_JBVIGS010000001.1:0-365863 GCF_055570675.1 Streptomyces sp. NPDC031111
GTTGATAGGCCGGATATGGAAGCACGGTAACGTGTGGAGTTGACCGGTACTAATAGGCCGAGGGCTTGTCCTCAGTTGCTCGCGTCCACTGTGTTGGTTCTGAAACCACGAACAATCCGCCCGTTCAGGGCGCCGGTTGTTGTTTCATAGTGTTTCGGTGGTCATAGCGTAGGGGAAACGCCCGGTTACATTCCGAACCCGGAAGCTAAGCCTTACAGCGCCGATGGTACTGCAGGGGGGACCCTGTGGGAGAGTAGGACGCCGCCGAACAAATATTGCAGAAAACCCCGCACCGTTCCGGTGCGGGGTTTTCTGCGTTTAGGGACGGCCGGGGAACTACAGGCGCCCCGCCGACTTGAGGGCCAGATATGCGTCCGCGAGCGCCGGCGCCAGTTCCTCGGGGATCGCGTCCACCACCGTGACGCCATGGCGGCGGAGCTGTTCCGCCGTGCGGTCCCGTTCCGCATGGGCCTGTGCCGCTGCCGCCGCCTCGTACACCGCGTCCGCGTTTCCGCGTGCCCTGGCCATCCCGGCGATGTGTGGGTCCGCCACCGATGCGAGGAGGACCGTGTGGCGTTGGGTCAGCTGGGGCAGGACAGGGAGCAGGCCCTCCTCGATGGGTGCCGCGTCGAGCGTCGTGAGCAGCACGATCAGGGACCGGCGGGGCGCCGTACGGAGTACCGTCGCCGCCAGCCCACGGGCGTCGGTCTCGACGAGCTCGGGTTCGAGCGTGGCCATGGCGTTGACGAGCGACGGGAGGACGTCGCCCGCCGTGCGGCCCTGGACAAGGGCGCGCAGACGGCGGTCGTGGGCCAGGAGGTCGACGCGGTCGCCCGCCCGGGAGGCGAGGGCCGCCAGGAGCAGGGCCGCGTCCATGGAGGCGTCCAGACGGGGAGCGTCGCCGACGCGGCCCGCCGAGGTGCGACCGGTGTCGAGAACCAGCAGGATGTGGCGGTCCCGTTCGGGACGCCAGGTGCGTACCGCGACGGCGGACTGGCGGGCGGTGGCGCGCCAGTCGATGGATCGGGTGTCGTCGCCCGGGACGTATTCGCGCAGGCTGTCGAACTCTGTTCCCTCGCCCCGGGTCAGCACGCTGGTGCGGCCGTCCAGTTCGCGCAGGCGGGCCAGCTTGGAGGGCAGGTGCTTGCGGCTGGTGAAGGGCGGGAGGACACGTACGGTCCACGGGACCTTGTGGGTGCCCTGGCGGGTGAATAGGCCCAGGGGTCCGTAGGAGCGGATGGTGACCCGGTCGGCCTGGCGGTCGCCGCGGCGGGTGGGACGCAGGCGGGTCGTGACGCGTCGGCGTTCGCCCGGAGGGATCGACAGGCGGTGACGGGAGGCCGTCGTCTCCGTGCCGGGCTGCCAGCTGCTGGGAGGCCAGGCGTCGCGGATACGTGCGCGCAGCGGGCGGCGGGACGTGTTGGTGATCGTCAATGTGACGTCGGCGGTGTCGCCCAGGCGTACGGAGGTGTCGCCGGAGCGGGTCAGGGCGAGGTGGCGTACGGGGGCGGCCAGGGCGAAGTCGCAGGCGCAGGCCACCGCCAGTGGGGCGTTGACGGCGAGGATGCCCGTCCAGCCGGGTTCCAAGATGCCGACGGGGAGGGAGCCGAGGGCCGCGAGCAGCGCGGCGCGTCCGGTGGGTGCCATCAGCGGGGGACGGGGACGTGGGCGAGGATCGCGTTGATGACCGAGTCGGCGGTCACGCCTTCCATCTCGGCCTCCGGGCGGAGCTGGATGCGGTGGCGGAGCGTGGGCAGCGCGAGAGCCTTCACGTCGTCGGGGATGACGTAGTCGCGGCCGGTGAGCCAGGCCCACGCGCGGGCCGTGGCCAGGAGCGCGGTGGCGCCTCGGGGGGAGACGCCGAGGGTGAGCGATGGCGACTCGCGGGTGGCGCGGCAGATGTCGACGACGTAGGCGGTGATCTCGGGGGAGATCGTCGTTCCGGCGACCGCGCGGCGGGCGGCTTCCAGGTCGGCGGCGTTCGCGACGGGGCGTACGCCGGCGGCGCGCAGGTCGCGAGGGTTGAAGCCCTCGGCGTGGCGGGTGAGGACGTCGATCTCGTCCTGGCGGGAGGGGAGGGGGATGGTGAGCTTGAGGAGGAAGCGGTCGAGCTGTGCCTCGGGGAGGGGGTAGGTGCCCTCGTACTCGACCGGGTTCTGGGTCGCGGCGACCAGGAAGGGGTCGGGGAGGGGGCGTGGGGTGCCGTCGACCGTGACCTGGCGCTCCTCCATGGCCTCGAGCAGGGAGGACTGGGTCTTCGGGGGAGTGCGGTTGATCTCGTCCGCGAGGAGGAGGTTGGTGAAGACCGGGCCGGGCTGGAAGGAGAACTCGGCGGTGCGGGCGTCGTAGACCAGGGAGCCGGTGACGTCGCTGGGCATCAGGTCGGGGGTGAACTGGACGCGCTTGGTGTCGAGTTCGAGGGTCGCGGCGAGGGCACGGACGAGGAGGGTCTTGGCGACGCCGGGGACGCCTTCGAGGAGGACGTGGCCGCGGCAGAGCAAGGCGACGACGAGGCCGGTCACCGCGGGGTCCTGGCCGACCACGGCCTTGGCGATCTCGGCACGCAGGGCTTCCAGGGAGGCCCGGGCGGCGGCCGGGTCCCCGGTGTGCGCGGCGTTGTCAGTGGTCGGGTCCATCATGGACGGCGTACCTCTCTTTCGAGGGCGTCGAGTCGGTCGGCGAGCTGGATGAGTGCTGCGTCGTCGCCCGGGGGCGGGCCGAAGAGGAGGGTGTGCAGGGTCTGTCCGTCGCCCTGGAGGTGGGCGGACAGCGCGGGGAGCAGGGCCTCGGGCGCGTGCGCCTGGGAGACGGGGATGCCTACGAGGGGGGCGAGGCGCGTGCGCGTGGTGGAGCGAAGAGCGGTGGCCGCGCGGTCCCGGGCGTTCGCCTTGCGGTAGAGGCGGGCGCGGCCTTCGACGGTTTCGGAGGCGCGGATCGCCACGGGGAGTTTTTCGGGCACCAGGGGGCCGAGTCGGCGTGCCCGCCACAGGGCGGCCAGGGCTGCCGCGACGAAGAGTTGCAGGGTGCCCCAGAGCCAGCCGGAGGGGAGCAGGTCGAAGAAGTCGCGCTCGCCCTCCTCGGTGGCGGCGGAGGCGTCGGCGAGCGAGGGGAGGTACCAGACCAGATGGGGGCGGGACCCGAGGAGTTGGAGGGCGAGGGAGGCGTTGCCGTGCTCGTCGAGGCGGTCGTTGAGGAGGATGTCGGGCGCGCCGAGGAGGACGGTGTCGCCGTCGCCGGAGGGGGCCGGGATGCGCAGCAGGGTGGCGAGGCGCTCGCTGCGGTAGCACTCGTCGGCGGTGAGATGGGTGGTGGTGTAGCGGATGCCGCCCGTGTCGGCGGTGCCTGCGCGGCGGGCGGCGGGCAGGTCGCAGTCGGGGGAGAGGGTGGAGTCGAAGCTGGTGGCGGGGTCGGCGGTGACGCCGGGGGCGAGCCGCTCCACGGACGGGCTGCCGGCGGAGACCAGGACGGTGCGGCCGCCGGAGCCGGCGGTGGCGGAGTGCAGCCGGGACTGCTGAGGCGGGGTCAGGAGGTCGGGGACGGCGACGAGGAGGGTCGTGTCGGGGCCGGCCGCGGCGGTGGCCTCGTCGAGGGTGGTGACCACGCGTGTGTCCACGCCGCGGTCGGCGAGGAGCTCGGCGACGGCGCGGCTGCCGTAGGGGTCGGCGGAGCGCGGGTCGAGTTCGCCGTGCCGGGCGTCGGAGCGGACCACGGCGATGGCGATGGCGGCCGCGATCAGCAGCACCAGTGCGAGGGCCACGCCTCGCGCGCGGGTCCACACCTGGCGGGCGGTGGGCGAGGCCGAGGTGGACGGGAGCGTGACCTCGGTCGTCATCCGGTGGCTCCCCGGTGGGCGTCGGTGTCGGTGCTGGTGCCGCTGTTGGCGAGCTGTGGTCTGGTGCGCTCCAGGTCGCGGTCGAGTTCGGCGAGCTGCCGGTACGACTGCTCCGTGGCGGCCCGGCCGCCGTATGTCACGTCGTCGAAGACGCGGGCGGCGGTGTGCAGTCGGCCGGTGTGGTCGGGCAGGGCGCGGCCGGCTTCCGCGGCGGCCTCGTCGGCGGTGCGACCGGGGCGGATGTCGAGCAGGGCGCGTTCCTCCAGGGCGCGGACGACGGCCCGCATGCGTTCCTGGACGGCCTGGTTCCAGTGGCCCTGGGCGGCGTGTGCCTCGGCGGCCGAGCGGTGTTCGGCGGCGCTGCGGGGGCGGTCGTCGAACAGGGCGGGTGCCGAGGTGGGCGCCCGGCGCGGGGTGCCCAGGCGCCACCACAGGGCGCCCAGGACGGCGATCACGGCCGCGATGATGACGATCAGGCCGAGTGTGCCGCCGGGTGCCGCGGTGGAGGCGGCGCCGAACAGTTCGTCGACCCATTCCCAGAAGGCGTCGAGGGCCCGCTGGAACCAGCTGGGGTCGTTCTCGTGGTACATGCGCTTGGACAGCTCGCGCCGGGCCGCCTCCCGCGCGGGGTCGCGCGGGAGGGTGACGGGCGGCTCGTCGTCGCCGCGCAGCAGCCGGCGTACGGCAGTGTCGGCGGCCGCGGGCAGCGCCTGTACGGATGTGAGAACTCCCCCCGTGGTCACCCCATCAGCTCCCCGGGGTGCTGCCGGTGCCGTGGCCCTGGACGCCGGCGGCGCGGGCCAGTTCGAGGTCGAGGGCCTCGCGGCGGATGCGCTGGTCGACGTAGAGGAGCACGGTGACGCCGGCCGTGATCGGGAACGTGATCATGGCGCCGATGACCGAGCCGATGCCGCTGATGATGAGGAACGTCCAGCCGATGTCGCCGCCGGCGCTGTTGAGGAAGCCGGAGACGCCGTCCCCGCCGACGGCCGCGGCGAGGAAGGTGAACGGGATGACGATGATCGACGCGACGACGTTCGCGATGATCGTCGCGAGGAGCTGGATGCCGAAGACCCGCCACCAGGAGCCGCGCACCAGTTTGGCGGAGCGGCTCATCGCCTTCACGATGCCCTGCTTCTCCAGCATCAGCGTGGGCGACGCCAGCGAGAAGCGGATCATGAGCCAGAGGGCGACCACGCCGGCGCCGATCAGGCCCAGGACGGTGAGGGCGATGCCGACCTCGCCGCCCGCCGCCAGGGCCACCAGGAAGCCGGGCAGCGCGCCGACGGTGATGATGCCGGCGGTGATGAGCAGCAGCAGGCAGATCAGGCCGAACAGCTTGACGATCTGGGGGCGGGCGTCGCGCCAGGCCTCACCGGTGGTGACCGACCTGCCGAGTACGGCGCGGCTGGTGACGGTCGTGAGCAGGGCGGTGGCGGCGACGGTGCCGACCAGGGTGACCAGGAAGACCACGCCGGAGTTGAGCAGGGCGTCGCCCATGGCGTCGGTCAGTTCGCCGAGGGTGGCGCTGGGGTCGTTGAGGGCCTCGGTGCTGGAGTTGTCCAGGACGAGGCCCTGGAGCAGCACGACGACGATCTCGGTGAGGACGGCGACGGTCAGCGAGATGCCGAGGACCGTGCGCCAGTAGGTGCGCATGGTGGAGACGGCGCCGTCGAGGATCTCGCCCACGCCGAGCGGGCGGAGCGGGATGACGCCGGGCTTGGCCGCGGGCGGGGGACCGCCCCAGCCGCCGCCCCATCCGCTTCCCCAGGCGCCGTGCCCGCCGGGGCCTCCGTGACCGCCGCCGTAGCCGCCGGGTCCGCCGGGGGGCGGGGCGCCCCAGCCGGGACCGGGTGGCGGGGGCGGGGCGGACTGGCCGGGGTCCGTGGGGCCGGGCCGGCCGGTGGGGGCGGACCACTGGGCGGGCGGTGGCTGTTCCTTCGACCACTTCACGCCGGGGTCCGGCTGCTGGGGCTGGTCGGCGGGCTCGGCAGGTTGGGGCGTGCCCGGTTCCTGCCCTTCGGACGGGGCGGATCCGGGCGAGGCCCAGCCCGGAGTGTCTTTCATCGTCGCTCCTTCACGGTGCCCGTCCGCGGTCGCGGCGGCAGCTTGGCAGCCATCGTGCCATGGGGTGGTCATCGGGGGACCTGCCGAGGTGAGGGCTGCTTACCTTCAATTGTCCGCGCGAAAGGGGGCAGACTGGCCGCATGGCTGATCAGTACGCGGACAGCGGCGGCATCAAGCGGCCGACCGAGATCCCGGCACTCCGCTGGGAAGAGCCACCCGAAGGCCCCGTCCTGGTCCTCCTCGACCAGACCAGGCTTCCGGCCGAGGAGGTCGAACTCGTCTGTACGGATGCGCCCGCGCTGGTGGAGGCGATCCGCTCGCTCGCCGTGCGCGGCGCTCCCCTGCTGGGCCTCGCGGGGGCGTACGGTGTCGCGCTCGCCGCCGTACGGGGCTACGACGTGGACGACGCGGCGGCGGCGCTGGAGAGCGCGCGGCCGACCGCGGTGAACCTCGCCGTCGGTGTGCGCCGGGCGCAGGCCGCCCATCAGGCCGTGCTCGCCCGCACCGGGGATCCCAGGCAGGCGGCCGGGGCGGCGCTGGCCGCGGCGCGGCAGCTGCACCGGGAGGACGCCGAGGCCAGTGCCCGGATGGCGGAGCACGGGCTGGCGCTGCTGGACGAGCTGCTGCCCGCCGGCGGGCACCGGGTGCTCACGCACTGCAACACCGGTTCGCTGGTGTCGGGCGGTGAGGGGACGGCGTTCGCGGTGGCGCTGGCGGCGCACCGGGCGGGGCGGCTGCGGCGCCTGTGGGTGGACGAAACGCGTCCGTTGCTGCAAGGTGCTCGCCTGACGGCATACGAGGCGGCCCGCAGCGGCATGGCGTACACCCTGCTCACCGACAACGCGGCGGGTTCGCTGTTCGCGGCGGGCGAGGTGGACGCGGTGCTGATCGGGGCGGACCGCATCGCGGCCGACGGATCGGTGGCGAACAAGGTGGGAAGCTATCCGCTCGCGGTGCTCGCGCGGTACCACCATGTGCCGTTCATCGTGGTGGCACCGGTGACGACTGTGGATCCGGAGACACCGGACGGGGCGTCCATCGAGGTCGAGCAGCGCCCCGGTCATGAGGTGACCGAGGTCACGGCACCGCAGGTGCCGGTGGCCGGAATGGAAGCGGGAGGGGGGATTCCGGTGGCACCCCTGGGGACCCAGGCGTACAACCCGGCGTTCGATGTGACGCCGCCGGAGCTGGTGACGGCGATCGTCACCGAAGAAGGTGCCGTTTCGCCCGTGACCGCCGAGGCTCTGGCCACGCTGTGTGCCAGGTCACGCCAGGTAACGATTAGCTAATGGGATGATGTCGTTTATGAAGGGACGAGTCCTTGTCGTCGACGACGACAGCGCACTGGCCGAGATGCTCGGCATCGTGCTGCGCGGTGAAGGTTTTGAGCCGTCTTTCGTAGCCGACGGCGACAAGGCGCTGGCCGCTTTCCGCGAGGCCAAGCCCGATCTGGTGCTCCTGGACCTGATGCTGCCCGGCCGGGACGGTATCGAGGTGTGCCGCCTGATCAGGGCGGAGTCCGGGGTGCCGATCGTGATGCTCACGGCGAAGAGCGACACCGTGGATGTCGTGGTGGGCCTGGAGTCCGGGGCCGACGACTACATCGTGAAGCCGTTCAAGCCGAAGGAGCTGGTGGCCCGTATCCGGGCGCGGCTGCGCCGGTCGGAGGAGCCGGCGCCGGAGCAGCTCGCCATCGGTGACCTGGTGATCGACGTGGCCGGGCACTCCGTGAAGCGGGACGGGCAGTCCATCGCGCTGACGCCGCTGGAGTTCGACCTGCTGGTCGCGCTGGCCCGCAAGCCGTGGCAGGTGTTCACGCGCGAGGTGCTGCTGGAGCAGGTCTGGGGCTACCGCCACGCGGCGGACACCCGTCTGGTGAACGTGCATGTGCAGCGGCTGCGCTCCAAGGTCGAGAAGGACCCGGAGAAGCCGGAGATCGTGGTGACCGTCCGTGGTGTCGGATACAAGGCAGGACCGAGCTGACATGTCCGGTGACAGTGCCGCTTCGGCGCCCGGCCGATCCGGGGGCCGTCCGGGGCGGCCTGTCGGCCGGAAGAGGCCCGGCTCCCGTTGGGGACGCCTGTTCGAGGGCGGCTTGCTCGAGGGCGGGGTCCAGGGCAGTCCGGTCATCCGGCTGTTCATGCGCTGGGTGCGCCGGCCGCTGCTGCCCGTCATGCGGCTGTGGCGGCGCAACATCCAGCTCAAGGTCGTCGTCACGACGCTGCTGATGTCGCTGGGCGTGGTCCTGCTGCTGGGCTTCGTCGTCATCGGCCAGGTGCGCAACGGTCTGCTGGACGCCAAGGTGAAGGCGTCGCAGAGCCAGGCCACCGGCGGTTTCGCGGTGGCCAAGCAGCAGGCCGAGGAGGCCGTGAGCGTCACGGGCGACGACGTCACCGCGGTGGACGGCAGTCGCTCGCAGAGCGTGATCCAGTGGATGAGCGACCTCGTGGAGTCGCTCTCCAGCGGTGGTCAGGGCGCCTTCGACGTGGTGACCCTGCCCGCGGCCGACGAGAGCGGCAGCGGGCGCGGACCGCGTGCCTCCGGTGAGGTCAACCCGACGGCGAGTGTGCCGGCGGCGCTGCGGGAGCGGATCGACACCAGTACGGCGGCGGCCCAGAGCTACACGCGCATCGTCTACGACACCAACAAGGACTCCCAGCCCGGCCTGGTCATCGGCCAGCAGGTCAACGACCCCAACGGCGACCCGTACCAGCTGTACTACCTCTTCCCGCTCACCCAGGAGGAGAAGTCGCTGAGCCTGGTCAAGGGCACTCTGGCGACCGCCGGGCTGTTCGTCGTCGTGCTCCTCGGGGCGATCGCGTGGCTCGTGGTGCGCCAGGTCGTCACGCCGGTGCGGATGGCGGCGGGGATCGCCGAGCGGCTGTCCGCCGGGCGGCTCCAGGAACGGATGAAGGTCACCGGCGAGGACGACATCGCGCGGCTCGGCGAGGCGTTCAACAAGATGGCGCAGAACCTCCAGCTGAAGATCAACCAGCTGGAGGACCTGTCGCGGATGCAGCGCCGGTTCGTGTCGGACGTGTCGCACGAGCTGCGGACGCCGCTGACGACCGTGCGGATGGCCGCGGACGTCATCCACGAGGCGCGGGAGGACTTCGATCCGGTGACCGCGCGGTCGGCCGAACTGCTCGCCGACCAGCTGGACCGGTTCGAGTCGCTGCTCGCGGACCTGCTGGAGATCAGCCGGTTCGACGCGGGCGCGGCGGCGCTGGAGGCGGAGCCGATAGACCTGCGGGACGTGGTCCGGCGCGTGGTCAGCGGTGCGGAGCCGCTCGCCGAGCGAAAGGGCACGCGGATCAAGGTCGTCGGCGACCAGCAGCCCGTCGTCGCCGAGGCGGACGCGCGGCGCGTGGAGCGCGTGCTGCGCAACCTGGTCGTCAACGCGGTGGAGCACGGTGAGGGCAAGGACGTCGTCGTGAAGCTGGCCGCGGCCGGCGGGGCCGTGGCGGTCGCGGTGCGCGACTACGGCGTCGGGCTCAAGCCCGGTGAGGCGACCCGGGTCTTCAGCCGCTTCTGGCGGGCCGACCCGGCACGCGCGCGCACCACCGGCGGTACGGGGCTGGGGCTGTCCATCGCCCTGGAGGACGCGCGGCTGCACGGCGGCTGGCTCCAGGCGTGGGGCGAGCCGGGCGGCGGCTCGCAGTTCCGGCTGACGCTGCCCAGGACCGCCGACGAGCCGCTGAGGGGGTCTCCGATACCCCTGGAGCCCAAGGACTCGCGGCGCAACCGCGGACTCGACGACGCCGGTCTGCCGCGCGGCGGCGGGGACGGCGAGAAGCGGGCCACGGTGCCGGCGCAGGAGACGGGCGCCGACGGGCCGGCGCGGGGGGCCAGGGATCCGTTCGCGCTGCCGACGACGACCGCGACCCCGACGGCCGACCCCACGGCACTGCCCGGCAACGGCGCGCGCGTGGTGGCACGCCCCGGCCCGCAGGCGCGGACCGGGAGTACGAGGATGACGCCCGGGGCGCCGACGAGGGCCGCGGGCGACGGTGACGCGGGCTCCGCGCGGAGGGCGGACGGGGCCTCGGAGGCTTCGGGCGACGGGGGCACGAAGGCGGAGCGGCGGGCCGGGACGGACGGTGCCGACGGAGAAGGACCCGAGAGCCGGGGTACGGCGCGGGACGCGGACAGGGACGGGGAGGCTTCGCGTGGGCGGCGGTGAGCGCGGCCGGGGGGTGTCGGTGCGGACGGTGGCGTACGCCGTCGGCGGGGTCGTCCTGCTGGCCGGGTGCGCCTCGATGCCCGACAGCGGGGATCTGCGGGGCGTCGAGTCCACGCCGCGGCAGGACACACAGGTGCGGGTGTTCGCGATGCCGCCCAGTGAGGACGCCAGCCCCACCCAGATCGTGCAGGGTTTCCTGGAGGCGCTGACCAGCGACGACCCGGACTACAAGACCGCGCGCCAGTATCTGACCGCCGAGGCGGCGAAGACCTGGCAGCCGGAGCTGTCCACCACCGTGCTGTCGGACGGGCCGGGCGCCCAGGCCGACCGCCCGGACCGGGAGGACACCGGCTCCCTGTCCTACACACTGACCGGGACCAAGGTCGCCACGGTCGACGCGCAGCAGTCGTACGCGCCCGCCTCCGGGCCCTACAGCAAGCTGGTGCATCTCACCAAGGACGCCAAGACCGAGCAGTGGCGCATCGACGCGGTGCCGCAGGGCGTGGTCATGGGCAAGTCGGACTTCCAGCGCAACTACATGTCCGTCAACAAGTACTACTTCGCCTTGAACGGGGCGGGGTCCCCGCCGATGACGGTCGCCGACCCCGTCTATGTGCGCAGCCATGTGGACCCCACGACCCAGATGGTGCGCTCCCTCATCGGCGGGCCCACGACCTGGCTGGACCCCGCCGTCCGGACCAGTTTCCCCGCGGGGACGGCGTTGCGGAAGGACGGTCCGCTGACCCCGGACGACCGGGGCAGGCTGATCGTGCCGCTCAACGACAAGGCGGCCGAGGCCGGTGCCGGCCGCTGCGAGGAGATGGCCGCCCAGCTGCTGTTCACGCTGCGCACGCTGAGCCCGGCGGTCGAGGAGGTGGAGGTGCGGGCCGGTGGCGGGCAGCTGTGCTCGCTCAGCCGGGAGGGCGCCGAGACCGTGGCCACCCGGGGCGCGCTGAACCCGCCCGACTCCCTGTACTTCGTCGACGACAAACACCGGCTCGTGCGGATCACCGCCGGCACCAACGACACCGATCCCGACCCGGTGCCCGGAGCGCTGGGCGAGGGCGAGACGGCGCTCCGGTCGGTCGCGGTCGCGCGGGACGAGCGCACCGCTGCCGGGGTCGGCTTCGACGGCAAGTCGCTGTTCGTCGCCCCGCTGGTGTCGGGCAGCTCCCTCGGGGAGCCCGTGCTGCGCAGCACGGGCGACGCGGAGCAGGACAGGCTGACCACGCCCAGCTGGGACGCGCAGGGCGGACTGTGGGTGGCCGACCGGGACCCCGACGCCCCGCGGCTGTACCTCCTGGAGGAGGAGGGCAAGGGCGAGCCGGTCCAGGTGCGCACGCCGGGTCTGGACGGCCGCGTCCAGGCGGTACGGGTGGCCGCGGACGGGGTGCGGATCGCGCTCGTCGTGGAGAAGGGCGACCGGCGTTCCCTGCTGGTCGGGCGGATCGAACGGGGGACGGGCGAGCAGCCGGAGGTCACCGTGCGGGACCTGCGTTCCGCGACGCCCGAACTGGAGCAGGTCACGGCCATGTCCTGGGCCGGGGACAGCCGGCTCGTGGTGGTCGGACGCGAGGAGGGCGGTGTGGAGCAGATGAAGTACGTCGAGGTCGACGGCTCCACGCCGGACGTGCCGCCGCCGGCCGCGCTGACCGGCGTCAAGGCCGTCACGGGGTCCGAGGACGAACAGGCGCCGCTGGTGGCGTACTCCGTGGACGGGATCGTGCGGCTGCCCTCGGGGGCCCAGTGGCAGAAGGTGACTCAGGGGACCGCGCCGGTCTATCCGGGGTGAGCGGGAGCGCCTGCCGCCTCCGTCCCCCGAGTTATCCACAGGGGTGGCCGGGTGCGGCATGCGTTGGCACAGTGGGCCCATGCGGGATTGGTGGCAGGACCTCACCGACCTGGTGCTCCCGGCCGAGTGCGGCGGCTGTGGCAGACCTCGTGCGGTGCTCTGCGCCCGGTGCCGTACGGCCTTGAGCGGGGCCGAGCCGTGCCGGGTGCGTCCGCTGCCCGAGCCGGCCGGGCTGCCGTCGGTGCACGCGGCGGCGCGGTACGCGGACGAGGTGCGCGCCACGCTGCTGGCCCACAAGGAGCGCGGTGCCCTCGCCCTCTCCCGGCCGCTCGGGGAGGCCCTGGCGGGTGCGGTGCGGGCGGCGCTGCGAGCGGCGGCCCGGACACCGGGCGGGGGCGGCGGTGGGCCGTTCGGCGACCGGCGCCCGGTGCTGCTCGTCCCGGTGCCGTCCGCGCGGCGGGCCGTGCGGGCGCGCGGGCACGACCCGGCGCGGCGGATCGCGTACGCGGCGGCGGGTGAGCTGCGGCGGGCCGGGGTACCCGTCCGGGTACTTCCCGCGCTGCGGCAGCGACGGGAGGTGGCCGACCAGTCGGGGCTCAACTCCCGGCAGCGGCTGGACAATCTCGCGGGCGCGCTGACGGTGGCCCCGGGCTGCGGCCGGCTGCTCCCGGCGGGGCGGGTCGTGCTGGTCGACGACCTGATGACGACCGGGGCGTCGCTGGCCGAGGCGGCACGCGCGGTACGGGGCCGGCCGTGGGCCGCGGTGCCGGATCAGGGCGCCGAATCGAGTATTTCGGGGCCCGCGTTCGTGTACTGGGGTGAGACATGGGAAAGGAGAGGAGAACAACGGAACGGACCGGCTCGGGAGAGGGCGGGCCGACGGTCCGGCCGGCCGTCGGGGACGGCGGATGCGGGCGGGACCGTGGATGTGATGTGCGCGGCCGTCGTCGCGGCACCTCCGAACGCTTTCGAATTAAACCGGAACTGACTGAGAACGTACGTCGTTGCAGGTAATGAGAGGGCCTATTCATCAGAATGGAGGTACGGCGCGGTAGAGGGTGACGACATCCGTCCGGGCGAGATATGTTCGGTTGTGAGGGAAAGCCGCAGGCCACACCTCTCGAATCCGATTGCCGTGCTGCGGGTTTTTTCGCAATCACCCGCGCCGGTGGAGTGGAGATCCCGCCCATGGGGGAGGAGGTGGACGTCACCGAGTCCGAGGTTCCGGACGACACCGGAACCTGGTGCAAAAGGGAGACGCTCCGCACCGAGGCGGAGTGATCCGGGAACGGAGTTCTGCGTGGACATCGTCGTCAAGGGCCGCAAGACCGAGGTGCCCGAGCGGTTCCGGAAGCACGTGGCCGAGAAGCTGAACCTGGAGAAGATCCAGAAGCTCGATGGCAAGGTGATCAGCCTCGACGTCGAGGTGTCCAAGGAGCCCAACCCCCGACAGGCCGACCGCAGTGACCGGGTGGAGATCACCCTCCGCTCCCGCGGTCCGGTGATCCGGGCGGAGGCAGCGGCGAGCGACCCGTACGCGGCGCTCGACCTGGCAGCGGAAAAGCTGGACGCCCGGCTGCGCAAGCAGCACGACAAGCGTTTCTCGCGGCGCGGTGCGCGCAGGATCTCGGCCGCCGAGGTCCCCGACCACGTCCCGGGTGCGGCGACCCTCAACGGGACCGGCGCGAGCACCGTCACGGAGGAGCCGGAAGCCGTCCCCACCAAGAAGATCGGCTCGCTGGAGGTACAGGGTGACGGACCCCTGGTCGTCCGCGAGAAGACCCACGTGGCAGCGCCCATGACGCTCAACCAGGCTCTCTACGAGATGGAGCTGGTCGGGCACGACTTCTACCTGTTCGTCGATTCCGAGACCAAGGAACCCAGTGTCGTCTACCGGCGGCACGCCTACGACTACGGCGTGATCCACCTCAGCACGGACACGATGGTCACCCAGACGCAGTCCCCCGAGGCGGGCGGGACGCTCGGCGGCTGACCCGCCGCGTGACGACCGATCCGGTGCCCCTGGTGCGCGTGTGCGCCCCCAGGGGCACCGGTGTGCGACCACTGGGCGCACACACCGGCACCCCGGTGTCGGCGGGGCATGGAATCATGGCAGCAGCGGCTCAACCGGTGGGCCGTTGCCTTGGGTTGGCGATGGTCAGGACCACAGGCCACAGCCTTCAGGGGGAGGAACGATGGCGGACAGCTTCGGACCGATGCATGAGGAGGATGCCGACGACGGCGTCGTCGGCATGGGCCCGGACGTGGACACTCCACGCAAGGAGCCGATCAGAGTCCTTGTGGTGGACGACCACGCGCTGTTCCGCCGCGGACTCGAGATCGTGCTCGCGGCCGAGGAGGACATCCAGGTCGTCGGCGAGGCGGGGGACGGCGCCGAGGCCGTGGAGAAGGCGGCCGACCTGCTGCCCGACATCGTCCTGATGGACGTGCGGATGCCCAAGCGGGGCGGGATCGAGGCGTGCACCTCCATCAAGGAGGTCGCCCCCAGCGCGAAGATCATCATGCTGACGATCAGCGACGAGGAAGCCGATCTCTACGACGCCATCAAGGCGGGCGCGACCGGTTATCTCCTCAAGGAGATCTCCACGGACGAGGTGGCCACCGCCATTCGCGCCGTGGCCGACGGGCAGTCGCAGATCAGTCCGTCCATGGCGTCGAAACTGCTCACCGAGTTCAAGTCGATGATTCAGCGCACCGACGAGCGCCGGCTCGTGCCCGCGCCCCGGCTGACGGACCGTGAACTCGAAGTCCTCAAGCTCGTGGCCACGGGGATGAACAACCGCGACATCGCCAAGGAACTCTTCATCTCCGAGAACACCGTGAAGAACCATGTGCGCAACATCCTGGAGAAGCTTCAGCTGCACTCCAGGATGGAGGCGGTGGTCTACGCGATGCGGGAGAAGATCCTCGAGATCCGCTGACGCTCCTTTCGGAAGCGGGGTCAGGCGAGGATCCGGGCGAGTTCCAGCGTGAGTGCCTCGCGCAGCTCGGGTGTGTCGGCCCGCTCCACGCGCACATCGGTGCAGTCCACCCAGCCCGCCGCCTCCACCAGGGCCTGAGCCACGGCGGGGACCGCCTTCCGGCCGTCCAGCGTGACCTGCTTGGCCACCAGCGTGCGCCCCTCGCGGGCCGGGTCGACGCGGCCGACGAGCCGGCCGCCCGCGAGGACGGGCATCGCGAAGTAGCCGTACACCCGCTTCGGCTTGGGGACGTAGGCCTCCAGGCGGTGGGTGAAGCCGAATATCCGCTCCGTGCGGGCCCGTTCCCAGACCAGGGAGTCGAACGGGGACAGCAGCGTCGTACGGTGCCGGCCGCGCGGCGGTGCCGCCAGGGCCTCCGGGTCGGCCCAGGCCGGCTTGGACCAGCCCTGCACCGTGACCGGGACCAGGCCCGAGCCGTCGATGACCGCGTCGACCTGCTCGCCCTTGAGGCGGTGGTAGTCGGCGATGTCCGCGCGGGTGCCCACGCCGAGCGACCGGCCGGCCAGGCGGACCAGGCGGCGCAGGCACTCGGTGTCGTCCAGCTCGTCGTGCAGCAGCTCCGCGGGGATCGCCCGCTCGGCGAGGTCGTAGACCCGCTTCCAGCCGCGGCGCTCGACACACACCACCTCGCCGTACATCAGCGCGCGCTCGACGGCGACCTTGGTGCCGGACCAGTCCCACCACTCACTGGTGCGCTTGGCGCCGCCCAACTCGGTGGCCGTGAGGGGGCCTTCGGCGCGGAGCTGTTTGATCACCTGGTCGTACACACCGTCGGGCAGCTGGTGGTTCCAGTGCGGGCGGGCGCGATAGGCGCGGCGGCGGAAGGCGAAGTGGGGCCACTCCTCGACCGGGAGGATGCACGCGGCGTGCGACCAGTACTCGAACGCGTGCGGCGGCTGGGAGTCCTTCTTCCAGTACGCCTCCTCGACGGTCCGGCGGCCCACGGCGCCCAGGCGGGCGTACGGGATGAGCTCGTGGGAGCGGGCGAGGACGGAGATGGTGTCGAGCTGCACCGCGCCGAGATGGCGGAGGACGCCCCGGACACCCGAACGGCGGTCGGGGGCGCCGAGGAAGCCCTGGGCCCGCAGGGCGATACGACGGGCCTCGTCTGCCGAGAGCTCCGTGGCCGGACGCGGAAGGGTCGTCATGGCTCCGCACGATAGAGGGTGGCACTGACAACGCAGGCGCGGACGGGCGTCACCCCGGCCCCGGCAGATAGGGCGCCGAGGAGGGAAGCCCCAGATCGGACGGGAGCAGGGAGCCCACCCAGCCGTCCCGCAGTACGCCCTTGTTGTTGAGCGAGGAGCGCAGGACCCCCTCGACGGTGAAGCCCGCGCGTTCCGCCACCGCGCGGGAGGCCGTGTTGCCCACCTCCGCGCGCCATTCCACGCGGTCGACCGACAGCCGGGTGAAGGCCCAGCGGGAGGCGGCGAGGGCGGCCTCGGTGATGTAGCCGTTGCCTCGGTGCTCCTTCGCCGCCCAGAAGCCGATCTCGCCCGTCCCCAGGGACCGCATGGTGATGCTGAGCATGCCCGCGAGCTCCCCGGCGGGCAGGAAGACACCGAAGGTGAACATCGAACCGTTCGCCCAGCCGTCGGGCGCGATCTGCTCCGTGAAGCCCCGCGCGTGCTCGGGGAGGTAGGGGGACGGGACCGTGGTCCAGCGCTGGATGTCCGGATCCTGGCAGATCGCGTACACGGTGTCGGTGTCCTGCGGGCCGACCGCGCGCAGCAGGAGGCGGTCGGTGGTGAGCGTGACGGGTTCCATCGGCCGATTCTGCTCACGTGGCGGTGAACGGCGCCATCCCTTTCGCAATGCGTGAGGCGACGATCACCCTTCGCGCAAATCGCCGGGATGACGCGGCACCATCCGAGCGTCCCGGACGTTGTCCTTTTGAAGCAGCTGTGAAACGGATAGGAAGCAGCGGACGGTCACCGCCACGGCAGGCCTCCCGGCGCGGCGGGGTCCTCGCATACGATGGCCGTTGCTCAGTCAGTGAAATGGAAACCGACCGTCCCAGGCCCGACCGGCAAGGAGACCAACCCCCGTGTCCGTCCTCTCGAAGATCATGCGTGCAGGCGAAGGCAAAATCCTGCGCAAGCTGCACCGCATCGCGGACCAGGTCAACTCCATCGAAGAGGACTTCGAAGGCCTCTCCGACGCCGAGCTGCGGGCCCTCACCGATGAGTACAAGCAGCGGTACGCCGACGGTGAGAGCCTGGACGACCTGCTCCCCGAGGCCTTCGCCACCGTGCGCGAGGCCGCCAAGCGCGTCCTGGGCCAGCGGCACTACGACGTCCAGATCATGGGCGGTGCCGCCCTGCACATGGGCTATGTGGCCGAGATGAAGACCGGTGAGGGCAAGACCCTCGTCGGTACCCTGCCCGCGTATCTGAACGCCCTGTCCGGCGAGGGCGTCCACATCATCACGGTCAACGACTACCTCGCCGAGCGCGACTCCGAGATGATGGGCCGCGTCCACCGCTTCCTGGGCCTGAGCGTCGGCTGCATCCTCGCCAACATGACGCCGGCCCAGCGCCGCGAGCAGTACGCCAGCGACATCACCTACGGCACGAACAACGAGTTCGGCTTCGACTACCTGCGCGACAACATGGCGTGGTCCAAGGAAGAGCTCGTCCAGCGCGGCCACAACTTCGCCATCGTCGACGAGGTCGACTCCATCCTCATCGACGAGGCCCGTACGCCGCTGATCATCTCCGGCCCCGCCGACCAGGCCACCAAGTGGTACGGCGACTTCGCCAAGCTGGTCAAGCGCCTCAAGCGCGGCGAGGCCGGCCAGCCGCTCAAGGGCATCGAGGAGACCGGCGACTACGACGTCGACGAGAAGAAGCGCACGGTCGCCATCCACGAGTCCGGCGTCAGCAAGGTCGAGGACTGGCTGGGCATCGACAACCTGTACGAGTCGGTGAACACCCCGCTGGTGGGCTACCTGAACAACGCCATCAAGGCCAAGGAGCTCTTCAAGAAGGACAAGGACTACGTCATCATCGATGACGAAGTCATGATCGTCGACGAGCACACCGGCCGTATCCTCGCCGGCCGCCGCTACAACGAGGGCATGCACCAGGCCATCGAGGCGAAGGAAGCGGTGCCGATCAAGGACGAGAACCAGACCCTCGCCACGATCACGCTCCAGAACTTCTTCCGCCTGTACAAGCGCCACGACCACGACGGCAAGGAGATGCCCGGTCTCTCCGGCATGACCGGTACGGCGATGACCGAGGCCGCCGAGTTCCACCAGATCTACAAGCTCGGCGTGGTGCCCATCCCGACCAACCGGCCGATGATCCGCAAGGACCAGTCGGACCTGATCTACCGCACCGAGGTCGCCAAGTTCGAGGCGGTCGTCGACGACATCGAGGAGAAGCACCGCAAGGGTCAGCCGATCCTCGTCGGCACGACCTCGGTGGAGAAGTCCGAGTACCTGTCGCAGCAGCTCAGCAAGCGCGGCATCCAGCACGAGGTGCTGAACGCCAAGCACCACGAGCGCGAGGCGCAGATCGTCGCCCAGGCCGGCCGCAAGGGCAGCGTCACCGTGGCCACCAACATGGCCGGCCGTGGTACGGACATCAAGCTCGGCGGCAACCCCGAGGATCTCGCCGAGGCGGAGCTGCGCCAGCGCGGCCTCGACCCCGAGGAGCACATCGAGGAGTGGGCGCACGCCCTGCCCGAGGCGCTCGCGCGGGCCGAGGACGCGGTCAAGGCCGAGAAGGACGAGGTCGAGAAGGCCGGCGGGCTGTACGTCCTCGGCACCGAGCGGCACGAGTCGCGGCGCATCGACAACCAGCTGCGCGGTCGTTCCGGCCGTCAGGGCGACCCCGGCGAGTCCCGGTTCTACCTCTCGCTCGGCGACGACCTGATGCGGCTGTTCAAGGCCCAGATGGTCGAGCGCGTGATGTCCATGGCGAACGTGCCGGACGACGTGCCGATCGAGAACAAGATGGTCACCCGCGCGATCGCGTCCGCCCAGTCGCAGGTGGAGACGCAGAACTTCGAGACGCGTAAGAACGTCCTGAAGTACGACGAGGTCCTCAACCGGCAGCGCGAGGTCATCTACGGCGAGCGGCGCCGCGTTCTGGAGGGCGAGGACCTCCACGAGCAGGTCCAGCACTTCATGGACGACACCATCGACGCCTATGTCCAGGCCGAGACCGCCGAGGGCTTCCCCGAGGACTGGGACCTGGACCGGCTGTGGGGCGCTTTCAAGCAGCTGTACCCGGTGAGCGTCACCATCGAGGAGCTGGAGGACGCCGCCGGCGACCGGGCCGGGCTGACCGCCGAGTTCATCTCCGAGTCCATCAAGGACGACGTCCGGGCCCAGTACGAGGCCCGCGAGGCGCAGCTCGGCTCCGAGATCATGCGTGAGCTGGAGCGCCGGGTCGTGCTGTCGGTCCTGGACCGCAAGTGGCGCGAGCACCTCTACGAGATGGACTACCTCCAGGAGGGCATCGGCCTGCGCGCGATGGCGCAGAAGGACCCGCTGGTCGAGTACCAGCGGGAGGGCTTCGACATGTTCACCGCGATGATGGACGGCATCAAGGAGGAGTCCGTCGGCTATCTGTTCAACCTGGAGGTCCAGGTCGAGCAGCAGGTCGAGGAAGTTCCGGTCGAGGACGCCAAGCCGGTCGCCGACCTGGAGAAGCAGGACGCGGTACCCGCGCAGGCGGGGCCCCGCCCGGAGATCCGTGCCAAGGGGCTCGACGCCCCGCAGCGGCGGAACCTGCACTTCTCGGCGCCGACGGTGGACGGCGAGGGCGGCACCATCGAGGGTGACTTCGCCACCGACGAGGAGCCGGTGCGCTCCGAGGCGGACGGGCTGACGCGCGCGGAGCGGCGCAAGCAGGCGAAGGGCGGGCGTCGCCGCAAGAAGTGAGCGGTGCCGCTCTGTATGGAGCGGTAGTGAGTGCGGCCGAGGGCCGGGCACCCCAGGGTGTCCGGCCCTCGGCCGTCGCGCGTGCTCAGGGGGTGCTTGCGCGGTGCTGGGGGCGGGGGCCGCCCAGCTCCACCGCGGTGCAGCGCCAGCGCAGGTCCCGGCCCTGTTCCAGGCGGAAGGCCATGGCGCGGAGCCTGTCTCCGGCGCCGATCCGGGCGAATGCCTCGATGGCGCCCTCGCGGGGCTCGAACCAGCCGATGTCGCGCACGACGGGGCGGGGGCCGCGGGTGCGGAGCGGTCCTCGCTCGGCGAGCCGGATCAGGTCGTCGTAGGCGGGGCCGGCGGTGTGGCGGAGCATGGCGTGTACGGGGCGTTGGCCGCTGAGGACGGCGAGCAGTAGTTCCGCGAAGCGGTCTGTGGGGCGGGGTTGGGGGATGGCGGGGCGGCGGTGTGGGGGCGGGGCGGTGGTCTGGGCGGGGCCGGGGGCGGGTGTCTTCAGGGCGCTCCTGGCCGGCGGGGTCGGTGCTACGGGGCGTCGGCCCCGGGGCGCTCGGCCTGGTGGGCGGTTGTCGGTGGGGCGCCGGGCGGAGAGGGGTTTGGCGGCTGGGCGACGTCCCCCGGGCGGGGGCGGGGCAGTGGTCCGGGTGGTGGGGATGCGGGGTGGGGTGGTGCCGGTCGGGGCGGTTGCGGTGGGCTCCGGCTGGGGACGGGTGCTCGGGTGGGGGTGTTGGGATCTGGTCATGATCTTGTGCATGGGGCCCCGTTTCGGTGGCCCGGGGATACCGGGCAGTAACTTCGTGGTTGGGGATCTTGTACGGGGCGGGGGGTGGCGGCGGCAAGGAGGGGCGGGGGTGGGTTCCGGTCTGTGGGAAGTTCACCTATCAGGGTGGTCGGCGGGTGTTCTCGGGCGTGCTGGGGCGGGCGCGCCGGGTGAGTTTCGGGACGTGGGTGGACGTGGCCGGGGAGGTGGGCGGGAACCCGATGGGGGACACCCGCACGTATCCTGAAGGCCCTGCGGAGCCCCGATCACACGAAAGCGGCCGACCATGCGCGTCTACGTCCCCCTGACCCTCCCCGGGCTCGCCGAGGCGTACCGGAAGGGTGCGCTGGGCGAGGGGCCGTTCCTCGCGTACGCCGTGACGCCCGCCCTGCGCGAGTGGTACCTCTCCGACGACATCGAGGAGCTGGAGTACGCCGCGCTCAGCCGGGCCGCGCTGGCCTCCCTGCGGCTGCTGGCGGCCGACGCCGCCGCGCCGCGCCGTCGGGTCGTGGTCGCCGTCGACGTGTCCGACGACACCGCGGCGACCGACCCGGACCGCGGCCTCGACCCGGCCGCGCTCGGCGAGGTGCGGGTCGCCGGGGCCGTACGGCTGGCCAAGGCCGCCGCGGTGCACGTGGACGCGGCGGACGCGGAGGCGGACGTGGCGGCGGCCGCGGCCGCGCTGCCCGCCGCGGACGGCGGGGACGACGACGCGCAGTTCACGGTGGACGGCGCGGAGGACCACGAGCTGCTGTGGTACGCCACGCAGGAGATCCCCAACCTCGTCGGTTGACCCGCCGTTCTCGTCGATGTCAGTGCGGGAGGGTACGTTTTCCGGCATGGGCACGCACACGGAGGCGCACATCGTCTGGGACTGGAACGGCACGCTGTTCCACGATGTCGACGCGGTCATCGGAGCGACGAACGCGGCGTTCGCCGAGCTGGGCCTGGAGCCGATCACCCTGGAGCGGTACCGGGAGCTGTACTGCGTGCCGGTGCCGAAGTTCTACGAGCGGCTGATGGGGCGGCTGCCGAGCGAGGCCGAGTGGGAGCTGATGGACGCCACCTTCCACCGCTACTACACGGAGCACCGGGTGCGGTGCCGGCTCGCCGACGGCGTGGAGGACCTGCTGACGGGGTGGGCGTCGGCGGGCCGCAGCCAGTCGATCCTCAGCATGTACGGACATGAGGACCTGGTCCCCCTGGTGCGGGGCTTCGGGATCGAGGCGCACTTCATACGGGTCGACGGCCGGACCGGACCCTCCGGGGGCAGCAAGGCGGAGCACATGGTGCGCCACCTCGGCGCGCTGACCGGCGTCGACCCGGCACGCACGGTGGTGATCGGGGACGCCGCCGACGACGCGCTGGCCGCCCGGCACGTGGGAGCCCGCGCCGTGCTGTACACCGGCGGTTCCCACGGCCGGGCCAGCCTGGAAGCGGTGGGCGTCCCGGTGGTGGACACTCTGCGTGAGGCCGTGGCGGAGGCGGAGCGCCTGGCGGCTGCCTGACGCCTGCGGCGCGTGGGCGGGTGCGGGTTCGTCGTGGTTGATCGCGCGGTTCCCCGCGCCCCTGGGTGCGTGGTCCTGTCCGGCGCTGAAGGGGCGCCCGCCGGCCGCACTGTGCAGAACGTCAAAGTTCGGGGCCTGGTTTTGTACACATACGGCTCATGACGGAGGCCCTGTAAGGAGCGATAGCCTTGGTGGCGTGATCAGCGCGATAGCTCGCGGGGGCCTCGGTGTCCCTGCTGTGCGCCCGGCGAGCACGGAAGACATCCGTGACCGGGTGGCGGTCGCTGGTCTTCGCGGGCGGCACGGGGCCAGAAGGGCACCCGGGACGCGACGCACCACCCCGGGAACGGCGTCGCGCAGCGCGGCGTACCACCCGTCGGGCGCGTCGAATTCGGCCGAGAAGCCCCCGCTCACTTCACCTCGCGGCATAGCGTCGGCACCGACCGGACACCCCGCGTCATGCCACCGCACCACGAGGCCGGAGACCGTACTTCCTTCTACGTCACGCAACGGCGCGCGACAGGAGCCAGAGGACCATGCAGACCAAGCTGGACGAAGCCAAGGCCGAGCTGCTCGAGAGGGCGGCCCGGGTAGCTGAGAACAGCCCGGCCGGGGGGAAACTGCCGACTGGGACGACGGACAAGGGCATGCCCGACCGGGACACCGTGCTCGAGTTCCTCCAGCGCTACTACCTGCACACCGCCCCGGAGGACCTGACCGACCGCGACCCGGTCGACATCTTCGGAGCCGCCTACTCGCACTACCGGCTCGCCGAGAGCCGTCCCCAGGGCACGGCCAACGTCCGCGTCCACACCCCGACCGTCGAGGAGAACGGCTGGACGTGCAGCCACTCCGTCGTCGAGGTCGTCACCGACGACATGCCCTTCCTGGTCGACTCCGTCACCAATGAGCTGACCCGCCAGGGCCGCGGCATCCACGTCGTCATCCACCCGCAGTTCGTGGTCCGCCGGGACGTCACCGGCAAGCTGATCGAGGTGCTCACCACCCCGCCCAGCGGGGACCTCCCGCACGACGCCCGCGACCTTCCGCACGACGCGCACGTCGAGTCCTGGATCCATGTGGAGATCGACCGCGAGACCGACCGCGGCGACCTCAAGCAGATCACCTCCGACCTGCTGCGCGTGCTCTCCGACGTCCGCGAGGCCGTCGAGGACTGGGGCAAGATGCGCCAGGCCGCGACCGCGCTGGCCGAGGCGCTGCCCGACGAGCCCGTCCCCGCCGACCTGCCCGCGCCGCAGGTCGAGGAGGCCCGTGAGCTGCTGCGCTGGCTCGCCGACGACCACTTCACCTTCCTCGGCTACCGCGAGTACGAGCTGCGCGAGGACGACTCGCTGGCCGCCGTTCCCGGCACCGGCCTCGGCATCCTGCGCTCCGACCCGCACCACGCCACCGACGAGAGCCACCCGGTCAGCCCGTCCTTCGAACGGCTGCCCGCCGACGCCCGCGCCAAGGCGCGCGAGCACAAGCTGCTGGTGCTGACCAAGGCGAACAGCCGGGCCACCGTGCACCGGCCGTCGTACCTGGACTACATCGGCGTCAAGAAGTTCGACGCGGACGGCAACGTCGTCGGTGAGCGGCGCTTCCTCGGACTGTTCTCGTCCGCCGCCTACACCGAGTCCGTGCGCCGGGTGCCGGTGATCCGCCGCAAGGTCGAGGAGGTCCTGGAGCGCGCCGGCTTCTCGCCGCACAGCCACGACGGGCGCGACCTGCTCCAGATCCTGGAGACCTACCCGCGCGACGAGCTGTTCCAGACCCCGCCCGCCGAGCTCCAGTCCATCGTCACGTCGGTGCTGTACCTCCAGGAGCGCCGCCGGCTGCGGCTCTACCTGCGCCAGGACGAGTACGGACGCTACTACTCCGCCCTCGTCTACCTGCCGCGCGACCGCTACACCACCGGTGTCCGGCTGCGGATCATCGACATCCTCAAGGAGGAGCTCGGCGGCATCAGCGTCGACTTCACCGCCTGGAACACCGAGTCCGTCCTCTCCCGACTGCACTTCGTGGTCCGGGTCCCGCAGGGCACCGAGCTGCCGGAGCTGTCCGACGCCGACAAGGAGCGCATCGAGGCCCGGCTCGTCGAGGCCGCCCGTTCCTGGGCCGACGGCTTCGCCGAGGCGCTGAACGCCGAGTTCGGCGAGGAGCGCGCCGCCGAGCTGCTGCGCCGCTACTCGGGCGCCTTCGCCGAGGGCTACAAGGCCGACCACACCCCGCGCAGCGCGGTCGCCGACCTGGTCCGCGTCGAGGAGCTCGACGAGCAGCGGGACTTCGCGCTCAGCCTGTACGAACCGGTGGGCGCGGCCGCCGACGAGCGCCGCTTCAAGATCTACCGCAAGGGGGAGGCCGTCTCCCTGTCCGCGGTGCTGCCCGTGCTCCAGCGGCTCGGTGTCGAGGTCGTCGACGAGCGGCCGTACGAGCTGCGGTGCGCCGACCGCAGCGTGGCCTGGATCTACGACTTCGGTCTGCGGATGCCCAGCGCGGGCGCCGACTACCTCGGGGACGACGCCCGTGAGCGGTTCCAGGACGCCTTCGAGGCGACCTGGACCGGCAAGGCGGAGAACGACGGGTTCAACGCCCTGGTGCTGCGCGCCGGGCTGAACTGGCGGCAGGCCGTGGTGCTGCGGGCGTACGCCAAGTACCTGCGCCAGGCGGGCTCCACCTTCAGCCAGGACTACATGGAGGACACCCTCCGGAACAATGTCCACACCACCCGGCTGCTCGTCTCCCTGTTCGAGGCGCGGATGTCGCCGGACCGGCAGCGTGCCGGGTACGAGCTGGTGGACGCGCTGCTGGAGGAGGTCGACGCCGCCCTCGACCAGGTCGCCTCGCTGGACGAGGACCGCATCCTGCGCTCGTTCCTCACCGTCATCAAGGCGACGCTGCGCACCAACTTCTTCCAGGAGGCGAGCGGCGGCGTGCCGCACGACTACGTCTCCATGAAGTTCGACCCGACGGCCATCCCGGACCTCCCGGCGCCGCGCCCGGCGTTCGAGATCTGGGTGTACTCGCCGCGCGTCGAGGGCGTGCACCTGCGCTTCGGCAAGGTCGCGCGCGGTGGTCTGCGCTGGTCGGACCGCAAGGAGGACTTCCGGACCGAGATCCTCGGCCTGGTCAAGGCGCAGATGGTGAAGAACACCGTCATCGTGCCGGTGGGCGCCAAGGGCGGCTTCGTCGCCAAGCACCTGCCCGACCCGGCCGTGGACCGTGACGCCTGGCTGGCCGAGGGCATCGCCAGCTACCGGACGTTCATCTCGGCGCTGCTGGACATCACCGACAACATGGTGGCCGGCGAGGTCGTGCCCCCGGCGGACGTCGTCCGGCACGACGAGGACGACACCTACCTGGTCGTCGCGGCCGACAAGGGCACCGCGACCTTCTCGGACATCGCCAACGAGGTCGCCGAGTCGTACAACTTCTGGCTCGGTGACGCCTTCGCCTCCGGCGGCAGCGCGGGCTACGACCACAAGGGCATGGGCATCACCGCCCGCGGCGCCTGGGAGTCCGTGAAGCGGCACTTCCGGGAGCTGGGCGTGGACACCCAGACCCAGGACTTCACGGTCGTCGGCATCGGCGACATGTCCGGTGACGTGTTCGGCAACGGCATGCTGCTCAGCGAGCACATCCGCCTGGTCGCCGCCTTCGACCACCGGCACATCTTCATCGACCCCAACCCCGACGCGGCCGTCTCCTACGCCGAGCGCCGCCGTCTGTTCGAGCTGCCGCGCAGCTCCTGGGCCGACTACAACACCGAGCTGCTGTCGGCCGGCGGCGGGATCTTCCCGCGCAGCGCCAAGTCCATCCCGGTCAACTCGCAGATCCGCGAGGCCCTCGGCATCGAGCCCGGCGTCACCAAGGTGACCCCTGCCGACCTGATGAAGGCCATCCTCCGGGCCCCGGTGGACCTGCTGTGGAACGGCGGCATCGGTACGTACGTCAAGGCGTCCACCGAGTCGAACGCCGACGTCGGCGACAAGGCCAACGACGCCATCCGCGTCGACGGCAAGGACCTGCGGGTCGAGGTCGTCGGCGAGGGCGGCAACCTGGGCTGCACCCAGCTCGGCCGGATCGAGTTCGCGCTGCGGGGCGGCCGGATCAACACCGACGCGATCGACAACAGCGCCGGCGTGGACACCTCCGACCACGAGGTGAACATCAAGATCCTGCTGAACGGCCTGGTCAAGGACGGCGACATGACCGTCAAGCAGCGCAACAAGCTGCTCGCCGAGATGACCGACGAGGTCGGCCGGCTGGTGCTGCGCAACAACTACGCGCAGAACACCGCGATCGCCAACGCGCTGGCCCAGTCCAAGGACATGATGCACGCGCAGCAGCGCTTCCTGAAGCATCTGGTGCGCGAGGGCCATCTGGACCGGGCCCTGGAGTTCCTGCCCACCGACCGCCAGATCCGCGAGCGGCTCGCCTCCGGGCAGGGCCTGACCGGGCCGGAGACGGCCGTGCTGCTGGCGTACACGAAGATCACGGTCGCCGAGGAGCTGCTGGCGACCTCGCTGCCCGACGACCCGTATCTGAAGGTGCTGCTGCACGCGTACTTCCCGACGGCGCTGCGCGAGCAGTTCCTCGACCGGATCGACACCCACCCGCTGCGCCGTGAGATCACCACGACGGTGCTGGTCAACGACACGGTCAACACGGGCGGTACGACGTATCTGCACCGGCTGCGCGAGGAGACCGGCGCGTCGCTGGAGGAGATCGTCCGGGCGCAGACCGCGGCCCGCGCGATCTTCCGCTCCTCCGTGGTGTGGGACGGGGTCGAGGCGCTCGACAACACGGTGGACGCGGACGTCCAGACCCGCATCCGGCTGCACTCGCGCCGGCTGGTGGAGCGCGGCACGCGCTGGCTGCTCAACAACCGGCCGCAGCCGCTGGAGCTCGAGGAGACGGTGTCGTTCTTCGCCGACGGCGTCGAGCAGGTCTGGTCGCAGCTGCCGAAGCTGCTGCGCGGCGCGGACCTCGACTGGTACCAGAAGATCTACGACGAGCTGAGCGGCGCCGGCGTCCCGGACGAGCTCGCCACGCGGGTCGCCGGGTTCTCCTCCGCCTTCCCGACCCTCGACATCGTGTCGGTGGCCGACCGGATGGGCAAGGACCCGATGGACGTCGCCGAGGTGTACTACGACCTCGGTGACCGGCTGCGCATCACCCAGCTGATGGACCGCATCATCGAGCTGCCGCGCGCCGACCGCTGGCAGTCCATGGCCCGCGCGGCGATCCGCGAGGACCTGTACGCGGCGCACGCGGCGGTGACCGCGGACGTGCTGGCGGAGGGCAACGGCTCGTCGACGCCGCCGCAGCGCTTCAAGCTGTGGGAGCAGAAGAACGCGGCGCTGCTGGGCCGGGCCCGTACCACGCTGGAGGAGATCCACGGCTCCGACGCCTTCGACCTCGCCAACCTGTCGGTGGCGATGCGGACGATGCGGACGCTGCTGCGGTCGCACTCGTAGGCGCAGGTGTGTGTGAGGGCGCCCCGGGTCCGACGGCCCGGGGCGCCCTCATGCGGTGTGGTGCCTTAGGTGGGCATCGGCCGGTATGCGGTGCGGGTTCGCCGTTCCGGGCAATGGCTTCTATGTGACTGTCCGATTCTCGTCGTCCGCCGCGCCGGGGAAGGCCGGTGCGCGCCGCGCCGGAACCCATCCGGCGGCCCTCGGCCGGACCATAGCCCTCGCCGCCGCCGGACTCGTCCTCGCCCTCATGGCGCTGGTGATCGTGCGGCTGCCCTGGGTCGGGGACCTGGGCATGCACGCGGCGACGGTGCAGCGGCTGCGGCACGGTCCGCTCGACCCCGGCAACCCGCTGGTCGACGCGGACACCCCGAGCCCGTACTACTCGCCGTGGACGCTGCTGCTCGGCGTCGTCGCCCGGGTGACGGGGCTGTCGGTGTTCGAAGTGCTGCGGCTGGCCGCCGTGGCCGGGCTGGCGCTGCTGGTCACGGGGGTGTGGCGGTATGTGCGGACGCTGAGCGCGCACCGGGCCGCGCCCGCGCTCGCCCTGCTGAGCCTGCTGCTGCTGTGGGGCACCGGCCCTTTCCTGTGGAGCGGCTTCACGGGGCTGAACTCGCTCGCGCTGACGGTGTCGTACCCGAGCACGTTCACGCTCGGGCTCGCCTTCCACTTCTGGGCCTGGCTGGCGGGGGCGCTGCGCCGGCCGGCCGGCTGGGGCGGGTGGCTCTCCCTCGGGGTGCTGTGGGCGGTGATCCTGCTCTGCCATCAGTTCTCGGGGGTCGTGGCCACGCTGGGCGCCGCAGCGACGGTGCTCGCGGCGCGGGGCGCCCGTCCCGGGCGTGGGGTGTGGGTGCGGCTGGGCGCCGGGCTGATGGTCGGGGCGGTGGTGCTGTGGGTCTGGCCGTACTACGACTTCTACGCGCTGTTCGGCGCCGGGACCGGGCTCGACGAGGTGCACCGGGTGCTGTACGGGCATCCGGTGGCGCGGTACGGGCTGGTGCTGCTCGGGGCGGCCGCGCTGGTGGCACGGGGACGGCGGGACCGGCGGGATCCGCTGGTGCTCTTCTTCGCGCTGGGGGTGCTGGTGGTGGGGGCGGGGTGGCTGAGCGGGCACTACTCGTGGGGGCGTGCCCTGCCTGCCGTGGTGATCCCGGCTCAGCTCGCGGCGGCGCTGGAGGTTTTCGGGGCGGGGCGGCGGTGGGTGCGGGGCGTTTGGGCGGGGGTGCTTGCCGGGGCGTTGGTGGTGGGTGGGTGGGCGCAGGTGGGGACGGTCGGGTACGTGGTTCCGCGGGGGGTGCTGCCGGGGGTGGTCGAGGAGAGGTACCGGGGGGTGTGGGCGGGGTTTCAGTGGATCACGCGGTGGGTGGGGTACGGGGATGTGGTCATGGCCGAGGGGCGGGCGGCGCGTCAGATTCCGGCGTATGGGGCGTACACGGTGGCTCCGGGGTATCCCGATTTCTTCCTGCCGGATGAGGGGCGGCGGGTGGTGGACACGGGGGTGTATTTCGGGGAGGGGACGGCGGGGGCCGTGCGGCGGGGGATTGAGCGGGAGTACGGGGTTCGATGGGTGGTGGGGCGTGGGGGTGCGCTGGGGGACGATCGGGGGCTGCGGGTGGTGGGCCGGGGGCCGGAGGGGTGGGTGCTGTATGCGGTGCGGTGAGGGTTTTTCGCCCCCGCCGCCCCTTCCCGTTCCCGTTCCCCGGGGGCGCTGCCCCCGGACCCCCGCTCCTCAAACGCCGGAGGGGCTGATGGTGCCGCCGGAGGGGCTGATGGTGCCGCCGGACGGGCTGGGATGCCGCCGGACGGGCTGAGAACGGGCTAGCGGAGTGCGCTGGCCAGTAGGCGGGCCGCTCGGCGGGTTCGGGGGCCGGTCAGGTGGTGGGCTGCGGGGCGGAGGACTCTTGCTGTCAGGCCCGTTGGCTGCCAGCGGAGTTGGAGGCGGCCCGGGCCGTGGCCCTCGGGCTCGATGGTGACCTGGTGCGGGGCCGCGCCGGAGTGGTAGGGGACGCGGGCGGTCAGGGAGGGGAAGGTGAGCGGGGCCAGCAGCAGGCCCCGGTTGCCCTGGCCCCGGCAGGTGAGCCGGACCATCGGATGACGCACCCCGGCGAAGCCGCTCAGCGGGAGGCGCGCGGTCGCCGGGTCGAGACGGACCCGGCCCTCGAAGACCCCGGGGCGGACCGGGAGGAGACGGAACGGGACGGAGAGGCGGCGGCGCCCGGGGGAGATGAGCAGGCTCGCGCGCTGCGGGCCGACCGGGAGGCGCAGGGCCGGGTCGTAGGTGCGGACGGCCAGGTCGACGGAGGCCCCCGGGCCCCGGGTGATCTCCGTGATCTCATGGCGGAACTGGGCGCCGGCGAACGGGCGGGTGTCCAGCTCCAGCTCGGTCAGGTCCAGCTCGCGGCGGGCGCCGGTGGACTCGGGGACCAGCCCGCCCCAGTAGACGCGCCCGTCCGGGCCCGTGGTCAGCTCCCTCGGGGCGACACCGTGCCCCAGCCCCCGGGCGGCCCACCGCACCTCCGACAGCCGCCGGTCGCGGATCAGCTGGAGCACCACCCGCTCGGCCCGGGGCAGCCTGGCGTACGCGCCCGGCGACAGGGTCTCCAGGTACGGGTTCACCAGGTCCGCGAAGGCGTCCAGCCATTCCTCCTCCCGGTAGGGCAGATCGCCCGCGTACATCCGGAAGTCGTGCTTCAGGAACTTGTGGTCCTTGTCCTCGCGCAGCGCCTCGTGCCCGCTCTCGGCCAGGAACGCGTCGATCAGCCGCTGGACGTGGATCCGGTCGCGGACGTTGGTGAGCAGATGACGCTGGTTGGAGATGGACGCCGCGTCGGAGCCCGCGTACGGGGCGACGTACCAGAGGTACACCGGCTCCGGGATGATCGTGAACCGCTTCGCCAGACAGTACGCCTGGGCCGAGAACAGCTGGTCCTCGTAGTGGATGCCCTCGGGGAAGCGCAGGTCGTGCCGGTCGAGGAAGGCGCGGGCGTACATCTTGCTGGTGGACAGGTGCTCGAAGAACAGCCGCGGGTCGGTCTCGATGCCGTCCAGGGTGCGGCGCTCGCGCACGAGGTGCGGCATCCAGGTGGAGCGGCGTCCGGTGTCCACCCGGACGCGCCGCACGGCGCCCATCGCGAAGTCGATGTCGCGTTCGCGGTGCGCGGCGAGCAGCGACGCGACCGACTCCTGAGGGAGTTCGTCGTCGCTGTCGAGGAACATCAGGTACGGCGCCCGCGCGATCTCCAGCGCCCGGTTGCGCGGCGCGCTGCACCCGCCGCTGTTCTCCGGCAGCCGCAGATAGCGGATACGGCCGTCGGTGGCGGCCAGCGCCCGCGCCACCCGGGGCGTGTCGTCCGTCGAGTGGTCGTCGCTGATGACGATCTCGACGTTCCGGTGGGTCTGGCGGCGGACGGACTCCACCGCGCGGGGCAGCCGTTCGGCGTCGTTGTGGACGATCACCGTCACGGTGACGTCGGGGAGCCGCGGGGTGCTCACGACGCCTCCTCGGGGGTCGGCGCGGGGGTGCGCTCCTCTAGCGGCAGCACCGGCGGCAGCGAGGCCTCGTCCTGGCCGAGGAAGACCCTGCGTACGACGCGTTCGGCGGCGCGGCCGTCGTCGTACTCGCAGAACCGGCGCCGGAAGGCGGCCCGCGCCTTCGCCGCGTTCTCGTCGCGCCAGGCGTCGGTGGTGAGGATCTCGGTCAGCTCCTCCTGGGTGCGGGCCACCGGGCCGGGCGCCTCGGCCATCAGGTCGAAGTAGACGCCGCGCGTCGTGCGGTACGTCTCCCAGTCGTCGGCGTGGACGACGATCGGGCGGTCCAGGTTGGCGTAGTCGAACATGATCGAGGAGTAGTCCGTGACCAGGGCGTCGGCGGCCAGGCACAGCTCCTCGACCGGGTCGTAGGACGAGACGTCCACGACCCGCCCGGAGCGGCGCAGGCCGGTGAGCGGGGAGGCGGCACCGTCGTAGAAGTAGTGGCCGCGCACCAGCAGGACGGTGTCCTCGCCGAGCCGGTCCGCGAGGACGGCGAGGTCCAGGCGCGGGGTCCAGCCGGCCTCGTAGTCGCGGTGCGTGGGCGCGTAGAGGACGGCCCGGCGGCCGGGGGCGATGCCGAGGCGTGCGCGGATCGCGCGGATGTCGTCGGCCCCGGCCGTGTAGTAGACGTCGTTGCGCGGATAGCCGTGGTCGAGCGAGACGAACCGCGACGGGTACGCCCGTTCCCACATGCGGGTGGTGTGGCTGTTGCTGGAGATGCTGAAGTCCCATTTGTCGATGCGTTCCAGCAGTGCGTCGAAGTCCAGGCCCTGAGCGGCGGCCGGGAACGGCAGCTGGTCCAGGCCCATGCGTTTGAGCGGGGTGCCGTGGTGGGTCTGGACGTGGACCGCGTCGGGGCGTTTGACCACCGCGTTCGGGAAGTTCACGTTGTTGACGAGGTACTTCGCGGTGGCGAGCGTCTCCCAGTAGCGGCGGGTGCCGGGGACGACGTGGTCGGTGCCGGGCGGGAGCAGGGCGGCGTTCCGGTCGGTCACCACCCACACGGGGTGGATGTGCGGGGCGAGCTCGGCGAGCTTCGCGGCGATCGCGGCCGGATTGCAGGCCACCCCGCGGTACCAGTAGGCGGCGAACACCGCGAGGTGGGGGTCGACGGGGCGGTGCAGGGCCGCGCGGTACTGGAGGTCGCGGACCCGGGTGCCGAGCCGGCGCCGGCCGGTGCGCACCGTGGACCGCACGGCACGGCGGGTGCGGTTGGCGGCCTGGAAGGCGCGGTACTTGGTGTAGGCGCCCTCTTCGAGCAGGGAGCGGCGGATGCCCTCGAAGCCTGCGGGGCGCCGGTGGCCCTCGGGGCGGCGGCGCAGCGCGGCCACGGAGGCCCGGTGGAAGAACTCCCGGGCCACGTCGTCCGGCATGCCGCCGCGGGTGAACGCGCGCAGGCAGTCGCGGACCATGATCTCGTAGAGCACCGTGTACACGGCGGGGCGTTCGCGGGCGAGGTCGAGGAGGCGCTCGTAGCGGTCGACGAGCGCGTAGTGCCGCTCGGCGGTGACCGGGGGGAGGCCGGCGGGCCGCAGCCGGCGGTCCTCGTAGGCGATGTGCGGCAGGGCGGCGACGCGGTCGGCGAGCAGCAGGGCGGCGAGGGCGGCGCTCGGCTCGTCGTCGGTCGTGAGCTGCTCTTCGTGCGCCCGCCAGAAGCGGGTACGCAGCACCCGGGTGCCGAGCAGCGGGGTCAGCCGCAGCAGGTAGGCGCTGTCGTCGAGGGCGAGGTCGGTGCGGCCCGCGCGGGCGAGCAGGGGACCGTCCGCCGAGGGCAGCCCGGAGCTGCGCCAGGTGCTGCGGAGGTGGTCGAGGAGCAGGACGTCCACGGTGCCGGAGAGTTCGGCGACCCGTTCGGCGACCGTGCGGGTGCTGCCGGGCGGCAGGCCGTCCTTGGCGCGGACGAAGTGCAGCCAGCGGCCGGTGGCCCGCGCGGCCCCCGCCGCCCGGGCCGCCGCGTCGGACGTGCCGTCGGGCAGGGGCACCACCTGGACGTCCGGAGCGTGCCGCTCCGCCGTGTCGCGGGCCCAGTCGCCGACCGCGGCGACGACGACCTCGGTGTCCGGGAGGGGATGCGCGGCGAGGGAGTCGAGCAGGCCGGTCAGGTGGTCCTGGATGTCCGGCCCGTGGACGACGACGCTGAGTTCGGGCATCGCGGGGCTCCTTCGGCTGCTCGACGTCCCTCCGGGCTTCCCTCTTCGGTCATATTGGCATCAATACGATGAAAAGGCCCCGAGGGCACGCGGGCGGGCGCCTCAGGAGGGCACGGGTGCCGCCTTCGGGCGCGGCTTGCGGGCCTTGTCCGTGCCTCCGGTGAACGCCTCGTACTCCTTGAGGACCTCGTCCGTCGGCCCGTCCATCAGCAGCTCGCCCCGCTCCAGCCAGAGCACGCGGTCGCAGGTGTCGCGGATCGACTTGTTGTTGTGGCTGACCAGGAAGACCGTCCCCGCCCGCTCCCGCAGCTCCCGGATGCGGGCCTCGGAACGCTTCTGGAAGGAGCGGTCGCCGGTGGCCAGCGCCTCGTCGACGAGGAGGACGTCGTGGTCCTTGGCGGCGGCGATGGAGAAGCGCAGCCGGGCCGCCATGCCGGAGGAGTACGTCCGCATCGGCAGCGTGATGAAGTCGCCCTTCTCGTTGATCCCGGAGAACTCGACGATCTCCTCGTACCGGGACCTGACCTCCTCGCGGGACATGCCCATGGCGAGCCCGCCGAGGTGGACGTTGCGCTCGCCGGTCAGGTCGCGCATCAGCGCCGCGTTGACGCCGAGCAGGGAGGGCTGGCCGTCGGTGTAGATCCGGCCGTTCTCCACCGGGAGCAGTCCGGCGACGGCCTTGAGCAGGGTCGACTTGCCCGAGCCGTTGGTGCCGATGAGCCCGATCGCCTCGCCCCGGTACGCCACGAAGGACACGCCCCGTACGGCGTGCACCTCGCGCACGCCCGATGCCTTCTCGGTCTGCCTGCGGCGCAGCATCCGGTTGAGGGCGGCGGTGGCGGAGCCGCGTCCGGCGCCGGTGCCGTTGACCCGGTAGACGATGTCGACGCGGTCGGCGACGACCGTGGGAATTCGCTCGTTGGTGGTGTCAGCCACGGCCGTACCGCTCCTCCGCCTTCCAGAAGTACACGAAGCCGACCGCACCGGCCAGCAGCGCCCAGCCGAGCGCGAACGCCCACACGTGCGGGGGCAGGTACGAGGACCCGTACTCGTCGATCATCGCGAAGCGGACCAGGTCCATGTAGACCGCCGCCGGGTTCCACTGGAGGACGTCCGCGAGCCAGCCGGGGACGTCCTTGTCGTGCAGCATCGCCGGGATGCTGAACATCACGCCCGACGCGTACATCCACGTCCGCAGCACGAACGGCATCAGCTGCGCCAGGTCCGGCGTCTTGCTGCCCATCCGGGCGAAGATCAGCGCCAGCCCGGTGTTGAACACGAACTGGAGCAGCAGCGCGGGGATCACCAGCAGCCAGGACAGGGCGGGCAGACTGCCGAAGGCGACCATGACGAGGACCAGCACGATCATCGAGGCCAGCAGCTGCTGGAGCTGCTGGAGCGCGAAGGAGACCGGCAGCGAGGCCCGCGGGAAGTGCAGCGCCCGCACCAGGCCCAGGTTGCCTGAGATGGCCCGCACACCGGCGAGGACCGAGCTCTGGGTGAAGGTGAACACGAAGACGCCCGTCACCAGGAACGGCACGTACACGTCCTTCGGGATGCCCCGGTTGGCGCCCAGCAGCAGGCCGAAGATGAAGAAGTACACGGCCGCGTTCAGCAGCGGGGTCGCCACCTGCCACAGCTGCCCGAGCTTGGCCTGGCTGTACTGCGCGGTCAGCTTCGCCCGGGAGAAGGCGAGGATGAAATGCCGCCGGTCCCACAGCTGACGGACGTACTCCCTGAGGGACGGGCGGGCGCCGCTGACCGTGAGCCCGTGCCGGGCGGCGAGGGCCGCGAGATCGCCCTCGGCCGGTGTCGGGCCGGCCGGGGCGGTGGGTGGTGTGTGGAGGACCTGACTCACCATCCGCTGCTTTCGCTAGGGGGGAGGGGGGTGGGCAACGGTTCCTACGTCTCCTGCGTCGGAACGGCACCGTATCGTCGCAACGCGAGCGTAATCCGAGCGCACGTCGGAACGCAACCGTTCCGTCGTCGCCCTATGCTGGTCCGCATGACGACGAACTCCGACGAGCCCCAGCCGCGTCCGCGCCGCAGGGCCCCCGCCGGGGCCGCCGTACTGCGGGCGGACGTGACGGAGGCCATCCGGGCGGCCGTCTTCGAGGAACTGGCGGCGGTCGGCTACGCGCGGATGTCGATCGAGGGGACCGCGCGCCGCGCGGGCGTCGGCAAGACCGCGGTGTACCGGCGCTGGCGCTCCAAGCTGCACCTGGTCCTCGACCTGGTGTCCGCGATCGCCGTCCAGGGCCTGCCCGCGCCGGACACCGGCTCCCTGGAGGGCGACCTGCGTCTGCTGTACGAGGTCACCTCCCGCGCCCTGCGCCACCCCGTCGCCTCGCAGATCCTCCCCGACCTCCAGGCCGAGGCCGCGCGCAACCCGGACATCGCGGAGGCGTTGCAGAAGGCGCTGCGCGAGGGCCAGGACGGAGTCGCGAAGGGCATCGTCGCGGCGGCGGAGCAACGCGGCGACCTGCGCCCCGGCACCGACCACGCCCTGGCCCTCGACCTGATCTCGGGGCCGCTGTACTGGCGCTCGGTGGTCATCCGCAGCCCGAAGCTCCCGAAGGGCTACCTGGACGCGCTGACCCGCGCCACGACGGCGGCACTGAAGGCGCTGTGACGGCGGGTGTCAGTGCCGGCTGCCAGGATGCGGCCCATGACACCGCTGCTCCTCACCGACATCGAACAGGCCGTCCGCGCCAGTTGGGGCGCGGACACGTGCACGCCCGAGTACCGGCCGTACTGGACGCCGGACAACCCCGCCCGGGACCAGTGCGGCGTCACCGCCCTGGTGCTCAACGACCTGCTGGGCGGGGAACTGCTCCGCGGTGAGGTCCTGGTGGACGGCACGCGCACGGACTACCACTGGTGGAACCGCCTGGGCCCGGGCGTGGAGATAGACCTCACCCGCGAGCAGTTCGGCCCCGGGGAGATCGTCACGGAGGGCGTCGTCGTCCCCCGCCCGCCGAGACTCGCCCGCCTGCGCGAGGAGTACGAGCTGCTCGGCGCCAGGGTCTCGGAGAGACTCGGCAGGGATCCGGTGGACCGGCGATGAGTTTCTCCGGTCCCGGGAGTCTCATTGCCGTTGTCCGACATCACGGGAGGAACGCGTGACTCAGCTGTTGAGGGTGCAGAACTTCAACGTCTCCAGCGACGGCGTCGCCGCCGGGGAGGACCAGAGCCTCGAGCGGCCGTTCGGTCACGTCGATCCGGGAAGGCTGTTCGCCTGGTGCGGTGCCACGGCGAGCTGGCCCATGCGCACGGAGCCCGGCGGGAGCCGGGGCCTCGACGACTACCTCACCCGGGACTACGACCGCAACATCGGTGCCGAGATCATGGGCCGCAACAAGTTCGGGCCCCAGCGCGGGCCCTGGCAGGATCACGAATGGCGCGGCTGGTGGGGGGACGAGCCGCCGTTCCGCACGCCGGTGTTCGTCATGACCCACCACGAGCGTCCTTCGTTCACGCTCTCCGACACCACGTTCCACTTCGTCTCGGGCGACCCGGCCGCCGTCCTCGAGCAGGCGCGGGAGGCCGCGCAGGGCAAGGACGTCCGGCTCGGCGGCGGGGTGACCACCATCCGGGAGTTCCTCGACGCCGACCTCGTCGACACCATGCATGTGGCGGTCTCGCCGGTGAAGCTCGGGTCCGGACTGCGCCTGTGGGAGTCCCCCGAGGAACTGCTCGACCGGTTCCACCTGGACGTCGTGCCCAGCCCGAGCGGCGTGACCCACCATCTGTTCTGGAGGAAGTGACCGGCTCTCAGGGCCGCCCGGCCGGCGGGTGGAGCCGGAGCCAGCCCGCCCAGGCCGAGGTGATCATGTCGTCGATGCCGTGGCGGGCCTTCCAGCCCAGTTCCGCGGCCGCGCGGTCGGCGGACGCCACGACCCTGGGCGGGTCGCCGGGGCGGCGGGGGGCGACCACCGGCGGGCGGTCGTGGCCGGTGAGGGCGTTGACGCGGTCGATCATCTCCCGGACGGAGACGCCCTCGCCGCGGCCGATGTTCAGCGTGAGGTCCCGGCCGGGCGCGGAGCGCAGCGCGCGGGCCGCCGCCACATGGGCCTCGGCCAGGTCGACGACGTGGATGTAGTCGCGGACACAGGTGCCGTCCGGGGTCGGGTAGTCGTCGCCGAACACGCGCGGGGGCAGGTCCTCCGTGAGCTTCTCGAAGATCATGGGGATCAGGTTGAAGACGCCGGTGTCGGTGAGGTCCGGGCGCGCCGCGCCGGCAACGTTGAAGTAGCGCAGACAGGCCGTGGAGAGTCCGGCCGCTCGGCCCGCCGCGCGGACCAGCCACTCGCCGGCCAGCTTGGTCTCGCCGTACGGCGACATGGGCACGCAGGGGGTCTCCTCCGTCACGAGGTCGACGTCCGGCATGCCGTACACCGCCGCCGAGGAGGAGAACACGAACGACCGCACCCCGGCCGCCGTGACCGCGTCCAGCAGGACCCGCAGGCCCTCGACGTTCTCCCGGTAGTAGTGCAGCGGGAGCGACAGGGACTCGGCCACCTGCTTCTTCGCCGCGAGGTGGACCACGCCGGTGACCCCGTGGTCCGTGAGGGCACGCGCCACCCGCTCCTCGTCCAGGGTCGAGCCGACCACCAGGGGCACCCCGTCCGGCACCCGGTCGGCGAGGCCGGTGGACAGGTCGTCGTACACCACCGCCCCTTCGCCCGCCTCGGTCATCGCCCGTACGACGTGCGCCCCGATGTAGCCGGCGCCGCCGGTGATCAACCAGGTCATGGATGGCCGTCCCCTCGTCGTTGGCCCGTGCTCGTGTGGCCGAGAATGGTCAGCCCTCAGTGAAGCAGGCGCCAGAGCCTGCCGCGCAGCACCGGGACGACTCCGCGCACACCGGTCGCCACGCGCAGGGCCAGTGAGCCCGAGTGGGTGGCGTACGGCCGGACCAGCACCACGCCGTGGCGGGGGCTCGGCACCGCGCGGCGGCGCAGCAGTCCCGGCCCGGCGAGGGCGTGCGCGGTGACCCTGCGGCTCGACCCGTCCCGGAAGCGCACCCGCAGCCGCAGGTCCCAGGCGCCCGTGCCGAGCGTGGCCAGCCGGTCCAGCCGTACGGTCGTCTCGGCGGTCCAGGTGTCCCCGGGGGCCGCCCGGAGGGGCACCGTACGGCGGACGGACGTGCCCGTCCGGTCCCGGTGCCGCCACTCCACCTCCACCGACCAGGGCCCGGCCTGCGCGACCCGGCCGTACAGCTCGTGCAGGCGCAGCCGCAGCCGTACGCCCCGCGCGCGGGGGCGCAGTTCCGCGTCCACGGCGAGCGGGAGGAGGGGCGCGGGGCGGGTCAGCAGGGGTTCCAGGGTGATTCCGGGCAGGCCCGCCGACCAGCGGGGTGTGCCGTCCTCCGCGCGGGCGTACGGCGGGCACAGCCGGGCCGGCCGGGCCGCCAGCTCCCGCAGCCGGGGCAGGTCGCACGGCTCGGGGGAGGCCAGCACCACCCGCCCGATCAGCCGGCCGGGGGCGACCGGGTCGCGGGCCCAGTCGGCGGCGTCGTACTCCGCGAGGAACGCACGGGTGTGCGCCCACCACTCCCGCCGGTACTCCTCGTCGCGCAGCGGCAGCTCACGCGCGTACATGCGCAGGTCGTGGTCGAGGAACTTGGCCCGCGCCCTGCGCGCCAGCCGTTTCTGCCCGGCGCCCAGCAGGATCTCGTGGGCGGTGCGGCACGCGTGGGTGCGGGCCCGCCAGTTGTCGACGCCCGCGCGGTCCAGCGAGATCGACAGCCGCCGCGCCGACCGGCGGACGTGCCACACGTACACCGGGTCGGGGACCAGCGCGACGCGCGGGCCGGCGGCCCACACCCGCGCGGTGAACACCACGTCCTCGTAGGGGAACCGGCCCTCGGGGAAGCGGATGCCGTGTGCGCGCAGGAAGGCCGTGGCGTAGAGCTTGTTGACGCACAGGGTGTCGTGGATCAGACGCGGGCGCCGCGTGGGGTGGGCGAGCACGGCGGGTGAGGCGTACAGCCCCGGCTCCCACGGCACCTCGCGCCCCGAGGGCAGCTCCCGGCGTACGCACAGGCCGCCCGTGACCTCGGCGTCCGCGTCGGCCGCCGCGGTGAGCAGCGCGTCCACCGCGCCCGGCGGCAGGACGTCGTCGCTGTCCAGGAACATCACGTACGGCGAGGTCACCGCGTCGAGCCCGGTGTTGCGCGGGGTGCCGCAGCCGCCGCTGTTGACGGGGCACCGGATCACCCGCAGCCGGGGTTCGCCGGCCGCGAGCCGGTCCAGCAGGCCGGCGCTGCCGTCCGTCGAGCAGTCGTCGACGGCGACGACCTCGCGCACGGCGGGGCCCTGCCCGAGCGCCGAGCGCACGGCGGGGCCCTGCCCGAGCGCCGAGCGCACGGCGTCGGTCACGTGGGCGGCGTCGTTGTGGCCGATGACGATGACGGCGACCTGAGGGCGGTGGGGGCGCATGGCGTCCTCGGGATGCTATGGGCGGTTTGTCTTTCCTGTGCCCATTAGTACCCCGGTGCGCCCTGGCGATCCTGCGTGGACGGGGCGGCGCGGGAATCCCGGTCGCTACGCGCCTTCCGCCGCCGCCGTGTCGAGCGCCGCGGTGAGCCGGTGCAGACGGGTGCTCAGATCGCGGATCTCGTCGACCTCGAAGCCGGTCGAGGCCATGATCCGGCGCGGCACCTCCAGGGCCCGCACGCGCAGCGCGGTGCCCTCCTCCGTGGGGCGCACCTCCACCGACCGCTCGTCGTGCGCACTGCGTTCCCGGCGCACCAGACCGGCCGCCTCCAGCCGCTTGAGCAGCGGGGACAGCGTGCCGGAGTCCAGCCGCAGATGCTCGCCGAGCTTCTTCACGGGCAGGGCGCCCCGCTCCCACAGCACCAGCATCACCAGGTACTGCGGATAGGTGAGCCCCAGGTCCTTGAGGATCACCCGGTACACGCCGTTGAAGGCCCGGGACGCCGCGTGCAGCGAGAAGCAGATCTGCTGGTCCAGGCGGAGCAGGTCGTCCGCCGAGCCCGGTGGCGGGGGTGGCGCCTGGGTCGCGGGCGGGGGAGTCGGAGTCGCTGTCATGGGTCCAGGGTAGCTCCGGCGAACCATTTAGTTGTGCGCAATTTAATTGTGTGCTCTACTTGAGGTCGTTCGGCGGCCCGGCCCCACCGGCCCGGCCGCGTCACGACTCGAGAGGGAAGGTCCTTCCATGGACGCGCTCTACACCGCTGTCGCCACCGCCACCCACGGCCGTGAGGGCCGCGCCGTCACCTCCGACGGCAAGCTGGACCTCGGCCTGAGCGCCCCGGTGGAGCTGGGCGGCAACGGCCAGGGCACCAACCCCGAGCAGCTGTTCGCCGCCGGTTACGCGGCGTGCTTCGGCAGCGCCCTCGGCGTGGTCGGCCGGGCGGCGAAGGTCGACGTCAGCGAGGCCGCGGTGACCGCCGAGGTCGTCCTCGGCAAGCAGGGCGAGGGCTTCGCGCTCGCGGTGACGCTCCGCGTCGAGCTGCCCGACAGCGTGGACGAGGCGACCGGCCGCAAGCTGGTCGAGCAGGCCCACCAGGTCTGCCCCTACTCCAACGCCACCCGCGGCAACATCCCGGTCGACCTCGTCATCGAGTAACACCCGGGACCCGCGCCAGCACCTCCCCCGTCCGCCGGCTCCACGCCACCACCACCGCCTCCTCGGGCACCCGCTGCCGGGGCGTCAGCAGCAGCCAGCGCGCGTGGTACCGGCGGACGACCGCGGCGCGCTCGGCGCGGCTCGAGGCGGGGTCGAGATACGCGCGCACGTCGGCCGCCCGCCGCAGCCGCTCCCGTTCGTCCAGCGCCGCGTCGGGCCAGGCCGGCGCGGCGAGGTTCGGCCCGTACCCGGCGATCGCGTGGACGGCGTAGTAGCCGTCGGTGATCACCACCTCGCCCGGCCCGATGTGCCGGGCGGCCCACGTGTACTCCGGCCAGCTCGGCGGCTGCTCGAAACCGGCCGGCACCACCGCCCCGGCCTGCACGGTCAGGAACCCGGCGCACGCCCCCGCCGCCGTGGCGCCGCCCAGCAGCCGCCGCCACACCGGCCACGGCCGGGGCGCCGCCAGCTCCACCGCGAGCGCGAACTGGAGCGGCACCAGGGTGAGCCCGAGGATCCGGCCGTAGGTGTAGTGGCCGCTGACCCAGCCGTACGCCACCACCAGGCAGTCCAGTGCGAACATCAGCACCAGCGGATCACGCCACGAGGTGCGCCGCGCCCGCAGCCACAGCACCGGCAGCCCCAGCAGCGCCAGCCCGAACTGCCCGCCGAGGTCCAGGTACAACCGCCGGTGCATCGCGTCCACGCTGGAGTCCCCGGCCAGCGCGAACACGTCGAAGTAGGGCCAGCAGGCGGCCGTCAGTACGGCCACCGCCCCCGTCAGCGCCCACCGCCCCACGACGGCCGGCCCCCAGCGCCGCTGCCACCCGGCGACCAGCGCCACCGCCCCCAGCGCCGCCGCCACCGCCGTGATCGGATGCACGAGCAGGATCAGCCCGTACAGCGCGCCCAGCGCCGCGTACCCGGACACCGGGCGCAGCCCGCCCGGACCCACGTACCGCACGGCCCCCGCGTCCCGGGCCCGCGCCCCCGTCAGCGCCCACGCCCAGAAGGCGAGCCCGATCGCGAACGCCGACGGGTAGGCCAGATTGCCCGTCATCGACATCAGGTTGAGATAGCCGCTCCACCAGGCCCGCTCCAGCCCCCACAGCAGCGTCATCGCGCCGAGCGCCAGCACCGGCGCCCAGGGGCGTGGGGTGAGCACGCGCACGAAGCGGCCGATCCCGGTCAGCAGCACCAGCAGGTTCAGCGGACCGGTGAGCTTGACGACCTCCCAGCCGCCCAGCCCCGTCAGCCGGGCGAACACGCCCTGCGCCAGCGCGAACGGCGAGTAGTAGGGGCTGCCCGCCCCCGGCAGGTCCGCCATCGGATGCCGGGGATCCAGCAGATCCGCCTTGAGGCGCTCGACGACCGCCGCGTGCTGCCCGGCGTCGCAGCACAGCGGCACCCTCCAGTACGCCAGCGCCATCACGAGCCAGAACAGGAAGCCGGTCAGCTGGTACGGGGTGGGGCGCCAGGACCCGCCGCCGCGCAGCGCCGTGGCACCGTGCACGGCGGTCCGCCGGACGAGGACTCCGGCGCTCATCGGGTGGTGAGGAAGAAAAGCGTTCCAGACATCTGCCGTATGTTCCCCGCGAGGTCAATGACATGACCTCGCGTCACCTCATCGAGTGATCTTGACGGTCGGCGCACGGTCGGCGGACGGCCTGCACGGAAGCCCCCTGCGCCGGCACCGCCACCCGTCGCACCACCGGCTCCAGCAGCAGCGGCACCCCCAGCACCGGCAGCAGCCAGGCCAGCGTGATCAGCCGGTCGCCCCAGATGTTGATGTCCGGATGCCCGGCCTGGTTGAGGAACCCCGTACCGGCGGCGGCGACCAAGAAGGCGCCGAACGCCGGCCGCCGCCGCGCCCCCACGACACCGGCCGCCAGGAACGCCAGGAACACCGGCTCCCACGCCTGCCGCCGCAGCCACTCCATCCAGAAGTTCCCCTGGAGCTGGAAGAACTCCGCCCAGGGCCGCTCCCGGTCGGGCCGGGCGAAGTGATCGGTGAGCAGGTCCTGCACGCTCTCCGACACCGACGGAAAGTCCAGCAGCCGGGACAGCAGCACCGTGCCCAGCACCCCCGCACACCCCGCCCCGGCGAGCACCACCACCCCGCGCCCCGGCGGCAGTCCCCGCGACCGGCGCCGTACGGCGATCAGCGCGCCCGCGCCCGCCAGGCACAGCCCGAGGAACAGCGCCTGCGAGTGCTTGACGGTGAACAACGCGAGCAGCGCCGCGCCGACCAGCGCCACGCCCGCCCGCGTCCTGCGCCCCTCCAGCACCAGCGCACAGCCCCACAGCGCGGCCAGGGTGAGCGCCAGCAGCAGCCCCTCCGTCATCGGGCGCATCGCCGTCGTCCCGCACGGCAGGACCATGAACAGCGCCTGCCCGGTGAGCGCGAGCGGCACGGACACCGACAGGGCGCGCAGCACCAGGAAGGCGAGCACCCCGCCCGCGCAGGTGACCGCCACGCCCGCCGCCCACACGCCCCAGGTCACCCCGAACAGCGACACGAACGGCGCCAGGACCACCGGATAGCCGGGCCGCACCTCGAAGATCCGCATGAAGCGCTCCGGCATGAACGGCACGGTGTGCCCGCCGGTCTGCCCGGCCGCCAGCCGCGCCTCCACCTGCCGCCACTCCCGCTCCCGGCACTCCCGCAGCACCCGCGGGGCCGGGTCCGGCGCGTGGAAGCGGACCACGTTCACGTTCTGCTCGCGGTGCGCGATCGACGCCCGGCCCGCGCAGAAGTAGTCGATGGTGGCGGCCGCCGCCTCCCGTTTGTCCGCACCGGTCAGGCTCAGCGCGTACGACAGGTAGTTCTTGCTGTCCGGGGTGTCCCGGCCGGTGACGTTGGCGAGTTGCAGCAGCGCGAAGACGGCGGCCAGCAGCAGGACCAGGTTGCGCGGGCTCACGACGGGGTCAGCAGATTCCGGCCGGTGGCCTGGGACGGCACCCGGGCCGGGCCGGCGGGCCGTTCGGGCATCGGCTCGCCCAGCATCAGCGTGCGCACCACCCGTTCGGCCGCCCGGCCGTCGTCGAACTCGCAGAACCGCTCCCGGAACGCCGCCCGCAGCCGGGCGGACTCCTCGTCCCGCCAGGTCCCGGAGTCGAACAGCCAGGCGAGCTCCCGGTAGGAACGCGCGACATGGCCCGGCGCCTCGGCCGTGATGTCCAGATAGGCGCCCCGGCTCGCCCGGTACGCGGCCCAGTCGTCGGCGTGGATCACGATCGGCCGGTCCAGGTTGGCGTAGTCGAACATCAGGGCCGAGTAGTCGGTGACCAGCACGTCGGCGGCGAGCAGCACGTCCTGTGCCTCCGGTTCGTCCGTGGCGTCGACGAGCACGCCCCGCCGGTGCAGCTCCGCCAGGCCCAGCCCGCGCGCCGGTCCGCCGGCCAGCGAGGGGTGCAGACGGACGACGAGGGTGCGGCCCTCGCCCAGGTCGGCGGCGAACCGGGCGAGGTCGATCCGCTCCACCAGCCCGCCCCTGCGGTAGTCGCGGCGCGTCGGCGCGTACAGCACCACCGTGTCGCCGTCCGGGATCCCGAGCCGTGCGCGGACCGCGCGGCCGCGCTCCGCCGGCGCCCCGACGAGCACGTCGTTGCGGGGGCTGCCGGTGCGCAGGGAGGTGAAGTGGCAGGGGTAGGCGCGCTCCCAGACCAGCTCGGAGTGGCGGTTGGCGACCAGGCTGTAGTCCCAGCGGTCGGCCCGGCGCAGCATCCGCGGCACGTCGGTGCCGAGCCGGGCTCCGGGCCGGTCCAGCAGATCGGCGCCCATGTACTTCAGCGGCGTGCCCTGGTGGGTGTGGATGTGCACGCTCCCCGGCCGTTTGACCAGCGCCCCGGGCCAGTTGACGTTGTTGACGAAGTACGTGGCCCGTTCGGTCACCCTGCGGTAGCCGGGCGAGTCCAGCAGCACGTACTCGGTGTCCGGCGGCAGCCCGGCGGCCCGCTCCTCGTCGGCCAGCACCCATACGCCCCTGATGTGCGGGGCGAGTTCGCGTGCCGCGCGGTGGACGGCCGCCGGGTCGCCGAGCACTCCCCGGTGCGAGAACGCCGAGTACACCGCGAGGCCGTCGTCCAGGGGCCGGTGGAGGGCGACCGCGGACCTGGCCCGGACGGCCCGCGCCGCCGTCGCCGTACGCGCCTGCCGGGCCCGCCGCCCCAGCTCCCGGCCCGCCCGCCCGGCCTGCCGCCGCAGTACGTAGCCGGCGTAACTCCCTTCCAGCACCCGCAGCTCGGCCGGGACCCGGGCGCCCTCCGGCCGGTGCGCCCGGAACATCTCGGCCGTACGGCGGAAGAACTCGCCCCGGTCGGACGGGGGCAGGCGGTCCGGCTTGGAGAGGATGTCGAGACAGTGCTCGCCCATCTTGGCGTGCAGGAAGGGCCGCCAGTGCGCCAGCGCCGGACGGGCGTCGACGAACCGGAACACCCGCGCGTACTGCTCGTGGACGTCGAAGTGCTTGCGGCTGGTGGTGGACAGGATGCTGCCCCGGCGGCGCTGCCGGTAGTACACGCAGATCCGGTCCAGGACGGCGATGCGCTCCGCGGTCAGCAGCACCGGGAAGGTCCAGGGCGTGTCCTCGTAGTAGCCGGGCGGGAAGGCGAAGCCCTCCCGTTCGACGAAGTCACGCCGGTAGACCTTGTTCCACACCACCATCAGCAGGTCGAGGATCTCCGGCCGTTCCGCGGCCGTGAAGGTGCCCCCGGGGGACTCGGCCAGCAGCCGGGCCAGGGCGTTGCGGCGGGTGCCGCCCCACCAGTACGTGCGGGCGTAGTCGAAGACCAGGACGTCCGGGTCGCCGGTCTCGTCGAGACGGTCGGCCAGGGCACGCAGCGCGCCCGGGGTGAGGGTGTCGTCGCTGTCGAGGAAGAACAGGTAGTCGCCCGTCGCGTGCGGCATCCCGGCGTTGCGGGCCCGGCCGAGGCCCACGTTCTCCGGCAGCCGCACCACCCGGACGCGCTCGTCGCGGGCCGCGTACCCGTCGAGGATCGCTCCGCAGCCGTCGGGGGAGCGGTCGTCGACGGTGATCACCTCGATGTCGCGGTACGACTGCCCGAGCACCGAGTCGAGACAGGCGTGCAGGTACCCCTGCACCTTGTGGACGGGGACGATGATGCTGAAGCGGGGCACTGCTTCGTCAGCTCCTCACCAGGGTGGCGGCGGCCGCGGGGGCGGGGACGCGCTCCGCGAGCGGGATCACGGGCGGCAGGGCCTCGGGCGGCTCGCCGAGCAGCACCCGGCGCACGACCCGTTCGGCGGCCCGCCCGTCGTCGAACGCGCAGAACCGCTCGCGGAAACGGGCCCGCAGCGCGGCGGACTCCGCGTCCGCGTACGACCTGTCGCGGAACACCCGGGCCAGTTCCTCCGGGGTACGGGCCACCGGTCCGGGCGGCCCGTCCATCAGGTCGAAGCAGACGCCCCGGGTCTCCCGGTAGACGTCCCAGTCGTCGGCGTACACGACGATCGGGCGGTCGAGGTTGGCGTAGTCGAACATGATCGACGAGTAGTCGGTGATCAGCGCGTCGGCGGCCAGGCATACGTCCTCGGAGGAGCGGTGCGCGGTGACGTCGATGACCCGGCCGCCGGCCCGCGCGGTGCCCCGGTCGTAGAAGTAGTGGGCGCGCAGCAGGACGACGACGTCCTCCCCGGCCGCCTCGCAGAACGCCTCCAGGTCGAGGCCGGGCTCGAAGCCGGTGTGGTGGTCGCGGTGCGTGGGCGCGTACAGCACGGCCCGCGCGCCCTCCGGGACGCCCAGCTGAGCGCGGACGCGGGCCACGTCCTCCGGGCCGGCCGTGCAGTACACGTCGTTGCGCGGATAGCCGTACTCCAGATGCTCGTAGGAGCCGGGGAAGGCGCGCTCCCACACGCGGGTGGAGTGCGGGTTGGAGGAGAGGTTGTAGTCCCAGCGGTCCACCCGGCCGAGCAGCTTGGTGAAGCTGCCGGTCGCGGCGGCCACCACCGGGTACGTCGACTGGTCGACGCCCATCGTCTTCAGCGGGGTGCCGTGCTGTGTCTGGAGGTGGACGCTGCCGGGGCGTTTGACCACCCCCTCCGCGAAGTTGGCGTTGTTCACCAGGTACTTGGCGCGGGCCAGGACCTCCCAGTAGCGGCGGCTGCCGATGACCGCGTACTCGACACCGTCCGGCACGGTGTGCTCCTGGCCGGCCTCCACCAGGAACACCGACCGGATGTGCGGGGCGAGTTCGCTCGCCTTCGCGTGGATCGCGGCCGGGTTGCAGGCGTAACCGCGGCCCCAGTACGCGCAGTACACGGCGAGGTGCGGGTCCAGCGGACGGCGCAGGTGCGTCCGGTACAGCAGCCGGGTGCGCAGGCCCCGGGGGCGCGGCACCGCCACCACCGCCCGCGTCACCGCGCGGTGGGCGCCCCGCAGGGCGCGGAACGCCGCGTAGGAACCGGACGCCAGCAGGCGGTGCTGGACCCCGAGGCTGCCGCGCGGGGGCCGGTAGCCGGCCGGGCGGTGACGGCGGTACAGGAGGCTCGCCCGGCGGAAGAAGGCCCGGCGGCCCGACGTGAGCCGCCTCGGATGGGCGGCGGTCTTCAGTACGGCGGTGAAGAGCTGCTCGAACAGCGGCCCCGACCGGTCGGCGGACAGCCCCAGTTCGGCGGCCCGGACGAGCACCAGCTCGGCCTGGTCCAGCAGTTCGGCGTGGTGCTCACCGGGCAGGTTCAGCCGGCTGCCCTGCCGGCGCACCAGATGCCGTACGACGACCGTCCGCAGCACCGCGACCCGCTCGGCGCTCAGCATCGCGAGTCCGCCCCAGCCGACGTCCGTGAAGTGACCGCCGGGGAAGGCGAGACCCCGCTCGGTGACGAACGCGCGCCGCCAGGCCGCGCTCCACGCCGGGAGGCCCACGCCCGTGAGGTGCGGGGCACGGTCGGGGGCGAAGGCGCCGTCCGGGGCCCTCGCCAGCAGCGGTGCGGCCGGGTTGCCGGGCTCGCCCTCCCACCAGGGGGCGCGCTCGTGCTCGAAGTGCAGCACGTCCACGGGCCCGGTCTCCGCCAGCCGGGCGTCCAGGGCCGCCAGCGCGCCCGGTACGAGCACGTCGTCGCCGTCGAGGAACAGCAGATACGCCCCTGTGGCCGCCCGCGTCCCCGCGTTGCGCGCCCCCGCCAGTCCGGCCGACGGCGGCGCGTGCACCGGGGCCACCCGGGAGTCGCGGTCGGCGTGCCGGGCGGCGACGTCGGCCGCCGGTGACCCCGGCGCGTCGCAGACCGGGATCAGCTCGAAGTCACCGAAGGACTGGGCGAGGACCGAGTCCAGCGCCTGGCCCAGCCGGCCTGCGACCCCATGGGACGGGACGATGATGCTGAAGCGGGGCATGCTGCTCTCTCTGTCGACGGTGTCGTGGGCGTCCTCAGCGGGTGGGGCGCCGACCGGGCCGCCCCGCCGGCCGCCAGGTGGGCGGCCGGCTCGGGGTGGGCCGCGACGAGCCGGGGGACATGGGACTCCCTGTGGGGAAAACGGCGGTCAGCCGTGATCGGTGACGGTCAGCAGGGCGGTGGGCTGCTGCGGGGGCACCGTCGTGAGCGACGACGGGCCGGACGCGGCGGCCGCCGACGGAACCGGACGGCGCTCGTCCGGCGGGACGACCGGGGGCAGGGCGGTCTCCCCGAGCCAGACCCGGCGCACGACCCGCTCGGCGGCGCGGCCGTCGTCGTACGGGCAGAAGCGGGCCCGGAACTCCGCCCGCAGCCGGGTGGAACGGGCGCCGCACCAGTGACCCGTGGCGAAGATGTCGATCAGCTCGTCCTCGTCCGCCGCGACCGCCCCCGGCGGGAACGCCCGCGGGTCGAAGTAGGCGCCGCGGGCCGCCTCGTACGCCTCCCAGTCGTCGATGTGCAGCACGACCGGCCGGTCCAGGCCCGCGTAGTCGAACATCAGGGAGGAGTAGTCCGTGACCAGCGCGTCCGAGGCCAGGCACAGCGAGATGACGTCCGGGTGGCCGCTGACGTCCAGGACCCGGTCGGAGGCGGCCTCGACCGGCCCGCGGTGCGGATCGCGGGCGCGGGACAGGACGACGAACCGGGGGCCGAGACGGCGCACCACGCGCTCCAGGTCGAGCGGCCGCGGCTGGGTGCGCCGGTAGTCGCGGTGGGCCGGCGCGTACAGGATCGCCACCGAGCCCTCCGGGACGCCCAGCGACGCCCGCAGCCGGGCCACGTCCGCCTCGGTCGCCGTGTGGAACCGGTCGGTGCGCGGCCGGCCGTACTCCAGGGTGGTGTAGCGGCCGGGGCACACCCGCTCCCAGGTGAGGGTGGAGTGGCGGTCGGCGGAGACGAGGTGGTCCCACTGGTCGACGCCCGCCAGGAACCGCGCGAAGTCGGTGTCCCGGGCCGCCGCGGGGCGCTCCAGCAGGTCCAGGCCCTCGTGCCCGAGAGGGGTGCCGCGCCGCGTCTGGACCAGCACCTGCCCCTCGCGCTTGACGAGACCGGCGACGACGTCCGTGTCGGTCACCAGGTACGCGGACCGGGCGAGCGCGCTCCAGTGGGCGGCCGTGCCGGGGACGAGACGGCGGGTGCCCGGCGGGACGGTGTGGTGGTGCTCGGGGCGGGCCACCCACGCGGTACGGACGTGCGGGGCCAGGTCGCGCAGCGCCGACTCCAGGGCGCCCGGGTCGCCGCCGTGGCCGCGATGCCCGTGGACGGTGAAGAGGGCCAGGTCGGCGCGGAGCGGAAGCAGCCGCTGGACGCGGTAGTGCAGGCGCAGCGCCATGCGGCCCAGGGCGCGCCGCAGCCTCCCCGCGAACCGGGCCGACCGGCGGCGCAGGGCCGCCGCCAGCCGGAGCGCCTGGTAGGTGCGGTGCAGCCCGAACCGGGTCAGCGTGTGATGGACGCGGGCCCGCGCCGACACGGACGCGCCCGGCGTCCGATGGCGCCGGTACTGGGCACGGGCCCGGCGCAGGAAGGCGGCGCGCGAACCCCGCGGCAGCCGGTCCCGCCGCCCGTACACCGTCACCAGATGGTCGACCATCCGGCGGAACAGCACCGGCCGCCAGCACTCCAGCTCGGGCCGTCCGTCGAGGAACGCGAAGACCCGGTCGTACTGGTCGAAGACGTCGAAGTGCCGTTCGCTGGTGGTGCGCAGGATTCCGCCGGTCCGGCGCTGCCGGTAGTGCACGCACACCCGGTCCAGGGTGGCGATCGACTCCGCCGTCATCAGGACCGGGTACGTCCAAGGGGTGTCCTCGTAGAACCCGGGCGGGAAGGCGAACCCCGCGCGCTCCACGAACTCCCGCCGGTACGCCTTGTTCCAGGCCACCATCAGCACGTTCAGCAGCCCCGGCCGGTCCGCGAGGCGGAACGGCGCCGGACCGTGCTCGGTGAGCTCCGCGGCGACCCGGTTGCGCACGGCCCGGCCGGACCAGTAGGTGCGCGCGTAGTCGTAGACCAGGACGTCCGGCTCGCCGGTCTCCTTCAGCCGGTCGGCGAGGGCGAGCAGCGCGTCGGGGGTGAGGGTGTCGTCGCCGTCCAGGAACACCAGGTAGTCGCCCGTCGCCCGCTCCATCCCCGCGTTGCGGGCCGGCCCGAGGCCGGTGTTCTCCGGCAGGTGCACGGCCCGTACGCGCGGGTCGCGGGCCGCGAACTCGTCGATCACCGCACCGCAGGCGTCCGGCGAGCAGTCGTCGACGGCGATCAGTTCGAGGTCGGGATACGACTGCGACAGCACCGACTCCAGGCACTCGTGCAGATACGCCTGAACCTGGTACGCGGGGACAATGACACTGAACCTGGGCAAGGGGCATCCAACGGTCGGTGCGGGCGTTCGGCCCGGCAACGGCCGCTGGGCCGACTTGGTTACGCCCCCTGCGGCATCCGGGGGACGCCCGTCACACGAAGGGGCGGACCCGCACGGGTCCGCCCCTCGCGGCTACTTCACCGCCCCCGCCATCACACCGGAGACGAACTGCCGCTGGAACGCGAAGAACACGACCAGCGGGACCACCATCGAGATGAACGCGCCGGGCGCCAGCACGTCGATGTTGTTGCCGAACTGCCGTACCTGCGTCTGGAGGGCGACCGTGATCGGCTGGCTCCCCGAATCGGTGAAGATCAGCGCGACCAGCATGTCGTTCCACACCCACAGGAACTGGAAGATGCCGAGCGCGGCGATCGCCGGACCGGCCAGCGGCATCACGACCCGGACGAACAGCCGCAGTTCGCCCGCGCCGTCCAGCCGGGCCGCCTCCAGCAGCTCCCGCGGGATCTCCGCGAAGAAGTTCCGCAGCAGGAACACCGCGAACGGCAGGCCGAAACCGACGTGGAAGAGGACGACACCGGTCACGGAGCCGAAGATGCCCAGGTTGCCGAAGAGTTCGGCGATCGGGATCAGCGCCACCTGCACCGGCACCACCAGCAGCCCCACCACGGCCAGGAACCACCAGTCGCGGCCCGGGAACTCCATCCAGGCGAAGGCGTATCCCGCGAGCGAGCCGATCACCACGACCAGCACCGTCGCCGGGACGGTGATGTACACCGTGTTCAGCAGCGAGCCGGTGATGTCGTCGTTCTCCAGCAGCGTCTCGTACGCGCCGAAGGTGAGCTGCGAGGGCTCGGTGAACACCTTCCACCAGCCGTCGGCCGCCATGTCCTCCGGGGCGCGCAGGCTGGCCAGCAGCAGCCCGAGGGTCGGGACCAGCCAGAACAGGCCGACGACGATCAGGAACACCCGGACCAGGCCGCCGCTCACCCACTGGCTGAGCCGGGACCCCAGCGACTGCTCGGTCCCGGCGGCTTTGACGGGCGGGGCCCCCGCCCCGGTGGTGACGCTCTCGGTGTCCGCGCTCATCGCCGCACCTCCCGCCTCAGCCGCCGTACGTTGAACCACATCACCGGGATCACCAGCAGCAGCAGGAAGACCGCGATCGCGCTGGCGACGCCCGGCTGGTCCGCGGAGAAGCCCTGGCGGTACAGCTCCAGCGCGAGCACGTTCGCGTCGTCCTGGGAGGAGCCCGGGGCGATGATGAAGACCAGGTCGAACACCTTCAGCACATTGATCATCAGGGTGACGGTGACGACCGCGAGGACCGGCGCCAGCAGCGGCACCGTGACCCGCCGGAACACCTGCCACTCGTTCGCGCCGTCCACCCGCGCGGCCTCCAGCAGCTCCCGCGGCATGCTCGCCAGCCCGGCCGCGATCAGCACCATCGCGAAGCCCGCCCACATCCAGATGTACGAGCCGATGATCGCGGGCGTGACCAGCGACGGGCCGAGCCAGTCCAGCCCGTTGTACGGCGCCGCGAAGTTGCTCGCCGGGAGGCGCAGTTGTGCCCCGTCGGCCTTGGACGACAGGGAGAACGTGCCGTCGTCGCCCGCCGTGGCCGTCTCCACCACCACGCCGTCCTTGACGGCCTCGATCCGCATCCCCGGATAGCCCAGCTCGGAGGCGTCGACGGAATTCAGCGTGCCCACGCCCTTGCCCCGGGTGAAGTCCTGCCAGGTGGTGCCGGTGATCCGGTCCCCCTCCGGCTTCGGCGCCGCCGCCGGCTGCGCCTCGTCCGGCATCAGGTCCGGGGCGACACCGACCAGCGGCAGCGTCACCGTGTCACCGGCGCTCACCGTCCCCTTGGTGATGAACGCGCCGCCGCCGGCCGGCTCCAGCGGCGACTCGCGGCCCGGGTGCGCCTTCGGGAACGCCGACGACTGGGCGAAGGTGTCGTGCACCCCCACCCACACAGCGTTCGCCACGCCCTTGTCCGGGTCCTGGTCGTACACCAGCCGGAAGATGATCCCGGCCGCCAGCATCGAGATCGCCATCGGCATGAAGACGACCAGCTTGAACGCCGTGCCCCAGCGCACCCGTTCGGTCAGCACCGCGAAGACCAGACCGAGCGCCGTCGCCACCGTCGGCGCGAACACCACCCAGATGATGTTGTTCTTCAGCGCGGTGCGGATGCCGTCGTCGGTGAACAGGGCCTGGTAGTTGTCGAATCCGGCGAAGCCGTCACCGGACTGGTCGTAGAAGCTGCGGACGACGGAGTACCCGATCGGGTAGACCACGAGCGCACCGAGCAGGACGAGCGCGGGCAGCAGGAACAGCGCCGCCACGGTGCCGCGGGTGCCGGTGACGCTCTTGCGCGACTTGGGAGCGGCAGGGGCCGCCTTCGGTGCCCCTGCCGCCGTGTCCGACGCCATCGCCGGTTCAGTTCCCGTACGCCGCGGCCGCGTCGGCCTCCAGCCTCGCCTGCGTGCCGGCGATGTCCTTCGGGTTCTTCAGGAAGTCCTGGAGCGCCTTCCACTCGCCCTTGCCGGGCGTGCCGCCGAACGCCTGCGGGGCCTGGTCGGACATGTCGAAGCGGAAGTCGTCGCCGGACGCGATCAGCGCCTCGGCGATCTTCTTCTGCACGTCGTTCGGGTACGTCGACGGATCGATGCTCTTGTTCGGCGAGAGGAAGCCGCCCAGCTTCGCGTGGATCGCCGCCGCGTCGGGGGAGGCCAGGAAGGTGGCCAGCGCCTGCGCCGCCTTCGAGTCCTCCAGGATCACGGCCGCGTCACCGCCGGAGACCACCGGCGCGGTGTCGCCGACGGCCGGGAACGGGAACACCTTCGCGTCCGTGCCGATCTCCGCCTTGGTCTCGCCGATGTTGACCTGCACGAAGTCGCCCTCGTAGACCATGCCGGCCTTGGGCTGGTCACCACCGGTGAAGGTCTGCGTCACGGACGTCGGGAAATCGGTCCCCAGCGCGCCGGACGCCACATAGTCCTTCTTGCCCCAGATCTCGGCGAGCGTGGTCAGCGCCTCCTTGACGGAGGGGTCCGTCCACTTGATCTCGTGCTGGGCGAGCTGGTCGTACTTCTCCGGGCCCGCCTGGGAGAGGTAGACGTTCTCGAACCAGTCCGTCAGCGTCCAGCCCTCGGCGCCGCCGACCGAGAACGGGGTGACACCGGAGTCGTACACCGTCTGCGCGGCCGTGAGCAGTTCGTCCCACGTCTTCGGCTCGGCCGCGCCGGCGTTCTCGAAGACCTGCGCGTTGTACCAGATCAGCGACTTGTTGGCGGCCTTGTAGTAGACGCCGTACTGCTTGCCGTCGACCTTGCCGATGTCCTGCCAGCCCTGCGAGTAGTTCTCGCCGAGCTCCTTGGTCGCCTCGGCGCCCAGCGGCTTGGCCCAGCCCTTCTCCACGGCCTGCTTGATGGCGCCCGGCTGCGGCAGCAACGCCACGTCCGGCGGGGCGCCGCCCGCGATCTTGGAACCGAGGAAGTTGATGATCGGGTCCTGGGCGGGGACGAAGGTCACCTTGGCACCGGTGCGCTTCTCGAACTCCGCGAGGACCTTCTTGAAGTTGGCCTGTTCGGCGCCGGTCCACACGGCGGCGACCTCCAGGCTTTCGCCGTCCAGCTTCGGCAGGGTGACGGTGGCGCTGCCGGTCCCGCCGCCCTTGTCCTCCTCGCCCCCGCCGTCGTCGTCGCCACCGCACGCGGTGAGCGAGACCGCGAGCACGCCCGCGGCGAGCGCGGCGGCTCCACGTATCCGGTTGATCCTGCTCGTTCTGCGCATCACTGCCCCGTTCTTCGTACTCGTCGAACGTCGAGCGCTGTCCCGTGCGCTCTGGTCTACGCCCGGGGGGTGGGGGTGGCAAGAGCGCGTCCCGTGTCAAGTCCGCGATCGTGACCGCGTCGTGACTCCTCGGGGCGGGAAGGTGTGGGACAACTCCCGGCAGTGGTACGCGTGTTACAGAAGTGACGGCACCTCGGCCGCCGCAACCTGGCGGGCGGCCCGCTCCAACGCGCTGGCGAGGAGGGCCAGGTCGGTCGGGCCGTTGCCGAGTTCGCGGACCTGGCGGCGGGCCGGGGGGTCGCCCATGCGGTGCCACTCCAGGGGGACGACCGTGGGCCGCAGCGTCGCCGTCCGCGGGATACGGCCCGTCACCCGGCCGCCCTGGAAGGCCGTCTCCCGTCCGTCGGCGTGAGCCAGCCGGCCGCGGCCCGGCGCCGGGTCGTCCGGTCCGCCGCCCGGAACGGGCGCGTCGAGCGTGACCCGCAGCGACGCCCGGCGCACCGGCTCGGTCTGTGCCGTCCGGGCGCACGGCCCGGTGGCCACCACCAGATGCACGCCCAGCCGTTCGCCGTCCCGGGCCACCGCGTCCAGCGCCCGCGTCACCGAGCCGGCGGAGGGCCGCCCGGGGGCGCCGAGCGCCGGGGAGACCAGCGCGTCCAGGTCGTCCACGACCACCACCAGCCGGGGCAGCGGCGGCGCGGCCTCCGTCTTGCGCCGGTCCGCCCCCGGCCGCAGCCGCAGCGTGGAACTGGGCGGCGCGTCGAGGTCCCCGTTCTGCTCCCCGCCGGCCGCCGCCCCCGCGCGGGACGCGGCCGTGCGCTGGGCGACCATACGGTCCGACAGCTCCCGCCCGGTGTGCCACTCCGCGAAGTCCGACCGGCCCAGCAGCTCCGCGCGCCGCTTCAGCTCGGCGGTCAGGGACTGCGCGAACTCCCGCATCAGCACCGGGTCGTTGGCGGTGAGATGCGTGGTGACATGCGGTACGTCCGTGCACACGCGCAGGCCCTCACCGGGCGCTGCGCCCGTCGCGGGGCCGCCCCGGCCGTCGACCAGCACGATGCCCAGCCGGTCGGGACGCTCGGCGGCGGCCAGCGAGGCGACGACCGCCCGCAGCAGTTCCGTACGGCCGCTGCCGGACGGGCCCTCGACGACCAGGTGCGGTCCGTCGGCGGCGAGGTCGGCGGTGACCGGGCCGCGCGGTCCGGCGCCCAGTATGGCGGTGACGCGTCCGCCGAGCGCCCGGGTGTCGTCGGCGGCGTCGGCCCAGCGGGCCATCAGCGAGGCCGGGGTGGCGCGGGCCAGGCCCAGTTCGTCCAGCAGCCGCGCCGACTGGGGGAGCGGCGCGGACACCCGCGGGTGCCGTTCGCCGCCGGTGCCGTCCGTGCGCAGGGGCGCGAGTGCCCGCGCGAACCGCTCGGCCCAGGCCGGCGAGACCGCGTCGACGGTGGCGAGGGTGCCGTGGCCGACCGGGCCGGGCGGTGTCCCGGAGCCGGGGCCGGCCACCCGCAGCACGCGCAGCGCGGTCGCCACGTCCCCGCTGAGCAGGGCGACGGACCCGCACTGCCGGAACGTCGGCGCCACCGCGCAGGCCGCCTCGTACGTCTCCGTCACCGGGGACGCGGGGGAGGCGGCGGCCGTCTCGGCGAGGCACACCACGTGGATGCCGGCGCGCGGGCCCTCCAGGGCCAGCCGCGCCACGGCCTCGCGCACATCCGCGCCGCCAAGGTCGCCGTCCACGACGACCACGGTGTACGGGCCTTCGCCGGAGCCGGCCGGGGTCGGGCCCGCCGGGGCCGCGTGGTCGTGGTCCGCCAGCCGGCGCAGCAGCTCGTCGGCGCGGGCCGTGGCCTGTTCGCGGTCGTGGGCGAGGAGCAGCCGGCAGTCCTGGCCGTGCCCCGGACGCACATGCGGCAGCCAGCCCAGCCAGGACCACTCGGCGGTGCGCTCCGCGAGGGGGCGGGAGTGGTCCGCGGCGATCAGGACGATCTCCAGGGAGTCGGGGGAGTGCAGCGCGGCGAGCTGGGCGAGCACCGCGCGGGCCAGCCCGGCGAGACGGTCGCGCGGCCCGGCCAGCCCCAGCGCGCCGACCTCGCGCAGACCCGAGGTCACCGGTACGGCGGGCAGCAGACCGGAGCCGTCCGGTGCCGGCCGGTCGGCCGTGCCGAGCCGCACCGCGAGCGCCTCCGGGTGACCCGGCCCGCGCTCCCACAACCGGGGTCCGGGGCCCAGCGCGGTCAGCAGCAGCGTGGCGGGGTCCGGCCAGGTGTCGGGCAGCACGGGGGCGAGGGGTGACGGCTCGTCCGCGAACCCGCGCGACTCCTCGCCGTGGCCGCCGTCCCGCACGGCCTCCCGCTCCTGCCGCCCGCCGGCCAGCCGCCGCGCCCAGGCCCCGATCCCGCCGCGCTTCCGCCCGCTCGGCGGCTGGGGGAGGTCGGTGCCCCGCAGGGGGGTGCCCTTGCGGGTGCCGGGGACCTCGCCGCCTTGGTGTGCGCCGCGGGCGTCACCGGTCACCCGGGCGGTGCGCCCGCCGGGAGCGGCGGCGGGCGCCTCGTCCCGGGAGTCGCCGTGAGCCGCGTCGGAGGCCCGGTGCCCGGGATCGACGGAACCGGGGCGCACGCCGAACCCCGCGTCGAGTGACCCGCCCCCCGCGTGCGTCTCGTCACCGACGGGCCCGTATTGCGACACCCGCCGCCCCTTGGGCACACGCGGCACGTCCCCCTGGGCCGCGATCCGCACGGTCCGCCCGCCCGAACCACTCCCTTGCCGCTCGCCCCCCGGCGCCCCGCCCTGCCCGGCATGCGGCCGCCCGCCTCCGGACCGTCCGTCCGGCGCCTGCCCCTCCGGCGCGCCGCCCTGGCCCGGCACCGTCCGCGCCCGCCTGGCGTCTGTGGCACCCGGGGTGCGGTCGCCAGAGGCCGTCGAACTCTGTCCCGGCACCATCCGCGCCCGCCCGGCGTCCGTGGCGCCCGGGGTGCGGTCGCCGAGGGCCGTCGAGCCCTGCCCGGCATGAGGCCGCCCGCCGGCGGACCATCCGGCCGGAGCCTCCCCCTCCGACATCCGCCCGTCGCCCGTCGGTCGGCTCGCAGAACCATAGGCGTGGTGCGTGGGCCCGGACGGTGCCTCCGTCGGCGCGACCCGCGGAAGCGGGACCTCCCTGGCGGGGACGGCCGCCCCCGTGTCCTCACCCCGCACCCGCACATGCCCCTCGCCGTCCGGCGTGGTCGCCGCGCGGGCGCGTGGTCCCGCCGCCGGGGTCAGGCGCAGGGCCGACTCGCCGATGCGGAGCAGCGCGCCCGGCGCGAGACGGACCGGGCGGGGGCCCACGCGCCGGCCGTCCAGGGTCGTGCCGTTGGTGGAGCCGAGGTCGGCGACCGAGACCCGGCCGTCGGAGGCGACCGTCACCGCGCAGTGCAGCCGGGAGACGTCCGGGTCGTCGAGCGGCACATCGGCGTCGGCCGACCGGCCTATGCGGATCTCCCCGCCGTGCAGCAGATGCACCCCGCCCGCGTCGGGACCGGCGACGACATGCAGCCGGGTCGGGGTCTCGTCCAGCTCGGGGTGCGGCTCGGGCTCGCCCGGGGCGCCCACGGCCAGCACCGCGCCGTCGATCAGGGGCGGCTCGCCCAGCGTGCAGCGCTGGGCGTCGAGCCGCTGGTCACCGGCGTACAGCACCGGTGTGCCCGAGGAGCCCGACGGGCCGTCGCCGCCGGAGACCGCCGAGGCCAGTGCGGAGGCGACCGCGGCCAGGGCCGTGCCCGCGGGTGCCGTGACCAGCACGTCGCAGCTCGCGGCCCGCTCCCGCGCGGGGGAGGAGGGGCCCAGCGGGTCCACGACGGTCAGCCGGATCTGCATCGCCGTCAGCTGTCCCTTCTGCGCGGGCGCCCGCGACGCGGGGGGACCACAGCCACACCGCGGTCCCCCAACCGCGGGCCACCCCCACCGCCACACGCGCACGTACGGCCAGTACCGCAGGCATCCTCGCACCTGCCACCGACAACGCGCCCGCCCCCGGGCATCAAATGATCTTGATTGGTCGGCTCTGCCCGCAAAAGTGCCTGACCAGTGACGGGCGAATGATCGCTCCGGGGCCACTTGAGATCGGTCACGTCCGGCGCGCGGCAACCAACGGACCGAGTAGAGCGTCTTTCCTTCGGACTCTTCGAACACGGAAGGGAACCGGTACGTAAGACCCACAGTGGGATCACGTCGAAGACGACCAGCCGGTATCCCGCGCGGCGGCACTACAGTGGGTCGGAACATTCCGTAGCACGGTGGACCACGGTGTACGCCAAGCAAGCAGCAGGGAGCGCATGACGTGCGGCCGGTAGGCAGCAAGTACCTGCTCGAGGAGCCGCTGGGACGCGGCGCCACGGGCACCGTCTGGCGAGCCCGCCAGCGGGAGACCGCGGGCGCCGAGGCGGCCGTGCCCGGACAGCCCGGCGAGACCGTCGCGATCAAGGTCCTCAAGGAGGAGCTCGCGAACGACGCCGACGTCGTGATGCGCTTCCTCCGCGAGCGCTCCGTCCTGCTACGGCTCACCCACCCCAACATCGTCCGGGTCCGCGACCTGGTGGTCGAGGGCGATCTGCTGGCGCTGGTCATGGACCTCGTCGAGGGTCCCGACCTGCACCGCCATCTCCGCGAGAACGGCCCGTTCACTCCGGTGGCCGCCGCCCTCCTGACCGCGCAGATCGCCGACGCGCTCGGCGCCAGCCACGCCGACGGCGTGGTGCACCGCGACCTGAAGCCCGCCAACGTGCTGCTGAAGCAGCAGGGCGGCGAGATGCACCCGATGCTGACCGACTTCGGCATCGCCCGCCTCGCCGACTCCCCAGGCCTGACCCGCACCCACGAGTTCGTCGGCACGCCCGCGTACATCGCGCCCGAGTCCGCCGAGGGCCGCCCGCAGACCTCCGCCGTCGACATCTACGGCGCCGGCATCCTGCTGTACGAGCTGGTCACCGGCCGCCCGCCGTTCTCCGGCGGCTCCGCCCTGGAGGTGCTGCACCAGCACCTGAGCGCCGAACCGCGCCGCCCCTCCACCGTCCCCGACCCGCTGTGGACGGTCATCGAGCGCTGCCTGCGCAAGAACCCCGACCAGCGGCCCAGCGCCGAGAGCCTCGCGCGGGGCCTGCGCGTCGTCGCCGACGGCATCGGCGTGCACGCGAACTCCGCGCAGATCGCCGCCGCCGAGAACGTCGGCGCGCTCCTGGCGCCCGACCCCGCGCCCGCGACCGTACCCGGCACGCCCGGGGACGCCGACCCCACGCAGGTGCTGCCGCACGGCGCCGGGGGTTACGACCCCAACGGCGCGACCAGCGTCCTGCCGCAGACCGGCGGGCCGGCCGGCGCCGCCGACCCCACGGCGGTCATGCCCCCGATGCCGCCCGGGCAGCCGGGCCAGTCCGGCGGGCCGGGCCCCGAGGACCCGCACCCGTGGCAGAACCAGCTCCGCGCGGCCCGCGACCGCAACGAGCAGACCCAGGTCCAGTACCTCGACCCGAACCAGGACCCGCTGCGCCGCCGCCCCCAGCGGCAGGTCGCACGGCCCCAGCCGCAGCCGCCGCAGCGCCGCCCGCAGCCCCAGCAGCCCGCGCCCGGGTACGGCCACCCGCAGCAGCACCAGCCCCAGCAGTACGCCCCGCCGCCGCCCCAGCCGCAGCGGCCCCAGCAGCCGCAGCCCCAGCGGTACGCGCCGGAGCCGCAGCGTCCGGCTCGTGAGCCCCGTGAGCCCCGGCAGCGGCAGCGCGGCGCCAACCCGATGCGGATCCCCGGACTGGGCTGCCTCAAGGGCTGCCTGTTCACGATCGTCATCCTGTTCGTCGCGGGCTGGCTGGTCTGGGAGCTGAGCCCGCTCCAGGACTGGATCGGAACCGGCAAGGGCTACTGGGACCAGCTCACCGACTGGTTCGGCTCGGTGACGGGCTGGATCGAGGACCTGGGTGGCCCGTCGGAGCCCTAGTGACCCTCCGGGACCAAACAGGGCTTGTTTGCTGATTTGTCGACATCTGAAGGCTGATTTCCGGATCCGCGGTGAAGGCCGGCGCCCAGGACGCGTAGTTTTAGCGACAACACGCGTCGGTAGGAGCAGTCTTGGCACGGAGAATCGGCAGCCGGTACACCGCCCATCAGATCCTCGGGCGGGGCAGCGCCGGCACGGTGTGGCTGGGCGAGGGCCCCGACGGGCCCGTCGCCATCAAGCTGCTGCGTGAGGATCTCTCCTCGGACCAGGAGCTCGTCGGCCGCTTCGTGCAGGAGCGGACGGCGCTGCTCGGTCTCGAGCATCCGCACGTCGTCTCCGTGCGCGACCTGGTGGTCGACGGCAACGATCTCGCGCTGGTCATGGACCTCGTCCGCGGCACGGACCTGCGCACCCGCCTCGACCGGGAGCGCAGGCTGGCACCCGAGGCCGCCGTGGCGATCGTCGCCGACGTCGCGGACGGTCTGGCGGCGGCGCACGCGGCCGGTGTCGTGCACCGGGACGTGAAACCGGAGAACGTGCTGCTGGACATGCAGGGCCCGCTCGGCCCCGGCGGCTCGCACCGCGCCCTGCTCACCGACTTCGGTGTGGCGAAGCTCATCGACACCCCGCGCCGCACCCGCGCCACGAAGATCATCGGGACGCCGGACTATCTGGCGCCGGAGATCGTCGAGGGTCTGCCGCCGCGCGCGTCGGTCGACATCTACGCGCTGGCCACGGTCCTGTACGAGCTGCTCGCGGGCTTCACCCCGTTCGGTGGCGGCCACCCGGGCGCGGTCCTGCGCCGCCACGTCACCGAGACGGTCGTCCCCCTCCCCGGCATCCCCGACGAGCTGTGGCAGCTGCTGGTGCAGTGCCTGGCGAAGGCCCCGGCGTCCCGGCTGCGCGCCTCCGAGCTGGGCGCGCGGCTGCGGGAGCTGCTGCCGATGCTGGCGGGGATGCCGCCGCTGGACGTCGACGAGCCGGACACCGAGCAGGCGGAGGAGGCGGGGGAGGAGACCCTGTCCTCCGGGCCGGTCCCGGTCGCCGGGGAGCCGGTGCGGCGCCGCGGCGCGGTACCGCTGGTGCCGGGCGCGAAACCGGCCGACTCCAACCGCGACACGCATACGTCGATGAGGGTGCCGGCGCCCGACGAGCTGGCCGGCGGCGCCCGAGGCACGGCCCGCGCACCCCGAGCGTCCGGCGCACCCCGCCCGGGCTCGGCCCGCAACCGCGCGGTTACCCGCCGCCGTCGGCTGACGTTGGCCGTGGCGGCACTGGTCCTGACAGCGACCGGCGTAGCCACCTGGCTGGCCACAACGGAAGACGAGTCACCCCCACCCCGGGACACCCAAAACTCAGCCCCGGCCACCCCCTAGGGGCGCGGGGAACTGCGCAAAGGGGGTCCGGGGGCGAAGCCCCGGGGACGGGACGGGAAGGGGCGGCGGGGGCGAACCAACCCTGTCCTGACGGGGCAGGGACGACCGCTTCCCGGCGCTCGCAGGGTGCCGCTGCGCCCACCCGTGCCGCCCCAGCGGCACGACTGCCCGCAGCTACCGGGTGCGTGGGCCGCCGCGCCGAGCCATGGGGCAGGGACGACCGCTTGCCGGCGCTTACAGGGTGCCGCTGCGCCCACCCGTGCCGCCCCAGCGGCACGACTGCCCGCAGCTACGCGGGCGCGCCCGCAGTCACCGGGACACGCCCGCCCGGCGAGGGCCACCGCGTGGAGCCGTTACGCTGGAGGGCGTGGCAGTCGTCGATGTATCCGAAGAGCTGAAGTCCCTCTCCTCGACCATGGAGTCGATCGAGGCCGTCCTGGACCTCGACAAGCTGAGGGCAGACATCGCCGTGCTCGAGGAGCAGGCGGCCGCGCCGTCCCTGTGGGACAACCCGGACGAGGCGCAGAAGATCACCAGCAAGCTCTCCCACCTCCAGGCCGAGGTGCGGAAGGCCGAAGGACTGCGGGGCCGGATCGACGACCTCGCCGTGCTCTTCGAGATGGCCGAGGAGGAGGACGACCCGGACACCCGCGCCGAGGCCGAGTCCGAGCTCGAGTCCGTCAAGAAGGCGCTGGACGAGATGGAGGTCCGGACGCTCCTCAGCGGCGAGTACGACTCCCGTGAGGCGCTCGTCAACATCCGCGCGGAGGCCGGCGGCGTCGACGCCGCCGACTTCGCCGAGAAGCTTCAGCGGATGTACCTGCGCTGGGCGGAGCAGAAGGGCTACAAGACCGAGCTCATCGAGACGTCGTACGCGGAAGAGGCCGGCATCAAGTCGACCACCTTCTCCGTCCAGGCGCCCTACGCCTACGGCACTCTCTCCGTCGAACAGGGCACCCACCGTCTCGTGCGGATCTCGCCCTTCGACAACCAGGGCCGCCGCCAGACGTCCTTCGCCGGCGTCGAGGTGCTCCCCGTCGTCGAGCAGTCCGACCACGTCGAGATCGACGAGTCCGAGCTGCGCATCGACGTCTACCGCTCCTCCGGTCCGGGCGGCCAGGGCGTGAACACCACGGACTCCGCGGTGCGCATCACCCACCTCCCCACCGGCATCGTGGTCTCCTGCCAGAACGAGCGCTCGCAGATCCAGAACAAGGCCACCGCGATGAACGTCCTCCAGGCCAAGCTGCTGGAGCGGCGCCGTCAGGAGGAGCAGGCCAAGATGGACGCCCTCAAGGGCGACGGCGGCAACTCCTGGGGCAACCAGATGCGTTCGTACGTGCTGCACCCCTACCAGATGGTCAAGGACCTGCGTACGGAGCACGAGGTCGGCAACCCCGAGGCCGTGTTCAACGGCGAGATCGACGCCTTCCTCGAGGCCGGAATTCGCTGGCGCAAGCAGCAGGAGAAGTAACTCCCCGCGCGAAGAGCGCTTTGTCGACAAGGCAACTGCCGTCCAATGGGCGGCAGTTGCCTTTTGCGTGCCGGGGATGTCCGGGATTTACATCACACTCACAGCTTCAATGTTCCGCAAAGCAGGCTTAGTTGGACATCGCGTACGCAACGGCCTTGACGTTCTTTTGAAAAATCGGAAGGGTGAAGCGTGGCATGCGTATCTCTGGGGCGCATGTGAACCGGGGGGCGATTTCACCGCAGCAGCCTCCGTTGATCACGGCCCCGAGCGCCGCCTCATTGACGATGAGCTACTGGGGGTAGCAACCACATGACCAAGAAGACGCGGATCCGTGTCGCACGGATCGCGGCAGGCGCCGTGATCGCGGCCGGCGCCTCGCTGACGGCGGCCGGTGCCGCTTCCGCCCTCGACCTCACCGGCGAGGCCGAGGTGAGCAACGAGGGTCTCAACCTCGGTATCAGCGCGGACCTCGACGACCCGGAGCCGCCGGAGGAGAACCCGCCCACCACCATCCCCGGCACGGAGGAGCCCCCCACCGAGGAGCCCCCGACGGAGGAGCCCCCGACGGAGGAGCCTCCCACGGAGGTGCCGCCCACTGAGGAGCCCCCGACGGAGGAGCCTCCGACCGAGGAGCCCCCCACGGAGGACCCCACCGAGGACCCCTCTGAGAACCCGGGCAACGGCAACGGCAACGGCGGTGGCAACGGTGGCGGCAACGCCGCCGACCCCGACGGCGGTGCGTCGCCGCAGGACCAGGGCTCCTCCGCCCTCACCGACACCGGCGAGGAAGCCCCCGCCACCTCGGCGCAGGGCAACGGCAAGGAGCTCGCCGAGACCGGTGCCGCCGAGACCACCTTCCTGCTGATCGGCGCCGCCACGATGATCGCCGGCGGTATCGGCTTCCGGGTGCTGCCGCGCCTGATGACCGGCCGCGGAGGCGCCGCCGCCTGACGGTGGCCGCGCGTGTACGCACCGTACGGGTGACGTGACCGAGAAGGGCCCGGAGCGCGACCAAGCGCTCCGGGCCCTTCCCTGTCCCCGTACGTCAGACGGTCTGGTGGGCGAGCAGCGCCACCGCCGCGACCAGCACCGCCAGCAGTGCGATCAGTGTCATGGGGTTCAGCCCCGCGAAGAAGTTCTCCTGTTGCAGCCGCTCGCGGTTCGCACGGCACACCGGGCACCGGCCCTCGCTCACGGGCGCGGCGCAGTTCGCGCACACCAGCCGGTCGTACGTCATGCGCTCGCCCTCCTCGCACCGATTCCAGATGAACAACGCGCGCCTTTACGCGAACGTTCCCCTTCCACTGTGCCAGGTTCCTGCGGAGGCTGCGCCGGATCGCTCCCGGAGGGGTGGTTCCGGGGATTTCGCGGCTGCGGCGCCGTGGGGGCTGGTCGTGCCCACGCGGCGGAGCCGCACATGTCACAGCCCCGCGCCCCTGAAGGGGTTGTCCTCACCCGGTACCGGAACAAATGGCGCAAGTCTTGCGCAACCCCTACCGGTGCCTGCACTCGCCTCCCGGAGTCGCGTATGGTCACGCTCATCTACCCCCGGCTACCCGTGGTGCATCCGTGATCCGATTCGACAACGTGTCCAAGGCCTACCCCAAGCAGAACCGTCCCGCACTCAGGGATGTCTCCCTGGAAGTGGAGAAGGGCGAGTTCGTGTTCCTCGTGGGGTCCTCCGGCTCCGGAAAGTCCACCTTCCTGCGGCTGATCCTCCGCGAGGAGCGGGCCAGCCACGGACAGGTGCACGTCCTGGGCAAGGATCTCGCCCGCGTCTCCAACTGGAAGGTGCCGCAGATCCGACGCCAGCTGGGGACCGTGTTCCAGGACTTCCGCCTGCTGCCGAACAAGACGGTCGCCGAGAACGTCGCCTTCGCGCAGGAGGTCATCGGCAAGTCGCGCGGTGAGATCCGCAAGTCCGTGCCCCAGGTGCTCGACCTCGTCGGGCTCGGCGGCAAGGAGGACCGGATGCCCGGTGAGCTCTCCGGCGGTGAGCAGCAGCGCGTCGCGATCGCGCGGGCCTTCGTCAACCGGCCCAAGCTGCTCATCTGCGACGAGCCCACCGGCAACCTCGACCCCCAGACCTCCGTCGGCATCATGAAGCTGCTCGACCGGATCAACCGGACCGGCACCACCGTGGTGATGGCGACGCACGACCAGAACATCGTGGACCAGATGCGCAAGCGCGTCATCGAGCTGGAAAAGGGCCGCCTCGTCCGCGACCAGGCACGCGGCGTCTACGGCTACCAGCACTGACGCTCCACGGAAAGGCTTGATCAGACGCCATGCGCGCCCAGTTCGTCCTGTCGGAGATCGGCGTCGGTCTCCGCCGCAACCTGACGATGACCTTCGCCGTCGTCGTCTCCGTCGCCCTGTCGCTCGCCCTGTTCGGCGGGTCGCTCCTGATGAGCGACCAGGTGAACACGATGAAGGGCTACTGGTACGACAAGGTCAACGTCTCCATCTTCCTGTGCAACAAGAGTGACGCCGAGTCCGATCCCAACTGCGCCAAGGGCGCGGTGACCGACGACCAGAAGGGCCTGATCAAGGCCGACCTGGAGAAGATGTCGGTCGTCGACACGGTGACGTACGAGTCGCAGGACGAGGCGTACAAGCACTACAAGGAGCAGTTCGGCGACTCCCCGCTGGCCAGCTCCCTCACGCCGGACCAGATGCAGGAGTCGTACCGCATCAAGCTGAAGGACCCGGAGAAGTACCAGGTCATCGCGACCGCCTTCGACGGGCGGGACGGCGTGCAGTCGGTGCAGGACCAGAAGGGCATCCTGGACAACCTCTTCGAGCTGCTGAACGGCATGAACTGGGCCGCCCGCGCGCTGATGGCGCTCATGCTGGCCGTCGCCCTGATGCTGATCGTGAACACGGTGCGCGTCTCGGCGTTCAGCCGCCGCCGTGAGACGGGCATCATGCGTCTGGTCGGCGCCTCGGGCTTCTACATCCAGGCGCCGTTCATCATGGAGGCCGCGGTCGCCGGACTCATCGGCGGCACGCTCGCGTGCGGCTTCCTGGTGATCGCGCGGTACTTCATCATCGACCATGGGCTGGCCCTGTCGGAGAAGCTGACCCTGATCAACTTCATCGGCTGGGACGCGGTGCTGAAGTATCTGCCGCTCATCCTCGTGACGAGTTTCCTGATGCCGGCGTTGGCCGCGTTCTTCGCGCTGCGCAAGTATCTGAAGGTGTGACTCTTGCCAAGAGGGGGCGTGCGGCCAACCGGCCGTGCGCCCCTTCGCGTTGTCCTAGACTCACCGGCATGTCAGGTCGTGACCCGTTCTGTCAGCCCCGCCGCGTCCGCCGTGGGGCCGCCCTGACCTTGGTGTTCGCGAGCGTGCTCGTTGCCGGTGCGGCCACGGGCAGCCTTCCCGTGGCCGACCGCGGGAGCACGGCGGACGGGGCGCCTCCGGCCGCTCCCGTCGGCCACCACGCCGACGTCACCGAGGCGGCCGAGGAGGCCGCCGCCGACGGCACCTCCCCCATGGAGGCCGCCCAGCGCGCCGTCAGCCGCAGCGGGGACCGCTGGGCCGCCGTCTACTCCCCGGGCGAGTACGAGGAGTTCGAGGAGTCCCTGGACGGCCGGTACACCGGCGTCGGACTGTGGGCCCGGGAGCGGGACGGCCGTATCGAGGTGACGAAGGTGGGCGACGACACGCCCGCCGCCGACGCCGGCATCCGCGCGGGCGACCGGCTGCGCAGCGTCGACGGCGAGAAGGTCGACGGACGGCCCGTCACCGAGGTCGTCTCGTTACTGCGCGGCGACACCACCGGCGAGACCGCCGGCACCACCGTCCGTCTCGGCCTGGAACGCGGCACGCGCGCGTGGCACGAGACTGTGCGCAGGGCCCGGCTGTCCCGGGACACCGTCACCGTCCGCGAACTCGCCTCCCGGGTCACCGTCATCAAGGTCGGCGCCTTCACCAAGGGCTCCGGCGACGAGGTCGGTACCGCCGTGCGGCAGGCCCCGTCCGGCGCCGGGATCGTCCTCGACCTGCGGGGCAACTCCGGAGGGCTGGTCGCCGAGGCGGTCACCGCGGCCTCCGCCTTCCTCGACGGCGGCCTGGTCGCCACGTACGACGTCGAGGGCGAGCAGCGCGCCCTGCACGCAGAGACCGGCGGCGACACCACCAGACCCCTGGTCGCGCTCGTCGACGGCGGCACGATGAGCGCGGCCGAGCTCCTCACCGGCGCCCTACAGGACCGCGGACGGGCGGTCGTCGTGGGCTCCCGCACCTTCGGCAAGGGCTCGGTCCAGATGCCGACGCCGCTGCCCGACGGCTCCGTCGCCGAGCTGACCGTCGGCCACTACCGCACCCCCTCCGGCCGGGGCGTCGACGGCCGCGGCCTCACCCCCGACCTGGAGGCGGGCGAAGAGGCGCTCCAGCGGGCCGAGACGGTCCTCAGCGGGCTCGGCCGGTAGCCCGCGGTCGGTAATCGGCTTCCCGCGGACCCCCTCCGTAGTGCGAAAATGGGCGGCACTATGGCTAAGGAAAAAGGGCGCAAGCTGATCGCGCAGAACAAGAAGGCGCGGCACGACTACCTCATCATCGACACCTACGAGGCCGGCCTGGTCCTCACCGGCACCGAGGTGAAGTCCCTGCGCCAGGGCCGGGCGTCGCTGGCGGACGGCTTCGTCCAGCTGGACGACCACGAGGCGTGGCTGCACAACGTGCACGTGCCGGAGTACAGCCAGGGCACCTGGACCAACCACAGCGCGCGGCGCAAGCGCAAGCTGCTGCTGCACCGCGCGGAGATCGAGAAGCTGGAGTCGAAGTCCCAGGAGACCGGGCACACCATCGTGCCGCTGGCCCTGTACTTCAAGGACGGCCGCGCGAAGGTCGAGATCGCGCTGGCCAAGGGCAAGAAGGAGTACGACAAGCGGCAGACGCTGCGCGAGAAGCAGGACCGGCGCGAGGCGGAGCGGACGATCTCGGCGATCCGCCGCAAGCAGCGGGCCTGACCCCCCGGGAATAGGCTGGCACGGTCGTGCGTTGGTCACGTACGATGGCAACGCGCCCCACGGAGGGTGCACGCCCCCTCCTCGGAGGGCCTCCTCTCGGAGGGTTTGAAAAAACAACATGGGGATGATCGGTTTCGACAGCGGCTGTCGAAGCAGGGGAAGCGTGTCGAGGAAGCGGCCATGATCTCGTAAACCACAGGCCGAAAAAAATAATCGCCAACTCTAAGCGCGATTCCTCCCAGCAGGCCTTCGCCCTCGCTGCCTGATCTCAGGTAGCAGAGCGAGCCTCCTACTAAAGGGAGTGTCAGCCCGGGGGTGTTCCCGACCCGGATCCTGGCATCAGCTAGGGGACTAAACCTTGATCCCGGTCACGGGGTGAAGAGGGAAACCAAACAGTGACTGGGCCCGTCGGAGACTTGTTCGCGTGATCTCCGGGGCCGAGAAAATCGAAGCGGACTGCACACGGAGAAGCCCTGGTTCCGCACCGTTGGACGCGGGTTCGATTCCCGCCATCTCCACAATCTCCATGTGACGAGGACCCGGTGGTGTGACGCCACCGGGTCCTCGTCGTGTTTGTGGGGCCCGGCCCCATATTGAGGGCTGGTTCACGCTTCTACCTTCCCTCCCCATGACACAGACCAGAGCCGCAACCCTGCTCACCGTCCTCGCAGCGCTGCTCTCCGTGCTGCTCACCCCCGCCCCGGCCGCCGCCGCCTCCCTCCAGGTCGCCTCCCTCCAGGAGGTCACGGGCTTCGGCAGCAACCCCGGGGCCCTGAAGATGTACCGGTACGTTCCCGAGGGGCTGCCCGCCGGCCGGCCCGTCGTCCTCGCCCTGCACGGCTGCACCCAGAACGCCGCCGGATACGCGGGCGGCACCGGCTGGACGACGCTCGCCGACCGCTGGGGCTTCTCCGTCGTGCTGCCCCAGCAGCAGAGCGCCAACAACCTCAGCCAGTGCTTCAACTGGTTCCAGGACTCCGACATCCGGCGTGGACAGGGGGAGGCCGCCTCCCTCGCCCAGATGGTCGACCGGCAGCTCGCCGACGTCTCCGGGGACGCCTCGCGCGTCCACGTCACCGGACTGTCCGCCGGCGGCGCGATGACCGCCGTGATGATGGCGGCGTACCCGGAGAAGTTCGCCGCGGGCGGTGTCGTCGCCGGACTGCCGTACGGGTGCGCGCAGGCCGCCGGGTCGCCGTACGTCTGCATGTACGTCGGTGCCACCCAGACCCCGGGCCAGTGGGGCGACCGGGTGCGCGCCGCACGGCCCGGGTACACCGGCCCCTGGCCCGCCCTCACCGTCCTGCACGGCACGGCCGACTACACGGTGCGGCCCGCCAACATGACCGACCTCGTGGAGCAGTGGACCGACGTGCACGGCGCCGACCGCACCGCCGACGTCAGCGACACCGTCGCCGGATATCCGCACCAGGTCTTCCGGGGCCCGGGCGGGGACGCGGTGGTCGAGACGTACGGTCTCACCGGCATGGGGCACGGCCAGCCCGTCGACCCGGGCAGCGGGAGCGAGCAGTGCGGGACGGCCGGGGCGTACTTCCTCGACGTCGGCCTGTGCGCCGCGTACCGGCTCGGGAAGGCCTGGGAACTGGGCTGAAGCGGTGCGTCACGCCCCGCGCGGTGCCGTGCTCGCCCGTTCCGTCAGCCGGGGCGGCAGCAGGGTGGCCCCCGGCACGGGAGCGCCGGACAGCTTCCGCATCAGCAGGTGCACCGCGCGGGTGCTCAGTTCCGCCGACGGGACGGCGACCGAGGTGACGGGGACACGGGCGGCCGCCGCGACGGGGGACGGGCAGACGGCGGTCAGGGACAGATCGCCGGGAATGCTCAGCCCCAGCCGTTCGAAGGCGTCGATCAGCGGGTCGAGGAGCGGTTCGTTGTGCACGACCACCCCGGTCAGCGCGGGCAGCTCGCGCACCAGCCGCTCGGCGATCGCGCGGGCGGCCTCACGGCCGGTCCCGCACGGGTGCACGGCGGAGGTGAGCCCGTGCCGGTCGGCGGCGGAGGTGAACCCCTCCACGAGGCGCCGCGCGAAAGCGGTCCGCCGTACGTACACCTCCGGCGGCGAGCCGACCAGCGCCACCACCCGGTGCCCGAGCCGCGCCAGATGGTCCACGCACAGCTCGCCCGCCGCCCGGAAGTCCAGGTCGACACAGGTCAGCCCGTCCGGCTCGGCGGGGACACCGATCAGTACGGACGGTAAGGACCGCGCCCGCAGCAGGGGCAGCCGCGGGTCCTGGAGCTGGACGTCCATCACGATCACCGCGTCCGCCAGCCCCGTGTCCACGACGCGCCGGAGCCCCTCCTCGCCCTCCCCCTGGGTGAGCAGCAGTACGTCGTGGTCGTGGGCGCGGGCGGCGGTGACCACCGACACCGCGAACTGCGTCACCACCGGCACATGGACCCCCGAGCGCATCGGGACCGCGAGGGCCAGCACCTTCGTCCCGCGGTCGGCCCCGCCGCGGCCGCCGCCGTCCGCGCGGTAGCCCAGCTCGCGCACCGCCGCCTGGACGCGGAGCCGGGTCGCGTCGGAGATCGGCCGCTTGCCGCTGAGCGCGTACGAGACCGTGCTGGGGGAGACCCCGGCGCGCCGGGCCACATCCGTGATCTTCACCATCGGGGGTCCTCACTGGCACTGTCCGTGGGGATAGAAAGCGGTTTCGAAGCGCTTCGACGGGTGAAGGTATGTGCGGGGCCTGTGCTCGTCAATGGGCCGGGATGAAATCGGTGGAGCGGTTCGACCGCCCGAACCGGGAGAGGGTCACGAGGGAGACGAAGAGGGCGATCACGGCCGCCGTCACCGGCACTCCGTACCCGGCCACCGCCGAGACGTGCTCCACCGTCCAGCCGCCCGCCGCGCTGCCGCAGGCGATCCCGCCGAGCAGTCCGGTCACCGCGAGCGTCATGCCCTCGTTCAGCCGGCCCTCGGGGGTGTAGCGCTGGACTAGGGTCATCGTGGTGACCATCGTCGGCGCGGTCGCCATCCCGGCGAGCAGCAGCGCCCCCGCCAGCACCAGGAGCGAACCGGTCAGTCCGGCCGCCAGCAGCGGCAGGGTCATCAGCGCGGCCATCGCGGCGAGACACCAGGGCAGCCGGGTCCGCGCGGACCCCGCCGGGCGCGTCGCCCCGTACAGCAGCCCCGCCGCACAGGAACCGGCCGCCTGGAGCGCGAGCACCGCCCCGGACGCCGAGCGGTGCCCCCGCTCGTCCGCGAACGCGATGGTCACGACCTCCATCGAGCCGAACACCGCGCCCGTCGCCAGGCAGACGAGCAGCAGCGGGCGCATGCCGGGTGCCCGGAACGGCGCCCGCGCGGAGGAACGCCGCTGGGCCGGCGGCTCGGTCGAGCGCTGGGCCGTGAACAGCAGGACACCCGTCAGCAGCAGCACGGCACCCACCAGCGTGCCCGCCTCCGGGAAGAGCGTCCCGCACAGCAGGGCCGCGAGCACGGGGCCGAGCATGAAGCAGAGTTCGTCGGCGGCCTGCTCGAAGGAGTTCGCGGTGTGCAGGGCCTCGGCGTCCCCCTTGAGAAGGTGGGCCCAGCGGGCGCGGGACATCCCGCCGGTGTTCGGGGTGGTGGCGGTCGCGGCGTAGGAGGCGAACAGGGTCCAGTCGGGGGCGCCGTGGCGTACGCAGAGCAGCAGGGCGAGGGAGCCGAGCACGGCGAACACCGTGGCCGGCAGCGCGACCCGGGCCTGTCCGTACCGGTCGACCAGGCGCGCTGTCCACGGGGCGACCACCGCCGTCGCCGCCAGGCCCGTCGCGGTGACGGCGCCGGCGAGCGCGTACGACCCCCGCGTCCCCGCGATCATCACGACCGCGCTCACGCTGAACATGCCCATCGGCAGCCGCGCGATGAGGTTCCCGGCGGTGAACGCGCGGGCGCCGGGCACGTCGAACAGGCGGCGGTACGGGCCCTTCGCGCGGGGTTCGTTCCGCCCGCGCGGGCGGAAGTCGACCGCGACCAGGGTGTCGGCGGTGAGGGTGAGCAGGGGAGTGTCCCGGGAGGTCGGCTGAGGCATGGCCCCACCGTCGCCCGTGGCGCGGCGGCCGGTCCAACACCTTCCGGATGCCGATTGACGCACCTGTGTTGTAAGTTCACGAGGTGCCGGACCCCGCCCACCTCGACCCCCGTCTGCTGCGCGCCTTCGTGACCGTCGCCGAGGAGCTGCACTTCACGCGGGCCGCCGCGCGCCTCTTCATCGCCCAGCAGGCCCTCAGCAGGGACGTACGGAGACTGGAACGGGAGCTGGGCAGCGAGCTGTTCGTACGGACCACCCGCCAGGTGACGCTCACCGCCGACGGCGAACGCCTGCTGCCGTACGCCCGCGCGGTGCTCCAGGCGCACGACGACCTGCTCGCCGCCGCCGGACAGACGCGGCCCCTGCTGGTGGACCTCAACTCCCCGGGCCTGAACACCCCGCGCCGGGTGCTGCACCGGGCCCGCGAACTCGCCCCCGGGCACGAGCTGATGGCCCGCTACGAGAGCGGGCTGACGGGGGCCGCGGGGGAGCTGCTCGCGGGGCGGCTCGACGCGTCCTTCGGCCGGTTCGCGGGGCTCGCCCGCGCGCTGCGGGCCGGTCTCGACCAGCAGCCCGTGCGCTACGAGCCGATGGCGATCGTGCTGCCCGAGGACCACCCGCTGGCGGCACGGGAGGAGGTGCCGCTGGCCGCGCTGGCCGGCGAGACGGTCTACGCCGGGGCGGGCAACCCCCGCACGCCGGAGTGGACGGACCTCGCACGGCTGCTGTTCGAAGGGCGCGGGATCACGCTCGCGTCGCCCGCGCCGCTGGCCGTCGGGGAGGAGGAGTTCCAGCGGATCATGGCCAGAACGCGTCATCCGGTGCTCGCCGTGGTCGACTTTCCGCCACTGCCCTCGACGGTGCTGCGCCCTCTCGTGGAGCCGGTCCCGCTGTCGCCGGTGTCCCTGGTGTGGCGGAAGGGTCTGATTCATCCCGCTCTGGACGAGCTGCGGCGGGCCGCGGCCCTGGTCGCGGCGGAGGAGGGCTGGTTGCGGCGCCCGGCGGAGGGGTGGCTTCCCGATCGGGATAGTCTCGTGATGGCGAACCCGTGATGTCTCACTACCGATACGAATGAGCGCACGGCGAACACAGAACCCCCGCGTGCGCTACATTCATTGCCCGAGCACAGTGTGATAAACGGGGCGCTCGGAGCGGGTGGGGGCCCGGTCCGTCGGCGGGTGCTCGGGTCGTGCGCGCGCCGGAAGTGTCCTGTGGGGGGAAGTGCGTGCGCGTGGAAAATTGGCGAGAAGACGCCCAACCGGAACGGCCGGAACGGCCCGGGGCCGCGGGGGCGTTCGGTGGGATCCCGGAGAACACCGAGGACGAGGACCTGCGTGAGACACGCGTCCTCCCCCTGAGCGACAAGCCCGGCGCGAGACCCGGCGCGGACACCCGTGAGGACTCGCGCGAGTCCTCACGCGCGCCCGATTCCGGTCCCGACTCCCTCGAGGCCCGCTGGGCCCGGCTCGGGGTCTTCCCCAGCGGGAACGACAAGACCCAGGTGCTGCCCGACGCCACGCGCGGCGCGGATCTCGGCGCGGGCCGCCCCGACTCCGGCGCCGGCCGTCCGGATTCCGGCGCGGGGCGCCTGGATCGCGGCGCAGGCCGCCCGGATTCCGGCGCCGACCGCCCCGGCCTCGGCGCGGGCCGCCTGGACCGCGGCGCCGGCCGTCCGGATTCCGGCGCGGGCCGCCCCGACTCCGGCGCCGACCTCGGAGCAGGCCGCCTGGATTCCGGCACCGACCGCTCCCACCGCGGCCCTGACCGCCCCGACCGCGGCACCAGCCGCCCGGACTCCACCGCACACCGCCCGGACCCCGCCGCGCGCGCCGGTGACGTACGTGTCCCCCCGGCACCGGACCGGCCGAAGCCGTCCGGGGACCGGACCGACACCCCCTGGGACTCCGAGCGCACCACCGCCCTGCGGATCCCCCGCCAGCCGGGCGGCACCCCCGGCCCCAAGGCGACGACACCCTCCCCGGGTGAGGGCGGCCCCCACCCCTCGGGGAACCCCGGAACCCCCGGCTCCCACGCACCTTCGTCCCGCGCGGGCGGCCCCCGACCCTCCGGCACCCCCGGAGCCGCCGGCTCCCCGCACGCACCCCACGCGCCTTCCTCCCGTGCGGGCGGCCCCCGACCCTCGGGCACCCCCGGAGCAGCCGGAGCCCCCGGCTCCCCCCTGGACGACACCCGCGTCGTCGCCGCCTCCCCGCCGGCGCCCCGCACCCCCGTCCGCGACCCCTGGCAGGAGGAGGCCGACGAGCCCGTCGCGGCGGCCACCCACGACCCGCACGAGGTGACGGTCCAGCTCGACTCCGTACAGATCGGGGAAGGACTGGAGCTGCGGCGCGCGCAGGGCGGGCCGGGCGGAGGGCAGGACGCCGCCGGACCCGTGTTCGTCGACGAGTCCGGCCGCCGCAGCCGGCTCTACCGCCGCATCGGCATGGCCATCGGCCTCGCCTGCGCCGGCTACGCCGTCGTCATGGTCGCCACCCTGCTGTCCGGCAACTCCGACGCCCCCTGGATGCCCGCCCCCGGCCAGGAGAACAAGCCCGCCGGGAAGGTCGAGACCACCCCCCAGCCGACCGAGACGGACGACACCCCCAGCTCCGGCACCAGCCTCGCCCCCGGCACCACGCCGAGCACCGGCGCGTCCACCCTGCCCACCCCCGGCGCCACCGTCCCCGCCCCGGGCACCGACGGCACCGCGGACCAGCCCGACGCCGCCGACCCGTCACCGACGCCGACCGCGAAGAACCCCTCGAAACCGGCCACCGGCGACGACGACGCCACCGCCACGCCCCCGGACGACACCATGAGCACCCCGCCCGTCGACCCGCCGGTGTCCGAGGACCCCGACCCCGTGACGACCGCCCCGACGGGCGGCGGTGAGGCCGGCGGCACCGACAACGTCGCCGGCGCCCCCGCCGACCGGCCGGTCGCCGCCTCCGACGGCTCCGCCACGCAGCCGGACCCGTCCACCGAACCCGCCGCACCGTCCCCGGAGAACGTCGTCTGATGGCATCCCGTTCCCCCCGCCACCGGCCTCCCCGCCAGGCCCGTGGCGGCTCCCCGCGTCGCCGCGTGCCCCTGCGCCTGCTGCTCCCGGTGCTCGTCCTCGTCGCCCTGGCCGCGATGCTCATGCTGCGCGGCTACGTGCACAGCGAGATCCTCGCCGACCACCGGGTCCAGGCGCCCGCCCCCACCACACAGGTGCCGGAGGAAATACTGGAGGGCGGCCCGGTCATCGACGCCCGCGCCGGACAGACCCAGAGCCTGAGCGTGCCCGACCGCCGCCTCGTCCTCACCTTCGACGACGGCCCCGACCCGACCTGGACCCCGAGGGTGCTCGACGTGCTGAAGAAGCACGACGCCCACGCGGTGTTCTTCGTCACCGGCACCATGGCCTCCCGCTACCCGGACCTCGTCAAGCGCATGGTCGACGAGGGCCACGAGATCGGCCTGCACACCTTCAACCACCCCGACCTCGCCCTCCAGTCCAAGAAGCGCATCGACTGGGAGCTGTCGCAGAACCAGCTGGCGATCACCGGCGCGGCCGGCATCCGCACCTCGCTGTTCCGCCCGCCGTACTCCTCCTTCGCCGCGGCGATGGACAACGAGACCTGGCCGGTCACCCAGTACATCGGCAGCCGCGGCTACCTCACCGTCGTCAACAACACCGACAGCGAGGACTGGAAGCGGCCAGGCGCCGACGAGATCATCCGCCGCGCCACGCCCGAGGGCCGCGAGGGCGCCATCGTCCTGATGCACGACTCCGGCGGCGACCGCAGCCAGACCGTCGCGGCGCTCGACCGCTTCCTGCCCGACCTGAAGGCCAAGGGCTACGAGTTCGACAACCTGACCGAGGCCCTGGGCGTGCCCAGCGCGCACAGTCCGGTCACCGGCGCCGACCTGTGGAAGGGCAAGGCGTGGATCTTCCTGGTCCAGGCCTCGGAGCACATCACCGACGTCCTCGTGGTCGGTCTGGCGATCATCGGCACCCTGGTCATCGGCCGGTTCGTGCTGATGCTGCTCCTCTCCGGTGTCCACGCCCGCCGGGTCCGCCGCAGGAACTTCCGCTGGGGCCCGCCGGTCACCGAGCCCGTGACGGTGCTGGTCCCGGCGTACAACGAGGCCAAGTGCATCGAGAACACGGTCCGTTCCCTGATGGCGAGCGACCACCCGATCGAGGTGCTCGTCATCGACGACGGCTCCACCGACGGCACCGCCCGCCTCGTCGAGGCGATGGGCCTGCCCAACGTACGGGTGATCCGCCAGCTCAACGCGGGTAAACCGGCCGCGCTCAACCGGGGCCTGGCGAACGCCCGTTACGACATCGTCGTGATGATGGACGGCGACACCGTCTTCGAGCCGTCCACCGTCCGCGAACTCGTCCAGCCCTTCGGCGACCCCCGGGTCGGAGCCGTCGCCGGCAACGCGAAGGTCGGCAACAAGGACAGCCTCATCGGCGCCTGGCAGCACATCGAGTACGTGATGGGCTTCAACCTGGACCGCCGGATGTACGACATCCTCGGCTGCATGCCGACCATTCCCGGCGCGGTCGGCGCCTTCCGCCGCTCCGCCCTGGAGCCCATCGGCGGCATGAGCGACGACACGCTCGCCGAGGACACCGACGTCACCATGGCGCTGCACCGCGCCGGCTGGCGCGTGGTCTACGCCGAGAACGCCCGCGCCTGGACCGAGGCCCCGGAGACCGTCCAGCAGCTCTGGTCCCAGCGCTACCGCTGGTCGTACGGCACCATGCAGGCCATCTGGAAGCACCGCCGCGCGGTGATCGAGAAGGGCCCCTCGGGCCGCTTCGGCCGCGTGGGCCTCCCCTTCGTCTCCCTCTTCATGGTCCTGGCCCCCCTGCTGGCCCCCCTGATCGACGTCTTCCTCCTCTACGGCATCGTCTTCGGCCCGACCGAGAAGACGATCGTGGCCTGGCTGGGCGTCCTGGCCATCCAGGCGGTCTGCGCGGCGTACGCGTTCCGCCTCGACCGGGAGCGCATGACCCATCTGATCTCGCTGCCGCTCCAGCAGATCCTCTACCGCCAACTCATGTACGTCGTGCTGCTCCAGTCCTGGATCACCGCGCTCACCGGCGGCCGCCTGCGCTGGCAGAAGCTGCGGCGCACCGGCGTGGTCGGGGCCCCCGTCGCCGGAGCGGTGCCGGGCCAACGCGGGCGGGGCAGCGATGATCGGAGGCCCGTGGCATGACCCACGGATACACGACCGGCACGGGCACGAGCCCCGAACCGACGGGCCCGTACGGGATGCTCCCTCAGCAGCGGACGACGGAGCCCGCCCCGGAGCCCAGGAAGCCGGTCCGTGACCGGTACCTGGACGTCCTGCGCTCCATCGCCCTGGTCCGTGTCGTGCTGTACCACCTCTTCGGCTGGGCCTGGCTGACGGTGCTGTTCCCGTCGATGGGCGTGATGTTCGCGCTCGCGGGCTCCCTGATGGCGCGTTCACTGAAGCGTCCGGCGTGGAGCGTGATCCGCGGGCGGGTCCGCCGACTGCTGCCGCCCCTGTGGGTGTTCGCCGTGGTCGTGCTGGCGCTGCTGTTCGCGGGCGGCTGGAACCCGTCGGAGGACCCCGACCAGGACGGGACCTGGGGCCTGATCAATCTGGTCAACTACCTCGTCCCGATCGGCGCCCCGCCCTACCCGGTGGATGCCGGAGTCCTGGGTCCGCTGGAGAGCACCTGGGCCGACGAGACGGTGGGACCGCTGTGGTACCTGCGCGCCTACCTGTGGTTCGTCGTCGCGTCGCCACTGCTGCTCTGGCTCTACCGGCGGGCACCCTGGCCGACCATGCTCGCCCCGATCGGCCTGACGGCGATCGTCGGCACGGGCCTGGTGACGATCCCCGGGGAGCTGGGCAACGCGGTCACGGACTTCGCGGTCTACGGCGGCTGCTGGGTCCTGGGCTTCGCCCACCACGACGGCCTGCTGAAGCAGATCCCGCGGTACGTCTCCGTCTCCCTCGCGTCCCTGATCATGGCCTTCGGCGTGTGGTGGGCCTCGGGCCACCTCGGTCCCGCCGGCTGGGACCTCAACGAGATCCCGCTGGCCGATGCCGCCTGGTCGTTCGGTTTCGTGGTGATCCTGCTCCAATACTCCCCGTCGTGGCGGGAACTCCCCGGACGCCTGGCGAACTGGGACAAGCTGGTGACCCTGTCCAACAACCGGGCGGTCACCATCTACCTGTGGCACAACATGATGATCATGGCGACGTTCCCGATCATCGACCTGCTGTACGAGCTCCCGTTCATGCAGAGTGAGCGGGCGACGGCCGCTCTCGACAGCACGTACACGATCTGGACCTTCGCCCTGGTCTGGCCGCTCATCGGCCTGATGATCCTCGCGGTCGGCTGGGTCGAGGACCTCGCGGCAAAACGCAAGCCAAGCCTGTGGCCGAACGGCAGTAGGAGCAACCGGCCCCAGCCGAGGGCCGGGGCACACCGCGGCTGACGGCACGTGCCCGAGCCGAGAGGGCCGTGCGGCTGCCGGAGTAGAACCGCACGGTTCGGGCGAGGTGTTCGGTGAGTCTCTTGTGGTGAGTGTGACCCTCGATGCCAGGAGGCGAGGTGGGGTGCGCAGAGGAGGGTGACGAAGCCAAGAAGGGGTCGTGGGTATCGGAAAGGATTTGTCGACGAGCGGTTTCGCAAGATCGCGACTGTGCCCATCAGGCTTGCTGACCCGCAGGCGTTTGCCTGGTGGCATCACGTGGTCCCCGGAAAGGGAGGGGAGGAGTTCGCCCGTGACCTTGAACGTCACTTCGCTGTCGTGATCGACGTCATCGAAGAGCACTGACTTATGTACGCGAGGAAGGTAACCCATGTGGTGGGGGAGAGGCCGAGCTCAGGGCTGGGCGTCTTCTTCGAGTCGCGTATGAGGACGGTGGCGGGAGTCGTGGCTATTTCCACGCAGTTCGAACTGTCGCCGCTGTGGGACGACTTGCGCCAGCGGGTGGTCTGCACGGTGTTTCCTTCTCAGGCTTTCCGGATGAGGTTGTGGATGAAGTCGCGGGACTCGGCGGGGCCGAGTGCGCAGGACGTCATGTGGTCCAGTACGGCTCGGTACTTGGCCAACTGTGCCTCCGCGTCCAGGAATCCGCAGCCCCCGTGGTGCGTGTCCAGTTGGACCGTGTCGAGCTGCGGTACAGCGCCCGAGAGGTAGTCGAAGGACTGGCTGGTGCTCGGGAAGTAGGCCGTGCCGAACGGGATCACTCGGATGGTGACGTGGGGCATCTCGCCGCCCCCGTGACCCCCGCGCGGTACGCGTCGCACGCATGACGGTGCGGGCCGCGCTCGATGGGCACGGTATGCAGGACGCCCGCGACGTCGTGGAGTTGCTGGCGTCGGAGCTGGTGACCAATGCCTACCTGCACACCAAGGGGGCCTCGTCCCTGCGGCTCACGTGTCTGAGCGACGGCCGGCTGCGGGTCGGGGTGTGGGACAGCGACCCCTGTATTCCCGCCCGGTTCAGCGGAGCCGGCGGGGAGTCCGTCCCGCTTGCTCAGCCCGATGCCGAAAGCGGGCGTGGCCTGCGTCTCGTGCAGGAGTACGCCGACTCGTGGGGCGGCTGGGCCCTCGGTGACGGGATGCTGCGGCGCGGGGCCGGAAAGTTGCTGTGGTTCGAAGTCGGCAGGCGTGCCACACTGCCCCTGTTGCGGAAGTGAACAGTGGGGCCAGGGGGCGAGGGTGGATGAGTAAGCGGCAGGTGCAGAAGATGCTGCAGTTGATGGCAAGTGGGGAGGCCGTCGAGCTCACCAGTCCGATGGCGTCCGTGAAGAAGCTCGCCAAACTCGCCTTCATAGCCCAGCAGTTCGGGTACGAGTACGCCGACGTGCGGCAGGGCGGCGGGAACAACAGTCAGCTGAAGATGCTGATCGTGCCCGACCTCAGCCCGCAGGGGCGGGCACGGGCGGCGCAGAACTGGGCGCAGTACCCGAACGCCGGTGACGGGGTGTCCCTGCCGCCGCTCGTGCCGGACGCCTTCGAACTGCTCAAGGCGCGCATCAACTTCGATCTGACCGGCAAGAGCGCCGAGAAGCGGATGGGCTACGGGGCCCTCGGTGTGTCCATCGGCTGCGTGGCCACCGCCTACCAGCTCGGGGGCACGTCCTCCGACTTCGTCATCGCAGCCCTGATCTGGGTGGGCCTGATGGCCGTCTTCGGTGTCGGGTTCGTCGTCAACCGCAAGCGCAACGCCAAGTTCGCGGCGCGGTTGCAGGCGGCGGGGTTCGCGCCGATGGCCGACGAGACGGGCCGGGTGCGCTACCTGCCCCCGGGCGGGCAGATGCCGGGGCACGGGAATCCCTTCGGGGGTGGTGGCGGGCCGTATGGGGGTGTGCCAGTGCCAGGTGCGGCACCGGTGCCGGGGTACGGGTACCAGCCCCCGCAGCCTCCTCAGGCCGCCCCGGCCCCGGGCCCCTACGCCCAGCAGCCCCCGGCCGCCCCCTACGGCACCCCATACGGTCAGCCCGCCCAGCCGCCCCACCCCCAGCAGAACCCCCACTGGCAGCCCCCGCAGCGCTGACGTCGCGGGTGTACCTCTCACCCGGCCTCCGCCACAGGTGAGAGCAACGTTCCCTACCGGTCACCGCGTGCCACAGACCGGAAACGCTCCCTCCCTACCTTCGGAATCAGCCCCTCGCGGCACCGTCCGCGTCCCGAAGAGCAGTGGAGGCCTCATGACAGCCCGCAGTGGCCGCTGGATTCAGGAGTGGGACCCGGAGGACGAGACCTTCTGGAACCGCACCGGAGAGAAGATCGCCCGGCGCAACCTGCTCTTCTCCGTGCTCTCCGAGCACATCGGGTTCTCCGTCTGGACGATGTGGTCCGTGCTGGTGCTCTTCATGGGCCCCGAGTACGGGCTCACCCCGGCCGACAAGTTCCTGCTCACGTCCATGGTCACGCTGGTCGGTGCCGTGGTCCGGGTGCCGTACACCTTCGCCGTCGCGGTGTTCGGCGGGCGGAACTGGACGATCGTCTCCGCCGGACTGCTGCTCGTGCCCACCGTCGCCGCGTTCGCCGTGATGGAGCCGGGGACGTCCTTCTCCACCTTCCTCCTCGTCGGCCTGCTGGCCGGTATCGGCGGCGGCAACTTCGCCTCCTCCATGACCAACATCAACGCCTTCTTCCCGCTGCGGAAGAAGGGCTGGGCGCTCGGGCTGAACGCCGGCGGCGGCAACATCGGCGTCCCGGTGATCCAGCTCGCCGCCCTCGCGATCATCGGCGCGAGCGGCGGGCCGCGGGTGCTGCTCGGCATCTACATCCCGCTGATCGTCGTCGCCGCCGTCCTCGCCGCGCTGTTCATGGACAACCTCGCCTCGGTGAAGAACGACACCGGTGCCGCCAAGGACGCCGCCCGGGACGCGCACACCTGGATCATGTCGTTCCTCTACATCGGCACCTTCGGCTCGTTCATCGGCTACAGCTTCGCCTTCGGGCAGGTGCTCCAGAACCAGTTCGACCGCACGCCCCTGGAGGCCGCGTACGTCACCTTCATCGGCCCGCTGCTCGGCTCCCTGATCCGCCCGGTGGGGGGTTCGCTCGCCGACCGTTACGGCGGCGCGCGGATCACGCTGTGGAACTTCGTCGCCATGGGAGCGGCGACGGCGGTGCTGATCGTCGCCTCCATGCAGAAGTCGCTGGCGCTGTTCACCGTCGCGTTCGTGGTGCTGTTCGTGCTGACCGGCCTCGGCAACGGGTCGACGTACAAGATGATCCCCGGCATCTTCCAGGCGAAGGCCCTGGCCAAGGGGCTCGCGGGTGAGGAGGCCGCCGCGTACGGGCGGCGGCTGTCCGGGGCGTCGATGGGGCTGATCGGCGCGGTGGGCGCGCTCGGCGGGGTCGGCATCAACCTGGCCTTCCGCCAGTCCTTCCTCTCCTACGGCTCCGGCACCGGCGCGTTCGTCGCGTTCCTCGCCTGTTACGCGGTCTGCTTCGCGGTCACCTGGGCCGTATACCTCCGCCGCCCGGTCGCCCGCGCGGGTGGCGCGAGCCCGGCGCCGGAGGAGAAGCCGCAGCTCAGCTACGCCGAAGTGTGACGCGAAGTGACGTAACACTGGTGACATGAAGCCGAACCGAGCCTGTCATGGATCGTTGACAGGCTCGCTCGGCATGAAGGTGGAGCCGCACCTTCGCGCAGTACGCCGACTCGAGCCGGGACGAGAGCCATGTACGACGAACAAGAGCAGCCACCGGAGCACGGGCCCCTCGCGGGGTTCACCGTGGGTGTGACCGCGGCGCGCCGGGCCGACGAACTGGGTGCGCTGCTGGAGCGGCGCGGAGCCGCCGTGCTGCACGCCCCGGCCCTGCGGATCGTGCCGCTCGCCGACGACAGCGAGCTGCTGGCCGCCACCAAGGACATCATCGGGCAGGCCCCGGACATCGCGGTCGCCACCACCGCCATCGGGTTCCGGGGCTGGGTGGAGGCCGCCGACGGATGGGGACTGGGCGAGGACCTGCTGGCGCGGCTGCGCGGGGTGCGGATCCTGGCGCGCGGGCCCAAGGTGAAGGGCGCGATCCGGGCCGCCGGGCTGACGGAGGAGTGGTCGCCGGCGTCGGAGTCGATGGCGGAGGTGCTCGACCGGCTGCTGGAGGAGGGCGTCGACGGACTGCGGATCGCCGTCCAGCTGCACGGTGAGCCGCTGCCCGGGTTCGTGGAGTCGCTGCGGGCCGGGGGAGCGGAGGTGGTGGGGGTGCCGGTGTACCGGTGGCTGCCGCCGGAGGACCTCGGTCCCGTGGACCGGCTCATCGACGCGGCCGTCGCCCGCACCCTGGACGCGGTCACCTTCACCAGCGCGCCCGCCGCCGCGTCCCTCCTCTCCCGCGCGGAGGAGCGCGGACTGCTCGACGACCTGCTGGCCGCCCTCGGGCACGACGTGCTGCCCGCCTGCGTCGGCCCGGTCACCGCGCTGCCCCTCCAGGCCCGCGGCCTCGACACGGTCCAGCCCGAGCGCTTCCGGCTCGGCCCGCTGGTCCAGCTGCTCTGCAAGGAACTGCCGGGCCGCGCCCGCTCGTTGCCCGTCGCCGGGCACCGGGTGGAGATCCGGGGCCACGCGGTCCTGGTCGACGGCGCGCTCAGGCCCGTACCGCCGGCCGGGATGTCCCTGCTGCGGGCGCTGTCCCGGCGGCCCGGCTGGGTCGTCTCCCGCGCGGAGCTGCTGCGGGCGCTTCCGGGAGCGGGCCGTGACGAGCACGCGGTGGAGACCGCGATGGCCCGCCTGCGTTCCGCCCTCGGCGCCCCGAAGTTGATCCAGACCGTCGTCAAACGGGGCTACCGCCTCGCCCTGGACCCGTCGGCGGAGTCGAAGTACGACGCGGACGGCTGAGACGGGCCCGGGGGGTTACGGCCGCCGGGGTGGGCAGGCACTGTGGGAGGGAACGGTTTCCCGGATCGCTCACACCGGCCCCCCACACGCGCGGGGCCAACCTAGGCGGTGGCAGGAACATGGCACTGGGTACGGTCACGGCGCCCCACGAGCTGCGATTCGACACCGGGCGGATCTGCCTGGATCTGCTCGCGACCACCCACCCCGAGGAACGGCTCGGCTCCGTGGAGGTGCTGCGGGCCTGGATCACCGGCTCCGGGCTCGTGCCGACGGACACCGCGCTGGCCCACGCCGACGCCTCCTGGCTGGTGGCCTTCCGCGAACTGCGCGGTCAGCTCGCCCCGTTGGTGCGCGGCCGGCCGGCGCCCGGTGTCCGCTCGTACGACCTCGCGCTCGCGCGGGTCAACGAACTCGCCCGCGCCGCACCCCCGGCGCCCCGCGCGGTGCCCGCCGACGACGGTGTGCTGGTGCGCCGGCTCGACGGACCGCCGGGCCGTGCCGCGCTGCTCGCGGCGGTCGCGCGGGACGCCGTGGACCTGCTCACCGACCCCGTCGCGCGGGCGAGTCTGAGGCAGTGCGAGGGCGACAACTGCCCCATCGTGTACCTCGACACCTCCCGGGGGCGCAGGCGGCGCTGGTGCTCCAGCGAGATCTGCGGCAACCGGGAACGCGTGGCCCGGCACCGCCGCCGCGCGGCGCTCGCGCGGGCCTGACCGACACGCCGAAGTGACGTCGGTTACACCGCCGTTCACCCGCCCCCGCACAGTGACCGTCGTCACACCGTTGTCGTTGTGTCGGAAATGTAAAGAAGTGGCGGGGGGATTGTGGGTTCATGTCCCGGTCGTCACGTCACCCCACAGAAAACTGTCACCCCGCGTTGAACATCCAACGCCCCCCGCCCGTACCGGTTGTCGAGCGACCGACTGGGGGATCCCCCGGACACCGGAGGTGGGCGTGCGCAAGGATGCGGCCGTGGCCAATGAACGTGGAGCGAGGGCCCGACATCGCATGTCCTCACAGCCCTCGGAACCCGACGAGGAGCTGATGCGCGCGCTGTACCGCGAGCACGCCGGACCTCTGCTGGCCTACGTCCTGCGGCTGGTCGCCGGAGACCGGCAGCGCGCCGAGGACGTCGTTCAGGAAACGCTCATCCGTGCCTGGAAGAACGCCGGTCAGCTCAATCGGGCGACCGGTTCGGTACGCCCCTGGCTGGTGACGGTCGCCCGGCGCATCGTCATCGACGGCCACCGCAGTCGGCAGGCCCGGCCGCAGGAGGTCGATCCGTCGCCGCTGGAGGTCATCCCCGCGGAGGACGAGATCGACAAGGCGCTGTGGCTGATGACGCTGTCGGACGCGCTCGACGACCTGACCCCGGCCCACCGGGAGGTCCTCGTCGAGACCTACTTCAAGGGGCGTACCGTCAATGAGGCGGCGCAGACACTCGGCATACCCAGCGGCACCGTCCGCTCCCGGGTCTTCTACGCCCTGCGGTCGATGAAGCTGGCTCTGGAGGAGCGGGGGGTGACGGCGTGACGAGTGTGTACGGGGGATACGGAGAGGGCGGTACGGGTATGTCTGGTCCCATGCAGGGATCACCGGTGCCGAACGAACACGAGACCGTCGGCGCCTACGCCCTCGGGATTCTCGACGACGCCGAAGCAACCGCTTTCGAGGCGCACCTGGCGACCTGCGAGTGGTGCGCCCAGCAGCTCGACGAACTCGCCGGCATGGAACCGATGCTGGCCGCGCTCGCGGACCTGCCCGGCACCGGCACGCCCGCGCTGGGCGAGTCGCTGTCCGCCAAGCCCTCCCCGCGCGTGGTGGAGAAGCTGGTCGACGAGGTCGCCGAGCGCCGCGCCCGGAAGCGCCGACGCAACTTCTACATGGTGGCCGCCGCGGGCGCGCTGATCGTCAGCGGCCCGTTCGTGGCCGTCGCGGCGAGCGGCGGGGACGACGACGGGGGCGGCGGGAGCGGTACCAACCGGACGCTCGCGGCCAACCCCGCCAAGGATGCCTTCGACAAGAGCTCCGAGAAGATCATGGCGACCGACCCCGGCACCCAGGTGACCGCGACGGTGGCCCTGGAGAAGAAGCTCTGGGGCACCGAGATCGTCACGGAGCTGAAGAACGTCGAGGGCCCCCAGAAGTGCTCGCTGATCGCCGTCGGCAAGAACGGCGAGCGCGAGACCGTCAACTCCTGGTCCGTACCCGGCGAGGGCTACGGACTGCCGGACGCCACGACGGACAAGGCCAAGCAGCCGCTCTACGTCCAGGGCGGCGCCGCGTTCCAGCCCAACGAGATCGACCACTTCCAGGTCATGACCTTCGACGGAAAGCTGCTCGTGGAGGTCGACGCGTAGCCGATCGGGGCCCCCTTCGCGTACGGTTGACGGCTGCCCAGCACGTCAGAAGGGGGCCCGGTGGCCGCTCAGGCTCAACAGGAATCCGCGGTCGATCCGGTTCACGACTCCGTTCGCGACCGGGAGATCCGAGTCGAACAGGAACATCTGGACCGGGTGTACCTGCGCCTCGAGGAGAAGATCCACGAGGCCGAGTTCCTCATGCGCGACGCCGCCCGGCGCGGCCAGGTCGGCACGCCCGGCGCCCTCGCCGAGCGGGACGCCCAGGTCTTCCGGGCCGGCGTCCACCTCAACCGGCTGAACAACGAGTACGAGGACTTCCTCTTCGGTCGTATCGACCTGCTGCTCGGCAAGGACGGCAAGAAGGGCCCGGACGGCGCGTACACCGCCGTCGAGCCCGCCGAGGGGGCCGTACGCCCCGACAACACCGCCGACATCGCCGAGACCCTGCACATCGGCCGCATGGGCGTGCTGGACGAGGACTACGCCCCGCTGGTGATCGACTGGCGGGCCCCCGCCGCCGCCCCGTTCTACCGCTCCACGCCGGTCGACCCCGGCCGGGTCGTACGCCGTCGCGTGATCCGCTCCAAGGGCCGCCGTGTCCAGAGCGTCGAGGACGACCTGATGCGCCCCGAGCTGACGGCGTCCCTGGACGGCCACGAGCTGCCCGTGATCGGCGACGGCGCCCTGATGGCCGCGCTCGGCCAGGCCCGTACGCACACCATGCGGGACATCGTGGCGTCCATCCAGGCCGAGCAGGACCTGGTGATCCGCGCCCCCGCCGCCTCCGTGACCTACGTCGAGGGCGGACCCGGCACCGGCAAGACCGCCGTCGCCCTGCACCGCGCGGCCTACCTGCTCTACCAGGACCGGCGCCGGTACGCGGGCGGCATCCTGATCGTCTCGCCCACCCCGCTGCTCGTCGCCTACACCGAGGGCGTGCTGCCCTCCCTCGGCGAGGAGGGGCAGGTCGCCATCCGCGCCATCGGCTCGCTGGTCGACGGCGCCGAGGCCACGTTGTACGACTCCCCGTCGGTGGCCCGCGCCAAGGGCTCGTACCGCATGCTCAAGGTGGTGCGGAAGGCCGCGCGCGGAGCGCTGGAGCTGAACGATTCGCCGCAGCGGCTGCGCGTCGTCGCGTTCGGCCGCCGGCTGGAGCTGGAGGCGGAGGAGCTGGCGGGCATCCGCCGCACCGCCCTCGGCGGCACCGCCCCGGTCAACCTGCTGCGCCCCCGCGCCCGCAAGCTGCTCCTGGACGCCCTGTGGGAGCGCTCCGGCGCCGGGAACCGGCACACCGACCCGGAGCTGGCCGCCGAGCTGCGCGCCTCCTTCGACGAGGACATCACCTCCGAGGACGACTTCATCGCCTTCCTCGACGCCTGGTGGCCCGAGCTGACCCCGTCCGCCGTCCTGGACGCCATGGCCGACGAGAGACGCCTCGGCCGCTGGGCCCGGCGGATCCTCAACCCCGGCGAGGTCCGCAAGGTCGCCCGCTCGCTGAAGCGGGAGGGGCGCTCGGTGCACGACATCGCGCTCCTCGACGAGCTCCAGTCCATCCTCGGCACCCCCGCGCGCCCCCGGAAGAAGCGCGAGCTCGACCCGCTGGACCAGCTCACCGGCCTGGAGGAGCTGATGCCGGTGCGTGAGGAGACACAGCGCGAGCGGGCCGAGCGGCTCGCCCAGGAGCGCGTCGAGTACGCCCATGTCATCGTCGACGAGGCCCAGGACCTCACCCCGATGCAGTGGCGCATGGTCGGCCGTCGCGGCCGGCACGCCACCTGGACGATCGTCGGCGACCCGGCCCAGTCCTCCTGGTCCGACCCCGACGAGGCCGCCCAGGCCCGCGACGAGGCCCTCGGCACCCGCCCGCGCCGCCGTTTCGAGCTCACCGTGAACTACCGCAACCCGGCGGAGATCGCCGAGCTCGCCTCGAAGGTGCTCGCCCTCGCCATGCCCGGTGCCGAGTCGCCGAAGGCGGTCCGTTCCACCGGCGTCGAACCGCGCTTCTCCGTCGCGGACGGTGCGCTCGCCGAGACCGTGCGCGCGGAGGCGGCCCGGCTGCTGGACCGCGTGGACGGCACCGTCGGTGTGGTCGTCGCCATGCAGCGCCGCGAGGAGGCCCGACGCTGGCTCGACGGGCTCGGCGACCGCGTGGTGGCGCTCGGCAGCCTGGAGGCCAAGGGTCTGGAGTACGACGCCACGATCGTCGTCTCCCCGGCGGAGATCGCCGACGAGTCCCCGGCCGGCCTGCGCGTCCTGTACGTCGCCCTGACCCGCGCGACCCAGCAGCTGACGGTCGTCTCGACGGACCGCGACGAGCCGGACGCGAACGGAGTACCGGATCTGCTGAGGGACTGAGGGCGCCCGGGGGACTGAGGGCTCCGAGGGGCTGAGGCCGTCCCGAAAAAGCGCTTGCGCCACGGGAATGGCCTTACCGGATCCGTTTGTTAGCCTTGGTGTGGCACCGGCCCGATCCAAGCCCCCGGGCCCAACCTTCGTCGCTACGAGCGACCACTTGCCGCGAGGCGAGCATGGCGGGTCGGTGTCACTTAGGCCCTTGAGAGGCCCACGTCACGGAATGTGACGTGGGCCTCTTTTCTTGCCCGAGCGACTCTCGTATGGTGGAAACTCTTTTCCGAAAACACGGTACGTGCCGGTGAACAAAACGTCCGCAATCCGAGGCGGCTACCGCGTACTCAGGGGTAGGTGCGACGATCGGACGGCACATTCAGCGACACGGTAAAAGCAGAGGAAGTCGGCCATGGCAACGGCGCCCAGCGTCTCCTACTCGATGACGATCCGGCTGGAGGTGCCCGCGAGCGGAACCGCCGTTTCGCAGCTCACCACCGCCGTGGAGTCCTCCGGAGGCTCGGTGACCGGCCTCGACGTCACCGCGTCCGGACACGAGAAGCTGCGCATCGACGTCACCATCGCGGCCTCCTCCACCGCCCACGCCGACGAGATCGTCGAGGAGCTGCGCGGCATCGAGGGCGTCACCCTCGGCAAGGTCTCGGACCGTACGTTCCTGATGCACCTCGGCGGCAAGATCGAGATGGCGTCGAAGCACCCCATCCGCAACCGTGACGACCTCTCCATGGTCTACACGCCGGGCGTGGCCCGCGTCTGCATGGCCATCGCCGAGAACCCCGAGGACGCCCGCCGCCTGACCATCAAGCGGAACTCCGTTGCGGTCGTGACGGACGGCTCCGCCGTGCTGGGCCTGGGCAACATCGGCCCGAAGGCCGCGCTGCCGGTCATGGAGGGCAAGGCGGCCCTGTTCAAGCGGTTCGCCGGTATCGACGCCTGGCCGATCTGCCTGGACACCCAGGACACCGACGCGATCGTCGAGATCGTCAAGGCCATCGCGCCGGGCTTCGCGGGCATCAACCTGGAGGACATCTCCGCACCCCGCTGCTTCGAGATCGAGGCCCGGCTGCGCGAGGCCCTCGACATCCCCGTCTTCCACGACGACCAGCACGGCACCGCCATCGTCGTCCTTGCCTCCCTCACCAACGCCCTGCGCGTCACCGGCAAGGCGATCGAGAACATCCGCGTGGTGATGTCCGGCGCCGGCGCGGCCGGTACGGCCATCCTGAAGCTGCTGCTCGCGGCGGGTGTGAAGAACGCCGTCGTGGCCGACATCCACGGTGTGGTGCACGCCGGCCGCGAGGACCTGGTGGACGCCGCCCCCGGCTCCGCCCTGCGCTGGATCGCCGACAACACCAACCCCGAGAACCTCACCGGCACCCTGAAGGAGGCCGTGCGCGGCGCCGACGTCTTCATCGGCGTCTCCGCCCCGAACGTCCTCGACGGCGCCGACGTGGCCGCGATGGCCGAGGGCGCGATCGTGTTCGCGCTCGCGAACCCCGACCCCGAGGTGGACCCGGCAATCGCCCGTCAGACGGCGGCCGTTGTGGCCACCGGCCGCTCCGACTTCCCCAACCAGATCAACAACGTGCTGGTGTTCCCCGGTGTCTTCCGCGGTCTGCTGGACGCCCAGTCCCGCACCGTCAACACGGAGATGATGCTGGCCGCCGCGAAGGCGCTCGCGGACGTGGTGACCGAGGACGAGCTGAACCCGAACTACATCATCCCCAGCGTCTTCAACGACAAGGTCGCGGGCGCCGTCGCGGGCGCCGTGCGGGACGCGGCGAAGGCCGCGGGCGCGTCGGCCCCGTAGGGCATCCGGACGCCCGGGGGCTGTGAGGATCGCCACGGCCGGTTCGAACCGGCGCGTCGGGGCACCCGAAGATCCCGGCGGCCCTCTATGGTGGGCGGCCGGGCTGTGGCGCTCTTCGTGTGACTCCCTCGGGTGCTCTCACGATTCCTGCGGGTGCCGGATTGGCATTACCGTCGCAGGTAGAGGCAGGATGCGTCCCTGGGCGCGATGCACGCCTCAACGGCAAGAAGAACACGGGAGTAACAAAATGAACCGCAGTGAGCTGGTGGCCGCGCTGGCCGACCGCGCCGAGGTGACTCGCAAGGACGCCGACGCCGTGCTGGCCGCGTTCGCCGACGTCGTCGGCGACATCGTCTCCAAGGGCGACGAGAAGGTCACCATCCCCGGCTTCCTGACCTTCGAGCGCACCCACCGTGCCGCTCGCACGGCGCGCAACCCGCAGACGGGTGAGCCGATCCAGATCCCCGCGGGGTACAGCGTGAAGGTGTCGGCGGGCTCGAAGCTGAAGGAAGCCGCCAAGGGCAAGTAACCTCGCCTTTTTGAGAGCGTCGTGGGCGACTGCGGGCCCGTTGTGGCTGGTCGCGCCCGCGCGGCGGAGCCGCACATGTCTGCGGCCCCGCGCCCCTCAGGGTGTTGCACCAACGCCGATGGGGCGGTCACCGGAAAGTGGTGACCGCCCCATCGGCGTTGGTGTGGGGTCGTGCTAGCCCAGGGCCTTGCCCGGGAGTTCGACCTTCGCGCCCAGTTCCATGAGCTTTTCCATGAAGTTCTCGTAGCCGCGGTTGATCAGGCCGATGCCGTGGACACGGGAGGTGCCCTGGGCGGCGAGGGCGGCGATGAGGTACGAGAAGCCGCCGCGCAGGTCGGGGATGACGAGGTCCGCGCCCTGGAGCTTCGTCGGGCCCGAGACGACCGCCGAGTGGAGGAAGTTGCGCTGGCCGAAGCGGCAGTCGGAGCCGCCGAGGCACTCTCGGTACAGCTGGATGTGGGCACCCATCTGGTTGAGCGCGGAGGTGAAGCCGAGCCGGGACTCGTAGACCGTCTCGTGGACGATGGACAGGCCCGTGGCCTGGGTCAGGGCGACCACCAGCGGCTGCTGCCAGTCCGTCTGGAAGCCCGGGTGCACGTCCGTCTCCAGCGCGATGGACTTCAACTGCCCGCCGGGGTGCCAGAAGCGGATGCCCTCGTCGTCGATCTCGAAGGCGCCGCCGACCTTGCGGAAGGTGTTCAGGAACGTCATCATCGAGCGCTGCTGCGCGCCGCGGACGTAGATGTTCCCCTCGGTCGCCAGCGCCGCGGAGGCCCAGGAAGCGGCCTCCAGGCGGTCGGAGAGGGCGCGGTGGGTGTAGCCGCCGAGCTTGTCCACACCGGTGATGCGGATCGTCCGGTCGGTGTCCATCGCGATGATGGCGCCCATCTTCTGGAGGACGCAGATCAGGTCCTCGATCTCGGGCTCCACCGCCGCGTTGGACAGCTCGGTGACGCCCTCCGCGAGGACCGCCGTCAGCAGCACCTGCTCGGTCGCGCCGACGGACGGGTACGGCAGCCGGATCTTGGTGCCGCGCAGTCGCTGCGGGGCCTCCAGGTACTGGCCGTCCGCCCGCTTCTCGATGGTCGCGCCGAACTGCCGCAGCACGTCGAAGTGGAAGTCGATGGGCCGGCCGCCGATGTCGCAGCCGCCCAGACCCGGGATGAACGCGTGCCCGAGCCGGTGCAGCAGCGGGCCGCAGAACAGGATCGGGATCCGCGAGGAACCGGCGTGGGCATCGATGTCGGCGACGTTGGCGCTCTCCACGTGCGTGGGGTCGAGCACCAGTTCGCCGGGCTCCTCGCCCGGACGGACCGTCACCCCGTGCAGTTGCAGCAGACCCCTCACGACGCGGACGTCACGGATGTCCGGAACGTTGCGCAGGCGGCTCGGAGCGCTGCCCAGCAGCGCGGCGACCATGGCCTTCGGTACGAGGTTCTTCGCACCGCGGACACGGATCTCGCCCTCCAGCGGGGTTCCGCCGTGGACAAGCAGTACGTCATCAACGTCGTTGACGGTCATGAATCTCGCGTTCCGTGGGGAGTGGGGCAGGGGCCAGAAGGGAAAGGGTAATCGCCCCGCACCCCCCTTCTGTAAGCCCGAGGAGGGCCCGGGAACGTCATGGGTCTGTCACAACACGAACGGTTCCGCGACGGGCACATGGGGTCACCATCGCCGCCGTGCGCCGGGGATGCTCCCGTCCGCCCTGAGCTGCATTCACTCCCGTACCCCCGTTGCCTCCCCACGCGGGAGCGAGATGCGGGATCATGTCTGGCATGACCGAGGTGTCCTCGCTCACAGGGCGGCTGCTCGTGGCCACTCCCGCCCTGGCGGACCCGAACTTCGACCGCGCGGTGGTGCTCCTCCTCGACCACGACGAGGAGGGCTCCCTCGGTGTCGTCCTCAACCGTCCGACCCCGGTGGACGTGGGCGACATCCTCGAGGGCTGGGCGGAACTGGCCGGCGAACCCGGTGTCGTCTTCCAGGGCGGCCCGGTGTCCCTGGACTCGGCCCTCGGTGTCGCCGTCGTCCCCGGCGGGACGGCCGGGGAGGCCGCGCCGCTGGGCTGGCGCCCGGTGCACGGCGCGATCGGGCTGGTGGACCTGGAGGCCCCGCCGGAGCTGCTCGCCTCCGTCCTCGGCTCGCTGCGCATCTTCGCCGGATACGCCGGCTGGGGCCCCGGCCAGCTGGAGGACGAGCTGGTGGACGGCGCCTGGTACGTGGTGGAGTCGGAGCCCGGCGACGTGTCGTCCCCGTCCCCCGAGCGGCTCTGGCGCGAAGTGCTGCGCCGCCAGCGCAACGAGCTGGCGATGGTGGCCACGTATCCGGACGACCCTTCGCTCAACTGAAGTGTGTGAGCTTCAGTACCCTTGGCTGTTATGAGCACTCTTGAGCCCGAGCGCGGGACTGGTACGGGGACCCTCGTCGAGCCGACGCCGCAGACCTCCCACGGCGACGGTGACCACGAGCGCTTCGCCCACTACGTCCAGAAGGACAAGATCATGGCGAGCGCCCTCGACGGCACCCCCGTCGTGGCGCTGTGCGGCAAGGTCTGGGTTCCCGGCCGCGATCCGAAGAAGTACCCGGTGTGTCCCATGTGCAAGGAGATCTACGAGTCCATGGGCGCCGGCGGCGACGACAAGGGCAAGGGCGACAAGTAGCCCCCTCTCCTCCCTCGGACCCTCCTGACCCTCATCAAGGCCTCCGGGCGCGTTTTGCGCGCCCTGGAGGCCTTTGTGCTGTCCGCGCGTTGCGCAGGGCGCTTCGGCCGGTCACAGAGTGGTTGAGACCTCTTGTGGCCTGACTCACCCAGTCCCTAGCCTCCGTGGTGTTGTGCACAGCGAAACCGCCATTGCGTATGTTGCAACGCGTTCGGAGGAGCAACTCCATGAAGCTGTCCGCCCGCCTGGTCGCCGTCGCGGCCGTCCTCGCCACCGCCGCCTGCGCGCCCCAAACCTCCGACACCTCCTCCTCCGACAAGGACGAGAAGACCGGCACCCTGCGCGTCTGGCTCTTCCAGGAGGTCAACAACAAGCCCAAGGAACAGCTCGTCGACTCCGTCCTCGCCGCCTTCGAGAAGGCGCACGAGGGCACCGAGGTCACCGTCGAGTACATCCCCGTCGAGACGCGCGCCCAGCGCATCAAGGCCGCCTTCAACGACCCGAAGTCCGCACCCGACCTCATCGAGTACGGCAACACCGACACCGCCGGCTATGTGAAGGACGGCGGACTCGCCGACGTCACCAAGGAGTTCGCGGCCTGGGACGAGGCCAAGGACACCGACCCGACCGCCAGACAGTCGGTCACGGTCGACGGCAAGGTCTACGGAGCCCCGTACTTCGTCGGCGTCCGCGCCCTGTACTACCGCACCGACGTCTTCGACGAACTCGGCCTCGACGTCCCGAGGACCCAGGCCGAACTGATCTCCACCGCCAAGGAGATCCGCGCCGCCAAGCCCGAGATGTACGGCATCGCCGTCGGCGGCGCCTACACCTACGGCGCGATGCCCTTCATCTGGGCCCACGGCGGTGAACTCGCCACCGGCAAGGGCCGTTCGTACGCCTCCGCCATCGACAGCGCCGACGCCCGCAAGGGCATCGAGGCCTACACCTCCCTCTTCGGCGACGACAACTGCCCGGCCGCCAAGTGCGCCGGAATGGGCGGCAACGACACGGTGACCGCCTTCGCATCGGGCAAGGCGGCCATGGCGATCGGCGGCGACTTCAGCCACGCCGCCGTCGAGGCCGGGAAGGTCAAGGGCAAGTACGCCGTCGTACCCCTTCCGGGGGTCGAGTCCGGGTCCATCGCCCCCGCGTTCGCCGGCGGGAACAACCTCGGCGTGCTCAAGTCCACCTCGCACCGCACCCTCGCCGTCGACCTGATGAAGCGGCTCGCGTCGAAGAAGGCGCAGGGCGACCTCTTCGAGGGCATGGGCTTCCTGCCCACCTTCTCCGACGTACGGCAGCAGGTGGCCGCGAAGGAGCCCTTCGTGAAGCCGTTCGTCGAGACGCTGTCCGCCGAGACGAAGTTCGTGCCGGCTTCGCCGGCGTGGGCGCAGATCGATTCGTCGCTGGTGCTGCCGACGATGTTCCAGGAGGTCGTCTCCGGGAAGAAGAGCGTGGCTGCCGCCTCGGCGGACGCGGCGCGGAAGATGAACGAGGCGTTTGGGTCCGTCGGATGACGGTGCCTACTGGCTCGCGGGGCGCGGAGCGTGTGCGGGTGCCGGTTGTTCGTGGTTTCTCGCGCCCACGCGGCGGCAGCCGCAGATCCGGCACAGCCCCGCGCCCCTATCGGGGGCGTTCCCGTACACCGTGGTTGTATCTCGCGCCTGCTCTTGTGGTCCTTGGGGGGCTGCTTGCCTACCCGATCTATCAGCTCGGGCTGATTTCGTTCTTCCACTACACCCAAGCCCAGGTCAGTGGTGGGGAGCCGACCACCTTTGAGGGGTTCGGGAACTATGCCGAGCTGTTCGGGGACGAGCAGTTCTGGCAGGTGTTGCTGGCCACCGTGGTGTTCGCGGCGGCCTGTGTGGTGTGCACCCTGGCCGTGGGGTGTGCGCTCGCCGTGCTGCTCACCCGGGTGCGGGCCGTGCCGCGGCTCGCGTTGATGCTGGCGGCGCTCGGTGCCTGGGCGACGCCGGCGATCACCGGGTCCACGGTGTGGCTGTTCCTCTTCGACGCCGACTTCGGGCCGGTCAACCGGGTGCTGGGCCTCGGCGACCACTCGTGGACGTACGGGCGGTTCAGCGCCTTCTTCCTGGTACTGCTCGAAGTGGTCTGGTGCTCCTTCCCGTTCGTGATGGTGACGGTCTACGCCGGGATCCGCGCCGTACCGTCCGAGGTGCTGGAGGCGGCCTCCCTGGACGGGGCCTCGCAGTGGCGGGTCTGGCGGTCCGTGCTCGCCCCGATGCTCCGGCCGATCCTGGTGGTCGTCACCATCCAGTCGGTCATCTGGGACTTCAAGGTCTTCACCCAGATCTACGTCATGACCAACGGCGGCGGCATCGCGGGCCAGAACCTGGTCCTGAACGTCTACGCCTACCAGCAGGCGTTCGCGTCGTCGCAGTACAGCCTCGGCGCGGCGATCGGCGTGGTGATGCTGCTGATCCTGCTCGCCGTCACGCTGGTGTATCTACGGCTGCTGCGCCGACAGGGGGAGGAACTGTGACGCTCGTGAGCCAGGACGGGAAACCCCGAGTGAATCTTGTGCGCCGGTTCGTGCGGCGGCCGGGGCGGACGGCGGCCGAGGCGGCGGCGCTGCTGATCGCCGCGGTGGTGGCCTTCCCCCTGTACTGGATGGTGCTGAGCGCCTTCAAACCGGCTGGGGAGATCGAGTCGACCGAGCCGCGCCCCTGGACGCTGGCGCCCACGCTGGACTCGTTCCGGCGGGTGTTCGGGCAGCAGGAATTCGGCCGGTACTTCCTCAACAGCGTCGTCGTCGCGGTCGCCGTGGTGGTCGCCTCGGCGCTGATCGCCTTTCTCGCCGCGACCGCCGTGACGCGATTCCGGTTCCGGCTGCGGACCACTCTGCTGATCATGTTTCTGATCGCCCAGATGGTGCCCGTGGAGGCGCTGACCATCCCGCTGTTCTTCGTCATGCGGGACTTCGGTCAGTTGAGCACGCTGTGGTCGCTGATCCTGCCCCACATCGCGTTCTCCCTGCCGTTCGCGATCTGGATGCTCCGGGGGTTCGTGAAGGGCGTTCCGGAGGCGCTGGAGGAGGCCGCGTACATCGACGGGGCGAGCAGGGCGCGCTTTCTGTGGCAGATCCTTTTCCCGCTCGTCCTGCCGGGTCTGGTGGCCACGAGCGTGTTTTCCTTCATCTCCACCTGGAACGACTTCCTGTTCGCCAAGTCCTTCATCATCAGCGACATCTCTCAGTCGACCCTGCCGATGGCGCTGCTGGTCTTCTACAAACCCGACGACCCGGACTGGGGCGGGGTCATGGCGGCGTCCACCGTGATGACGATTCCGGTACTGGTCTTCTTCGTACTCGTACAGCGGCGTCTGGTCTCCGGACTGGGCGGCGCGGTAAAGGACTGACGTGACTTCACTGACGGAACTGATTCCCGCGCCGCTGAGCGCGAGCACGTGGGGTGAGCGGGTCTTCGTCCTCGACGGGGACACGACGCTGACGGCGGGGCCGGGCGTGGGCAGCGCCGAACGCTGGCTGCGCACGACCTTGCAGGCGGCCACCGGCCTGCCGCTGCGGGAGGGCGTACTCGGCCCGCCCGGCCGGGCCGCGGAGAACGCGATCGAGCTGCGGCACGACCACAACCTCCCGCCCGAGGCCTACCGCATCACCATCCGTGACGACCGTGCGCTGATCAAGAGCGGTGACCCGGCCGGAGCCTTCGCCGGCGCGCAGACGCTCCGGCAACTGCTCGGCCCCGACGCCTTCCGGCGGGCGCCCCTCGGGCGCGGCCGCTGGGAGCTGCCGGAAGCCGAGATCCAGGACAAGCCCCGCTTCCGCTGGCGCGGACTCATGCTCGATGTCGCCCGGCACTTCATGCCCAAGGAAGGCGTGCTGCGCTATCTCGATCTGATGGCGGCGCACAAACTCAACGTCCTCCACTTCCATCTGACGGACGACCAGGGCTGGCGCATCGAGATCCAGCGGTATCCGAAGCTCACCGAGGTCGGCTCCTGGCGCGCCCGGACGAAAGTCGGCCACCGCGCGTCACCGCTGTGGGACGACAGGCCGCACGGCGGCCACTACACCCAGGACGACATCCGCGAGATCGTCGCCTACGCCGCCGAGCGGCATATCAGCGTCGTCCCGGAAATCGACGTACCGGGGCACTCGCAGGCCGCCATCGCCGCGTATCCGGAACTCGGCAACTCCGACGTCATCGACACCGCCTCCCTGACCGTCTGGGACACCTGGGGGATCAATCCGAACGTACTCGCCCCCACTGACAACACCCTGCGCTTCTACGAAGGAGTGCTCGAGGAAGTCCTGGAACTGTTCCCCGCCGACGCCGGGCCGTTCTCCCCGTTCGTGCACATCGGCGGCGACGAATGCCTCAAGGACCAGTGGCGCGAGTCGGACGCCGCGCAGAAACAGATCAGCAACCTCGGAGTGCCGGACGAGGAAGCCCTCCAGTCCTGGTTCATCGGGCACTTCAACACCTGGCTCGCCGCGCGGGGGCGCCGGCTGATCGGCTGGGACGAGATCCTGGAGGGCGGCCTGGCTCCCGGCGCCGCGGTGTCCTCCTGGCGCGGCTACGCGGGCGGGGTCACCGCCGCCCGCGCGGGGCACGACGTGGTCATGTGCCCCGAGCAGCAGGTCTACCTGGACCACCGTCAGGACGCGGGCCCCGACGAGCCGGTGCCGATCGGGTACGTGCGCACCCTGGAGGACGTCTACCGGTTCGAGCCCGTGCCGGCGGAGCTGACGCCGGGCGAGGCCGCGCGGGTGCTGGGCACCCAGGCCAACGTGTGGACCGAGGTGATGGAGGACCAGGGGCGCGTGGACTACCAGGTCTTCCCCCGGCTGGCCGCGCTCGCCGAGGTCGCCTGGAGCGCCCTGCCCGCCCCCGGGGAACGGGACTTCGCCGACTTCGAACGGCGGATGACCGCCCACTACCGGCGCCTGGACGCCCTCGGTGTCGCCTACCGCCCACCCACCGGACCGCTGCCCTGGCAGCAGCGCCCGGGGATCCTGGGACGCCCGATCGACGGCCCGCCGCCCAACGTCTAGCCGCCCCGGCCCCTCCCCGCCCCGGTCCCGCCCGAGTCGAACAGGTCGTGCGAAACAGGCACAAGAGTCACTGAAGAGTGCCAATCCGCAGCGCATCGGTGATGTCGGGCGGAAACCGGCATGTCCGGGGTGAGGTGGGCGAACGCCTCCTAGCGGACCCCCGTCTTCGGCGGCTGCCAAGATGTGCCAGAGTTGCCACGTCCGCCCTGTCAGCACGTACCGTACGGCGCACAGGTGGGACCAGGTGGGGCAGCGGGAAGGGGCAGCCGGTTTTGACCACGCACGCACCGCAGGCGGCGCAGGCCGTGACGCTGCCCACGACACTCGACGAGGCCGTGGCGGCGCTCACGGCCATGCCCGCCGCCGTGCCCGTCGCGGGCGGCACCGACCTGATGGCCGCCGTCAACTCCGGGCAGCTCAGGCCCGCCGCGCTGGTCGGCCTCGGCAAGATCAGCGAGATCCGCGGCTGGCAGTACCTGGACGGACACGCGCTGCTCGGCGCCGGTCTCACCCACGCGCGCATGGGCCGCCCCGACTTCGCCGCCCTCATCCCGGCGCTCGCCGCCTCCGCGCGTGCGGCCGGACCGCCGCACATCCGCAACGCGGGCACCCTGGGTGGCAACATCGCCTCCGCCGCCCCCACCGGGGACGCGCTGCCCGTGCTGGCCGCGCTGGAGGCGACGCTGATCGTCGCGGGCCCGGGCGGAGCCCGCCGCGAGGTCCCGGTGTCCCACCTGCTGGCCGGCATGGACCTGTTGCGCCCCGGTGAGCTCATCGGCTACGTGCGCGTGCCGCTGCTGCACGCCCCCCAGGTCTTCCTGAAGGCGACCGGCCGCACCGGCCCCGGCCGCGCGGTCGCCTCCGTCGCCCTCGTGCTCGACCCCGCCCGCCGCGGGGTGCGCTGCGCGGTGGGCGCCATCGCGCCGATGCCGCTGCGGCCCCTGGACGCCGAGCAGTGGGTCGCGCAGCTCATCGACTGGGACAACAACCGCGCGATCGTGCCCGAGGCACTGAACGCGTTCGGGGAGTACGTCGCCGCGGCCTGCATCCCCGACGCCGCACCCGGCGAGGACGGCACCGTCCCACCGCTTCCGCCCGCGGTACTGCACCTGCGGCGCACCGTCGCCGCGCTGGCCCGACGAGCACTGGGGAGGGCGCTGTCGTGACCGACGACCCGCACGGAGAGGGCACGCCCCCGGGCGGCGGCCGCTGGGACCCGCTGCCCCAGGGCGACTACGACGACGGCGCCACGGCGTTCGTGAATCTCCCCGAGGGCGGCATAGACGCCCTGCTGGACTCCATGGAGAGCCCGCTCGCCGCGCCCGGCCACGGGTATGTGCCGCCGCAGATTACGGTCACCCCGACCACCACCGCGGGCACCGACCCGGCGGCCACCGGCTCCTGGGCGGTGCCCGGCGCGCCCGTCGACGGCGCCCAGTGGCACGACCCGGAGGCGGCTGCGGCGCCCGGGGACCGGTTCTCGTACGACCCCGGCTCGACCGGGCAGTGGACCTACGAGGAGCAGGCCGCGGAGAACCCCGCGCCGGGGCACGACGTCACCGGCCAGTGGTCGATCCCGGTGGCCGACGGCGACCTGCCGGACGAGTCGGGCGAGTTCACCACGTCCGCCCTGGTCGAGCAGTGGGGCGGCACGCCCCCGCCCACCCTCCCGGGCGGCGCCCCCGCGCCCTGGGCCACCCAGGCCATCGGCCGCCCGTGGGGACCGGGCGTATCCGGTGTCCCGCAGGACGACGAGGACCGGCGACCCGGCGAGCACGGCCCCACACCGGACCGGCAGGACCCCGACCCCCGCCCTCACGCCGAGGGCCCCGCGCCAGGGGACACGTACGGCGGGCAGCCCATGCCAGGGTCCGAGCCCGGCCGGGGTGAGGGTTCCGCGTCCCAGCAGCCGTCGGGTGGGGACACGTACGGCGGGCAGCCCATGCCAGGGTCCGAGCCCGGCCGGGGTGAGGGTCCCGGGCCCCACCAGCCGTCCGGCGGCGACACGTACGGCGGGCAGCCCATGCCCGCCTCCGAGCATCTGACCGAAGGCCCCGCGTCCCAGCAGCCGTCCGGCGGGGACACGTACGGCGGGCAGTCGTTCCCTGGGGCCGGGCCCCTGCCTCCCACCGAGCCCGGCCGGGGCGAGAGCCCCGCCTTCCAGCGGCCGTCCGGCGCGGAGGGCTACGACGGCGAGGCGGCGCACGCGGCCGGTCTCGCGCCGGGGCGGCCCGACGCCGGCCCCGCGCCGGAGTCCACCGGCATGCCCGGTCACGCCCCCGAGCAGGCCGCGCCTCAGCAGCCGTCCGGCGCGGGCGCGTACGGCGGGCAGGGCGCGCCCGAGCACTCCGCGCACGCCGGTCCTCGGTCGGCCGGTGCGCCGCAGCCGTTCCCCACCGAGGGGTACGCGGAGCCGCGGTGGCCGTCCGAGGCGGAGGGCACCGAGGCCGCCCCGGCCGGACTCCGGGAGCACCCGCACCCCGGCCCCCAGGACGCCGCACGGCCCGTTGACGCCTCCGGGGTCACGGAGGACGCCCACGGGGCCCCTGAGGCCGCCGAAGGCCCGTCCGAGCCCGCCACGGCCCCCGACGGGACCGCCCAGGACGCGGAGCCCGCCGACACCGACTCCCCGAACACCGACACGGCGTCGGACACTTCGGACAACCCGGAAGGTGTCGGCGAACCGGACACCTCGCCCGTGCCGGACGCGGACGGCGCGCCGTCGCCGCACGACGACCACCCCCTCGCCTCCTACGTGCTCCGCGTCAACGGCACCGACCGGCCCGTCACCGACGCCTGGATCGGCGAGTCGCTGCTCTACGTGCTGCGCGAGCGGCTTGGTCTCGCCGGCGCCAAGGACGGCTGCTCACAGGGAGAGTGCGGCGCCTGCAACGTGCAGGTCGACGGGCGGCTCGTGGCGTCCTGCCTGGTCCCGGCCGTCACCGCGGCCGGCAGCGAGGTCCGTACCGTCGAGGGCCTCGCGCAGGACGGCCGGCCCTCGGACGTACAGCGCGCCCTCGCGCGGTGCGGCGCCGTGCAGTGCGGCTTCTGCGTGCCGGGCATGGCGATGACCGTGCACGACCTCCTGGAGGGCAACCCGGCGCCCACCGAACTGGAGACCCGCCAGGCCCTGTGCGGCAACCTGTGCCGCTGCTCCGGCTACCGGGGCGTGGTGAACGCCGTCAAGGAGGTCGTCGCCGAACGCGAGGCGCACTCCGCGTCCCCCGAGGACGACTCCGACGGTGAGCCGGACACGCCCCGCATCCCGCACCAGGCGGGCCCCGGCGCCGGCGGCGTCAACCCCTCCGCGTTCGGCACCCCCGGACCCGGTGACCAGCCCCAGGACCAGCCGCACGACCAGCCCTACGGCCAGGACGGAGGCCAGGCGTGACCAACGAAGCAGCCACCGCGCAGGCCGCACAGGCCGCGGAGGCCGCCCCCGAACCGCAGCCGATCCCGCACGGGCTCGGCGTCTCCCTCCCGGCCGCCGACGCGCGCGCCAAGACGGAGGGCACCTTCCCGTACGCCGCCGACCTGTGGGCCGAGGGCCTGCTGTGGGCGGCCGTACTGCGCTCCCCGCACCCGCACGCGCGCATCGTGTCCATCGACACCACCCACGCGCGCGAGATGCCCGGCGTCCACGCGGTGGTCACGCACGAGGACGTCCCCGGTGAACCGCTGCACGGCCGCGGCACCGCCGACCGCCCGGTCTTCGCCTCCGAGGTCGTACGCCACCACGGCGAGCCCATCGCGGCCGTCGCCGCCGACCATCCGGACACCGCGCGGATGGCCGCCGCCGCCGTCATCGTCGAGTACGAGACGCTCGACCCGGTGACCGATCCCGAGCAGGCGTTCGAGGCCGAACCGCTGCACCCCGACGGCAACCTGATCCGGCACATCCCGCTGCGCCACGGCGACCCCGAGGCCGCCGGTGACGTCGTCGTCGAGGGCCTGTACCGGATCGGCCGCCAGGACCCCGCCCCCATAGGGGCCGAGGCCGGTCTCGCCGTGCCCCGCCCGGACGGCGGCGTCGAGCTGTACCTGGCGTCCACCGACCCGCACGGCGACCGGGACACCGCCGCCTCCGCGTTCGGCCTGGAACCCGATCGGGTGAAGGTCGTCGTCACCGGGGTGCCGGGCGCCGTCGCCGACCGCGAGGACCGGAGCTTCCAGCTCCCCCTCGGCCTGCTGGCCCTGAAGACCGGCTGCCCGGTGAAACTCGCCGCCACGCGCGAGGAGTCCTTCCTGGGCCACACCCACCGGCACCCCACCCTGCTGCGCTACCGCCACCACGCCGACGCCGAGGGCAGGCTGGTGAAGGTCGAGGCGCAGATCCTGCTCGACGCGGGCGCCTACGCCGACACCTCCTCCGACGCCCTCGCGGCCGCCGTCGCCTTCGCCTGCGGCCCGTACGTCGTCCCCAACGCCTTCATCGAGGGCTGGGCCGTACGCACCAACAACCCGCCCTCCGGCCATGTGCGCGGCGAGGGCGCCATGCAGGTGTGCGCCGCCTACGAGGCGCAGATGGACAAGCTCGCCAAGAAGCTCGGTGTCGACCCGGCGGAGCTGCGCCTGCGCAACGTGATGGCCACCGGCGACGTCCTGCCCACCGGCCAGACCGTGACCTGCCCGGCCCCGGTCGCCGAACTCCTGGAGGCGGTACGGGACTTCCCGCTGCCGCCGCTGCCCAAGGACACCCCGGAGGACGAGTGGCTGCTGCCCGGCGGCCCCGAGGGCGCGGGCGAACCGGGCGCGGTGCGCCGGGGCGTGGGCTACGGCCTGGGCATGGTGCACATGCTCGGCGCGGAGGGCGCGGACGAGGTGTCCACCGCCACCGTGCGGGTCCAGGGCGGCGTGGCGACGGTGCTGTGCGCGGCCGTGGAGAGCGGCCAGGGCTTCTCCACGCTGGCCCGGCAGATCGTCCAGGAGACCCTCGGCATCGACGAGGTGCACGTCGTGCCCGTGGACACCGACCAGCCCCCGGCCGGCCCGGGCTGCCGGGGCCGGCACACCTGGGTGTCGGGCGGCGCGGTGGAGCGCGCGGCGAAGATGGTCCGCACCCAGCTCCTCCAGCCGCTCGCGCACAAGTTCGGCATGTCCACCGAGCTGCTCCAGATCACCGACGGCAAGATCACCTCGTACGACGGCGTGCTGTCCACGACCGTCACGGAGGCGATGGACGGCAAGGAGCTGTGGGCCACCGCCCAGTGCCGCCCGCACCCGACGGAGCCGCTGGACGAGTCCGGACAGGGCGACGCCTTCGTCGGCATGGCGTTCTGCGCGATCCGCGCGGTGGTCGACGTCGACATCGAGCTCGGCTCGGTACGGGTCGTGGAGCTGGCGGTCGCCCAGGACGTGGGCCGGGTGCTGAACCCGGCGCAGCTGGCCGCCCGGATCGAGGCGGGCGTGACCCAGGGCCTGGGGGCCGCGCTCACCGAGAACCTGCGCACCCCGCGCGGCCTGGTCCGCCACCCGGACCTGACCGGCTACGCCCTCCCGACCGCGCTGGACGCGCCGGACATCCACATCGTGAAGCTGGTCGAGGAGCGGGACGTGGTCGCGCCGTTCGGCGCGAAGGCGGTCAGCGCGGTGCCGGTGGTGACCTCGCCGGCGGCCATCGCGTCCGCCGTACGGGCCGCCACGGGCCGGCCGGTCAACCGGCTGCCGATCCGGCCGCAGGCCGCGGTGGTGACCGGCGGCTGAGAAACCCGTGACGGGCGATTCGCGCGGAAAGGCAACGCTCGGGGGTGTTGGAGCGTCCTAAGTGATGGGCGCTTCGGTTCGCCGTCTCCAGGTCCGGGGGCGTTGTCAGTGGTGGCGCGTAGTGTTCCGAGCAGTGGGGGACGGCTGCCGGGTCCGTGAGGGCCGGGTCCGTCCTGCCCGGGCGGGGCGTTCGCGAACCCGGGGCCGAGCACACGTATCGCGGGGGAATCATGAGCACGACCGACACCGTTGTCGCGGCGGCTATCACACTCACCGACGCCGATCTCGATCCGCACATCACACACGCGTCCACACGCGGCTGGCTGACCGGCCCCGGACTGCCCGCCGACAGCGGCCTGTTCAGCTTCGCGGAGCTGGCGCGACAGGGCGGCCCGCGCACCGTGGGCGACTCGACGGGCGACCCCGGTGACCGGCTCTCCGCCGAGCTGCGGGACCAGCTGGTCATCGGCGGGCTGCTGGGCCCGCGCGGTCTGGAGACGGAGTCGGTGCTGCTCGACGGGGCGACCGGCGAGGTCTCGACGACGTACTTCTTCCACGACCGCCCCGACCTGATGGACCGCCGCCCGCTCGCCCCGTCCCTGCCGACCCTGGTGCGGTTCGCCGCGGCGACGGACGAACTGGCGGGGCTGCGCGGCCAGTTCGCCGCCTACGCGGGCCGCTACGGAACCAAGGCGGTAGCGGAGGCGTCCCAGCAGCTGCTGGCGGTGTTCGAGGAGGGCACGGACGGCGAGCCGGCGCCGTTCTGGAGGATGGCCGCGCTGATCCGCCCGCTGGCCCTGGTGGCGGGCCCGGGCACGGCCTCGGGGCTGGCCCTGGACCTTCCGGTGCGCCTGCTGGACGACGAGTTCGGCCGGGGCGGAGTGGTCCGCTTCGAGGAGGTCGACTTCCCGACGACGCTCACGCACGAGCCGACCCGCCGCTTCCTGCGCGAGACGGGTCTGCCGGAGGACGGCTTCCTCTTCTCCCTGGACACCGATCTGCCGCTGCGCACGCTCGCCGAGTACTACGCCGACGAACGCGAGGGCGAGCTCCCCGCCGATCGCCTCCGCGTCCGGCCCGAGCTCCTGATACGCCTGGGGTACCTGGTAGACGACCACAGCCTGGTCGTCGACGGCACCACGGGCGCGGTCCACAGCTGGAACGAGGCGGACGCCTCCCTCCACGCCCTGAACACGGACATCTCCACGCTCGCCTTCACCCTGTGGCTGCTCCACCGCGAGCGCGCCATCGACGAGGAGTCGGGCCACGCGCTGACCAGCGACACGTATGACCAGCTGGCGCTGACGATGATTCAGGTCCTGTCGTCCATCGACCCGACGGGCACGGCCACGGATGCGGACTGGCATTACTGGACGGAGCTGTTCCAGGACGAGGCGGGCGGGGTTCTCTGAGAACCCCGCCCGCCATGGAGGCCGTGGCGGGAATTGAACCCGCGTACCTCGCTTTGCAGGTTTGTCTGTGCTGTTCAGAGCGCGATCCGGACTCGTTCAGCGGAGTTCATCCCCATGCGCTAGCCCTGCCCACAACGCTTCAGTGAACGGCTCCGGACGGCCGCGAATGGGGATGAACGAGACGGGAACTGAGACGGGCCTCAGGCCTCTCAGCCGTGACAGCCGGTTGAAGCGGATGCCCGCAGTGTGATTGACTGCGCACGCGCTGTATCCTCACGCCCGGCATAGCCGCACATCCACCCAAAGCAGCGCCTAACAGCGAACGACATGGCTGAAAGGCACAGGCATGCACACGGGTGGATACGCTTACCGCATCCCCGCCCACAAGGTGGACTACGGGGTTCAAGTCCAGATTGCGGACCTGAACATTGACCCTCAGGCGCAGCGCACGCTGAACGAGCGACGTGCCCAGAAGATCGCAAGCAGGATGGTCCCTGAAGCGCTCGGTTCGATCATCGTGTCGCAGCGTGATGACGGCAGCCGCTACATCGTCGACGGGCAACACAGGTGGCGCGCCTGCGCCCTGGCCGGCGTCAGCACCCTCATCGCTGAGGTCCACCACGGGCTCACGCAGGCGCAGGAAGCGATGCTGTTCCTGATTAAAAATCAGGAATCCCACAAGCCGCGCCCGATCGATGAGTTCCATGTGGGGCTCACAGGGGGCGTTCTTCTCTACGTCGACACCGACCACGTCCTGAAGAAGCACGCTCTGTCTCTCGGCTCCACGTCGACTAACGGTGTCGGTGCCGTGTCCGGTGTGCTTCAGATCACCGAGCGCTACGGCGCGGCCGTACTCGACCGCACTCTGACGGTCGCCGAGGCGGCTTGGGGAAGGTCGGCCGAAACCTGGGACGGCATGCTGCTTGGAGGTATCGGGGTGTTTCTCGGCCGGTGGGGCAATCTCATCGATGACGTGGAGCTTGCCAGGAAGATGGCGGGCATGGGCACGGCTGCCAAGTGGCGCTCCGAAATTCTCAGCCAATCGTCCCGTGGCGGATTCAACAACGGCGGAACTGGGTCGCGCGTGACGACTGCGTACCGCGTGGTCGTGAACGCTTGGAACCGGGGCCGCAAGGCCGAAAACCGTATTGAGGCCTAACTCGACGATGAGCCGGCGCCTTCCGCCTACAGCAGGAAGGCGAGAGTTCACCGGCTTGACCTGAGCGTGCGCTGGTCTGGCTTGCGCCCACTGACGCTGTCACGCGGTTGCGGCTGGGCTGCGTCCTACGTGTCCCGTCATTCACAGGCATCGAGCTACCCCTTGCCCTGAGCGAGGCGTGCCGCCGATGTCGCTCTTGTCTTGCCGACCGCAGCGAAGAGGGTCAGCGAAACGTGTTTCTTCAATTTCCTGATGGTGCACCAGTGTGGGCCATCATCCCTGCCGGTGCCGTCGGTTTGGTGCTCGCCCTAGCTCGGGTGGTCAAAAACCTACCCAGCAATGCGATCAACAAGTTCTTCGAGCATCGCACGTCGAAGTATCAGATCATCGCGAGTGACTCGAAAGGCCGCGTCGCAGCGATGCAGAAGCAGCGGCTCATGTTCTTCGGCTTCGTCTTCACGTGCATCGTCGTGGTCGTGCTCGTCTTCATCGATTCGACGAGGAATGGGTCCGAGGCTCCGGTGCGCAATCCGGCTTCGACAGTCACGAGCGGTCCCCGGGCAGCCCAGTAACCGATCGGTGTACGGAAGTCATGTGCGGGCTGGAGTGAAGACTCAAACGGAAGACGGCCGCAGCCTCACTTGGAGGTTGCGGCCGCCGTCTTCTTGGCCAGTGACCATCCGCAGTGCGCTGAAGCGGGGACAAGTTCGTCAATAACCAAGCGGGCCACCCCCGAAGTGCGATACAAGATGAGCATGGTCAAAGTGCTCGAACCTCTGATCTCTGAGGCAAAGAAGACAGGTTGGGCGGCAGGACTCGGCAGCCTCGATGCGATCCGCCTTGAGGCCGCCAGCCTAGGGCTCATCGAGGTAGCGAACAGGCGCGGTGAGTCGCCCGTCACAACTCTGCGCCCACGAAGCCGCGATGAGGCTCGGAAGAATTCGCTCAGCGCACAGTTCGGGAAGGGAGAGCAGCCGCTTCACACCGACGGGGCGCACTTGGATGATCCTCCAGACTTTGTTGTACTAGCTTGTGAAAATACGAGTGAAACGCCCACCCGGCTCTGGATACGCAAGTACGGAGATGCGTTCTCCTATCCTCCCGAGTATGTGTCCCACGGTATATTTCTTGTCCAGAATGGACGGGATAGCTTCTATAGTCCCGCTTTTTCTGACGGCAGATACCGTTATGACCCAGGGTGCATGATTCCGTGCGACGCTCGGGCGAGGGACGTCGTTCAGTTCTTCAGCGAAGCTGCCGCCGCCGCTGTTGAGTTCTTGTGGGACGCGCCGGGCAAGCTGCTCTTGATTGATAATCGCCGGGCGCTGCATGCAAGGGCTTCCGCTGTCGATGATCCTGAACGCGTTATCGAAAGAGTTAGTTTTCGCTTGAAGGGTGAATAGCCGTGGTTTTGCCGTACGATCACAAGGCTCTTTGGGTCAAGGCTAAGCTCTTCATTAATCGAGCGATGGATGACGACGAGTCTCGATCCTTTGACGAGCAGGCGCTTTGGGCTTCCCTCGCGCTGGAGTTGCTGGCAAAAGCTGCATTGGCTCGGGTGAACCCGCTCCTGATCGCAGAGCCGACCGAGGACGGGTCCAACCTGCTAATGGCTAGTGGCCTCATGGAAGGCGATGCGCGGTTCACATCGGTGAAGGCCAAGACCCTGTTCACCCGCTGCCAGCGGTCATTCAAGCCGTTCAGCCTGGCCGAGGCTGCAAAGATTACGAACGCTCGAAATGAGTACCTGCATGGCGGTGGAGTTGGCTTTGCGACGCTTCCGCCTCATGCTTGGTGGCCACGGTATTGGGCGCAAGCGGTGATTTTGATATCCGCTCTGGATATGGAGATTGGAGACTTCGTCGGAACTGATCGAGAGGATACCGTCACCGCTCATCTGTCACAGAATGCCAAGAATATTGAGCATCGAACCGAAGCTCTAATCGAGCGGGCCAAGCAGCGTCTGTCGCAATATCGAAGCGGGACGTTGCCTGCAAAGGTTGCCGCTGAGTGGAAGCCCGGCAGTATGGATGTCGATGCAGGTCTCAAGTATCGAACAGTGGAAACCTGTCCCGCTTGTGGGGCCGAAGGGCGCCTAGAGGGCGAAATGGTTTCAGATACTGACTACCATTACGAGCGAATCAGTGAAGAGGACTATGAAGTATCGGTGTCGATAACGGTCGACTCCGATTACTTTAGTTGTTCCACATGTCTACTGATCCTCAATGGCTATGAGCTAATCGTGCAGGCGGGACTCCCCGAAACCTTCGAGACGGAGGGAGACCCTGACGACTTCATTGAACCGGACTACGGGAACGATTAGGTGAGTGCGGGCGGACACGGCGGGCCGAGCGGCGAGTAGGCGGCGGCGCCCCGGTCCGCGTTTGACGCGGTCGTGCGACCCTTGGCATCGAGCGACGGAGCGACGCGAGAGGAGCCGAAGTGCCGGAGGCCAGTCCGCGCGGAACCTACCTGGTCATTGCGGAAGCGCTACGGAAAGAGATCAAGGAGGGCGAGCCCCTGCCGTCTGAGGCGGCACTCATGCGTTCGCACAGCGTCTCGCGTAACACCATCCGGCGCGCGCTCAAGGTCCTCGAAGCTGACGGCGTGGTCGAGTCCGCACCCGGCATCGGATGGCGTCCGGCCCGGAGCGGCGATCGGCGATCCCTCGATGAGCGCATGGTGGATGTGATCATGGAGGATTCGCTGTCGGTAGGTGACGCGTACCCGTCGGAGGCGAAACTGTGCGAGCGGTTCGGTGCGTCCCGAACCGCCGTACGGCGCGTCCTGGCGCAGATGGAAGGGAACGGCTTGCTCGCCACTGTTCACGGGAGGGGGCGCACGGTACGTGCCCTCCCGACTCCCACCGCGCGGCCGTAGTCTTGGCCGACATGGGACTGACTGAGTGGGCCTACGGGCTCTCCGAGACGATGCTGTCCGAACCGCTGCCACGCCGCTGGGCACATTCCCTCGGGGTCGCCAAGCGTGCTCGCTCCCTGAGCCCCATCCTTGGCGACGACGCGGAGCTACTGGAGGCCGCCGCCGTGCTGCATGACGTCGGGTACTCGCCGGCCATCGCCACCACGGGCTTTCACCCTTTGGACGGCGCGCGATTCCTTCGAGACCAGGAGCGAGCAGACGAACGGGTGGTGCGTCTCGTGGCGCACCACTCTTGCGCTCTCCTTGAAGCCGAGGAACGGGGACTGAGGCAGGAGCTGGAGGACGAGTTCCAGCTAGTGAGTCCGGACTTGGTCGACGCACTCCTCTACTGCGACATGACGACGACGCCGGACGGGACGCAGACCACGCCCGCCGAACGGCTGGACGAGATCGTGCAGCGATACGGCCCGGACACGATCGTGGGGCGGTTCATCCAACGTGCTGCCCCGGAGATCCACGCGGCGGCCGGCCGCGTTGAGAAGCGGTTGGCGCAAGCCCCTGCCAGCGATCAGCCGATGTAGGGCTCTCGCCGCGTCTCGTCTAGCCCGTGCCGGATGCGAAGCATCATCGACGGGTGGATGTCCAAGCCGTCAAGGTCCGCTGGGTCGACCCAGCGGACTTCTTTGGATTCGCTGCTCGTACGCAGGGAGCCGCCCACGGGGTGGGCCCGGAAGCAGATGGAGAACTGTTGCCGGACCTCTCCGTCGTCATAGGCGAGCACGTGTTCAGGGTCGGTGTAGAGCCCGACAATGTTGTCGACCTCGACCTGAATGCCGGTCTCCTCCAAGACTTCCCGGACGACCGTGTCACCGATGCGCTCGCCGATGTCGTGGCCGCCGCCCGGCAGTGCCCAGAGATCGTTGTCGGTCTTGTGGATGAGCAGAAGTCGTCCCGAGTCGTCCCGGACTACCGCCGTCACCGAGGGCACGACTGAGTTGGCCTTCGGGGCGTTCGGGTCGCGGAAGTAGTCGATACGGCTCATCAGTGCTTGCCTTCCCAGTCGGCGGGCGAGGAGATAGGCCGGGCAGACTCCCAGACTCGTTCCACGCTCTCAGCGTAGGCGTCGAAGAGTTCGCCGCCCGGCACGCGTCGTAGATGCAGCACAGGTGCCAGGTAGGCGCCAACGCCGTAGATGTGGCCGTTCGCCAGCATCTCGTCATCGGCTCGGTAGATCGAGTTGTAGAGGGTCGTGTCGTGCAGGCGGAACTCGACGCCGGGAAGGCCGAAGAGCGGGCCATAGTTGACGAGGGCATTCCGGATCTTCGCTGCCATTGCTGGACCGATCCCCTCATCGTTTCCGCGTACGGCCACCGCTTGCGACGCCGGCTCCCCCATCAGGAAGCGGATCGGTACTCCCTCGGCTGACTTCTCCTTCACGATGCGGTGGAAAGTCGCGTCTTCGGTCAGCCAGAACCCGGAGTACACCAGCACATCGAACTGCCGCCTCGCCCTGGAGTACAGGTCAGTCCAGAGGGTCTGCATCACCACGGAGCGGTGCGGATAGAGCCTGACCAACTCTGCGTTGCCGGAGGCGGTGACCTCTGCGGATGTCCGCTCGTCCGGCCACAGGTACGACACTTCGCACTTCAGCAGTGAGGCTGTCGCGTACTGGAAGCGACGGTATGGCTTGCGTTCAGGATCGTTGATCCATCGTTCGACCGTCTTGGGTGCCACTCCCAGCTGTTGGGCCACCTCGTCGATGGTCAGGCCCAAGTCCACTATGGCGCCCCTCAGTCGCTCGTTCGCCACGTCAACCTCCGCCTTCGTGGGACGACTTGGTACGACTTCACGCTAGCTAAGAGCGATCCAAGTCGTACAGGTACGGGGTCGCTCGTCGTCGGCGCCGAGGCCAGTCTGTAGGTACATCGAGCGCGAGGGTCTCGCCGAACTCCACAAAGCCGAAGGGCTTGACGGGGCGAACCTTCCTCTGCAAGATGAGGAACACGTAATACATGTTCCTTACGCAGGGCCCGGATAGCTAGGCCCGGATTCCGTCCTGCGAAGAACTCAACAGAGTGCCGACCCAGCCGCCTGGACACGGGCGGTCGATGGGTGCGGGTCATCATCCCGACCGCCCATGTCGGGCCGGGTGACCTGCCCGACTACGCCTCTTGGGGCGATAGTCGGCACTGCTTGATCTGAAGCCCGCAGAACCTTTGACGAGGGCAGACCCTCGCGCCTGATCGCCCGCCCGCTGCGCGGGCGCACAGCTCATCACTGACTTCCGGTACGGCGGCACTCCCGGACAAGGACAGCCCGCCGCGCCTGGTCTCCCTATCCCGACGCAGTCAGGAGTTCTTCCATGACCGAGCGCATCATCCCCGTAGACGCCTTCGGCCCGATCGCCTTGGACCTGACGATGAACGCGGGCAGCATCCGCGTCGCCGTCGACCCCGCGCTGAAGCAGGCGCGGGTGGTGCTGAAGACCGAGGCCACCTCCGGCCCGTCCGCCGACGCGATCTGCGACACCGCCGTCAGCCTCACGGGGCAGAACCTCAAGGTCCGCGTCCCCGATGTCGCCGGCGGCATGAGCGGCAGCACCACCATCCGCGTGGGCGGCAACACCATGACGTTCTCAGGCGGCAACGGCGTGCAGATCGTGGGCGGCAACGTCTACGTCAGCGGCCACGGCGGCGGCAAGGTCTTCATCAACGGCCGCGAGGTCACCGCCACCGGCCCGGCCGGAGACTCGGTCACCCCGATCACCGCCGAAATCCACCTGCCCGCCAAATCCGTAGCGCTGATCAGCACGCGCACCGCCGACAGCGTCATCACGGGCACGCTGGCGCGGTTGGAGTACGACGGCACCTCCGGCACCCTGACCGCTGAGCGGGTCGGAGATCTGGACGCCACGATCACCAGCGGCAGCGTCATCGTCGGCGAGGTGACCGGCCCGCTGGACGTGAACCTGACCTCCGGCAACCTCAGTGTCGGCGCCTACAGCGGCCACGACACCCGGCTGAACCTCACCTCCGGCAACGTCCGGATGGCCGCCACTTCGCAGGCCACCGGCCGCCTCACGGTCAGCGCCACGTCGGGGTGCGCGCGCATCACGGGTGCCTCGCACCTGAACGTCCGCCGTCGGGTGACCAGCGGCTACGTCCAGATCAGCTAGCCCCCGGCGCCGTCCACCCCTTCACCCGGACAGGAGTCCGCCACCGTGCACGCTGCCACCTTCGGCGCCGTCTTCATCGCCCTGTACGTCGCCCACAGCGTGGGTGACCACTGGGTGCAGACCTCGCACCAGTCCGCGCACAAGGGCCGTCCCGGATGGGTCGGCCGCCTCGCGAACGCCCGGCACGTCGCCACCCTGACGCTCACCAAGATCGCCGTCCTGGTCCCGGCCGCCGCACTGCTGGGACTGCACCTGTCGGTACTCGGCATCGTCGCCGGACTCACGGTCGACGCGGCCTCGCACTGGTGGGCCGACCGGCGCACCACGCTCGCGTGGCTGGCCAAGGTGACCGGCAAGGGCGAGTTCTACCGGCTCGGTGCCCCGCGCGCGGGCCACGACGACAACCCGCACATCGGTACCGGCGCCTACGCGCTTGACCAGTCCTTCCACCACCTGTGGCTGCTGGTCGCCGCGCTCATCATCGCCACCGTCTGACCCCCGTTCTTCGCGGGGCGGTCGCACTCCCGGACAAGGACAGCCGACCGCCCCGCGTCATCCCGACGTATCCAGAGGAGAGATCCACCATGCGCATGCGCACCTTCGTCGCCGGCCAAGAGGCGTACGGCGACCTGGAGTTCGCGGAACTGGCGCTCGGCGTCGACGTCGACCTGTTCCGGGGCCCGCTGGTCCCCGAGGAGGACGAGGAGCGCGCGGCCCGTGAGGACGCGGCCCGTGACATCCTCGCCGACCTGCGCCGGGAGGCCGAGGACGGCGACGACATCGCCGCTTGGGACGCCCTGTACGCCGACGCGCTCACCCGCACCGTGCCGTTCCTGCGCGCCGCGCGCGGCCACCGGCCGGGAACGGGGGAAGCGGCATGAGTGAGCTGATGTCCGCCGCCGCCGCTGGCCTGCCGTTACTGGTCGGCTGGTCGGTCCACGCGCTGCGGCTCACCCGCCGGATCGAGGCCGCCCGCCGCGACCCGCTGACCGGGCTGTGGACGCGCGACGCGTTCGAGGAGCGGGCCCGCAAATCGCTGTCGAAGGGACAGCAGCGCGCCGTGCTCGTGCTGGACCTGAACTGGTTCAAGCAGACCAACGACACCCACGGCCACGCGGCCGGTGACGCGGTGATCCGCGCTACCGGGATGCGTCTGGGGGCGTGGGCGGCCGGGCACCACGGCGTGGCCGGACGGTTGGGCGGGGATGAGTTCGCCGCCGTCACCGACGTGTGCGGCGAGGAAGCCACCGTCACGGAGAACCTGAGCGCCAAGCTGCTGGACCTGGTCCGCAGCCTTGAACGGCCGGTGCCGTTCGAGGGCCAGGCCATCGACGTGCACGTCTCGATCGGGGTGGCCCGCTACTGGCGCGCACCCGCCGACCTGTCCGCCCTGCTGCGGCTGGCCGATGAGCACATGTACCGCATTAAGCAGGAGGGCGGGGGCTTCAGCATCGCCCCGAGGTGGGAGAGGGCTCCCGCGCTGCCCACCGTCCACGGCCGTCGCTTCGGCCGGTCGGGCACCGCCAAGGAGGTGGCGTGATGACCGGACGCAAGCCGCTGACGAAGGCACAGATCACTGTTCTGGTCGCCGCGTTCGTGCCGATGCTGGCCACCGGCGTGGCCGGAGGCATCGGGACGTTCAGCAACATCAGCCGCGCCTACGGCGAGGGAACCGCGCTCGGTGCGGTCGCCGCCGGCGAGGGCGCGACCGCCGTGCTGGCCCTGGTGCTGCTGGGGCTGACCATGCTGGGGCAGTCCTCGCCGCGCATCGTCCGCCTCGGGCTGTGGGCCCTGCCCGCCGCCGCCTCGGTCATGGCCGCCATGGCGGGGCCCGACGCGGGCCGGACGGTCATCTACGCCGTGACTCCAATGGGCATGTGCGTGTCGGCCGAGGGCATGGCGTTCCTCGCGCGTCGCATCGTGGTCCATACCGACGGCCGCGACGCGGAGGCCGAACGCCGCGCCGTCGCCGTAGTGCAGGCCCTCGCCTACCACCGCGCCCGCGCGGCCAACCACCCCAGCGATCGGGTCAAGAAGTGGTCGGAGCGCAAGTCGTGGCGTCTGGCCCGCAGGGTCGGCGTCGGCGATGTGGCGCTCGGATCGAGGCTGCTGGACGTCCAGCGCGATCGGGTCACGGACGGTGCGGACGCGGCTCTGTCAGCCATGTTCGCCGGGATCGCAAATGCGGAGGAATCCACCGAGACCAAGAGGAATCGGTCTACGGCTGACCTGCCGGAATCGACCCCGGCACCGGTCGTCCTGACGCGTCTGCCGATGCCCGATCCGGTGGCGGTCGACTACGTGAAGTCGACCCTCCCCCTCAAGCCCGTACCGGCGATTGCGGCACCGGTCGACCCGGCGCCGATCGAGTCGACCAAGCGGCGGGCGGTGGGGGCCGATTCCCCCCGACCCCGCCGGGCGACCGGCCGGGTTCCCGAGGTGGCCCGATCGCCCCGACCCAAGCGCACCCCCGATCAGTTGCTCGCGGAGGCGCGCACCGCGACGGCCGATTGGTCCGATTGGCAGATCACTGCTGAGGGCATCCGCCGGACCGTGCGCACGTCGCCGGCGAACGCGCGGATGCTGCGGGACGCGATCCTTGCTGAGCGTGCCGCCGATGGCGGCAAGGCCGCGTGAAGCGGCTGACGCTCGCCGACTGTTTCGACCCGACCGGCGAGCGCTTCGGCATCCCCACCTACCCCTGGCGCTGTGCCCCCGACGGCTTGGCCACCCGCCGCCAACTCCGCAGCCGCGGAATGCGGCCTGGAGGTCAGGCCGTCGCAGCTCAGCTCCTTCGACCGCGCCGACGGCGGGAGCCGCTGACGGCGTACCTGTACCGCGCCGATCTCGCCCGCCCGGTACGTCCGATGACACCAGGCCGGTGGCGCGCACACGCCGCGATGATGCGCGCCCGCCGCCGCTGCCCCAAGTGCGGAAACGACGCCGGATACGTCATCCCGCCCACGCTCGGCATGTGTGTGACCTGCGCTTTCCCCGAGCCTCACATCGCCGCACGAACAGCGACCGCGTCAAGCCGTCAAGACTCACGCCGGTCCTGAATCGCGCGATGCGACCCGGAACCCCAATCAGGGCGGAATTTTCTTCCGGGTTACTGGCCAGTACCGGCCGTATTTTCAAGTCTCCCGTCGGGGTTCGGCCTCAGCCGGCCAAAGCGATGACCGAACCCCGACTCTCCTCCCATGTCAGGAAGGAACCCTCAGTGAAGCATCCCGACGACGACAACGAACTGTTCAACCGACTGGAAGCTGAGATGGCCGCCGACTCCGGGGACAACGTGGTCGACCTCGACAAGGCCCGTGCAGCCCGTGAGTCGGCCCCGACCGACCCGGCGTCGGACGACCCGACCGCCACCGTCATGGTCGATCAGCCGACCCCGGCCGCGACCGGACCGGGCTACCTGGGGCGACTGGCCGCAGCAAGGCGACGGGACGTCGTCCCGGTCTGGCTGCGGTCGACCGCCGAACTGCGCATCGCGGCCGGATGGGTGGCCCGCCACTACACGCACGCGATCGGCTATCACGCCCTGCGCGCCCCGGTCTACGCCGTCCGCCTCGCCTTGCAGGCGCCGACCGGTGCGGCCCGGTTCGTCGGAGGCACCATGCGGTGGGTCGCCGACCGCGAGGGCGAACCGGTCCGCCTCGCCGCCGTCCGACGCGAGGACGCGGCCGAATACCTCAAGCTGTCGCGGCAGCGCGACGGCCGCGTACGGCTGCGCACCCTGGTGACCGTGCTGGGCATGTTCATCGGCCTCGGTCTGGCGCTGGCCATCTACATCCTGGCCCCGGATTGGCTGCAAGCCCTGTCCGTGGGCGCCCTGGTGCTTGCACTCGGGTGCGCCGGCCGCCAGGCCGACGCCCCGGTCATCCACCGGGCGGTGGAACTGCCCAAGGCCACCAAACTCACGTCGGACATCGTCCTGCGCGCCCTGGGAGCGCTCGGCATCCCGGCCATCAACCAGGCACAGGCCAAGGGCAAGGACGGGTTCGAGTTCACGGCCCCGATCACCCGCGACGGCCCCGGCTGGCGCGCGGAGGGTGAACTCCCGTACGGCGTGACGGTCACGGACATCATTGAGCGTCGCGAACGCCTCGCCTCCGGTCTGCGCCGCCCGCTGGGCTGCGTGTGGCCCGAGGCCGCGCCGGAACACCCCGGCCACCTGGTGCTGTGGGTCGGCGACCAGGACATGAACACGGCCAAGAAGCCCGCATGGCCGCTGGCCAAGTCCGGCACGGTCGACCTGTTCAAGCCCGTCGCGTTCGGCACCGACCAGCGCGGGCGCTGGGTCGAGATCACCCTGATGTTCATCGCGGGTGTCATCGGCGCCATCCCGCGTATGGGCAAGACGTTCCTGCTGCGTCTGCTGCTGCTCATCGCCGCCCTCGATCCGCGTGCCGAGGTGCACAGCTACGACATGAAGGGCACCGGCGACCTCGATCCGGTTGGCAACAACGTCTCCCACCGGCACGCGGCCGGGGACGACGACGAGTCGATCCTGTACGCGCTCGCCGACTTCCGCGCCCTGCGCGAGGAACTGCGCCGCCGCGTGAAGGTGATCCGGTCCCTGCCTCGCGACATCTGCCCTGAGAACAAGGTGACCAGCGCTCTCGCCGACAAGCGGTCGCTGGGGCTGCACCCGATCGTGGTCGGGGTGGATGAGTGCCAGGTGCTGTTCGAGCACCCCGACCACGGCAAGGAGTTCGAGGAGATCGCCACCGACCTGGTCAAGCGCGGTCCCGCCACCGGCATCGTGATGCTGCTGGCCACCCAGCGGCCGGACGCCAAGTCGCTGCCCACCGGGATCAGCGCGAACGCCTCCGCCCGCTGGTGCCTCAAGGTCATGGGCCAGACGGAGAACGACATGGTGCTGGGCACCTCCGCCTACAAGCGCGGCGTGCGGGCGACCATGTTCGCTTGGGGCGACAAGGGCATTCACTACTTCGTCGGCGAGGGCGCCGACGCCCGGATCGTCTCTAGCGTCTACGTCGACGCCCCCGGCGCCGACACGATCGCCGCCCGCGCCCGCAAGGCGCGCGAAAAGGCCGGTCTGCTGTCCGGCTACGCGCTCGGGGAGGCTCCCGAGGAGGTCACCGGCCCGTCCTATGACCTGCTCGCCGACGTCGCGGCCGTGGTGCCGGAGGCCGAGGAGCGGGTGTGGAACGAGCGGATCGCCGCCCGCCTCGCCGAACTGCGGCCGGAGGTCTACGGCGGCTGGAAGGGCGAGAACGTCACCAGCGCCCTCAAGCCGCACGGCATCAAGACGCGCGACGTGGCGGGGACGACCGACGACGGTACCCGCACCACCCGCCGGGGCATCGTTCGCGCCGACCTCACGAAGGCGATTGCGGAACGTAACGAAAAGCCGGGCGCCGCATAGCCCCGACAAGGTGCTACCGGTAGCACCCACACCTGCTACCGGTAGCACCCCCGCTAGCACCCCAAACCCGCCCCCACCAGTGTTCTAGCGGATAGCACCCTACGTGCGGAAACCCCTGGAAACCGCCTGGAAGGGCCCCTCATGACCCCCATCCTGCTTGCTATCGCCTGCCTGGCACTCGTCACTCTCAGTTACGTCGGGCTGTGTGCGGCCTCGCCGTTTGGCGACTGCCGTAAGTGCCGTGGCATGGGCCACGCGCTCAAGACCGACCGCAAGGGACGGCTCAAGCGCGGCAAGGACTGCCGCCGCTGCAAGGCCACCGGCAAGCGCATACGCGTCGGCCGCTGGCTCTACAACCGCTGGGCCCGCATCTACCGCGCCGGCACCGACACCCCCCGACCGGAAGGCTTCCGATGATCTTCGACATCTCCGCCGTGCTGCTGTTCGGCGCCGCCTCCGCCCTCGCCGTCAAGACCAAGTCCGCCGGAGCGGGCCCGGCCATCGTCCTGTTCCTGTTCGGCTTCTTCGCCGCCGGGACCGGCGCGTACGAGCCCATCCGCGACCTGGTCAAGGCCGCCGCCGACGCGGCCAGCGCACTCGGCAACTGACAGGAGCCCCCGTCATGAACGAACACGTCCCCGCCCTGCGGCCGGACCTGCCGACCGCCCCCGCGTACGACCCGGCGTCGCTGGAGCTGTACGCGCCCGACCCAACGGCCGTCGAACTGGCCGCGGAACGCGGCCCCGTGGTGTGGGTGCCGGACGCCTACGGGCGCATGGTCCCCATGCCCAAACACCTCGCCCCGCCGCCCATGCCCATGCCGGAGCCGCGCGACCTGACCCCGCTGCCGCTGCTGGACCCGATCGCTCAGCGCTTCGTCGGCGCCGGGATCGGCGGCGGCGCCCTCGCGGTCGGCGTCGGCTGGGGCGTCGGCGAGGTCATCAACGCCGCCGCCGGGTTCACCTCCGGCGCCGCGATGTGGATCGCCCTCGCCGTGCTCGCGTGGCGTATGCCCGTCCGCGCCATCAGCGGCGGGCGAGGCAGCACGGTCAACATCCGCAAGGCCGTCATCAAGCGCAGCACCTTCAACGGCTGACCAGAGGGGGAACCACCTGTGTTCGACATCCGCATCATCTGCGACCCGGCCGACATCGACCGCATCACCACCGCGCTCGGTGCTGCGTTCATCACCGGCACCGTGCGCCAGTACCCCGCCCGCGACGGTAAGCGCACCCGCCTGTACGTCACGGCCGACCACCGCCCCGCCCCCGAGCCCTACCCGGCCCCGGACGCGGCGTACGCCCTCGCGCCCAGCGTAATCAGCGAAATCGGCTGGACCGCCCGCACCCTCGCCACGGCTGAGTGCTTCACCGAGCTGGACCGGGACTACTACCTGCGCAAGGCCGCGCTGCTGGACCGCATCGCGCTGCTGGATGAGCCCGACGTCTTCAACGACGGCGGCGCCAGGGAAACCGCGCTCGCGGCGGCTGTGATGCTGCTCGACATCGACCGGCCGCACATCGCCCCGCACCTCGCAGACCAAGCCGAGAAGGACCCGCGCGGCTACGTCCGCCAGCAGTACGCCCAGCGGGCCCGGTGCGTCTGCGACGACTTCGGCGAGGGCGACTGCCTCATGCACCCGGACCCCGACCACTAGCAACGCCCGAGGGCGGCGGCACTCCCGGACAAGGACAGCCCACCGCCCTCGGTCTCCGTATCCCGACGTAGCAGAACAGGAGACCTACAGCATGGCCCAACTCCACGTATTCGGCGAGGGCCCCTCGGGCCGCGCCACCCAGACGAGTCACCGGAGCCGACCGCGTCTGCTGGACGCGTTCTGCTGCCAGGGTGGCGCGAGCATGGGCTACCACCTCGCCGGGTTCGACGTCGTGGGCGTCGACATCGCCCCGCAGCCCCGCTACCCCTTCACCTTCGTGCAGGCCGAAGCGGTCGCGTTCATCCGCGAGCACGGGGCAGAGTTCGACTTCATCCACGCCTCGCCGCCGTGCCAGCACGACAGCGACTGCCAGCGCATCCAGGGCAACGACCACCCCGACCTGATCGCCCCTACCCGCGCCGCGCTGGAGTCCACCGGACGGCCGTGGGTCATCGAGAACGTACGGGGCGCCATGCCGAAGCTGCACCGTCCGGTGATGCTGTGCGGGCCCATGTTCGGCCTGGAGACCTACCGGCACCGCTACTTCGAAGCCGGCGGACTGCTGAACCTGCCACAGCTCCCGCATCCTGCCCACACCGTGCCGCAGGCCAAGATGGGCCGTCCCATCCCGCCCGGCCACTACGGCCAGTTCGTCGGCAACTTCTCCGGCGTCGCCCTCGCCCGGAAGGTGATGGACGTTGAGTGGATGAACCGCGACGGCATCCGCGAGTGCATCCCGCCCGCCTACACCGAATGGCTTGGCCGCAGCTTCCTCGCCGCGCTCGCGCTGAGGACGGCGGCATGAGCGCGCGCGTACTGCCGCTGCGGCGGCCCAACGGGCTGCGGGTGCTGGACTTGTGCTGCGGGGCCGGGGGCCTGTCCATGGGCTACTACCTCGCCGGGTTCGACGTGGTCGGCGTCGACAACCGCCCGCAGCCGAACTACCCCTTCACCTTCCACCAGGCCGACGCCCTGACCTTCCCGCTGGACGGCTTCGACCTGGTCCACGCGTCGTGGCCGTGCCAGCACTTCGCCAAGGTCACCGCGTGGCGCGGCAGCCGTGCGGAGCACCCCGACCTGCTGACCCCCGGCCGCGCGCGGCTGGAAGCGTCCGGGCTGCCGTGGGTCATCGAGAACGTTCCCGAGGCGCCGCTGAGGCCGGACTACCTGCTGTGCGGCACCCAGTTCGGCCTCAGCGTCCGCCGTCACCGCGCGTTCGAGACGTCGTGGGGCGGGGGCGGGGACCTGGTCCCGCCCTGCTGGCACCACAAGGGCCTGCTGGCGTTCGAGCACAAGGGCGAGCGTGCCTACGCCGACGCCATGGGCTGCACCTGGATGACCAACCTCGAAGCCCGGCAGGCCGTCCCGCCCGCCTACTCCCAGTGGATCGCCACCCAGTTCCTCGCCCTGGAAGGGAGGACCGCCGCATGACCCCCACCCATCTGCGCACCGCTCTGCAACTGGCTGCGGTGGGCGTTCCCCCGCTGCCGCTGCGGCAGGGCAAGGTGCCGTTCGGGAACTGCCGCGCGTGCGCGGGCAACGCGTGCGGCGGGCGGCCGAACATGAAGAGCGCCGGCCCCTGCCGGTGCCCCGGCGTCTGCCACGCGTGGGCCGCAGCCACCACCGACCCAAGCGTCATCACCTCGCCCGCATGGGCCATGGCATGGCGCCAGGCCGTGGCCGTCGCCTACCACCCCGGCGGGGCCGGGCTGACCGTGGTCGACCTCGACAACGCGGCGGCCGTCGCATGGGCCCGCGAGACCCTGCCCGCCACCCGGACCCTGCAGACGACGCGCGGCGAACACTGGATCTACCGGGGTGCCATGCGGTCGGCCAACGCCGTGCGGCCGGGGGTGGACGTCAAGTCGCTCATGCAGTACGCCCGTTGGCTCGGCCCCGGAACCGGCCGTATGACCGACCTGCCGTCGGCCGTCCGCGACCTGGTGGTGAAGGAAGAAACCACCCCCGCGCGCGACGGGGTGGCCTCTTCTCTCCCCACCCGCGCCACCTGGGACCGGACGGTTGCCACCGGGTGCCGCCACACCGAGCGCTACGTACGCACCGGACTCGAACGCGGCCTCGCCCTCGTGCGCGCCCGCACCGAAACCGGAGCGGGATCACAGGCGTTCGGCGTTGCCCGGTTCCTCGCCGCACAGCACACCGCATGCCCCGGCCCCTGCGGACTGGACGTCATCGGCGAACAGATCGTGGCCACCGCGGTCTCGGTCGGCGTTCCCGAGACCTACGCCCGCCGCGCCGTCACCAACGGCCTTGAGACCGCCTCGGAGCGCGCGGCATGAACAAAGCATCCCGAAACCCCGCAAACGGCCGTCAGGGCGCCGCACAGGGCCCGCCACGGGCGGCCGTAGGCGAACCGAAGAACGCCGCCCGCAAGGGCGTCCATACTGCTCCTCGCTCTGACTCGCAGACGGTCATCATCACCGGCATCCAACCGGGTCTCCAAGTCCAGTTCACCAACCCGCCCGTCGCGGACTGGTTGTGCTCCTGCGGGCACCACGAACGCGCCCGTGGCCGCGCGGCCGTCATCAGGCTCACCACCCGCGTCCGCGTCGGCATCTGCCCCCACACCACCACCGCCGAAGGGAGGGCAGCCGCATGACTCCACAGCCTGTGGACAGGCCCGACCTGTGGGCCGGACTGCCCACCCTGGAAGAACCGCCCGACGGGGACGAGACGGCGCCTGAGGTGTGGGAAGACCCTATTCCTCTCACCGGCCGACGCGAGCGTCCGCCGTTCCCTGCGCACGTGTTCCCCACCTGGTTGGGGGAGTTCGTGGCGGCCGTCGCCGAGGAGACGCAGACCCCGGTGGACCTCGCCGGATCGATCGCCCTGGCCGTGCTCGCCACGGCGGCCGGCGGCCGGTCGGTGGTCCACGTGCGCGGCAACTGGCGCGAGCCCACCAACCTCTACACCGTGGTGGCCCTCCCGCCCGCCAACCGCAAGTCCGCCGTCTTCGCGCTGCTGACCAACCCGCTGTACGAGGCTGAGAAACAGCTCAAGACGGCGATGAAGCCGGTCATCGTCGAGGCCGAGCTGACCGCCCGGCTGGCCAAGGAAGCGGCCGACAAGGCCGCCTCCAAGGCCGCGTCCGCCGACGCGGACAAGCGCGATGAGATGGTGGCTACTGCCGTCGGCCTCGCACAGACCGCCGACACGCTCACCGTCCCCGCCGAACCGGTCCTGTTGGCGGACGATTCGACACCCGAGACGGTGACCTCGCTCATGGCGGAACAGGGCGGCCGGCTGTCGGTGATGAGTGCCGAGGGCGGCATCTTCGACATCATCGCCGGACGGTACTCAGGCGCCCCGAACATGGAAGTGTTCCTCAAGGGGCATGCCGGGGACCGGCTGAGGGTCAACCGACAGACCCGCCGCGAGTACATCGACGCCCCCGCCCTGACCATCGGCCTCGCCGTGCAGCCGGACGTTCTGCGGGACATTGGCAAGGTGAAAGGGTTCGAGGGACGCGGACTGCTGGCCCGCTTCCTGTACTCCCTGCCGGTGTCCCTGGTGGGCGAGCGGGAGATCATCACCGATCCGATCCCCGAGCAGACGGCCGCCACCTACACCGCGAGGGTCATCGACCTGACGCTGTCCCTCGCAGAGTGGACCGACCCGGCGGTCATCCAGCTCACCCCCGACGCCGACGCGGCACTGATTGCCTACCAGAAGCGAGTTGAGCCGCAGCTCAAGGCGCGCGGGGGGAAGCTGGGGCACATCTCCAATTGGGCCGGGAAGTTGGCCGGAGCGACCGCCCGCATGGCCGCACTGCTGCACCTCGCCGAGCACGGGGGCGACGGCTACGCCCACCCGGTCACCGAGGCCATCATGAACGCGGCCATCGAGCTGGGGGAGTACTACACCGCTCATGCCCTCGCCGTGTTCGACGTCATGGGCGCAGACCCGGTCCTGTCCCGAGCCCGCAGCGTGCTGGACGCGCTGCGGGACAACCGGTGGGAGGACGTCAGCCGGAGGGATGTGTTCACCGCCCTCTCGCGCGCCGAGGTTCCGACCGTCGCCGACCTCGAACCGGCCCTCGCCCTGCTGGAAGACCACGGATACCTGCGGTCGTACCAGCCCGAGCGGACTGGCAAGCGCGGTCGGCCCCCAGCGCCCCGCTTGCAGGTGCATCCCGTCCTGCACCAGGGCGGCCGGTAACCCTGCCGTTCCCTCACAACCCCGCCCGCACAAACCGCAAAATCGCAATAAACCCCCGACGCCTCTGCTGACCTGCGGCGGAGCCCCAACCCGGGCCCAGCGAGGGGCCCGCCGCACAATCCCGCGATATTCCGCAAAAAACGGAGCAACACCCCACTGCCAGTTTCGCCCGCAGGGCGTCCCTGATTTTTGCGGAATATCGCGGATTTCTGCGGAGCACCGCCCACCGCCGCCCGCCCATCGCATCACCGCAGGTCAACGCCCGCTCCCGGCTTTTCTGCGGATTTTGCGGTTTGTGCGGCGGCCTCTGCCCATGAACTCAGCCCCACAGGAGTGAGCCTTGGACGAACACGGCACCCTCGCGACCCCGGTCGACGACGACCCGACCCTGGTCCTCCTCAAGGTCGAGGAGGCCGCCCGCCGACTCCGCGTCGGCCGCACCACCTGTTACGCCCTCATCCGCACCGGCGCGCTGGAATCCGTGATGGTCGGAGGCCTCCGCAGGGTCCCGGTCGACGCGATACCCGAGTACGTCACCCGTCTCCGTACCGCCCAACGCGCTGCTTGACGACGCCCGGGGCGGCGGCACTCCCGGACAGGACAGCCCGCCGTCCCGGCTCCCATCCCGACACACACGAAACAGGAGCCTGCCTGTGGCAGAGGAAAAGAAGAAGCGCACCCGACAGCCCAACGGCCGCAGCTCGATCTACTTCGGCAAGGACGGCAAATGGCACGGCCGCGTCACCGTCGGCGTCCGCGACGACGGCACGCCGGACCGCCGCCACGTCGAACGCAAGACCCGCGCTGAAGTGACGGCCGCCGTACGCAAGTTGGAGAAGCAGCGCGACGCCAAGACTGTGAAGAAGCCCGGCAAGGCGTGGACGGTCAAGGCATGGCTGACGCACTGGGTTGAGAACGTGGCGCCCCTCGCCGTCAACGACAACACGATGGTCGGGTACGGCGTTGCGGTCCGGAAGCACCTCATCCCCGGCTTGGGCGCCCACCGTCTCGACAGGCTCAAGCCCGAGCACATCGAGGCGTTCTACGCGAAGATGCATGCCAACGGCAGCAAGCCCGCGACTGCTCACCAGGTGCATCGCACCTTCCGCACCGCCCTCAACGAGGCCGTACGGCGCGGCCATCTCGGCAAGAACCCGGTCCAGTTGGCCAAGGCTCCGAAGACGGGTGAGTACGAGGTGGAGCCCTACAGCGTCCAAGAGGTACAGCGGTTGCTGAAGGCCGCCGACCAGCACCGCAATTCCGCGCGGTGGGCCGTTGCCCTCGCCCTCGGCCTGCGTCAGGGGGAAGTGCTGGCCCTCAAGTGGGAGGACGTGGACCTTGATGGTGGGTTCCTCGTGGTCCGCCGTAGTCGCCACCGGCCGCAGTACGCCCACGGGTGCGTGGAGCCCTGCGGACGCAAGGCCGCCGGCTACTGCCCGGAGAGGCGACGCACCAACCCGGAGTTGTCCCCAACCAAATCGCGCGCCGGTCGGCGCGCGGTCGGCCTTCCTGAGCAACTCATTGACCTACTCCGGGCGCATCTTAAGGCGCAGGAAGCGGAGCGGCAGGCGGCCGGGAAGCGCTGGGAGGAAAACGGCTTGGTGTTCCCGGATGAGCACGGCCGTAGCCCGTCCCACCGCCGGGACTGGACCGAGTGGAAGGCGCTTCTGGCAGAGGCGAAGGTCCGGGACGGGCGTCTGCACGACGCGCGCCACACGGCCGCCACGGTCCTACTCATCCTCGGTGTATCTGAGCGGGCTGTCATGGGCCTCATGGGGTGGTCGACAACGGCCATGGCCGCCCGCTACCAGCACATGGTGGATGCTGTACGGACGGACATCGCGAGGCAGGTGGACGACCTGATCTGGAAGCCAGAGACTGACCAGCCGGACGAGGACGACGACGGCGCAGCCGGGGCGCTCGTACCGGCCAACTGAGATCAGACGGAAGGGCGGTCTATCGCAGACCGCCCTTCCGTTTCCGGAAACTCCGCCGTGCCAAGAGCTGCACGGCGCACTCCACTCCTGGATCTAGGTATCGACACCCGGGTAAGCGCACTGGGCTCGCTTGACGGCCAACACATGGGCTGAGGGCATGCCGCCGCAGATCAGCCGATCAGGCGATATGTGGCCGCGTCATGGGCGGCATGCTCGACTTGCGTGGTCCGCAAGGGGATTCTCGGTAGATCCCATCGTTTGAGAGGGTGGACCTGAAGTGGATTCTGCAGAAGAACTCGGAAAGCTCAATGAGGTCCAGAGTAGAGTGAATGCAGCTCTCGCGGAGGGTGATTACAGTGAGGCCCTAAAAGCGCTTTCGACGGCAACTCATACCTCTTACGATATGACAATGTCGCTAATCTCGGAAGATGCGGACCCTGGTGTTTTGCTGCCGTGGGTGGTGCAGGCCGCCAATTCATTCGGCCTCGCTATCGCACTTCAGGCGGAGAGCGGGAATCCGGAGGCTGTGGCGGAATCCTTGAGCAGGTTGAGAGGGATCCTTGCCGCAGTGGACCCGGAACCCATCGGTTCACTTGATGTTGGCGAGTGCAGGCATGGTCGAATTACCTACGATGACAACAAGTGCCCCCGCATTCCCTGTATCTGAGACGCCCTAATGGTAAACGCCTTCCTGTGTGCCTGCTTGGTAGAGGTAATCCTACTCCGATTCTTGGTGATTGTAAGATTCTGCCGCAAGGTGTCTCATCCGTTCACTGTTATGCATGTTGATTCCCTCCCTCATGTGGGAGAATCTCAGGATGAGCGTCGGCGACGGCATGAAGAATTTTACGGCCAGACTACCCAACAGTTCAACACGCTAGTGCTTGTCGGCTCGATTGCTCTTGCTTCCTGGTCCCAAATCTTCGCAAGTTCTAACGACGATCTTACTTCCGTTACGAAGAATCTCCTTCTGCTTTCTTCTGTGACGCTCTTGGTGGCGCCATTGCTATTTAGGAGACCATCCAGGGAATTCTCTTTTCTGTGTAGAGAGGGTCTTACTGCCGTAGGTTATACTGCGCTGGTTCTTTCGCTGGTGTCTGTTCTTGCTGACCTTTTCAATACCGCAGGGGCAGTGATTGCATCGCTTGCTGCCGTTGCCATTTTGGTGAGGGATGTGGTCCAAGGGTGGCGGCTGCGTGAGATGTGGCGGTAGGTAGGCGCTGCGCCTCCGCACCCGAGCACTACAACGGCTAACACATGAGTCGAGTATCGGATGCGGCCAGTCGTCGGCACGAGTCTCTGGGCGAACCGCTAGCAGAGGCACACCTAGCGTTCGTGATCACGATGAACCAGGTCGTAGCCGTCCAGACCTAGCCCAGTGGTGGCCTCCCTCATGCCCAACTGAGACGGGAACTGAGACGGACAGGTACGAGGGCGGCGCCCCAGAGGGGTGCCGCCCTTTTGTTTTGCCTGGTCAAAGCACTTGAGGCCGTGGCGGGAATTGAACCCGCGTACCTCGCTTTGCAGGCGAGTCCCTGAGCCACTCGGGCACACGGCCGTGGTGTGCGGAAGCACTGCGTCGACGGTAAGGCGGCGCGGAGACGGCGCTCAAGGAAATGCCGGGGGCCGCAATGCGACTGCCACACGCCGTTCATGAACGGAGGTTCCGGTCCTACGACCAAGGTCCCGGTGCGGGTCCCGACCCCCGACAGGGGTCAAACCCGGCCGCGGCCCTTACTCTGGCGGTCATGACCGCCCCGAACCCGCGCGACACCGATGTCGCCGAGCCCGTCGACGCCCCTTCCCCGGCCGCACCCCCCGACGAGACAGTGCTGAGCCGTCCCTACCGCGCACTGAGCATCGGTGTCGTCTCCGTGGTGCTGCTGATCGCCTTCGAGGCGACCGCGGTGGGCACGGCGATGCCGGTGGCCGCGCGGGAGCTGGACGGGGTGTCGCTGTACGCGTTCGCGTTCTCGGGGTACTTCACGACCAGCCTGTTCGGCATGGTCCTCTCCGGCCAGTGGTCGGATCGGCGGGGCCCGCTCGCCCCGCTCACCTGGGGCATCGCCTCGTTCGCGGCCGGGTTGCTGCTCGCCGGGACGGCCGGGGCGATGTGGCTGTTCATCCTCGGGCGGGCCGTGCAGGGACTCGGCGGCGGCCTGGTGATCGTCGCGCTGTACGTCATCGTCGGGCGGGCCTATCCGGAGCGGCTGCGGCCGGCGATCATGGCGGCGTTCGCGGCGAGCTGGGTGGTGCCGTCGATCGTCGGACCGCTCGCGTCCGGGGCGGTGACGGAGCACATCGGCTGGCGGTGGGTGTTCCTCGGGATACCGGTGCTCGTGGTGTTCCCGCTGGCACTCGCGCTGCCGCAGATACGGCGGCTGGCGTCCGGCCCGGTGAACGGCGACACGGACGCCCCGGCCTCCTTCGACGGCCGCCGCATCCGCCTGGCCCTGGCGATCTCCTTCGGCGCGGGTCTGCTCCAGTACGCCGCCCAGGACCTGCGCTGGATCTCGCTGCTGCCGGGCGCGCTGGGCGTGGCCCTGCTCGTCCCGGCCGTGCTCGGTCTGCTCCCGCGCGGCACCTACCGGGCCGCGCGCGGACTGCCCTCGGTCGTCCTCCTGCGCGGGGTCGCCGCGGGCTCCTTCATCGCGGCGGAGTCCTTCGTCCCGCTGATGCTGGTCACCCAGCGCGGCCTCAGCCCCACCCTCGCCGGGTTCTCCCTCGCGGCCGGCGGCGGCACCTGGGCACTGGGCTCCTGGGTCCAGTCCCGGCCCCGCCTGGAGCCGTACCGGGAGCGCCTGATGACCCTCGGCATGGTGCTGGTGGCGGCGGCGATCGCGGCGGCCCCCAGCGTGCTGATCCACTCCGTACCGGCCTGGACGGTGGCCGTCGCCTGGGCCTTCGGCTGCTTCGGCATGGGCTTGGTGATCTCCTCCACCAGCGTCCTGCTGCTCACCCTCTCCGCCCCCGAGGAGGCCGGCACCAACTCGGCCGCCCTCCAGATCTCCGACGGCCTCTCCAACGTCCTGCTCCTGGCCGCCGGGGGAGCGGCCTTCGCGGCCCTGGGCGGCGGCACGCTCAGCCACGCCACCACGGAGACCACAGCCTCCCACCCGACCGCCTTCGTCGCGGTCTTCCTGCCGATGGCGGCGGTGGCCCTGGCGGGGGCGTGGGTGGCTGCGCGAGTGCGCGAGCGGGGAGCGTAAACCGTTCGTCGCGGGATGATCGCGGACAGTAGCCTGCCCGTCATGTCCGAACTCGTCATCCGCCTCGACCCTGCCGTACAGCAGGCCCTCCACGACCTCGCCGACGCGCAGGACCGCACTCCGGAGGAGGTCGCGCAGGAGGCGCTGCGCCGCCACCTGCGCGCCGAGGGCGAGCTGGTGCGTGCCATCGCCGCGCACATCGCGCGGGAGCACGCCGAGTTGCTGAGGAGGCTCGGCGAATGACCCGGCACCTCACCGTCGACGAGGTCATCGCCATCGCCGAGGTCGCCTTCGGCGGGCAGCCGCCCGAGACGCGGGCGCCGGGCCTCCTGGCCTCGGCCGTGCACCGGCCGCGCGCCCGCATGTTCGGCACCGCGGCGTACGAGGACCCGCACGAGCAGGCCGCCGCCCTGCTCCACGCCATCGCGACGAACCACCCGTTCGTCGACGGCAACAAACGCACCGCCTGGCTGGCCACCGCCACCTTCCTCGCCGTGAACGGCGTGGACCTCGTCGCAGCCGACCAGGACACGGCGTACACGCTGGTCGTCGACGTGGCCTCCGGTGCGGAGAGCGGGGTGCGGGAGATCGCGGAGCGGCTGAGACGGTTGTGACGTGGGTCCCACCCTCGGGCGACGCGGCCCCCAACCGGCGTTGACACCACCGGGCCATCGGTAGGGTGGCCCGGTTGTCATACGCATCGTGCCGCTCGACCACCCCACGGAGATCGTGACTACCACCGCCAGCTCCGCGTCCCACTCGCACCATCTGTCCCCGGCCTTTCCCGGGCGTGCCCCCTGGGGCACCGCAGGCAAGCTGCGCGCCTGGCAGCAGGGGGCGATGGAGAAGTACATCCAGGCACAGCCCCGTGACTTCCTCGCGGTCGCCACGCCCGGTGCCGGTAAGACGACCTTCGCGCTGACGCTGGCCTCCTGGCTGCTGCACCACCACGTCGTGCAGCAGGTCACCGTCGTCGCGCCGACCGAGCACCTGAAGAAGCAGTGGGCCGAGGCCGCCGCGCGGATAGGCATCAAGCTCGACCCGGAGTACAGCGCGGGCCCGCTCGGCAAGGAGTACGACGGCGTCGCCGTGACGTACGCCGGTGTCGGCGTCCGCCCCATGCTGCACCGCAACCGCGTCGAGCAGCGCAAGACCCTCGTCATCCTCGACGAGATCCACCACGCCGGTGACTCCAAGTCCTGGGGCGAGGCGTGCCTGGAGGCGTTCGAGCCGGCCACGCGGCGGCTCGCGCTCACCGGTACGCCGTTCCGCTCCGACACCAACCCCATCCCCTTCGTGGTGTACGAGGAGGGCGACGACGGCATCCGGCGGTCGTCCGCCGACTACACCTACGGATACGGCTCCGCCCTCGCCGACGGCGTCGTCCGCCCCGTGATCTTCATGTCGTACAGCGGCAACATGCGCTGGCGCACCAAGGCGGGCGACGAGATCGAGGCCCGCCTCGGCGAGCCGATGACCAAGGACGCCGTCAGCCAGGCCTGGCGCACCGCGCTCGACCCGCGCGGCGAGTGGATGCCGGCCGTGCTGCGCGCCGCCGACCAGCGGCTCACCGAGGTCCGCAAGGCCATCCCGGACGCCGGCGCCCTCGTCATCGCCTCCGACCAGGAGTCCGCGCGGGCCTACGCCAAGCTCATCCGGGACATCACCGGCCACAAGGCCACCCTCGTGCTGTCCGACGACACCGGCGCCTCGAAGCGGATCGACGACTTCAGCGGCGGCGACGACCGCTGGATGGTCGCCGTCCGCATGGTGTCCGAGGGTGTCGACGTGCCGCGCCTCGCGGTCGGCGTGTACGCCACCACGATCTCCACGCCGCTGTTCTTCGCCCAGGCCGTCGGCCGTTTCGTACGGTCCCGGCGGCGCGGTGAGACCGCGTCGGTGTTCCTGCCGACCATCCCGGACCTCCTCGGCTTCGCCAACGAGATGGAGCGCGAGCGCGACCACGTCCTCGACAAGCCCAAGAAGGAGGGCGAGGAGGACCCGTACGCCGAGTCCGAGAAGGAGATGGAGGAGGCGAACCGGGAGCAGGACGAGGACACCGGCGAGCAGGACATGCTGCCCTTCGAGGCGCTGGAGTCCGACGCCGTCTTCGACCGGGTGATGTACAACGGCGCCGAGTTCGGGATGCAGGCCCACCCCGGGAGCGAGGAGGAGCAGGACTACCTCGGCATCCCGGGACTCCTCGAACCCGACCAGGTGCAGCTGCTGCTCCAGAAGCGGCAGGCCCGGCAGATCGCGCACAGCCGCAAGAAGCCCGCCGAGGAGGCCGACCTCCTCGAACTGCCCGCCGAGCGGCGGCCCGTGGTCTCCCACAAGGAGATGATGGAGCTGCGCAAGCGGCTCAACAACCTCGTCGGCGCGTACGTCCACCAGAGCGGCAAACCGCACGGCGTCATCCACACCGAGCTGCGCCGGGTCTGTGGCGGCCCGCCCTCCGCGGAGGCCACGGCGGGACAGCTGCGCCAGCGGATCGAGAAGGTGCAGGAGTGGGCCACGCGCATGCGGTGACAGCGCGTGTACGTATGAGGACAAACGGAACCACTTCCCTGTGAGAGTGCCCGGATTCTGGACGGAGCCTTCCGCTCACCGAACCGGCTCGCTACTGTCCCGCTACGCACACGCCCCGTGGCAGCGCCGCCGCGGAGCGCAGCCGTGAAGCGACTGTGCCCGGACACGGCCGGGCCGCCGGCCGATCGGCGGCCTCTGAAGCGCGTGACCGACGGGACTCGGTGACGCATCTGCCGCGAGGGGGCCGCCGACCTCACCACTAAGGAGTGGGCGTCGTGACCGCGGAGACCTCTCAGACGCTCGACAGGGGACTGCGTGTCCTCAAGCTGCTGGCCGATACGGACCACGGGCTGACCGTCACCGAGCTTTCCCACAAACTGGGCGTCAACCGGACCGTCGTGTACCGGTTGCTCGCCACACTGGAGCAGCACGCGCTCGTACGCCGTGATCTGGGCGGACGGGCCCGGGTCGGGCTCGGGGTGCTGAGGCTGGGCCGCCAGGTGCATCCGCTGGTACGGGAGGCCGCGATGCCCGCGCTGCGATCGCTGGCGGAGGACATCGGCGCGACCGCGCATCTGACCCTGGTGGACGGGGCGGAGGCGTTGGCCGTGGCGGTGGTGGAGCCGTCGTGGACGGACTACCACGTGGCGTATCGGGCGGGGTTCCGGCATCCGCTGGACCGGGGGGCGGCGGGGAAGGCGATCCTCTCGGCCCGGCAGCGGTCCGCGGATGATCCCGGGTACACCCTCACCCACGGTGAGCTGGAGGCGGGTGCGTGCGGGGCGGCTGCGCCGCTGCTGGGGGTTACGGGGGTGGAGGGCAGTGTGGGCGTGGTGATGCTGTCGGAGGTCGTGCCGGAGCGGGTGGGAGCACGAGTAATGGACGCGGCCCGAGAGGTAGCCGAGGCCCTCCGCTGACACCCGCAGCTGCGGGCAGTCGTGCCGCTGGGGCGGCACGGGTGGGCGCAGCGGCACCCGGCAACGCCGGCAGAGCAACCCACGCCCGGGCAGCGCAACGGGTGCTGGTGCCTGGGCGGGGGGAGGTGACGCAGCCCGGCGCCAGCGGGGTGCCGTCGCGCCCACCCGTGCCGCCCTGCGGCACGACTGCCCGCGGAGAGCGGAGGGGTGTCGCAGGTTAGATTGGCTTCGTGTTCACTCGTCTCACGCGTCCGCAGAAGTTGGCCGCTCTTGCCGTGCCCGTCGTGGCTCTGCTCGCCACGGCGGGACTCGCGCCGCTGCCCTTCTCCGTCGCGCAGCCCGGCCTCACCGCGAACGTGCTCGGTGAGAACAAGGGCACCCAGGTCATCACGATCACCGGCGCACCCGTCCGCGAGACCAGCGGGCAGTTGCGGATGACGACCATCGAGGCGACCTCCCCCGACACCCGCGTCGACCTCCCCGACGTCATCGACGGCTGGTTCCGCACCGACCAGGCGGTCATGCCCCGCGACTCCGTCTACCCCAGCGGCGACACGGTCGAGGAGATCGAGCAGTACAACCGCGAGCAGATGAAGGAGTCCCAGGACGAGGCGACCCGGGCCGCGCTGACCTACCTGAACCGCGAGGACGACGACATCGAGGTCACCCTCGAACTCGCCGACGTCGGCGGCCCCAGCGCCGGCCTGCTGTTCTCCCTCGGCATCGTCGACAAGCTGAACGGCGACGGCAGCGGCGGCGACCTCACCGGCGGCAGGGTCATCGCCGGCACGGGCACGATCGACGCGGACGGCACCGTCGGCGCGGTGGGCGGCGTACCCCTGAAGACGCAGGCGGCCAAGCGGGACGGCGCCACCGTCTTCCTGGTGCCGAAGGCCGAGTGCTCCGACGCCCAGTCCGAACTCCCGGAAGGGCTGCGCCTGATCCCGGTCACCACGCTCAAGGGCGCCGTCGACGCGCTCGTCGCGCTGGAGAAGGGCACCGGCACCGTCCCCGGCTGCTAGCCCATGTCCGCCGGCTAGCCCTCCTTGACGAACCCTTCCTCCACCATCCAGTCCAGCGCCACCTGGTGCGGGTCCTCCCCGTCGACGTCCACCTTCGCGTTGAGGTCCTGCGCCACCGTGTTGTTCAGCTTCGCCGTCACCGGGTCGAGGACGTCCGCGATCGCCGGCCACTCCTTCAGGGTCTCGGTGTTGACCGTCGGCGCCGCGTTGTAGTTGGGGAAGAACTTCTTGTCGTCCTCCATCACCACCAGGTTCATGGACTTGATGCGCCCGTCGGTGGTGAAGACCTCGCCGTAGGTGCAGGCGCCCTTGGCCGTCTGGGTGTAGATGATCCCGGTGTCCATCTGCGTGACGTTGCGCGCGGGGATGTTCATGCCGTACGTCCTCTCCATGCCCGGCAGCCCGTCCGCGCGGTTGGCGAACTCGCCCTCCACGCACAGCGTCACCGCCCCCGGGTCGGACTTCGCCAGCGCGGCCACGTCGGAGAGGGTCCGCGTGCGGTACTTCTCGTAGTTGGCCTGGTTCATGGCGAGGGCGTAGGTGTTGTTCAGGGTCGACGGCTCCAGCCAGGTGACCCCGTTCTCCACGTCCGCGTCCCGCACCGCCTCCCACTGCTCGCGCGGATCCGGGATCGGCTCGCTGTTCCCCTGGTACGTGATCCACGCCGTGCCCGTGTACTCGAACCCGGCGTCCGCCTCACCGTTGACGACGGCCTCCCGTGAGCCGACCGAGCCCTGGATGCCGGTCCGGTCGACGACCTCCGCGCCGGCCGCCTGGAAGGCGATGCCCATGATCGCGCCCAGGATGAGCTGCTCCGTGAACTCCTTCGAGGTCACGGTGAGTTTGGCGCCCTCGAGCGGTCTGCCCCGGCCGATCGAGCCCGGTTCCACGTCGTCGACCATGGGGGAGCCGCTGGTCAGGCCACACCCCGAGGCCGCCACCAGCAGGGCCCCGGCCAGGAACAGGCGGACACGTCTCATGGCCCCGCCTCCAGACCCCGTGGCCGCAGCAGCAGCTCCGCCAGGGAGGCCAGCCAGTCCACCAGCAGCGCGAGGGCCACGGTGAGCACCGAGCCCACCACCAGCACCGGCATCCGCTGGCTGGTGATCCCGGTCGTGATGAGGACGCCCAGCCCGCCGCCGCCGCCGAAGGTCGCCAGCGTCGCCGTGCCGACGTTCAGGACGAGCGCCGTACGCACCCCCGCGAGGATGAGGGGGACGGCCAGCGGCAGCTCCACCCGCGTGAGCACCCCCAGCGGGGACATGCCGATGCCGCGCGCCGCCTCCAGCAGCGTCGGGTCGTTGGCCTTCAGGCCCGCGATGGTGTTGGACAGCACCGGCAGCACGGCGTAGGCGATGATGCCGATCAGGGCCGCCTTGCGGCCGATGCCCAGCCAGATCACCAGCAGCGCCAGCAGACCGATCGCCGGGGTGGCCTGCCCCATGTTGGCGAACGCCATCGCCGCCGGGGTGGCCCTGCGGAACATACGGCGGGTCAGCAGGATCCCCAGCGGGATGGCGATGATCAGCACGAAGAACGTCGAGATCACGGTGAGCTGGATGTGCTGCCAGAGCGCCTTGGTCACCTGCCCGTTCGACAGCGCGTTCCGGGTGAGCGCGTCGAGGTCGGCCTGCTCGAACCAGAGCCAGGTCGCGAGCAGTACGGCGATCAGCACCACCGGCAGCAGGGTCAGCTTCAGCCAGGTCACCCGGGGCGGCTTGGGGGTGGCCGCCGGCGGGGGAGCGGCCTCCGTCTCTTCGGTGGAGCCGGAAGTGGCGGTGCTCACGCCTTCGCCTCCCCGCCGAAGCCCTCCTGCTCCGCGTGCGTCTGCGCGGCGCGCTGCTCCTCGAGGTCGTGCTGGGCGTCCATCGCCTCCAGCCGGTCCGCCTCCAGCAGTTCGTGCACGGAGTTCATCAGCGTCTCCACGTCCACGACACCCTCGTACGCGCCGCGCCGCCCCGTGACCGCCACCCGGCCCGTGTTGTCGGTGAGCACCGCCTCCAGCGCGTCCCGCAGGGTCGCGTCCCGGGTCACCGTGTCGTGCACCAGCGTGCCCGCGCGGGCCAGCGAGCCCTTGGCGCGCATCATGTCGCCGCGCCGGAGCCACTTGTAGGGGCGGCCCCGCTTGTCGAGCAGCAGGACCTCGTTGGTGCCGCCGGAGCGCAGCTTGTTGAAGATGTGCTGGAGCGGGTCGTCGACGCTCACCGTCGGGTAGTCGGTGATCTCCACGTCCCGCACCCGGGTGAGGTTGAGCCGCTTCAGCGCCGCCCCGGCGCCGACGAATCCGGACACGAAGTCGTCGGCGGGGTTGGTCAGGATCGCCTCCGGGGTGTCGAACTGGGCGATGTGGGAGCGTTCGCGCAGCACCACGATCCGGTCGCCGATCTTGATCGCCTCGTCGAAGTCGTGGGTGACGAAGACGATGGTCTTGTGCAGCTCGCGCTGGAGCCGGATCAGCTCGTCCTGGAGGTGGTCCCGGGTGATCGGGTCGACCGCGCCGAACGGCTCGTCCATCAGCAGCACCGGCGGGTCCGCCGCCAGCGCCCGTGCCACGCCCACCCGCTGCTGCTGACCGCCGGACAGCTGACGCGGATAGCGGCCGTGGAACTCGCCGGGGTCCAGACCGACCAGGTCCAGCATCTCCTCCACCCGGGCCCGCACCCGCGCCGCCGGCCAGCGCAGCATCTTCGGCACCAGCGCGATGTTCTGCGCCACCGTCATGTGCGGGAACAGCCCGCTGGCCTGGATCGCGTACCCGATCTTGCGGCGCAGCCGCACCGGGTCCATGTCGGTGACGTCCTCGCCGCCGATGCGGATCCGGCCGGCCGTCGGCTCGATCAGCCGGTTGATCATCTTCAGGAGGGTGGACTTCCCGCACCCCGACGGGCCGACGAGGATCACCGTCTCGCCGGACCTGAAGTCCAGGTTGACGTTGTCGACGGCCGGCAGCGCGCTGCCCGGGTACCGCTTGGTCAGCCCCTCCAGCTCGATGGTCGCCCCGACCGACCGGGACTCCGCCCCGGCCGTCCCGGCATCGGACGGATCGGGCGCGGGCGGATCAGGCACGGATGGATCAGGCACGGATCCCCCTGGGAATGGTCAGCCGCCCGATCAGGACGTACGCGGCGTCGAACAACAGGGCGAGGACGATGATCCCGAGGGTGCCCGCGAGCACCTGGTTCAGCGCGTTCTTGCTGCCCAGCGAGGCGATCCCGCGGAAGATCAGGTTGCCGAGCCCGGGACCGGAGGCGTACGCGGCGATGGCGGCGATGCCCATCAGCATCTGCGTGGAGACCCGGATGCCGGTCAGGATCGGCGGCCAGGCCAGCGGCAGCTCCACCCGCGCCAGCCGGGCGGGGCGCGACATGCCGATCCCCTTGGCCGCGTCCACCAGCGACGGATCGACCCCGCGCAGGCCCACGATCGAGTTCCGCACGATCGGCAGCAGTCCGTACAGCGTCAGCGCGATCACCGTCGGCGGCACCCCGAGTCCCACCACCGGGATCAGCAGACCGATCATGGCCAGCGCGGGAATGGTCAGCAGGGTGGCGGTGGTGGTCGTGGCGAGGTTGCCCGCCCACTCGCTGCGATAGGTGACCACCCCGATCAGCACGCCGAGCAGGGTCGCCACCACCATGCACTGGAAGACCACGCTGGCGTGTTGATACGCGTCGGTGAGCAGTTGCTGATGCCGGCTCTCCAGGTACTCCCAGAAGTTCACATCCGCTCACCCCAGCTCGGCCAGGTCGGTTCACTCGCCGAGCGCGGCCTGCTCCACCAGCGGGATGATCCGCAGCGGAACGGGGTTCTCCATGACGATCGCCGTGGAGGCCCGGACAATGCCATCAAAACCGACGACGAGGTCGATCACCCGCTGGAGATCGGCGTTCGAGCGTGCCACCAGCCGGCACAGCATGTCCCCGGTACCGGTGGTGGTGTGCAGCTCCAGCACCTCCGGCACGGTCGCCAAGTGGGCCCGTACGTCGGCTCCTTGGCCCTGCCGGATCTGTAGCGTGGCGAACGCCGTGACCGGGTAGCCGAGGGCCGCCGGATCCACCTCGGGGCCGAATCCGCGGATGACTCCGTTCGACTGAAGCCGGTCCAGCCGGGCCTGCACGGTTCCGCGCGCCACCCCCAGCCGCCGGGACATCTCCAGCACCCCGATCCGCGGTTCCCGCGCCAGCAGCAGGATGATCCGCCCGTCCAGATGATCGATCGCCATGGCCGCCTCCCCAGTGGTCATCCTGTACAGAAAGCCCGTATGCGGGCGCCTTCGAGTGAACACATTGCCCAGTGAAGAGGCAAACTATTGCGCACCTTGCGGAGCTGGCCCACGCTGCCCCTATGACGCAGACCACACACCACACTCCCGACGCGACCGCCCGGCAGGCCGATCCCTTCCCGGTCAAGGGAATGGACGCGGTCGTCTTCGCCGTGGGCAACGCCAAGCAGGCGGCGCACTACTACTCCACCGCCTTCGGCATGAAGCTGGTCGCCTACTCCGGACCGGAGAACGGCAGCCGCGAGACCGCGAGCTACGTCCTGGAGAGCGGCTCCGCCCGCTTCGTGTTCACCTCGGTGATCAAGCAGTCCAGTGAGTGGGGGGCCTTCCTCGCCGACCACGTGGCCGCGCACGGCGACGGCGTCGTCGACCTCGCCATCGAGGTCCCGGACGCCCGCGCCGCGTACGCCTACGCCGTCGAGCACGGCGCCCGCTCCGTCACCGAGCCGTACGAGCTGAAGGACGAGCACGGCACGGTCGTCCTCGCGGCGATCGCCACGTACGGCAAGACCCGCCACACGCTGGTCGAGCGGAGTGGCTACGACGGCCCCTACCTGCCCGGCTACGTCGCCGCCGCCCCGATCGTCGAGCCGCCGGCCAAGCGCACCTTCCAGGCGATCGACCACTGCGTCGGCAACGTCGAGCTCGGCCGGATGAACGAGTGGGTCGAGTTCTACAACAAGGTCATGGGCTTCACGAACATGAAGGAGTTCGTGGGCGACGACATCGCGACCGAGTACAGCGCGCTGATGTCGAAGGTGGTGGCCGACGGCACGCTCAAGGTCAAGTTCCCGATCAACGAGCCCGCCATCGCCAAGAAGAAGTCCCAGATCGACGAGTACCTGGAGTTCTACGGCGGTGCCGGCGTCCAGCACATCGCGCTGAACACGAACGACATCGTGCAGACGGTGCGGCAGATGCGGGCGTCCGGGGTCCAGTTCCTGGACACTCCCGACTCGTACTACGACACGCTCGGGGAGTGGGCGGGCGAGACGCGGGTGCCGGTGGAGACGCTGCGCGAGCTGAAGATCCTCGTGGACCGGGACGAGGACGGGTATCTGCTCCAGATCTTCACCAAGCCGGTCCAGGACCGGCCGACGGTGTTCTTCGAACTCATCGAGCGGCATGGCTCGATGGGCTTCGGCAAGGGCAACTTCAAGGCCCTCTTCGAGGCCATCGAACGCGAACAGGAAAAGCGCGGCAACCTGTAACTGCCCCAGCTGCGGGCAGTCGTGCCGCTGGGGCGGCACGGGTGGGCGCAGCGGCACCCGGCAAACGCCGGCAGAGCAACCCACGCCCGGGCAGCGCAACGGGTGCTGGTGCCTGGGCGGGGGGAGGTCGCGCAGCCCGGCGCTTACGGGGTGCCGTCGCGCCCACCCGTGCCGCCCTGCGGCACGACTGCCCGCGGAGAGCGGCGGAGTGCGGCGGAGGGCGTCAGGAAGACTCGGGGCCCGCTTGGACGGAAGGTTCGCCCAGGCGGGTCAGGGCCGCTTTTGCCTGGGGGACGCCCAGGGGCGAGAACCACGGGTTGATCTGAAGGGCCTCCTTCAGGTGCCGCCGAGCGGACCCGTACCGCTCCAGCGACCGCTCGATCATCCCCCGGTGGAACACGTACAGCGCGCTCCGCACACCCCCACCCTCCGTCCCCTCCGTCGCCCGCACCGCGAACGGCAACGCCTCCTCGTCCTCCCCGGCCCGGTGCAACGCCCACCCCAGCGCGTCCGCCACCTCCGTCGACGGCTGCCGCTCCCACTCCGCCCGAAGCCGCCGCACCGCGGCCTCCGGATCCCCGTGGTCCGCCTCGAACCGCCCCCACACCACCGCCTCGTCACCCCCGTGCGCCGCGGCCACCCGCACCCGCTCCCGCAGCACCCCGTACTGCACACCCGCCGCCTGCCGCAGCCCCAGTGACTCGTACAGCTCGCCCAGCTCCAGCGCGTACTCCGGCCGGGGCTGCTTCGCCAGCGCCACCCGGTACGCGCTCAGCGCCTCCGTCATCCGCCCCAGCGCCGCCAGCGCCCTGCCCTGCCCGGCCTGCGCCGCGCGCTGGTCGGGGTCGACGCGCACCGCCTCCTGGAAGTGCCGCAGCGCGTCCTCCCGGTCGCCGCGCTCCCAGGCGAGCTGCCCGGCCCGCTCCAGATACGCCGCCCGCTCGGCCGGCTCCCCGGCGGCCGACGCCGCGTCCGCCAGCTTGGCCGCCGCGTCCTCCCGCCAGCCCCGGTCCCGGTACACGGCCGCCGCCCGCGCCATCACCGCGGGCCCGGAGCGCAGGTCCGTCAGCCTCTCCAGCAGCTTCCCCGTCTCCTCGTCGTCCCCCAGCCCGGCGGACGCCTCGATCAGCGGCGGATACGTCGTCCACCGCTTCGGCTCCAGCTTCCGCGCCGCCTCGCCCCACTTGCGCGCCTCCGCGAAATCCCGCCGCGCGTTGGCCAGCGCCGCCATTCCCCGCAGCGCCGGTGCGTTGCCCTTCGCCCGGACCTTCAGCGAGGTGCGCAGCGCCTTCTCGGCCCGTGACCAGTGCGCGGGGTCCGCCAGCCGCAGCCCCTGCTCCACGCGGGCCGCCCCGAGCACCGCCCAGGCCTTCGCGTCCCCCGGGTGCTTCCGCACCCGCCGTTCGTGCTCCTCGACCAGCACCGCCAGGTCGGGCAGCGCGGCCGGTACGCCGCTGGTGACCGCCGCCAGCGCCCGTGCTCCGGGGTCCGGCGGGGGCGGCACCCGATGCTCCCGGGGCAGCAGTACCAGCACCCCGCCCAGCACCGCGCACCCGGCGACCGAGGCGAGCAGGACCCGACGGCGGACCCGCCGACGGGGCTCGGATGGCTTGTCGTCCATGGCGCACACTGTGCGCCACACCTCACGTCCATACGATCATCACACCCCGTCGTGACGCGCCTGCCTCCGCGGGGTTCACACCGATGGCCCCGGGTGCGACGCTGTGATCATGAGCCGTATCGAAGCGCGACGCGATGAAGACACGGTGGCGGCCGGCCCTCTCGTCGACCGGCTGCTCGGCGGCCTGCCCCCCGAGGCCGTCCTCACCGACCCCGACGTCACGGCCTCCTACGCCAACGACATGGCGAGCTTCTGCCCGGCCGGCAGCCCCGCGGTGGTGGTCCTGCCGCGCACGGTCGAGCAGGTCCAGCACGTCATGCGCACCGCCACCGAGCTCCGCGTCCCCGTCGTCCCGCAGGGCGCCCGCACCGGCCTGTCCGGCGCCGCCAACGCCACCGACGGCTGCGTCGTGCTCTCCCTGACCAAGATGGACCGCATCCTGGAGATCAGCCCGGTCGACCGGATCGCCGTCGTCGAACCCGGCGTCATCAACGCCACCCTCTCCCGCGCCGTCGGCGAACACGGCCTCTACTACCCGCCGGACCCCTCCAGCTGGGAGATGTGCACCATCGGCGGCAACATCGGCACCGCCTCGGGCGGGCTGTGCTGCGTCAAGTACGGGGTGACGGCCGAGTACGTCCTCGGCCTGGACGTCGTCCTCGCCGACGGCCGGCTGATGTCCACCGGCCGCCGCACCGCCAAGGGCGTCGCCGGATACGACCTGACCCGCCTCTTCGTCGGCTCCGAGGGCTCCCTCGGCATCGTCGTCCGCGCGGTCCTCGCCCTGCGGCCCAAGCCGCCCGAGCAGCTGGTGCTGGCCGCCGAGTTCGCCTCCGGCGCCGCCGCCTGCGACGCCGTGTGCCGGATCATGGCCGGCGGCCACGTCCCCTCACTCCTCGAACTCATGGACCGTACGACGGTCAAGGCGGTCAACGACATGGCCCGCATGGGCCTGCCGGAGACCACCGAGGCGCTGCTGCTCGCCGCCTTCGACACCACCGACCCCGCCACCGACCTCGCGGCCGTCGGCGCGCTGTGCGAGGCCGCCGGCGCCACCCAGGTCGTACCGGCCGAGGACGCCGCCGAGTCCGAACTGCTGCTCCAGGCGCGGCGGATGTCCCTGGTCGCGCTCGAAGCCGTCAAGGGCACGACGATGATCGACGACGTGTGCGTGCCCCGCTCCCGGCTCGGCGAGCTCATCGACGGCGTCGAGCGGATCTCCGAGAAGCACGGGCTCACCATCGGCGTCGTCGCCCACGCCGGGGACGGCAACACCCACCCGACGGTCTGCTTCGACGCGTCGGACCCCGAGGAGTCGCGGCGGGCCCGGGAGTCCTTCGACGAGATCATGGCGCTCGGCCTGGAACTCGGCGGCACCATCACCGGGGAGCACGGCGTGGGCGTGCTGAAGAAGGAGTGGCTCGCGCGCGAGATCGGCCCGGTGGGGCTGGAGATGCAGCGGGCCGTCAAGCAGGTGTTCGACCCGCTGGGCATTCTCAACCCGGGCAAGCTCTTCTGAACGAGAAGATGCCCGAAAGGGGTGGGGTCCGGCCGGACGGGCGGTCAGTTTCCCGCCCGTCTGATAGATGTGGTTCCCCCCGACCCACCCACCGAGCAGATACGGGACGACGGACATGAGCGCCCCAACCCCGGCCCCCGGCGACGACAGGCCCCGCGAAGGGTATTACCCGGACCCGTCCATTCCTGGATATGTCCGGTACTGGAACGGTGCCTCCTGGGTGCCGGGCACGAGCCGACCGGCGCCCAAGGACGGCGAGTCGCTCGCACCACCGCCGGGCGTGGGCCCGGCGCGGCCCACCGTCGAGGAGACCGGACCGCACTTCTTCGACGAGGACCCGGACGCCGGACCGTCCCCGGCCGCCGCGTCCCCGTCGCCCGCCGAGGTCCAGCACGGCAGTCGGCCCGAACCCGCCTCGGCCTGGGGCGCCGACCGCTCCCACCAGTCCGGCTTCGGCGGCGACCAGGACCGCAAGGTCTCCTGGGGCGCCGACCCGAGGGTGCCGCACGCGCCGTCGCCGTCCGACGCCCCCGCGTCCTCCGTGCCCTCCGCGCCGGAGGCCGGATCCACGGGCGCGGACGCTCCGGACGCGGGGGAGGCCGCCGCTTCGGGCAACACGTTCGTGTTCCGCAGGCCCACGCCCACGCCCACGACCACGCCCTCGCCGACGCCGAAGCCGCGGCAGGAGGCCGAGGCCCCCGCGGACGAGGGCACGATGACCTTCCGCGCCGTCAGCCCCCGCCCGGCACAGGGCGACGCGGGACAGCAGGCGGGCCCCGCCTCCGGACGGCCCGGCTTCGGGGCCGGGAAGGCGGCGGCCGAGCGCGCCGCCGCTGCCGCCACGGCGCCGTCGGGTCCCCAGCAGGCCGCGGCCCCGACCGTGCCCCCGCAGACCCCGGGCGCTGCCGCCCGGCCCGCCGCTGCCGCCCCCTCCGCGCCTCTGACGAGCGGCCCCGGCGGCGGCCAGTCCTCGTGGGCGCAGCAGGTGCACCGGCTGGCCGGCGCAGAGGAGCCGCCGGTCGCGCCCTGGAAGCCGCCGGTCGACGACCCGTTCCAGGCCGCGGCCCGGCGCCAGGCCGCGGCCCGCCCCGCCGCGCTCGGCAGACGACTGGCCGCCCGGCTGCTGGACACCGTCGTCCTCGGCGCCGTCACCGCCGTGGCGGGTGTGCCGCTCGGCATCGAGGCCATGGACCACATCGACGCGAAGATCGAGGCGGCCAAGCAGTCCGGCGAGACCGTCACGGTCTGGCTGATCGACGGCACCACCTCGGTCCACCTCGGCATCGTCCTGGCCGTGCTCCTCCTCGCCGGTGTCCTCCTCGAGGTGCTGCCCACCGTCAAGTGGGGCCGCACCCTGGGCAAGAAGCTGCTCGGCCTGGACGTACGGGACATCGAGGGGCACGAGGCTCCGGGCTTCGGCCCGGCCCTGCGCCGCTGGCTGGTCTACAGCGTCCCCGGGCTGCTCGTCGTCGGAGTCGTCGGCGTCGCGTGGTGCCTGTTCGACAAGCCCTGGCGCCAGTGCTGGCACGACAAGGCCGCGCACACGTTCGTGGCCGGCTGAACCACCGTCACCAGCGCCACCGCGGGCCACCGCTACTCCGGACGGCCGCTCGCCGGATGCGGGGCCGGAGGGTTCGCGGTCGACTCGGGGGCATGACCACCGAACCGCCCCCCGGCTCCGGTCAGCAGCCGCCGGACGACGACCCGTTCAAGAAGCACCCCCCGCCGGGCGGCCCCGAGACCCCGGGGCCGGGCTCCCCGTACGACACCCCGGGAGGCACGCCCCCGCCGCCCCGGGGCGGCGATCCGTACGGCGGTGGTGGCGGCGGTGGCGGTCCCTACGGCGGTGCCCCCTACGGTGGCGGTCCCGGTCCCACCGATCCCCTCGCCGGCATGCCCCCGCTCGCCGACAGCGGCAGGCGCACCCTCGCCCGCATCATCGACATGATCCTCGTCGGCATCGTGGTCTGGTTGCTCACCTGGCCGTTCGGGGTGAGCGAGTACAACGTCGACGGCGACGACGTCAACGTCGGCAACTCCTTCGGGCAGTCCGTCATCGCCGCGGTGCTCTACATCGCCTACGACACCTTCATGATCAGCCGAAACGGCCAGACCCTGGGCAAGAAGTGGCTGCGCATGCGGGTCGCCAACCTGGACGACGGCTCGAACCCCTCCGTGCAGACGGCGCTGATCCGCGCCGCCGTGCTGTGGCTGCCGTTCGCGTTCTGCTGCGCCTGTGTGTGGACCGCGATCTCGGGCGGCTGGAGCTTCTTCGACCGGCCCTACAAACAGGGCCTGCACGACAAGGCGGCCAAGACCGTGGTGGTCAGCACCGGATGACGGATGAGCGGGGACGGCCTCAGGAGGCCGCGCGCTCCCGCACCGGCTCGCGGGCCGGAGGCGGGACGGTGGCCCGTACCGGCTCCGGGGCGGCCACGGGGCGTGCCGCCACCACGGCGGACGCTCCCGCCGCGGCCGTGCGTGGCCGGGGGAGCGGGGCCCTCATGGCCACCAGCAGTCCGAGGGCGAGCGCCGAGACGGCGACGATCGCGACGCCGACGCCCGAACTGGCTCCGGACAACAGCAGCATGGCGAAGGTCGAGAAGATCACGGTGCACGAGCCGTAAGCGAGCTGAGCGACAGTCGGACGGGGCATGGCCATCGTGTCCTCGGGAGTCGGGGGCTGTCCGCCTGGCTTTCCACCGGTTCGGGGCGGTTCCGCCAGACGACTCTAACCGCGAGAGTGCCCGAGGGGAACGGACGGTAAGCGTGACCTAACCGACAGGGCCGGTGCACAGGGGGCGCACGGATTCATGGCGTCCATCAAGTGGACGGTTGTGCGCGCCCGGGGACCTTCGCACCGGTGCGTCCGGTAAGCGAACGTCGTCTCCGCATAGTGCCATTGAACTGTTCAAGTCAAGGTCTGTTTTTTCTGGCGAACCTCTAGTCAAATGTCGTCACTTGACTACACGCGTTGATCACGTCCGCGCGGGACCTTCCATAGACGGAACCTCCTTTGACCGCGCGCACGCACGCGGGAGGGGATCTCAAGTGACCAGTAGACCCTGGACGTTCAGAGCGTCCGCGATAGGCGTTGCCCTCGCGGCGGTTACCGCCACCTGCTCTGCGTTCACCGTGGCCCAGGCCGACTCGGCTGACAAGGCCGAGCGTCCCGGCGCCGTGGACCGGCACGACCCGGCGGAGCACAACCACGTCGAGCACGACCTCTCGGGCCCGCTCTCCAAGACGCAGGCGGCCCAGCGCGAGGAAGCCCTGAACCAGGTCATCTCCGGTAAGAGCTCGGTCAAGAACCGTGACGGTTCGAAGGTCGTCGAGCTCAAGAGCAAGAAGGGCGACAGCAAGTACGTCGAGCTCGGCCGCGAGAAGACCGACAAGATCTTCACGATCCTGGTCGAGTTCGGCGACAAGGTCGACAGCCGCTACGGCGGCGACGCCGGCCCGCTGCACAACCAGATCGCCAAGCCGGACCGCAAGGTGGACAACTCCACGGCCTGGCAGGAGGACTACGACCAGCAGCACTTCGAGGACCTGTACTTCGGGTCCGGCAAGGGCGTGGACTCCGTCAAGACGTACTACGAGAAGCAGTCCTCCGGCCGTTACTCGGTCGAGGGCGAGGTCTCCGACTGGGTCAAGGTCCCCTACAACGAGGCCCGTTACGGCAACAACGCCTGTGGCGACACCAACTGCCCCAGCGTGTGGAACGTCGTCAGCGACGGCCTGAACGCCTGGGTCGCCCAGCAGAAGGCCGCCGGCCGCACCGACGCCCAGATCAAGGCGGACGTCACCCGCTTCGACGAGTGGGACCGCTACGACTTCGACGGCGACGGCGACTTCAACGAGCCCGACGGCTACATCGACCACTTCCAGATCGTGCACGCCGGCGAGGACGAGTCCGCGGGCGGCGGCGCCCAGGGCACCGACGCGATCTGGGCCCACCGCTGGTACGCCTTCGGCACCGACGCCGGCGCCACCGGCCCCGACCAGAACAGGCTCGGCGGCGCGCAGATCGGCTCCACCGGCATCTGGGTCGGCGACTACACCGTCCAGCCGGAGAACGGCGGACTCGGCGTCTTCGCCCACGAGTACGGCCACGACCTCGGTCTGCCGGACCTCTACGACACCGCGGGCGGCGAGAACTCCACCGGCTTCTGGTCGCTGATGTCCTCCGGTTCCTGGCTCGGCACCGGGAAGAACGAGATCGGCAACCTGCCCGGCGACATGACCGCCTGGGACAAGCTCCAGCTCGGCTGGCTGAACTACGACACCGCCAAGGCGGGCGTCAACTCCTGGCACAAGCTGGGCGTCGCCGAGTACAACACCAAGCACAAGCAGGCGCTCGTCGTCCAGCTGCCGAAGAAGGCCGTCACCACCGAGATCATCCCGCCGGCCGAGGGCCAGACCCAGTGGTGGAGCGGCAGCGGTGACAACCTCAAGAACACGCTGAGCCGTTCGGTCGACCTGACCGGCAAGTCGTCCGCCGAGCTCACGTTCGACGGCTGGTACGACATCGAGGCCAACTACGACTACCTCTACACCGAGGTGTCCACCGACGGCGGCGCCAACTGGACCGCCCTCGACGGCACGGTCGACGGCCAGCCGATCCCGCGCGACGGCAGCGACAAGCCGGCCCTGCACGGCACGCTCGACGGCTACAAGAAGTTCGCGTACTCCCTCGACGCGTACGCCGGTCAGAAGGTCGACCTGCGCTTCCGCTACCAGTCCGACGGCGGCGTGGCCCTCAAGGGCTTCACGGCCGACTCGATCACGGTGACGGCGGACGGCACCCCGGTCTTCTCGGACAACGCCGAGAGCGCCGACGCCGCCTGGACGGCGAACGGCTTCACCCGCCAGGGCGCGTCCTTCACCAAGGACTACGCGCAGTACTACATCGCCGAGAACCGCCAGTACGTGTCGTACGACAAGACCCTCGAGGTCGGCCCGTACAACTTCGGCTTCACGTCCCGCCCGGACTGGGTCGAGCACTACGCGTACCAGAACGGTCTGCTGATCTGGAAGTGGGACACCTCCCAGGCGGACAACAACACCAGCCAGCACGAGGGCACGGGCCTGATCCTCCCGATCGACTCGCACCCGACCGCGCTGAAGTGGTCCGACGGCACGCTGATGCGCAACCGCATCCAGGCCTACGACTCGCCGTTCAGCATGTACCGCACCGACGGCATGACGCTGCACAAGGCGGACGTGGCGAAGTGGATCCCGTCGTCGAAGGGTGTTTCGGTCTTCAACGACCGCACCAACACCTACTACGACGAGTCGAACCCGACCGCCGGTGTCAAGGTCACTGACACCAACACGAAGATCAAGATCGTCAAGGAGGCCAGGAACGGCTCGACGATCGAGCTCGAGGTCGGTCCTGCGGGCAGGTAAATAGCGTCTTAGCAGGTCAGAGCATGATCGGCGGTGACCCCCTGGCGGGTCACCGCCGATCCGTGTTTAGGTGCCCCCTGTGGCTCTCTTATTGACACCTGTGACGACACAGACCGAACCGGGGGTATGACCGCATGGCCGCAGGAGGTTTCTGCAAGCTGCCGAACGGCACGGTGGTGGTGGCACTGAACCTGCCCAGCCCCGCCGCCGACGCACCGGCCGGAGTCCGCGTACTCGTCCACGCCCAGAACCGCGCCCGAGCCCTGACCAGGCTCCGCAACCTGGGCCTGCGAGCGGTCTACCTGCGCGGCAACGCCGCCCCACCCACCCCCGACGAGATCACCGCGGTCCTCCACCACCCCGACGGCCTCATATGGCGCACCACCCCCACCGCCAACCCGTTGACGGTAGAACTCTGGCACCCCATAAGAGCCCTACAGAGACCGTAGCTGCGGCCAGTCACGCCGCCCCCGCGTAGCTGCGGGCAATCGTGCCGCTCCCGCTTAGCTGCGGGCAGTCGTGCCGCTGGGGCGGCACGGGTGGGCGCAGCGGCACCGGCTCAGCGCCGCGAGCTGCACACCCCCCGCCCCACCCCAACCCAGGTTCACTGAACGACGGGCTTCCCCGACAGCTCCACCCCCGCGCCCCGCAACTCCTCCAGCGCCCGCTCAGTGGTCTCCGCCGCAACCCCCGCGGTCAAATCCAGCAGCACATGCGTACGAAACCCTTCCTTCGCCGCATCCAACGCGGTGGCCCGCACACAGTGATCCGTGGCGATCCCGACCACGTCCACTTCCTCGACCCCCCGCTCCCGCAACCACTCCGCCAACGGCGTCCCGTTCTCGTCGGCCCCCTCGAACCCGCTGTACGCCGCCGCGTACTCCCCCTTGCTGAACACGGCGTCGATCGCCCCGGAGGTCACCGCGGGCGCGAAGTTCGGATGGAACCCGACCCCCTCCGTCCCGGCGACACAGTGCGCGGGCCAGGACCGGACGAAGTCGGGGTTGTCGGCGAAGTGGCCCCCGGGCGCGATGTGGTGATCGCGGGTGGCCACCACGTGCCGGTAACCGGCGGGGGCCTGCCCGATCAGCTCGGTGATGGCGGCGGCCACATCCGCACCGCCGGACACGGCGAGGCTGCCCCCCTCGCAGAAGTCGTTCTGCACGTCAACGACGATCAGTGCGCGGCGCATGGTCGGTGTCCTTCGACTATGGGGTCGGGTGGGGGCGGGCCCGGCCGGGTGAACCTCCGAGCCTATTGAATTGCGGGTGGCGCGGACAGGGGCACGGCAGGGGGGACGGGAGCCCCCGCCCGCGTTCGAGGAGCCCCGCCCCGCGCACGGGGGGCACGCTTTTAGCTACCCGAGGGCCCGTGCGCGTACTCCGTCGGAAGGACGGGTTCCCCACGGGAGAGCTGTGTAGCGGAGAGCGGCAGACCGGCGCGGGCCGCCGCGTGCCGGTCGCGGACCACGTCCAGCGGCTCACGGGCGATCACCTCGCCGCCCCTGACCAGCGGCACCAGCAACTGCCGATCGGCCAGCTCGTCGGGCACCTCGCCGGTGCCGATCACCTCGGCCTCGGCGACGCCGTACTCGTCCAGCCGCCGCGCGGCCCACTTGCGGCCGCCGATGGAGGTCTTGCCGCCGGTGGACTTCTTCGCCACCGGCACCAAAGGTTCCTTCGGGTCGGCGGACTCGGCGCGGGCGACCAGCTTGTAGACCATCGAGGCGGTCGGATGCCCCGAGCCGGTCACCAGCTGGGTGCCGACGCCGTACGCGTCCACCGGAGCCGCCGCCAGCGAGGCGATGGCGTACTCGTCCAGGTCCGAGGTCACGATGATCTTCGTGCCGGTGGCGCCCAGCTCGTCCAGCTGCTGCCGCACCCGGTGCGCCACCAGCAGCAGGTCACCGGAGTCGATCCGTACGGCGCCCAGCTCCGGCCCCGCGATCTCGACGGCCGTACGGACCGCCTCGGCCACGTCGTACGTGTCCACCAGCAGCGTCGTACCGCCGCCGAGGGAGTCCACCTGCGCCCGGAAGGCGTCCCGCTCGGTGTCGTGGAGCAGGGTGAAGGCGTGGGCGGAGGTGCCCACGGTGGGGATGTTGTAGCGGAAGCCGGCCGCCAGGTCGGAGGTGGAGGCGAAACCGCCGACGTACGCGGCCCGCGAGGCGGCCACCGCGGCCAGCTCGTGGGTGCGCCGGGCGCCCATCTCGATCAGCGGCCGGTCACCGGCGGCGGACGACATCCGGGAGGCCGCGGCGGCGATCGCCGAGTCGTGGTTGAGGATCGACAGGATCACCGTCTCGAGCAGGACGCACTCGGCGAAGCTGCCCTCCACGCGCATGATCGGCGAGCCCGGGAAGTACACCTCGCCCTCGGGGTAGCCCCAGATGTCACCGGAGAAGCGGTAGCCGGCCAGCCAGTCCAGGGTCGCCTCGTCGACGATGTCCTTCTCGCGCAGGAACCCGAGGACGCCCGGGTCGAAGCGGAAGTTCTCCACCGCGTCCAGCACCCGCCCGGTGCCGGCCACCACGCCGTAGCGGCGGCCGTCCGGCAGTCGCCGGGTGAAGACCTCGAACACGCTGCGGCGCCCGGCCGTGCCGGCCTTCAGCGCGGCGCGCAGCATCGTCAGCTCGTACTGGTCCGTGAAGAGCGCCGTCGAGGGAACGTCCACCGGCAGCCCAAGGTCCGCTGTGTTCATGCTGAGGATGGTAACCCCATTTCGTCAGTTTGACGAAATGGGGTTCGGATGCCGGACGGCACCCCGTCCGAGCGGGGCGGTTTGTGCGACCACCCCCCTGCGGTGGCAGCATGGGCTGTGTGACGTCACCCGCACCCCTGGAGATCGAACGCACCGAGTCGGCGGAGGAGGTCTTCGCCGTACCCGAGCCCGACGTCCCGTGGGTCACCATCGTCCACAACGACCCGGTCAACCTCATGAGCTATGTGACGTACGTCTTCCAGACGTACTTCGGCTACTCCAAGGACAAGGCCACCAAGCTCATGCTCGACGTCCACCACAAGGGCCGGGCGGTCGTCTCCAGCGGTACCCGCGAGGAGATGGAACGCGACGTCCAGGCCATGCACGGCTACGGACTGTGGGCCACCCTCCAGCAGGACCGGAAGTGACCGAACCGGACATGACCCGACCCCGCCCGCAGGACCGGAAGTAGCGACGCCGCCATGCCAGGAACCTTCGAACCGCTCCCCGGCGGCGGCGCGGCCGTCGCCCTCGACGACGTCGAGATCTCCATCATCCGGTCCCTCGCCGTGCAGCTGATGGAGCTGATCGGCCCCGGCCCGTCCGAGGACGCGTCCGCCGACCCGCTCGCCGAACTCTTCGCCGAGGGTCCCAGTGAGCCGCCCTCCGACCCCGTGCTGCGCCGTCTCTTCCCGGACGCCTACGGCGACCCCGAGGGCATCCCACAGGCCAAGGAGGCCGAGGAGCAGCGGGCGTACTCCGCCGAGTTCCGCCGCTACACCGAGAACGACCTGCGGGCCGGCAAGCGCGACAACGCCCTCGCGGTGATCCGCTCCCTGGACGCGCTCGCCTCGGCCGGCGAGGAGGGCGCGGTGCTCAAGCTGTCGCCGGACGAGTCCCGGCAGTGGCTCGGCGCCCTCAACGACCTGCGCCTCGCGATCGGCTCCCGGCTGGAGATCAGCGACGAGGACGACAGCGACCTCCTCTTCCGCCTCCCCGACGAGGATCCGCGCAAGCCGATGGTGATGGCATACCTGTGGCTCGGCGGCCTCCAGGAGACCCTCGTCACGACGCTCATGCCGTGAATATGTAGGGATCTGTCCGGAAAGATCACCGGATCTGTTCGCTCAGAGGAACCTCAAGTCCGGATAACGATCGCGTCACCGCCCCTGCGGTTTTGTCCCGTAGGGGCGGTTTTCTGTGATCTGCATCACTCATTGGCAGGTAAACGGCGTGGTAAGAATCGGCAACTCGTTTTCGGCCCACCCCTCGCCGTGATCGAGGAAGCCGGTCACCGCCGGTGTGTACGACCAGCACGACAGAAGGGCGACGGTTCCCCCGTTCACGGGCCGCCGCCTCATCGCCGTCGCCGAACGGGACGTGGGCCCCTGCCCACATCCACCCGCTCCGCTGCGCACGCCAGCACGTCCCCGCGCCATCTGAGGAAGTTCGATGTCACTCGACTCCATCACCCAAAACATCGACGACGCCGTAAGTGATTTCTTCGATCCCGTCGCCACCACCGTCGGCGACATCGTCTTCTACACCGTTCCGGTCGGCGGCACCGAGCTACCGCTCATCGTCGCGTGGCTGGTGGTCGCCGGTCTGGTCTTCACCGGCTGGTTCGGCTTCATCCAGGCGCGCAAGCTCAAGCTCGCCTTCGACGTCGTGCGCGGCAAGTACGACGAGGAAGGCTCCCCCGGCGAGGTCAACCACTTCCAAGCACTGACCGCCGCCGTCTCCGGCACCGTCGGCCTCGGCAACATCGCCGGTGTGGCCGTCGCCGTCTCCATCGGTGGCCCGGGCGCCACCTTCTGGATGATCCTCTGCGGCCTGCTCGGCATGGCCACCAAGTTCGTCGAGGTCACCCTCGGTGTGAAGTACCGCGAGGAGCACGCGGACGGCACCGTCTCCGGCGGCCCCATGCACTACCTGCCCAAGGGCCTCGCCGAGCGCTTCGGCAGTGCCGGCGCCAAGCTCGGCAAGGTGCTCGCCGTCCTGGCCTCCGTCATGATCCTCTTCTTCGGTCTGTTCGGCGGCAACCTGTTCCAGACCAACCAGAGCTACGCGCAGATCTCCTCGACCTTCGGCGGCGAGGACGGCTTCCTGGCCTCGTCCGCCGGTGCCGTGCTGTTCGGCCTGGTCGTCGCCGCGCTGGTCGGCCTGGTGCTGCTCGGCGGCATCCGCTCCATCGCCTCGGTCACCAGCCGGCTGGTCCCCGCCATGGCGATCATGTACGTCGTGGCCTGCCTGATCGTCATCCTGACGAACATCACGGCCGTGCCCGACGCCATCGGCAACGTCTTCCAGGGCGCCTTCGAGGCCGACGGCGTCGCGGGCGGTGTGATCGGCGCCCTGATCGTCGGCTTCCAGCGGGCCGCCTTCTCCAACGAGGCCGGTCTCGGCTCCGCGCCGATCGCCCACTCCGCGGTCAAGACCAAGCACCCCGCGAGCGAGGGCCTGGTCGCCCTGCTGGAGCCGTTCATCGACACGGTCGTCATCTGCACCATGACCGCGCTGACCATCGTCATCGCCAACCCCGCCAGCTGGGGCGAGGCCCGTGAGGGCGAGAGCATCGGCGGTGTCACCATCACCTCCGACGCCTTCGAGACCGTCCTGCCCTGGTTCCCGAACCTGCTGACCGTCGCGGTGCTGCTGTTCGCCTTCTCCACGATCCTGACCTGGGGCTACTACGGCCTCAAGGCCTGGGCCCACCTCTTCGGCCGCAGCAAGGCCAGCGAGACGACGTTCAAGGTGGTCTGGAGCGTGTTCGTGGTCGCGGGCTCCCTGCTCTCCCTCGACTCGCTGATCAGCCTCGCCGACTCGGCGCTCTTCCTGCTCTCGGTGTTCAACATCATCGGCCTGTACCTGCTGGCCCCCGTGGTCAAGCGCGAGCTCAACTCCTTCCTGGACTACGTACGCAGCCGCCGCGCCGGCGGAGCGGCGGACGCCGAGTCCGAGGCGGTCGGCACCCAGGCGACCAAGACGCTCTGAGCCCCTGACAGGGCACTGACGTCCCCACCAGGACGCCGGGCAGCAGGGCGTACTCGTGGTGCCCCCTGCTCCCGTCCGCTCAAGGCGTCCGGCATACGGGCTGTTCCGTACCACCCCTCGGTACGGAGCAGCCCGTCCGCTTATCCTGAGCCCCATGCTGACCATCACCCAGGCCCTGTACGACCGGATCGTCGCCCACGCCCGCGAGGACCACCCCGACGAGGCGTGCGGCGTGGTGGCGGGCCCGGTGGGCGCCGGCCGCCCCGAGCGGTTCATCCCCATGCTGAACGCGGCCCGCTCGCCCACCTTCTACGAGTTCGACTCCCAGGACCTGCTGAAGCTGTACCGCGAGATGGACGACAACGACGAGGAGCCGGTGGTCATCTACCACTCCCACACGGCCACCGAGGCCTACCCGTCCCGCACCGACATCTCCTACGCCAACGAGCCCGGCGCCCACTACGTCCTGGTCTCCACCGCCGACACCGACGGCGCCGGGGAGTTCCAGTTCCGCTCCTTCCGCATCCTGGAGGGCGAGGTCACCGAGGAGGAGGTCAAGGTCGTCGAGGCGTACTGACCCGCCCGATCGACCCTGTATCCCGAATCGCGGAAGAAGGGTGTCCGAAGGGTGAGATCACACTCCGGAGGCCGGTCCGGGAATCGATACGATGACCCCATGGTTCTTTCCGACGTGAGCGAAAAGGCGCCGGGCACACTGCTCGTGGCGCGGCTGCACGTCGACCTGTGCAGGCTGAACAGCGCCATCTGTTGATCTTCCGCTGCCGCCGTGGGCCGTGAGCCGCGGCGAACTGCCGTGCGCCGCCGCGCGCCCTCTCGAACCCACGACAGACACTTCCGACAGGAGCCCTCAGCCATGGCCATCGAGGTCCGTATCCCGACCATCCTCCGCCAGTACACCGACGGTCAGAAGGCGGTGGAGGGCACCGGGGACACCCTCGCCGAGCTCTTCGCCGACCTCGAGACCCGGCACACGGGCATCCACGCCCGCATCGTGGACGGCGAGCAGCTGCGCCGCTTCGTCAACGTCTACCTCAACGACGAGGACGTCCGCTTCCTGGACGGCATCAACACCAAGCTGTCCGACGGCGACAACGTCACGATCCTGCCGGCCGTCGCCGGCGGTATGGCCTGATCGGCGATGCGTTACGACTCCCCGCTGGCCGCGGTGGGCAACACCCCCCTGGTGCGCCTGCCGCGGCTCTCGCCGTCCGCCGACGTCCGGATCTGGGCGAAGCTGGAGGACCGCAACCCGACCGGTTCCATCAAGGACCGCCCCGCCCTGTTCATGATCGAGCAGGCGGAGAAGGACGGCCGTCTCACCCCGGGCTGCACGATCCTCGAGCCGACCTCCGGCAACACCGGCATCTCGCTCGCCATGGCCGCCAAGCTCAAGGGCTACCGCATGGTCTGCGTGATGCCCGAGAACACCTCGCAGGAACGCCGTGACCTGCTCGGGATGTGGGGCGCGGAGATCATCTCCTCCCCGGCCGCCGGCGGCTCCAACACCGCCGTGCGCGTCGCCAAGGAGCTCTCCGCCGAGCACCCCGACTGGGTGATGCTCTACCAGTACGGCAACCCGGACAACGCGGGCGCCCACTACGCGACGACCGGCCCCGAGATCCTCGCCGACCTGCCGTCCATCACCCACTTCGTGGCCGGCCTCGGCACCACCGGCACCCTGATGGGCGTCGGCCGCTATCTGCGCGAGAACAAGCCCGACGTGAAGATCGTCGCCGCCGAACCGCGCTACGACGACCTCGTCTACGGCCTGCGCAACCTCGACGAGGGCTTCGTCCCCGAGCTGTACGACGCCTCCGTGCTGACGACGCGCTTCTCGGTCGGCTCCGCCGACGCCGTCACCCGCACGCGGGAACTCCTCCAGCAGGAGGGCATCTTCGCCGGTGTCTCCACCGGCGCCGCCCTGCACGCGGCGATCGGCGTCGCCAAGAAGGCGCAGAAGGCCGGCGAGAGCGCCGACGTCGTCTTCGTCGTCGCCGACGGCGGCTGGAAGTACCTGTCGACCGGCGTCTACACCGCCGCGACGACGGAAGAGGCCATCGACACCCTCCAGGGCCAGCTCTGGGCGTGACCCCACCCGTACGACCCGCACGACCAAGGGCCGGAGCATCGCCTCCGGCCCTTCACGTGTTCCCGGGGCCGCTTCCGTCCCGCCCGGACCCCCGCCGCCGTCTCCGGGACCGGTGACCCCGGCCCCATCCGTCGACCAGCGCGGAGACGAGCGCGAGCAGTACCACCGCGACGAGCGCGAGCCACCAGGCCGTGTCCATGCCCCGACCGTACCGGCGTGCGCGCCCGCCGCGCGCCCCCTCCCGGCCCCGGCACGCGCCGCTTCCAGCCGAACCGGTGACAGCGCAGGTGAGTTCGCCCACAACGGCCCCTGGTGGAGGAGCGACCAAAGGTTTTGCGCCTTACGCTCGACAAACCGCACGACCCCCGTCTCTCCACACCCGCCAGCGGAGGTTTCTGCTTCATGAAGCTCACCGTCGTCGGCTGCTCGGGGTCGTTCCCGTCCGCGGAATCGGCCTGCTCGAGCTACCTCGTCGAGGCCGACGGCTTCCGGCTGCTCCTCGACATGGGCAACGGCGCCCTTGGCGAGTTGCAGCGCCACTGCGGTCTCTACGACCTCGACGCGATCTTCCTCAGCCATCTGCACGCCGACCACTGCATCGACATGTGCGCCTACTTCGTGGCGCGCTACTACCGGTACGACGGCGGCCGCTGCGCCCCCCTGCCGGTCTACGGCCCCGAGGGCACCGAGCACCGGCTGACCACGGCCTACGCCGACACCCCCTCGGCCTCCTCCATGAGCGAGGTCTTCGACTTCCACACGGTCAAGCCGTCCACCTTCGAGATCGGCCCGTTCCTCGTCCACACCGAGCGCGTCGCGCACCCGGTCGAGGCGTACGGCATCCGCATCGAACACGGCGGGAGGACGCTCACCTACTCCGGCGACACGGGCGTGAGCCAGGCGCTCGACGACCTCGCCCGCGACGTCGACCTCTTCCTGTGCGAGGCCGCCTTCACGCACGGCAAGGAGAACATCCCCGACCTGCACCTCAACGGCCGCGAGGCGGGTGAGACGGCGGCCCGCGCGGGCGCCCGCCGCCTGATCCTCACCCACATCCCCCCGTGGACCGACCCGCAGGTCAACCTCACCGACGCCCGCGCGGTGTACGACGGCCCGGTGGGGCTGGCGACGCCCGGGGCGACGTACGAGATCTGACGAACCGACGATCCGACGCGAAACGACCGGGGCCCCGGGAGCCGTTGCGGCTCCCGGGGCCCCGGTGTCATGTCGTACGAGGACGGCTCACGCCTTCGTGGCGTCCTCGACCTCCTCCTCGGGCTCGCGGCCCGGAGTCGGCAGGTTGAACTTGGTGATGGCGAAGCGGAACAGCACGTAGTAGATCGCCGCGAAGACCAGACCGATCGGGATGATCAGCCATGGCTTGGTCGCCAGGCTCCAGTTGAGCCCGTAGTCGATGAAGCCCGCGGAGAACGTGAAGCCGGCGTGGACACCGAGCGCCCAGGTGATCGCCATGGACAGGGCGGTGAGCACCGCGTGGATCGCGTACAGCACCGGGGCGATGAACATGAACGAGAACTCGATCGGCTCGGTCACACCGGTCACGAAGGAGGTCAGCGCGAGGGAGACCATCATGCCCATCACGGCCTTGCGGCGCTCCGGACGGGCGGCGTGCGCGATGGCGATGGCGGCGGCCGGGAGGCCGAACATCATGATCGGGAAGAAGCCCGACATGAACTGGCCGGCGTCCGGGTCACCGGCGAAGAAGCGGTTCAGGTCGCCGTGCACGACCTCGCCCGCGGCGTTGGTGAAGTCGCCGATCTGGAACCAGGAGACGGTGTTGACGAACTGGTGCATGCCGATCGGGATCAGCGCGCGGTTGATCAGACCGAACAGGCCGGCGCCCGCGGCGCCCAGACCGGTGATCCACTCGCCGGCGTCGGAGATGAGCTCACCGATCGGCTCCCAGACCAGACCGAAGAAGACACCCATGACGGTGCCGACGAAGGCCATGATGATCGGGACGAGACGGCGGCCGTTGAAGAAGCCGAGCCAGTCCACCAGCTTCTTGCGGTGGTACCGCTGCCACAGCACCGCCGCCAGCAGACCCATCAGGATGCCGCCCAGGACACCCGGGTTGTTGTAGGTCGCGGCTATGTCCGCGCCGTCCTGCACCTTCGCCTCGGTCACCGGGAAGGCCTTCAGGACGTTGCTGTAGACCAGGAAACCGACGAGGGCCGCGAGGGCGGTGGAGCCGTCGGCCTTCTTGGCGAAGCCGATCGCGACACCGATGCAGAACAGCATCGGGAGGTTGTCGAAGATCGCGCCGCCCGCCGTGGCGAACACCGCGGTCACCTTGTCGGGCAGGTTCAGCTTGTCCTGGACGTCGGTCTGGCCGAGCCGGAGCAGGATGCCGGCCGCCGGCAGCACGGCGATCGGGAGCTGAAGGCTGCGGCCGACCTTCTGCAGGCCCTGGAACAGGCCGGATCCCCGCTTCTTTGCGGGGGCCGCCGAGGCGGTGGCGGTGCTCATACTTCCTCCATCGGTGGTGGTCTACACCACTAGTGGTGTAGACCTGTTGTAGCACGATGAAGGCCACGTAAGGAACCCGCGAATCTGCGACCGCCGAGCTACGCACCGTGCCTGCCCGACCCGGCTAAACGGAACCGTCGGCGGGCACGCCGAAAAGCCCTCGGACCACGGGGTCCGAGGGCTCGAAAAGCCGCCTCCAGCCTAAGAGATCACGCCTTCGTCGCGTCCTCCACCTCCTCCTCCGGCTCCCGCCCCGGAGTCTTCAGATCGAACTTCGTGATCGCGAAGCGGAAGATCACGTAGTACAGCGCCGCGAAGCACAGCCCGATCGGGATGATCGCCCACGGCCGGGTCGCCAGATTCCAGTTGATGACGTAGTCGATCAGCCCCGCCGAGAAGCTGAACCCGTCGTGCACCCCCAGCGCCCACGTCACCGCCATCGACACCCCCGTCAGCACCGCGTGCACCGCGTACAACAGCGGCGCGATGAACAGGAACGAGTACTCGATCGGCTCCGTGATGCCCGTGACGAACGACGTCAGCGCCACCGACAGCATCAGCCCGCCGACCTCCTTGCGCCGGTCCGGCCGCGCGCAGTGCGTGATCGCCAGCGCCGCCGCCGGCAGCGCGAACATCATGATCGGGAAGAACCCCGAGGTGAACTGCCCCGCGTCCGGATCACCCGCCAGGAACATGCTGATGTCGCCGTGCACCACCCTGCCGTCCGGCGTGGTGTAGCTCCCGAACTGGAACCAGATCGGCACGTTCAGGAACTGGTGCAGCCCCACCACCAGCAACGCCCGGTTCGCCACACCGAACACACCCGCGCCCCACGCGTCCAGCCGGTCCATCCATTCGCTGAAGCTCTCCAGCGCGTCACCGATGGGCGGCCACACCCACAGACACAGCCCCGCGAACACGATCGCCGCGAACGCCATGATGATCGGCACCAGCCGGCGCCCGTTGAAGAACCCCAGCCAGTCCACCAGCCTCGTACGGTGGAACCGCTGCCAGAAGTACGCCGCCATCAGCCCGATGACGATGCCCCCGAACACACCCGGGTTCTGATAGGTGAAGGCCGTCACCGTCCCGTCGGCCACCTGGCAGCCGACCATCGCCACCGCCCTCGACCCCTCCGGGCAGTCCTCCGGGAACTGGCGCAGCACGTTGTAGTAGACGAGGAACCCCGTCACCGCCGCCAGCGCCGTCGAACCGTCCGCCTTCTTCGCCATCCCGATGGCCACACCCACGCAGAAGAGCAGCGGCAGCCCCAGCGCGGGGTCCAGCAGCGCCCCGCCCGCGCCCATCATCACCCTGGAGACGTTCGTCCAGCCCAGACCGTCGTCCCCGAACACATCGGGCTGCCCCAGCCGGTTGAGGATGCCCGCCGCCGGCAGCACCGCGATCGGCAGCTGAAGACTGCGCCCCATCTTCTGGAGACCCTGGAACAGCCGGTTCCAGCGTTCGCGCGCCGGGCTGACCGTAGGCTCGGCGTCGGCAGGACTGTCGGCACTCATCCGGCCCCCTTCGCTGGCGAGCGGTCACGACGGGTTTGGCGGCAGTCCACCCGGTGGTGTAGACCAGTGAGCAGGACGGTTCCGCTGTCGTGACCGCCATCATTCGGTACGGACGGCATGACCGCTCGCAAAGATGGGCCAACTGTGGGTTACTGCGACAAAGCGGTTCGGATCAGGGAGAGCGAACATGGCCAGCAAGGCTGAGAAGATCGTTGCCGGGCTCGGCGGCATCGACAACATCGAAGAGGTCGAAGGCTGCATCACCCGCCTCCGCACCGAGGTCGTGGACGCCTCCAAGGTCGACGAAGCCGCCCTCAAGGCCGCCGGCGCCCACGGTGTCGTCAAGATGGGCAGCGCCATCCAGGTCGTCATCGGCACCGACGCCGACCCCATCGCCGCGGAGATCGAAGACATGATGTGAGCCGCGGCGCGCGCCACGGCCACACCTTCGGGCCCCGTCCGCACCTGCGGAAGGGGCCCTCGCGCATGTACGGCTAGGCTCAGCGCCATGTCTCGAATCGACGGCCGCACCCCCGAACAGCTCCGCCCGGTCACCATCGAACGCGGCTGGAGCAAGCACGCCGAAGGCTCCGTCCTCGTCTCCTTCGGCGACACCAAGGTCCTCTGCACCGCCTCCGTCACCGAAGGCGTCCCCCGCTGGCGCAAGGGCAGCGGCGAGGGCTGGGTCACCGCCGAGTACGCGATGCTGCCCCGCGCCACCAACACCCGCGGCGACCGCGAGTCCGTCCGCGGCCGCATCGGCGGCCGCACCCACGAGATCAGCCGCCTCATCGGCCGCTCACTCCGCGCCGTCATCGACTACAAGGCCCTCGGCGAGAACACCATCGTCCTCGACTGCGACGTCCTCCAGGCCGACGGCGGCACCCGCACCGCCGCCATCACCGGCTCCTACGTCGCTCTCGCCGACGCCATCCAGTGGGCCCAGGGCAAGAAGCTCGTCAAGGCCGGACGCAAGCCCCTCACCGGCACCGTCAGCGCGGTGTCGGTGGGCATCGTCGGCGGCGTACCGCTGCTGGACCTCCGCTACGAGGAGGACGTCAAGGCCGACACCGACATGAACGTCGTCTGCACCGGCGACGGACGCTTCGTCGAGGTCCAGGGCACCGCCGAGGCCGAACCCTTCGCCCGCGACGAACTCAACGCCCTCCTCGACCTCGCCGTCACCGGCTGCGCCGAACTCGCCACCGCCCAGCGCAAGGCGCTTGATACCGTCCTCGAAAGGTAAAAGACACACCAAGGCAGTCGGCCGACGCGGGCAACCGCGCCGGCCACCGCCGCGTCTGAAGGAGTACGGGCGCACGGCTCAAACCCGGGCGCCCGGCCAACGACCGGGGCCGGCCCACGGCCCGACCAGGGGAGGGACCGTTCCATGGCCGCGAGCCGCCGACGCCGCATCACAGCCGTCGCCGCCACCCTGGCGGCCGTCGCGCTGACCGCCGGACTCACCACCGGCTGCGACGCCGTCGACAAGGCACTGGACTGCGTCCAGACCGCCGACGCCATCGCCGACAGCGTCACCGAGATGCAACAGGCCGTCGAGAACGCAGGCAACGACGTCACCCAGCTCGAGGAATCCCTCGACTCCATAGAGAAGAACCTCGGCGAGATCGGCGACAAGACCGACAACGCCGATGTCAGCAAGGCCGTCGACGACCTGGAGAAGGCCGTCGAGAACGTCCGCACCTCCGTCGAGAACGGCGACGCGACCCCCGACATCAGCCCCGTCACCGACGCGGCCGGTGAACTCACCAAGGTCTGCACGCCGTAAGGAGCGGTCCATGGGCCCGGGGATACTGGGCCCATGACCCGCCTGATCCTCGCCACCCGCAACGCCGGGAAGATCACCGAACTCCGCTCGATCCTCGCCGACGCGGGCCTGCCCCACGAACTCGTCGGCGCCGACGCCTACCCCGACATCCCGGACGTCAAGGAAACCGGCGTCACCTTCGCCGAGAACGCCCTGCTCAAGGCCCACGCCCTCGCCCGCGCCACCGGCCTGCCCGCCGTCGCCGACGACTCCGGCCTCTGCGTGGACGTCCTGAACGGCGCCCCCGGCATCTTCTCGGCCCGCTGGGCCGGCCGCCACGGCGACGACCGGGCCAACCTGGACCTGCTCCTGGCCCAGCTGTCGGACATCGCGGACGAGCACCGGGGCGCCCACTTCGCCTGCGCGGCGGCCCTCGCACTCCCCGACGGCACGGAACGCGTGGTCGAAGGCCAGCTGCGGGGCACCCTCCGCCACACCCCGGCCGGCACGAACGGCTTCGGCTACGACCCGATCCTCCAGCCGGAGGGCGAGACCCGGACCTGCGCGGAACTCTCCCCGCCCGAGAAGAACGCGATCAGCCACCGAGGCAAGGCGTTCCGGGCACTGGTCCCGGTGGTCCGGGAGCTGCTCGACTGAGGCCGGGTGTGAAAGAAGCCGGAAGGGCGCGACTCCCCGCTGGGAGCCGCGCCCTGAGGGTGGGGCCGACGAGACTCGAACTCGCACTGTCCACTACCTAAAAGTGGTGCCTCCTGCCGAAATTGGGCTACGGCCCCACGCACAGCTTACTGGTACTTGGCGATCCGTTGCGGCGGGGTGGGGCGATCGCGCGATCGATTGGCGAACGTGCTCGTCTGACTGTGGCAGGACGGGCAGAGGTAACGCAGGTTCCCCTGACGGTTGTCCAGCCGATCGCCATTGATGTGATCAATCTCCAGTACGAGTCGCCTGCCCTGCCAGGTGTCCCCGGTGCCGCACTCACTGCAGACATGCGATACGCCGAGGTCGTCAAGGGCCCGCCGGAGCAGAGCCGTTTTGGTCCGGGCACATCCGGGACCGAGCTGCACCAGGATCTCGGCCGCTGGCTTGCGGTTTGGGGAGCGGGTACCGCGATAGTGACCTTGTCCCGTGAAATGGACGGTCGACAGGCCGTACGCTTCGATGCTGCGCTTCACGAGTGCCCGAGTTGCACCGTTGCTGCTTCGGCCAAGGGCCGCGAGGACTCCAGCCACGCTCGTGGACGTTTCCACCGCTGCCGCCAATTCGGCGCGAGGAAGAAGGCCAGGACCGTATGCGCGTCCGCTGATGAAGTGCGAGGTGTCGATACCGAACTTGTCCAGCCTCCTCCTGATGTGACCGTACGGGCTGTCCTGCGGGGGAAGCCCCATGTACTCCAGCATCTCCCTGATGCTGTTCGTATGAGCGGCGGCTTCTCTGAGGAGTTCTTCCGGATAGCTGCGTCGTTCGCGTTCTGGCAGCGGATCCTCGCGGAAGTGCGAGGTGTTGATGCCGTAGTGCTGTAGCCGCTTGCTGAGATAGCAGCGAGGGCCGCTCCTCAACGGCGTTCCGAGCTTGCGCATCAGGTCGACCATGCTGGTGGCCTCGGCCGCAGCGCGTGTCAGCAGGTCGCGCGTGTACTTCGGCTTACTCATGCGGCCCTGCGCCTGCGGCCTCGGTATGTGTCCGTTACGGCATGGCAATTGGGGCAGAGCAGCCGAAGGTTCTCCGGTCGGTTGTCCCACCAGGCGCCGTCGATGTGGTCGACCTCCAGCCGGAGAGGTTTGTCTTTCCACCTGGGGCCAATGCCGCACATTGCGCAGCTCTCCGGCACTCCGGACCGGAGCAAGTGCCGTAGCAGTCGACTTCCCGGGATCCTGCCAGCCTCTGGCGTGCGAAGGACCAGGAGATCGCCATACGAACTTCTTGGCTTTCGTGATCGCCCAGCGAAATGGGATGTTTCAATGCCCAATGCCGCGATACGGCGGCTGATGTGCGTGTGATTGCCGCCTACCGGGTTGATACCCAAGCGGCGAAGCACCTCCTTGACGCTGGCCGATGCGGCGACGGCCTTTCGGAGTGCCTCTTCGGTGTGGCGTGTCCACTGTGTTGGAAAATGTGCGACGTCAACGCCTGCCTCGGCCATTTTCTGACGCAGATAGCGCCTGGTGCCAGGCGTGGGTGTCCCGCCGCACCAGCGTACGGCGTCGTCCCAGTTCGCTGTCACCCGAGCAGCCTCTTCGAGCAGTTCACGGGTGTATCGGACCCCCATGCCTCCCCCTCCGTCTCCCGGCCACCCGTTCGTGGCCTCGTACGGAGTAACGAACCGGATATCGGACAGTCACGTACGAAAAACGGAACGGCCCGTACCGGAGCTCCGGTACGGGCCGTTCCGCAGGCGCGGCGGGCTCAGATGCCCAGATCCTTGATGATCTTGGCCACGTGGCCCGTGGCGCGGACGTTGTAGAGGGCGTGATCGACCTTGCCCTCCTCGTCCACGACGATCGTGGAGCGGATGACGCCCATGTAGGTGCGGCCGTAGTTCTTCTTCTCGCCGAAGGCGCCGTACGCGTCGAGGACCGTCTTGTCCGGGTCGGCGAGGAGGGTGACCTTCAGGGACTCCTGCTCGCGGAACTTGGCGAGCTTCTCCGGCTTGTCGGGGCTGATGCCGATCACGTCGTAGCCGGCGCCGGCCAGGAGCTCGAGGTTGTCCGTGAAGTCGCACGCCTGCTTCGTGCAGCCGGGGGTGAGGGCCGCCGGGTAGAAGTAGACGATGACCTTGCGGCCCTTGTGGTCGGCCAGGGACACCTCGTTGCCGTCGGCGTCGGGCAGGGTGAAGGCGGGGGCCTCGTCCCCGGGCTGGAGGCGTTCGCTCATCGGTCTGGTCTCCTCGTACGTACGCGCTGCGTGGATCGGGTGCCGGGATCGAGGGTAACCGGGGGTCCTGACAGTGCGTGGCGGCGTGGAGCTGACAGACTGTCCGGCACAGGTACACAGGTATCAGTGGACTTCGGAGGCGACACGGTGGCGGACACGGCGGACACCAGAACCCCGGCGCAGATCGAGGCGGACATCGAGCGCCGCCGTGCGGTGCTGGCCGAGACCCTGGACGAGATCGGTGTGCGGGTGCATCCGAAGACGATCATGGGGGACGCGAAGGCCCGGGTCGTGTCGAACGTCGATCACACGCTGGGGCGGACGTACGTCCGCGTCAACGGCGTGGTGAGCGACGTCAGGGCGCAGTTCGTGGACGCGGAGGGTTCGCCCCGGCTGGAGCGGGTCGTGCCGGTGGCGGTGCTGGTGGTGGGTGTCGTGGGGCTGCTGGCCCTCGGGTCCCGTCGGCGCAGGCGCTGACCGCGCACCCCGCCCGTCCACGGTCGCGGTGAATGCGGGTAGGTTTCTGGACGTGAGCGCCAAGAGACACGACAGTTCCCAGCACGACAAGCTGCCCATCCGGATGCTGCACGATCGCGTACTCGTGCGGCAGGACACGAGCGAGGGCGAGCGGCGTTCCGGCGGCGGCATCCTGATTCCGGCGACGGCGGCCGTCGGCCGTCGGCTGGCCTGGGCCGAGGTCGTCGCGGTGGGACAGAACGTACGGACCGTGGAGCCGGGCGACCGGGTGCTGTTCGATCCGGAGGACCGGGCGGAGGTCGAGGTGCGCGGAACGGCGTACGTGCTGATGCGTGAGCGCGATCTGCATGCCGTGGCCGCGGACCGTTTCGAGGGTTCCGAGGATTCGACCGGCCTGTACCTGTAGATCTACGGAGAGATGGGGCTGGTGACCATGGTCACCAGCCCCATCTCGGGTTTTCGGCTACGGTGGAAGGACCCACTGGGCCCCGACGAGACGCGCCGTACCGGGGTGAAGGCAAAGACGACGCACCCCCGTTTCCGTTCGTGTCCCGGAGGTGCCGTTATGGCCTGGGTTCTGCTCGTCGTCGCCGGTCTGCTCGAGGTCGGCTGGTCGGTCGGCATGAAGTACACCGACGGTTTCACCCGGCTGGTTCCGAGTCTGCTCACCGGTGCCGGGATCGTCGCGAGCATGGTGCTGCTGTCGTACGCGGCTCGTACGCTGCCCATCGGCACGGCGTACGGCGTATGGGTGGGGATCGGCGCGGCCGGGGCGGCGGTGCTGGGCATGCTGGTGCTGGGTGAGCCGGTGACCGCCGCCCGGATCTTCTTCATCTCCCTGCTGCTGGTGGCCGTGGTGGGGCTGAAGGCGACCTCCGGGCACTGAGGGGCGCTGAGGGGCGGGCCGGTCAGTCGTCCCATCGGCCGTTCTGGGTGAGGGCGCCGGTCAGTCCGCCGGGGCCGATGCCGTCGTCCCCGTTGTCGTCGTCGTCACCGGTGTCGCCGGTGGTGCCGCCGTCCGTGGCGGTGTCCCCGGTGTCGGTTCCGTCGTCGCCGGTGTCACCCCCGGTGGTGCCGCCGTCGGTCCCGCCCCCGGTCGGTTCCGCTTCCTCCCCGCCGGTGCTCCCGTCGCTCGTCTCCTCGTCGCCGGGAGCCTCGCTGCTCCCGCCGTCGCCGCTCGGGTCGCCGGAGGAGGAGGGTCCGGTGCTGGAGTCGCCGGGGGGCGGCTGGGTCTTCCAGGCGCCGGGCTGGAGCCGGAGGTCGAAGGCCTTCACGGGTTCGCCCTCGAGGGCGTCGCGGGTGTACTGGCCCCAGATCTCGGCCGGTGCGCCGCCGCCGTTGATGCGCGGGAGGCCCATGGCGCCGTAGAGGGACTTGTGGCCGGCGGTGACGGGGTCCTGTCCCATGACGGCGACGACGGTGGCGAGGTCCGGGGTGTAGCCGGCGAACCAGGCGGCGGTGTCCTCCTCCGCGGTGCCGGTCTTGCCCGCGGCGGGGCGCCCGGCGGTCTGGGCGGCGGTGGCGGTGCCGTTCTCGACGACGCCGCGCAGGACGGAGGTGGTGGTGTCGGCGGCCTGGCGGCTGACGGCCTGACGGGTCCGGCGTTCGGGCAGCTCGACGTCCTCGCCGTTCTGGGTGATCTTCTCGACCAGCGTGTAGTCGCTGTGCTCGCCGTGGTTGGCGAGGGTGGCGTACGCCACGGCCATGTCGAGGACGCTGGCGGTGGCCACGCCGAGGGCGATGGAGGGGCCGGCGTCGTCGAGGCTGGGGGTGTCCTCGGAGAGGCCGAGGTCGATGGCGGTCCGCCGGACCTTGTCCGGGCCGACGTCGACGGCCATCTGCGCGTACACGGCGTTGACGGACTTGTCGGTGGCCTCGCGGACGGTGATGTCGCCGTAGTCCCGGTGGTCCTCGTTCTCGGGGGCGTAGCGGTCGCCGGGCCAGCCCTGGACGGGGCGTTCGCTGGTGCCGTCGTAGATCGTGTTGGGGGTGATGGTGCGGCCGTCCCGGGTGCGGGACCCGTTCTCGACGGCGGCGGTGAACACGAACGGCTTGAAGCTGGAGCCGACCTGGAAGTCCCGGCGGGTGGCGTTGGGGGTGTACTGCTTGACGTAGTCGATGCCGTTGTACATGGCGACGACCTTGCCCGTCTTGGGGTCGACGGAGGCGCCGCCGGCGCGGACGTACGTGTCGACCTTGCGGTTCTCCTGGTCGAGCCGGTCCATCAGCTGGTCGTTGACGGCGTCGACGAACGCGTCCTGCTTGTCCTTCTCCAGGGTGGTGGTGATGCGGTAGCCGCCGGTGTCGAGGGCGGCCTCGTCGACGATCCCGTTGCCGATCAGATGGTTCTTGACGATGTTGACGATGTAGCCGCGCTGTCCGGACAGGCTGGTGGAGAGGGTGGTCTGCTGGGGCACGGGGAACTTCATCCCGGCGCGTTCGGACGCGCTGAGCCAGCCCTCGTCGACCATGCCGTCGAGGACGTAGTTCCAGCGGTCCTCGACGGTGTCGCGGTTCTCGGGGTGGGTGATGACGTCGTACTGGCTGGGGGCGTTGACGAGGGCGGCCAGGTACGCGGCCCGGCCGGCGTCGAGTTCGGAGGCGTCGATGCCGTAGTAGGCGTGGGCGGCGGACTGGATGCCGTAGGCGCCGCGGCCGAAGAAGCTGGTGTTGAGGTAGCCCTCGAGGATCTGGTCCTTGGTCTGTTCGCGGTCGAGCTTGATGGAGATGAAGAACTCCTTCACCTTGCGGGTGACGGTCTGCTCCTGGCGCAGGTAGTAGTTCTTCACGTACTGCTGGGTGATCGTGGAGCCGGACTGCTTGCCCTTGCCGGTGGCGGTGTTCCAGGCGGCGCGGACCATGGCCTGCGGGTCGACGGCGGACTCGGTGTAGAAGTCGCGGTCCTCGGCGGCGAGCACGGCGTGCTGGGCGGCCTTGGAGATCTTGGAGAGGGTGACGTTCTCCCGGTTGACCTCGCCGTCGCGGGCGATCACGGAGCCGTCGGCGTAGAGGTAGACGTTGGCCTGCTGGGTGGCGAGGGCGTTGGCGGCGGGGATCTGTACGAGGTGGTAGCCGAGGAAGAAGCCGCCGACGACGAGTACGGCGGCGAGGAGGAAGCCGGCGAGCGCCATCCGCCAGGTGGGGATCAGCCGGCGCCATCCGGTGCGTCGGGGCCTCTTCGGGGCGTCGGCCGCCTGAGGCCTTCTCGGGGCCCAGCCCTTCCCGGGCTGCTGCGGCTGCGGCTCGTCGCTCATGTCGTGCACGGACTCCTGTTTCGCCTTGTTCGTTCCTGTACAGACGCGGCTGCGCCTGATTGCCGGCATACGCGCGTCTTGTCCAAGACTGTCCCATCCGGTGATTCGTTCCCCGGTGACGGCGCGCGTGGCGTGTGCCCGCGGCTTCTCACGCACATGGGCTCAACGAAAATGCGTGGCAGGGGGTGTGGCGTCCGCACTAGGCTCCTGCGCTTCGGTCCGAATGGCGGGAGGAGGGTGGGGGCGTGGGCTCGGCGCGGTTGTATCTGGCCGTGGCAGTGGGGGGTTTCCGGCGGTACGCGTCGTACCGGCTGGCGACGGCCGCCGGGGTGTTCACCAATACGGTGTTCGGGCTGATCCTCGTGTACACGTATCTGGCGCTGTGGGAGGAGCGGCCCGGTCTCGGGGGCTACGACCAGGCGCAGGCGGTGACGTACGTGTGGCTGGGGCAGTGTCTGTACGCGACGCTGGCGATCCAGGGCGGCGGTGCGGAGAAGGACCTGATGGAACGCATCCGCACCGGTGAGATCGCCGTGGACCTGTACCGGCCGGCCGATCTCCAGCTGTGGTGGCTGGCGGGTGACCTGGGGCGGGCGGTCTTCCAGATGCTGGGGCGGGGCGTGGTCCCGTTCCTGTTCGGCTGGCTGTTCTTCCCGATGGCGCTGCCGTCGGAGACGGCCGTCTGGGCGGCGTTCGCGGTGACGCTGCTGCTGGCGGCGGTGGTCAGCTTCGCGATCCGCTATCTGGCGGCGCTGAGTGTGTTCTGGCTGATGGACGGCATGGGCGTCAGCCAGGTGCTGATGATCACGGGGGTGTTCTTCTCGGGCATGGTGCTGCCGCTGAACGTCTTCCCGGGCGGGTTCGGGGACGTGGTGCGGGTGCTGCCGTGGGCGGCGCAGATCCAGGTTCCGGCGGATGTGCTGATGGGGGAGACGGATCCGCTGGGGGCGTTCGCCTTCCAGGCGGTCTGGGCCGTTGCCCTCCTTGCGGCCGGGCGGCTGCTCCAGTCGGTGGCGACGCGTCGGGTGGTGGTCCAGGGTGGGTGAGCGGAGCACGGTCGTCGAGGGGCTGCGGGCCTACCGTCTGATCGCGGGCATGTGGGTGCGGTCCGGCATGACGTACCGGACCTCCTTCGTCTTCACGGTGTTCGGCAACCTGCTGGTGACCGGCCTGGACTTCGTGGGGATCCTGCTGATGTTCTCGCAGGTCGACTCGCTGGGCGGCTGGTCGCTGCCGGAGATCGCCCTGCTCTACGGGCTGTCGGTGACGTCGTTCGGGATCGCCGACATGCTGCTGGGGTCGATGGAGGTACTGGGCGCGCGGATGCGGGACGGCTCGTTCGACGTCCTGCTGGTGCGTCCGGTGCCGGTGCTGGCGCAGGTCGGCGCGGACCGTTTCGCGGTGCGCCGGCTGGGCCGGATCACCCAGGGCGTGGTGGTGCTGGGCTGGGCGCTGGTGGCGGTGGACGTCGACTGGACCGTGCCGAAGGTGCTGCTGGTGCCGATGATGGTGATCAGCGGCGCGGCGATCTTCTCGGCGGTGTTCGTGGCGGGCGCCGCGTTCCAGATCTTCGCGCAGGACGCCGCCGAGGTGCAGAACGCGTTCACGTACGGCGGGACGACGCTGCTCCAGTATCCGCCGAGCGTGTTCGGGAAGGACCTGGTGCGCGGGGTGACGTTCATGCTGCCGCTCGCCTTCGTCAACTGGGTGCCCGCCGCCCATGTGTTGGACCGGCCGTATCCCGTCGGACTGCCCGGCTGGGCGGCCTTCGCGTCGCCGCTGGTGGCGGTGGGCTGCTGTGCGCTGGCGGGTCTGGCGTGGCGGACGGGTCTCAGGTCGTACCGGAGCACGGGGAGTTAAGCAGACGATGGATGACGCTTTCATCGAACTCGACGGCGTGGAGAAGGTCTTCGACGTCCGCAGGAAGACCGGCTTCCTGAAACGGGAACGGCACCAGGTGCGGGCGGTCGACTCGATCTCGTTCACGGTCGCCCGGGGCGAGATGGTCGGCTACATCGGCCCCAACGGCGCCGGGAAGTCGACGACGATCAAGATGCTGACCGGGATCCTCACGCCGAGCGCCGGCCGGCTGCGGGTCGCCGGGATCGACCCGTCCCGTGAGCGGACGCGGCTGGCGCACCGGATCGGGGTGGTGTTCGGGCAGCGTACGACGCTGTGGTGGGACCTGCCGCTGATCGACTCGTACAAGCTGATGCACCGCATGTACCGCATCCCCGACGCGCGGTACCGGGAGAACCTGGACCGGCTGGTCACGCTCCTGGACCTCGGGGAACTGCTGGACGTGCCGGTGCGCCAGCTGTCGCTCGGGCAGCGGATGCGCGGGGACGTCGCGGCGGCCCTGCTGCACGACCCGGAGGTGCTGTACCTCGACGAGCCGACGATCGGCCTGGACGTCATCTCCAAGAGCAAGGTGCGTGACTTCCTGCGCCAGTTGAACGCCGAACGGGCCACGACGGTGCTGCTGACCACGCACGACCTCCAGGACATCGAGCAGCTGTGCTCGCGGGTGATGGTCATCGACCACGGCCGGCTGGTGTACGACGGCGCGCTCGCCGGCCTGCACGAGGCGGGGGAGAGCGAGCGGACGCTGGTGGTGGACCTGGAGCGGGAGCTTCCGCCGATCGAGGCACCGCCGCCCGCGCGGGTGGTACGGGTGGAGGGCCCGCGCCAGTGGCTGGCGTTCCCGGCGTCGGCGTCGGCGGCCGAGCTGGTGGCGCGGATCGCGGCGGAGTACCCGCTGGTGGACCTGTCGGTCCGGGAGCCGGACATCGAGGCGGTCATCGCGAGGATGTACGAGGAGCGGGCCGGGCGGGCTCTCTCGTAGCCGTGTGGCGGAGACAACTCGTAGGCTGCTGTGTATGACCGACGACGCAGCCGCCCCGGACCTTCGCGCCTCCGACGCCGACCGTGAACGGGTCGCCGAGATCCTGCGTGACGCCCTCGCGGAGGGCCGCCTCGACATGGAGGAGTTCGAGGAGCGGCTGGACGCGACGTACCAGGCGCGCACCTACGGGGAGCTGACGCCGATCACCCGCGACCTGCCGGACCAGGGGACGCCCGCACCGGCCGTGTCCCTGACGAAGCGGCCGGAGCGGAGCGGTACTTGGGCCGACAGGATCGTCGGCGGCGACGACGCGGGCACGTCGACGTGGGCCGTGGCCGTGATGTCGGGCTTCCAGCGCAAGGGCAGGTGGACGGCGCCCCGCCGCTTCAACTGCTTCGCCTTCTGGGGCGGCGGCGAGATCGATCTGCGCGAGGCGAACTTCGCGGACCGCGAGATCGTGATCAACGCGGTCGCGATCATGGGCGGGGTCGAGGTGATCGTCCCGCCCGGCGTCGAGGTCGTCGTGCGCGGCATAGGCGTCATGGGTGGCTTCGACCACCGCGAGGAGGGCGTACCGGGCGACCCGGGCGCGCCCCGCGTGATCGTCACGGGCTTCGCCTTCTGGGGCGGCGTAGGAGTCGACCGCAAACTCCCCCGAGCGGAGAAGCAGCGCCTGCGCGAGGAACGCCGCCGCGAGAAGCTGGAACGCAAGGAGGAACGCCGCCGGGAGTTGGAAGCGTCGCTTCCCGATCTCCACGACCACTTGAACCTGCACGCTTCCCGCGAGAAGCGCGAGGAGCGCTGACACCTCTGTCCCTGGGGGCTCCGCCCCCAGACCCCCATCGGCCCTCCGGGCCTCGTCCTCAAACGCCGGACGGGCTGAGTTTCACCCCGGCCGGCTGAATTTCAGCCCCTCCGGCGTTTGAGGAGCGGGGGCCCGGGGGCGGAGCCCCCGGGGACGGGACGGGAAGGGGCGGCGGGGGCGAAAGAAACCGCCCACTACAACCGCGCCGGAGCCCCACCCTCCAACACATCCAGATCAAACACCTCAGCCATCCGCGCATACCCCCTGTCACTGGGATGCAAGTGATCCCCGGAGTCGTACTCGACCCGGAACCGCCGAGGATCGTAAGGATCCCGAACCCCCGCATCGAAATCGACCACCGCGTCGAACACCCGCCCCGCCCGAATCTCCGAGTTGATCACCTGCCGCACCCCCTCCCGAGCCTCGGTGTACCCCCGATGCCCCCCGAACGGCATCAGCGTCGCCCCGACAACCTTCACTCCCCGCGCATGCGCCCGCTCCACCAGCGCGTTCAACCCCGCCACGATCGCCCCCGGATCCGCCGTCCCCGGCTGCCGCAGGATGTCGTTGATCCCAAGAACGATCACCACGACCCGCACGTTCGTGCGCCCCAGCACATCCCGCGAGAACCGGTTCAGCCCACTGGGATTCTCGGCCGGCCGCCCCAACCCGTCCGCGAGGACCTGATTGCCGCTGATCCCCTCGTTGACGACGCTGTAGCGCGGCACGTCCCGCCCGGCCTCCAGCGCCTCCCGCAGCCGGTCCGACAGCACGTCCGGCCAGCGGCGGTTCGCCCCGGTCGTGGAGGTGATGCCGTCGGTCAGCGAGTCGCCGAGCACCACGACCGTGCCGTCCGAGTCGTTGCTCAGCACGTCCAGCGCGGTCACGTACCGCCAGTACGTGCTCTGCTCGGTGTACGCCGCCCCGGTCGCGTCGCGGGTGTGCTCGCCGTCGGCGACGTACGAGATCTGCCGCGCGTGCGGGTGGTAGGTGACCGGACCGGACGCGGTGGGGGAGTACGTCGTGATCAGGACGTCCCCGTCGTGCGGGACGCTGATGCTCACCGCGTCGCTCAGCACCTGCCCGCCCGCCGGGACGACGACCGAGGGGCTGCCGGTGAAGGTCAGCGGACGCAAGGTCCCCGCCAGCGCCGCCGCCGTGCCGGAGCCCGCGGACACCGCGATCGAGGCGTGCGTGATGGTCAGCGGTGACTGGCCGTAGAGGTTGGACAGCGTGACGCGGGCACTCGTACCGCCGGCGCTGGTGTGGACGACGTTGCGCACCGAGCGGCCCGCGAGGCCGGTCATCTCGGTGCCGGGCTCGCCCCCGACCGGGGACGTGGCCCAGGAGGCGACCCAGGTGCCGGTGGAGGCGGGCGCCGCCGGGTTGTTCCGGTCGCCGCGGCCACCGGCGAGGGTGTCGCGGTTCCTCGTGCCGTCATCGACGCCCACGCCGACGTAGATGGCGGCGGAAACCGCCACGATCGCGGCGACGATCGCGGCGAGCAGGGCACGCTGCCTGGCGGGAGGCGCCTGAGTGCCCCCGTCACGACCCCGGGTCATGCTGTTCTGTTCTCCTCGGGAGATGGGAGCCCGAGGCTCCGATCCGATGCACCCATGATGAGTCATGGGCGGGACAAGGCCGGCCGGACCCCCCGGCAAACCCCCTTCCCGACAGACGCCGGGAACTCCTGTTCCGTTCCGGGAGTCGGTCAGGAAGGGACAATGTGTGAGGGATCACCGAACAGGTGGAGCGGATGGAACAGATGGAACAGACCGAAACGGAAGAACGGAAAGAAAAGGAAGAAACCGGCGGCCGGGATGCCGAAGGGCAGCCTGCCCGCAGCGGCGCCTTCACGAACCGCGCGATGACGACGTTCAGCCCCGCGGACGAGGAGAAGCGGCGCGGGGTGCGCCGTATGAAGCTGACCGCCACCGGACTGCTGCTGTTCGTGGCGCTCGTCTACGTCCTCACCAAATGGGCCTCCCACCAGGGCGCCGGCCCCTGGGCGGGCTATGTCGCAGCCGCGGCCGAGGCCGGCATGGTCGGCGCGCTCGCCGACTGGTTCGCCGTCACCGCCCTCTTCCGCCGCCCCCTCGGCCTGCCCATCCCGCACACCGCGATCATCCCCACCAAGAAGGACCAGCTCGGTGTCTCCCTCGGCGAGTTCGTCGGCGAGAACTTCCTCTCCGAGGACGTCGTACGGCAGCGGCTGCGCGCCGTCGGCATCGGCAGCCGGCTCGGTGCCTGGCTCGCCGTCCCCGAACACGCCGACCGGGTCACCGCCGAGCTCTCGGCGGCACTGCGCGGCGCCCTGACCGTGCTGCGGGACTCCGACGTCCAGGCGGTGGTGGGGGAGGCCATCACCCGCCGCGCCGACGCGCAGGAGATCGCGCCCGGCATGGGCAAGATGCTGGAGAAGATCGTCGCCGACGGCGGCCACAAACGCGCCGTCGACCTCATCGTCACCCGCGCGCACGACTGGCTGGTGCTGCACAGCGACACCGTGATGGACGCCGTCCACGGCGGCGCCCCCGGCTGGACCCCCCGGTTCGTCGACCGCAAGGTCGGCGAACGCGTCTACAAGGAGCTGCTGCGCTTCGTCACCGAGATGCGCGACATGCCCGCCCACCCCGCGCGCGGCGCCCTCGACCGCTTCCTCACCGACTTCGCCTCCGACCTCCAGTCCGACACCGACACCCGCCTGCGCGCGGAGCGCCTCAAGAGGGAGATCCTCGGCCGCGGCGAGGTCCAGGACCTGATCGCCTCCGCCTGGACCGCCGTACGATCCATGATCGTCTCGGCGGCGGAGGACGAGCGCAGCGAACTCCGCCTGCGGGTGCGCGCCTCGCTGCTCTCCCTGGGCGCCCGCATGTCGCTCGACCCGAAGATGCAGGGCAAGGTGGACGGCTGGCTGGAGAGCGCCGCCGTGTACGTCGTCACCACCTACCGCAAGGAGATCACCTCCCTGATCACGGACACGGTGGCGAGCTGGGACGCCGAGCACACCACGAAGAAGATCGAGGCCAACATCGGCCGCGACCTCCAGTTCATCCGCATCAACGGCACGGTGGTCGGCTCGCTGGCCGGCCTGCTGATCTACACGGTGTCGCGGGCGCTGGGGGCCTAGCGGGTGTCGTTCGAACCTCTCTGCGGAACACGTGAATCAGCCGCACGACCGACAGGAGCCGCAGCCCGATGACCGTCCGCCGGATCATGCCCGACATCAAGGTCGCCTCCGAGGAGGCGCTGGACAGCAGCCGGGACTTCTACGGCCTCCTCGGCTTCGAGGAGGTCATGAACATGGGCTGGGTGACCACCCTGGCCTCCCCGTCCAACCCCACCGCCCAGATCAGCTTCTTCACCGAGGACCGCACGGCGCCGGTGGTCCCCGACTTCAGCGTGGAGGTGGCGGACGTCGACGCGGTCTACGACCAGGTACGGGCGTCCGGCGCCGAGATCGTCCGGGAGCTCAAGGACGAGGAATGGGGCGTACGCCGTTTCTTCGCCCGCGATCCGAACGGCCGCGTGGTGAACGTGCTGGGCCACCGCCGCTGACGAGGACGGGCGAGGACGGGCGGGGACGGGCCGGAAGGGCCCGCTCGGCCCCGCCGGTCCGCCCGCCGGTCCGTGCGTCGCTCAGCCCCGCCGGTCGGCCACCGCCCAGGACGCGAGCGCCACGGCCCCCGCGACCCCGAACACGGCGGGCCAGGCCCCGACCTTCTTCGCCAGCGGATGCGACCCCGCGAACGCGGCGACGTACGCCACCGACAGCGCCCCCGCGGCCTTCCCGCCGGCCCGCTCCCGCCACTGCTGCGCGGCGGCGGCCCCGGCGGCGGCGAGGACGACCCCGCCCAGCTGCCGCTTCCGGGTCCAGCGGGCCACGCCGTACCCCCCGACGAGTCCGCTCGCGGCCACCACCGAACTGGGAACCTTCGCCATGCCTGCCTGCCTCCTGCCACCACGCCCGACCGGGCGTCCTCTCACCGGCTTCCGAGGCTAACGCGCCCCGCCCGCCGCCCGTGCCCGCACCCCTGCGCCCGGTGTCGGTTCATGGGCCCCGGGTCGGTCAAATGGTTCGACGGCGGCTCACCCCGTAGGCGATCCTGCGCCCGGAAGGCACGCCAACCGACCGTCCCCGGAGGACCGTTGAACCCCACCATCCGCCACATCACCTTCGACTGCACCGGCGACCCCTACGACCTCGCCGTGTTCTGGAGCGCGATGCTGGGCAACCCGCTCGCCGACGACGACAAGCCCGGCGACCCGGAAGCCCTGATCGCGGACCCGGCCGGAGGTCCCGGCCTGCTCTTCGTCCGTGTGGAGGAGGGCAAGACCGCGAAGAACCGCCTCCACTTCGACCTGAGGCCGACGGGCCGCACCCGCGCGGAGGAGGTGGCCCGCGCTGTGGCCCTGGGCGCCCGCCAGGTGGCGGACCACACTCGCCCCGACGGCGGAGGGTGGGTCACCCTGACCGACCCCGAGGGCAACGAGTTCTGCATCGAGCGCGGCGACCGCGACTGACCGGACCAGCCGACGCCGCGCGGGAGTGTACGTTCGTACGCCTCGGGGCGTACGATCGTACGCATGCCGACGACGGACGACTACTTCGCGAACGACCCGCGCACCAACCTGGAGCGCATGCTGGCGGGCGACCTGTACATCGCCGACGACCCGGAGATCGCCCGCCGCCAGCAGCGTGCGATGCGGCTCGCGGCCCGTTACCAGGCCGTCTACCCCGAGAACCCCGCCGAGGCGAGGCCGATCCTGACCGAGCTCCTCGCCTCGGTGGGCCAGGACGTCGAGGTCCGGCCCCCGCTGTACGTCGACTACGGCAGCAACATCAGCATCGGCGCCCGCACCTTCGTCAACTACAACCTGACCGCGCTGGACGTCGCGCGGATCACCATCGGCGAGGACTGCCAGATCGGCCCGAACGTCCAACTCCTCACGCCCACCCACCCCGTGGAGCCCCAGCCCCGGCGCGACAAGCTCGAGGCCGCGCTGCCCATCACCATCAGCGACAACGTCTGGCTCGGCGGCGGCGCGATCATCTGCCCCGGAGTGACCATCGGCGACAACTCCGTCATCGGCGCCGGCGCGGTGGTCACCAAGGACATCCCCGCCAATGTCGTCGCCGTGGGCAACCCGGCCCGCCCGGTCCGCACGATCTGACCCACCCGCATGGCCACCGGACACACCGACCCCCACCGCCGCGAGCGCATCCTCGCGGCGGCGCTCGACCTGATCGCCGAGGAGGGCGTCGCGGGCGTCTCCCACCGCAGGATCGCCGCACGCGCGAAGGTGCCGCTGGGCTCGATGACGTACCACTTCACCGGCATCGACGACCTGCTGCACGAGGCGTTCACCGGCTACGCCGACCACGTCGTGACCGTCTTCGAGCGCCACCTCGGCGGCGCCACCACCGCCGACGAGGCCCGTGCGGCGGTCACCGACCTCATCCACACCCTCTCCGAGGGCTCCCGCCGCGATCTGATCCTCGTCCAGGAGCTCTACACCCTGGCAGCCCGCCACGAGCCGTACCGCGAACTGTGCGCACGCTGGATGCGACGCAGCCGCACCCTCCTGGAACACCACTTCGACGCCGCCACGGCCCGCCAACTGGACGCCCTGATCGAGGGCCTGACCCTGCACCGGGCCCTGGACGACACCCCCTCCGACCGCGAACTGACCCGCGGGGCGGTGACCCGCATCACTGCACCCCTCACGTAACCTCACGGCCCGTGAAGATCACACGGTTCATACGGGGACGCTCGCGGGAGGCGGAAACCCTGCACCGTCTCCACCACCTCTGGCAGGAGGACCGGTACGAGGAGGTCGAGGCCGGGGCCAGGGCACTGGAGGCGGAAGCGGGGCGCATGCGCAAACGGGCCCGGGGCCTCGCGGTGGCCTGGCACGCCCGCGCCCTGGCGACGGCGGCCGCCTGCGTCCATGGGAGCGGGGCGCGGGTACTGGCCGAACTGGAGTCCCTCACGGCGGAGCTGAAGGGAATGGCCGGCCCCGAGCGGAGGCTGCTGCTGGTGGTCCGCAGCAACCACATGCTGGTCCTCAACGGCGAGGGCCGCCACGCGGAGGCGGAGGCCGAAGCGCTCGAAGTGCTGCGCGACTTGACCCGCCTCAAGCATCTGACGCCGGTGTGGGACGTCGAGTTGTGCGTGCTGGACAACCTGGTCGACGCCCTGTGCGGGCAGGACCGCCACGAGGAGGCCGAGGCCATAGCCCGGGGAAACCTGCCCCGTGCGCAAGGGGGCACCGCCGCCGCCCTGCACTGCGGCCTGGTGCGCAGCCTGAACGGCCAGGGACGGTACGACGAGGCACTCACCGAGGCACGCCGCTTCACCCCGCCCCGGGTCAGGGGCATGAACGGAGGCCTGGCCCTGGTCACCGCCGCCGCCCTGCACGGGCTGGGGCGCCGGAGCGAGGCGGAAGCGGCCGTACGCGAGGCGCTGGCCGACTGCGAGCGGTCCCTGCACCCCGAACACCCCCGCCTCCGCGAGGCCCGCACGCTGCTGGCCCGCATCACGGCCGACGACCCGCCGGTGCCGCCCCCGGCCGACGAGTCCGCGCGCGGCTGATCCCCCTCCCGGGGAGGCGATCCACCGGTCAGCTGCCGCTCTCCCGTGGCTGCGGGAACTCCCGCACCAACTCTCCACCCCGGGGCTCGTAGCACGACATGCCGACGTTCCACCCGAACCCGATGAGCAGGGCGTGCAGTTCCTCCCAGCGCTCGGGGTCCACCTGGCCGGCGAAGCGGACGAGCTGAGGGCTGGAGAGGGTGGTGAGCCGGGCCCACTCCGTGGAGAAGGCGATCTCACGGCGGAATCGGTCCGAGGGCCCGGTCTCCCAGCCCGCTTCGGTCAGCGCGTCGACGAATTCGGCCGGTGAGGGAGTGGAGGTGCCCTCCGACGCGTCATGGCGCAGATGCACGGCCCCGTAGACATTGGGGAGCCCGTCCAGCTTCTCCCGCAGCCAGTCGGGGATGTGCTCCTCCGCGCGGGGGAAGTACGACAGGTCCCGGGCGAAGTGCTCGGGCGTGAAGGACGGAGCGTCCGGCTCGTGGTCGTAGTCGTAGCCGGCGGAGTACTTTCCCGGGGTCAGCGTGTAGGTGAGCGTGAACCAGGTGCCGAGGGCCTCGTCGTACATCCCGGCCCGCAGGCGCCGGCACAGCTCGTTGACCCCGCTCGGGACGCCTCCGGCGGTGAGGGCCCGGCCGTCGTCGTCCAGAACCGTCAGCGACGTCATCGACCCACCGGACACCAGATCGGACCAGCGGAGCGTCGCCTTGGCCCATCCGTCGGGAAGCCCTCCGGCCAGCACACCGCCGACCTCGGCCAATATGTCGGCTTGCTCCGTGGGGTCCAGGACAGAGCTCGGCACGGGTGTCACCTTTCGTCGATTGCGTACGATCACCCGACCGGACGCGCCGCACCACGCTCCCGGTTGCACGACCCCGCCCCCTCAGGGCCCGTACGTGGTGCCCTCACGACGCCGGAGACGGCGGACGGCGACCAGATACACGGCGGGGAACACCACGACCGGTACGAAGCCGATGCACTGCACCGCCAGGGGAATCCCCTCGCTGTCCCAGTCCAGCGCATCACCCAGGGCAAATAGGCCGAACAGGAGCACGAGGAACGACCCGATCGTCACGAGGACCGCCAGCCCCGCCGCCGAAGACCGGGCCGCGGCGCGCTCCCGCGCCGCCCGCACGAAGGCTTCGCCCGGTGCCGTCCAGCCGTCGCCCCGAGACCGCTCCCACACGTCCCGAATGGCGCGGACCGCGTCGGGACGCGCCCCGACCCCTCCCGGCAGGCCGAACAGCCGGCCCTCCCGGTCGAGCAGCAGTGTCCTGGACGCCCCGGGGTGATCGTCCACGTCGATGCCCAGCACGTCGGACCAGGCGATCCTGCGGGCGCGGAACAACTGCCGTACGGCGATGTGGTCCTCGTACACGACGGTCGCCACCCGCCAGAACCAGACGATGGCGAGGTACACCGTGCTCATCAGCACGAGCATCCCGGCCTTGAACGTCACGGGCAGATCGTCCTCCGGCACGAACGTGCCCGCCAGCGGAATCCCGGGCAGCCCGAGGACGAGAGTGACCAACACCAGCTGGGCCCGGCCCAGCCGATACGTACGCAGCGCCCGGCTCCGACTGCCGCTACCGCTCATCACATCTGCCTCCAGCGGGAGTTGGGGGCGTTTCGCCCGCCAACGGTACCGATGGGCCAACGAGCCCGGCGCCCGTCACGTTGCGCTGTTAGCGTTCCCCCCGGGCGAGGGGGAGAAGACACCACATGACATCGACGACGTTTCCCATCGGCGGGGACTTCCACGTACGGCGGCTGGGCTTCGGGGCCATGCATCTGCCCACGGAACCGGGCCCGGCCCGCGAGACCTCCCTCGCCGTCGCCCGGCGTGCCGTCGAACTGGGCGTCACGCTCATCGACACCGCCTACCTGTACGGCGGCGGAGCCAACGAGGAACTCCTCGCCGAGGCCCTCCACCCCTACCCCGAGGGCCTGTTGATCACCACCAAGGTCGGCGTCGCCCGAACCGGCCCCGGGGGCGACTGGAAGCTCGACGGTCGGCCGGCGATCCTGCGCGACCAGGTCGAGCAGGCCCTGCGCCGACTGCGCGTCGAGCGGATCGAGCTGCTCCAACTGCACCGCGTCGACCCCGACACACCACTCGCCGACCAGGTCGGCACACTGCGCGACCTGCGGACCGAGGGCAAGATCGGCAGGATCGGCCTGTCCGAGGTCACCGTCGACCAACTCTACGAGGCATGGCGGATCGTCGACATCGCGAGCGTCCAGAACCGGTACAACCTGCTCGACCGCGAACACGAGCCCGTCCTCGCGGCCTGCGAAGCGGCGGGCATCGCGTTCCTGCCGTGGCGCCCCGTCGCCTGGGGTGACACGGGAGCGAGCCCGGAGGTCACCGCGATAGCGACCGAGCTCGACGCCACCCCCACCCAGCTCGCGCTGGCCTGGCTCCTCGGCCACTCACCGGCCGTCCTCCCGATCCCGGGCACCACCCGGATCGACCACCTGGAGGAGAACCTGGCCGCGGAGCGCCTCGACATCCCCGCGGCTCACCGTGAGCGCCTCGACGCCCTGGTCGGCTGACTCGAGCACCCGCGGGTGACGTGCCGGCGCCGACGGGTGGTGCGTGGCAGCCCAGAAGGAGACGCATGGTCAAAAGACCGGAGACTCGACGCCAAGGCGCTCCCTCGCTCCTCAAATACGCTGTGGACACAAGGCGAGGGCAGAAGGGCTGGTCGTCCTCTTTCCGGCCCGGCGTTGTGAAGACGCGCCGCCGCCCGTGCCGTATGAATTGCGACCACGAAAATGGGGGTTGATGATGCGCAAGGTGAACCGGTTATTCGCGGCACTGTTCCTGGCCGCGGGAGCGGGCGCGCTGTCCGTCGCGGGCACGGGGACGGCACATGCCGACTCTTCGAGCTGCCAGAAGTACCTGAGCAGCAACGGTTACCTGGTGGGGAAGGGCGTTCAGATCTACTGCGGTAAGGCCGCCATCGGAACCATCAGCGAAACCCAGTGCACGAATGGGCTGATCGGCCTGGGGGTGCGCACAGCCCACGCGGTGGAGGCCTGTGACCGGGCGACCGACAGCTCCAAGGGCTGACACGGGGCCCACACTGCTCCGAAGAAGGCGAGGGCGGGGGGACCTGCCCTCGCTCGCCTTTGCTCGATTGATCGACTGCTCTTGGTTTACTTCTCGCCAGGGCGATGAGTTTCCCTGCTGCCTGAAGTCTTCCACTTCGACGGATCCGTCCCTACGGGGTGAGAAGTGGATCATTACCGAGCTATGGAGCAGAGATGGCGGCCACAAAGAGCAATCCGATTCGGCTGTACATGTCGATGTCGCTCGACGGCTATATCGCCGGTCCGGACGATCGACCGGGCCAGGAGCTCGGACGCGCCGGTGGACGTCTTTTCAACTGGCTCGACGACCGGGAATCCGACGGCCCCAGCGGACAGGTCTATCGCGAGGCGCTGGCGACCGGCGCGCTGATCTCCGGTCGTCGGACCTTCGAACTCGCCGGGCGCTGGCAGGGCGACCACCACGACGGTGTGCCGATCTTCGTCCTCACCCACCATGTGGATGACGGGGACGTGCCACCCGGCCACGCGCGCTTCGTCACGGACGTCGACGACTGCGCCCGTCAGGCTCGCGCGGCGGCCGGGGACCGGCCGGTCATGGTCCACGGGGCGGGCGCGGCCCAGGCGCTCCTGCGAGCCGGGCACCTCGACGAGATGGAGATCCACCTGGTTCCGGTCCTGCTCGGGGCCGGCCGACGCCTGTTCGACCACCTCGGCGATGACCAGATCGAACTGGAACTCGTCCGCCGACTCGAGGACCGAGACGTCACGCACCTCCGCTACCGGGTACGCCGACCCGAGGAGGACGCCGCATGAAGACGCTCTTCGTCTCCTACCGAGTCACCGACCTGGACCGCTCGCTCGACTTCTACACCGCCCTGGGCTACGTCGAGCTGGGCAGGGTCGACACCGGCGACGGCAGTCACCTCGTGATCCTCAGCTTCCCCGGCGAACCGGCGGCCTCCCTCGAACTGGTCCACCGCCCGGCCGACGGCCGCGTCGACGTGGGCAGCGGCTTCGACCACCTGGCGATCCAGGTGGACACCCTGCCCGCCACCCTGGACCGCCTGACCGACGCCGGCCTGGCTCCGGGACCTCTCCAGTACCCGGGCGGCCCCCAGGGCCCGAAGACGTCGTGGCTCACGGACCCGGACGGCTACCGGATCGAACTGGTGGAATGGCCACCTGGCCACCCGGACGGCATCACCGCCGCGGACTTCTCTTGAGCGGTCTGCTGAGCGAAGTCTGGCGCTACCTCTGTATGGCGTGCGTCAGGGATCGTATGAACGTGAGCCAAGGGCCCGTCCTGACATGGACCACGGGTCCGTTCACCCGTTTGGAGTCGCGTATCAGAGCGCCAGTCCCGGTGTACGCGCACTCAACGCACTCTGTCGCGTTGCCACCGCTGTAAGAGGACTTGAACCAGGCCCGCTCGATGGAGTCCTGATGGGTGTTGGGCATTCACAGCTCCTTGCGCACGTGGTGGATCAGAGCGGAGGAAGCCTCCATGTCCAACGCTTGTGCGCGGAGGTACTCGAACGCAAGTCTGTAGCGCTCCAGTTCCTCCTCCTGCTCCAGGAAGAGGGAGCCGGTGTGAAAGTCGACGTAGACCACGTCGAGGGCCGACTCGGTGCCCCCGAGGATCACGAAGCTGCCGAGCGCTGCGCAGTGGGCACCTTTGGAGAACGGCAGCACCTGAAGGGTGATGTGCGGGGACTCATTCGCTTCGAGTAGTTGGCCAAGCTGCTCCTTCATGATCTCTGGAGCCCCGACGACCCGGCGGATCACGGACTCGTCGAGAATCGCCCACAAGCGGGGCGGCTTCGGTCGCGTGAGGATCTCCTGCCGCTTCATGCGGATGTCCACCAGCCGCTCGATCTCGGCCGGCTCCAGGGGGATCTCATTCGCCTTCTGCAGAGCGGTGCTGTAGGCCCGCGTCTGAAGCAGCCCGGGAACGTAGACGCAAGAGAAGTGATCCTCACGTACGGCCTCGTCCTCCAGCGTGAGCAGCAGGTTCATGCTCTCCGGGATGGAGTCGGCGAACGAACTCCACCACCCCTGCTGCTTAGCGTCCTTCGCCAGGCGAACTACGGCCTCCCGCTCGGCATCCGTGGCTTCGTACGCACGGCACAGCGCGTCCACGACGATCCACTTCACCGGCCCAGCCTGCGTCTCATACCGGCTGACCGTCGCCTTCGATACGCCGACCAGCCCGCCGGCCTCCTCCAGGGTCATCCCCTTGCGGGCACGCAACTTGCGCAGGGTCGCACCCAGTTGCCGACGGCGTGTGGTGGTCCTCACGGGCATGAAACTCCTCAAGCACTGCCCCCGGCAGGTGCTCGGGGTGTGAACAGGCTAGGTAGAGCGGCAGCCGACTCACCACGCGATTCACTCGATAGAGAGTCATGAGAAGTTACACAGTGAGAGTTCTCTGTGTCATTCTCGGTGACGGACAGCTACGCAATGCAGCCGTGTGGACACGGTAGGCGCAGCATCGCGTGGCAAGGGAGGGAGAACCGCTCATGCCCGGCATCGACAACAAGGACAGTCAGCGCCGCTGTGTCCTGCCTTTTGAGGCACTGCCGTCGGAAGTACGTCTTCTGCGACGAGCTGCCGCCGCGCAACTCGGCCAGTGGGGCGTGCCGACCGCCGGCGATGCGACGCAGCTCGTCGTGACGGAGCTGGCAACGAACGTCATCAAGCACGTCGGTGAGGGCTCGCCGGCGACCTTGATCCTTGAGTGGCAGCGCGAGCGGCTGCGCGTAGAGATGCACGACAAGAGCAGTTCACTGCCCTCACTGCGCACCGCCAACTGTGACGCAGAATGTGGCCGTGGCCTGCACATGCTCGCCGCCATGGCGGTGAACTGGGGAACCGTCGTCACGGCGCTAGGCAAGGCGGTGTGGTGCGAGATCGAGCTGGGCTCGGACGCTGCGTGCCGACGTATGGAGCGGGCCGTCGATGTACTGGAGACCTACCGAGGGCGCAGCGGCGCCGACGCGCACAGGCCGTGCGAAGCGGTACTGGAAGAGTCAGCGATCGAGCTGATCGCTGACCTGCTGCACTGGACGTCCGCTCGCGGCCTGGACCCGGATGACGTGCTGGACCGGGCCCAGATGCACTACGAGGCCGAAGCGGCCTAAGCGGTTGCCGACGGTGCAGTTGCGCTACTCCGTGTACCTGCGCCGGCGGTCACTCCAATGCCGCGTGCAGTATCGCGCCGGCGTCATCGGATGAGCCCTGCTCGTGGAGGGCCAGTGCCACGTGCAGCACATCTTGATCACCCTGGTCGCGCCCGTAGACATGGATCAGGTTGTCAGCCAATGCGTCATGCTGCCGCTGACGCAGTAGCAGCAGCACTCCAGCTGTCTCCAGCGGGTTGAGGACTTCCGTGGACCGGCGGAGCAATCTGAGTGCCGCCTCTGCCCGACCGTCGGCGTCGAGTTGCCCAGCTTGTGTAGCCAGACTGCGTACGGCGGCAACATCTGTTCGCATCCGCTGCCGGTCCCCCCTGCGGCGGGGGACCGGCAGCGGACCTGATGAGGTTAGTGCTGCCAAACGGGCTTGCAAGCCGGCTCTGGCGGCCTCGAGTTCCTCCACTGCTGCCCGCAGAGCGGCGGCTTCGCCGCGCAGCGACCTCAGTTCCGCGACCTCTTGCCGGAGAGCCGCACTCTCCGACTCGGCCTCCCGCAACAGCCCGGTCAGCGTGTCGATCTCCTCGCCGCCGTCGCCGCGACGCCGTTCCGCTTCCGCCCGCTTATGCAACAGAGTTAGTGCGCCGAAGGTGAGGCTGACAGCGTGCTCGCCTCCAGCGTCCCGGCACGCTTCTCTATGCAGATACTTCACTAGTGCCAGGTCTGGCATGGATTGTCCGCTCAGATATCGGGACAAAGAGCTCTCGCAACAGTGGACGCGGGCGGCGGCTTTTGCCTGAGTTAGGTGCCTTCCATTGCGCCTGTCCGCTTCATCTGGCCGCAGGTGCCGACAGAGCAGTTGCAGAGCCTCGGCGAGATTCCGCATGTGAGGGCGTATGTCGCTGCGGAATGCCTTGTCCGTCCAGGTGGTCCTGCTCGCCGTAGCCCCGTTACGCGCCATGCCGCTCTTCTCCGCCTCACTGTCGATGAGCCGTCAACGACCCTGCACCTCGGCGCCATTGTGCCCCGTGCTTTGGGTGCAGCTCTTGCTAATTCCTGAGCAAGCGTTCTAGGGGTGGACGCTCATTCGGGTCGTAGTGGAAGACTGGAGACTGCTGGGAACCGCCAGATAGTGGGGGGCGTATTCCACTTGCATGCCGTTTGTTCTTGATGTGCGCATTCAAGGCGGTATGCGAAGTGAGCGATCCGGAGGTGCTGGATGACGCTGCCGTCGTGGCAGAACAAGATGGATGGTGACCGCAAGGTCGGAAGCATGGTGCGTGCCGCACTGTGGCTTCTTACTGAGGTGGGGGAAGGAAACATCTTCACGAAGGCTGATCTGCGGGGAGCATTCCCCGACGTCGCGCAGATCGACCGGCGCATCAGGGACCTGCGCGACCGCGGCTGGCGTATCGACACGAGCCGTGACGACCCGACGCTCAAGCAGGAGGAGCAGCGGTTCGTCGGCCGGGGCGCGGAGGTCTGGATCCCGGGCCAGGCGAAGGCACCCAAGCACAAGAACAGCCTCACGGCGGCGCAGCGGCAGAGGGTGTTCGAAGCGGACAGCTACCTCTGCCGGTCGTGCGGCATCGCGTCCGGTGAAGAGTACGGGGACGACGATGTCACGCAGTCCGTACTGAACGTCGCCCGGCGCAAGGTTCTGCTGGCTGATGGGTCGGAGGAGTACCAGTTCGTCACCGAGTGCAAGCGGTGCGGCTCGGGGAGCGGCGACCGTGAGGTGAATCTGGGGGCGCTGCTTGAACTCGTCGAAGACTTGTCCGTGATGGAGCGGCGGATTCTGGCCGGCTGGATCGATGCTGACCGGCGGTCGCCAGAGCCGATCGAAAAGCTGTGGGGTCTTTACCGGACCCTGCCCGAAGAGGCCCGGAAGGCCGTCGCCGAGGCTCTGGACGACACCGACGCGCCTGATGGTTCGGACGACTGAGCACAGAACAGCAAAGACAGAGGGACGGGGAAAGAATGCTGCGGGAGTTCCCGGCGCCGCCGCGCGCGGCCGAGTTCAGCGAACTGATCAAGAAGAAGGTCCAGGAGGCGAAGGCCGCCGGCGGAACGAGGGAAACCGTCAGGGTTGATTGGAACGAACAGCAGGCCCACGTGGAAGTGATCGACCTTCCGCTCAGCGGGTTGTACCTCAACCCGGGTACGCACAGGATCCGAGCTCAGCGCAGCCACAACGCGGCCTCCGATGAGGCGCTCGACAAGGACCCCTGGACCCAGGAAAGCCAGGACTACCTCACGTTCCTCCTCAAGGCCTCGCCCACCGATCCCAATCTGCGCGATCCCGACTTCGACAAGCTGAAGGAGAGCCTGGAGCAGTTCGGACAGAACGACCCGGGGCTCGTCACGCACCAGGGTGTGCTGGTGAACGGCAATACGCGCGCGGTGGCGCTGCGGGACCTTCGGGTGCAGACGATGCGTGTGGGTGTGCTTCCCGAGTCGTTCACCTGGGCGGACATCAACGCGGTCGAGCTGTCGCTTCAGCTGCGGATGGACCACCGCCGTGACTACACCTACATCAACCGGCTGCTCGCTATGGAAGAGCAGGCGTCGCTGGGCAGGACGCCTGAGCAGATCGCCAAGGACTTCCGGATCCAGGTGAAGACGTACCACCAGGAGCGGTGGATTCTCAGCACCATCAAGGAGTTGATCGACCGGAGCAAGAGTGGCGGCGGCGTTGCGTTGCGGCTTGTCGACTGGGAGGGCGCCCAGGAGCGGCTCAAGGAGCTGCACCGGCTGTACCTGAAGCTGGAGAGCGTGGACCGGGACCAGGCGGAGGTCCTCAAGGAGTGGCGGCTGGCGGCGATCCTTCTCGACTTCTCCAAGACGGACGTCAGGCACATCGACGAGGACTTCCTGAAGGAGGACTACCTGGCCCACACGCTCCCGGCTCCCCTCAAGACTGAGGCGTCCGGCGCGGCGGGTGAGGACGCTGTGTCGATTCCCGGGCTGGGGCTTACGGTCCCGGGTGCTTCCTCGGCCGTCTCGGAAGCCCGTGCTCTCAACGACCAGCTCCTCAGGGCTGCTGCCGCTGTGCGTAGTGGGGGAGCGGGCCTGGCCGACGGCGACAAGGCCAGGGAGCAGGCCGTTCTCGACGACGCCAAGAAGGCGTTTGACGAGGCGATCGAGACCGCGGGGCGCAGTGCGCGGCTGCGTAAGCGCAAGCAGCTCGCGCCGGCCCGGCTGGCGGAAGCGAGCGCGAGTATCGACCAGTGCGTGATGGACCTGGTGCAGGCGCGTACCTCCCGCAGCCTGGACGAGGAGGCTTTCGACGAAGCGGTGTTGAACCTGCGGAGCAGCTTGCGCAAGCTCGCCCAGCAGGCCGGCCGTGGGCTGCCCAGTCCTGGTGATGGAGTGGCCTGGCTGCTCAAGGCCGTTTCCTCGGAGGATCTGCGGTGACGGACTCGGCCGGAACGTCCCTGCGTCTGGCGTTCGACGAGACGCGGACTCAGGTCATCCTGAGGACCACAGACGAATACCGTCAGGACCTTGTCCAGCTGGCTGCCCGTTTCCGTACGGGCGGCCAGCTCGGCCCCCTCAGCGCGTCGGTCGCTCTGGATGAGTTGCTGGCCAACCTGGGAGCGCTCAGCGGTTGGCCCCATCACACGGGTGTCGAGTGGTCCCCTGAACTGCGCGATCTCGTGGCCGGTGTCGTACAGGACGCCAACACCGTAAAGTCGCGGCTCGCTGGCACCGAGCCGCGCGGTGAGGTCGCCCCGGACCAGGTGCCGCACCTGCTCGGGGACACGTGGCAGGCGGAACTCAGTGAGTTCCAGTGCCGGGATATCGCCAAGCTTCTGTCTCTCCAGCACGGGGCGAACTTCAGCGTGCCAGGCGCGGGAAAGACTCGGGTGGGCCTGGCGGTGTACGCGGCGCAGAAGCAGCAGGGGAAGGTCAGCCGGCTCCTGGTGGTCTGTCCGAAGTCGGCGTACGAGTCCTGGCAGTACGAGACGGCGGTGTGTCTCAGGTATCCACTGCGCACGAACGTGCTCGACGGATCGATGGACCAGTGGGCCGAGGTGCTGATCGTCAACTACGAGCGGCTGGACCGCCAGCTGCCCAGGCTCGCCGGCTGGCTGAAGGCTGCTCCCTCCATGATCATCCTCGATGAGGCGCACAGGATGAAGCTGGGAGCCCGGGGGACCTACGGTGCCGCGTGCATGGCGCTAGGCCCTCTTGCGGCACGACGGATGATCCTCACTGGTACGCCGGCGCCCAATGGATCCAAGGATCTGGAGAACCTGCTGGGTTTTGTGTGGCCCGGTCACGGACAGCGCACGGTGGTTCAGGCCGTGGCGGGTGGTGACCTCACCTACGCCAGTTCCGTGCTTCGGCCACTGTTCACCAGGACGACCAAGCAGGAGCTCGGCCTGCCGCCTATGCAACTGCGGATGCGGTACGTCGACATGCCGCCGCTGCACAAGGAGATCTACTCCTCACTGGTAGGTGGTATGGGCAACGGCACAGCGAGGGACGATCTCAGCTCGCTGGGCAAGACGGCGCTCCGGCTGCTGATGGCGGCAACGAGTCCGGCCCTGCTGCTAGAGGGCGGAAGCCGGTATGAGCCGCTGGCGTACCAGTTGCCGCCGCTGGACATTCCCCAGGGCAGCTCGCTGTACTCGCTCATGCAGAACCTGCCGGACTACGAGCTGTCGCCGAAGTACAAGGAGGCGGTGGCGATCGTCGCTGAGAACGCAGCCAGGGGCCGCAAGACGCTGGTCTGGACGACGTTCGTCCGCAGTTTGACGACGCTGGAACGGATGCTGGAGAAGTACGGTCCTGCCGTGGTCTACGGGGGCACCGTGGACCGTGAGGAGCAGCTGCGCCGCTTCCGGGAGGACCCCAGCTGCATGGTGCTGATTTCCAATCCCGCGACCCTGGGCGAGGGCATCAGCCTTCACCATGTCTGCCACGACGCCGTCTATGTCGACCGGGACTTCATGGCGGGACGCTTCCTGCAGAGCCTTGACCGCATTCACCGCCTTGGTCTGGCACCGGACACGGACACGAGGGTCACTGTGCTTGCCGCACGCGACACCGTCGACGAGGTGGTGGAAGTGCGTCTCGACCAGAAGCTGGAGTTCATGGGGCGGATCCTGGACGACCCCACGGTGCAGCAGCTCGCTGACTTGGAAGAAGAGCCGTCGGTCGCGGCGGGGCTGGCACCGAGCGATATTGAAGCCTTGCTCCGGCACATGGGAACTAGGTAGGTTCTGTGCTTTGGTTTCCTGGCCCGGCTTGATCTGGCTGGGCCAGGTTCGGCCGGGCCCTTGCCCGCAGGCCTGGTTCCCGCGAGGAAGCGGAGTGGGAGACTCTTGGTGTCAAGAGACCAGAGATGATTGATCATGGTTACTTGACAGAACGACCCATGAGCCATACCAGGAGGAGCGCCCATGCGCGCCAACGGCGGTAAGCGCCCGCAGTTCACCCCGCCACTGACCTCGATCGAGATCTGCGCGGGGGCCGGCGGGCAAGCCGTTGGGCTCCACAACGCCGGCTTTGACCACCGAGCCCTCGTCGAGTGGGATCCGCATGCCGTCCAGACACTGAGCGCAAACGTGGCGGGCTGGCCTGGGTGGGATGCCGAGCGAGCGGACAGTCTCCAGCCAATGGATGTTAAGGAATTCCTGAAATCCAAGGAATTCAGAGACCTGGAGCTAAAGCCTAAGCAGCTGGACTTGCTTGCGGGGGGCGTTCCATGCCCTCCGTTCTCGCTGGCTGGAAAGCAGCTCGGCAAGGACGATGAGCGCGACCTTTTTCCTGCCGCTCTTGAGATCATCGAGGCGCTGCTGCCCAAGGCCGTGATGATTGAGAATGTCCGGGGAATCCTGGAACCCCCGGAGGTTTTTATTGAATATCGTGCCGAGATTCTGAGGGATCTTAAGGATCTAGGGTATTCGGTTCCGCAGGTCAAGAGCGGATGGGCCCCTGCGCGTCAGGACGTAGAGATGCGGAAGGTCTGGCGCAGACTGGACGCGAAGCACTTCGGGGTGCCGCAACTCCGGCCCAGGGCAATCCTTGTTGCCATTCATGAAGATTACCTTGCCGGTGACGGCTCGGAGTTCTCTTGGCCAGTTCGCCTGGACGAAGACGAAGCTACTGTGGCGCGGCAGCTTGAGGAGACAATGCGGGAGCGCTGCAAAGACTTCTGGGGCAAGAACAGGTGGGGCAGGCCGGCCGGGCCGGGGGAGCGTACCGGGGAGGACGTCTTCAATGACTGGCTGGAAGACGCGGAGAAGGCTGCGGCCGCGGGCCGAGGCGTGGCGCCGACCCTCGTAGGCGGGTCCAGGAAGCACGGCGGAGCGGACCTCGGACCTACTCGGGCTAAGAGGGCGTGGGAGGCCCTTGGCGTAAACGCCATGGGTGTCGCTAATGACCGAGAAGCATGTGACCCCGAGCGTGACCTCTTCCGGGACACCGGACCGATGCTGACCGTGGAGCAGGCGGCCATCATTCAGGGCTTCCCCCGTGGTTGGAAGTTCCAGGGGAAGAAGACGGCGCGCTATCGGCAGGTCGGAAACGCCTTCCCGCCGCCGGTCGCTGAGGCCGTAGGCCGCGCAATCGCGGCCGTCCTGCGTCCGGCGCACCGGGAAGAGTTGCTCAACGGCTACGTGATGGATTCAGGTCAGGATATTCCGCAGCAGAACACAGTCGGACAACTGGAGATTCCAGTGTCAGGAAGCGGGCGGCCTCGCACGACGCGCAAGAACGGTGTCGGTAATCTGCTGAGCGCAGGACACTGAGGACTCGTGCTCCCAGAAACGGAGCACAAGCCAACCGGCCTCTCGGAGTTTCTGATCCGTGTCGCGATCGCGTGTGACATTGCGCAGGACTTTGTCCGACCAGTAGCCAGAATTGGTCTTGGGTGGCACGTAGTGCTCAGGACACCCATGCCAGTAGCAGCCGTCTATGAAGACCGCGACCTTAGCCGGGCGGAATACCAGGTCTGCTGTGCGGCGTAGGTCCGGCAGAGGGCGCGCGGCCACGCGGTAGCGCAGCCCTTGGGCGTGCACCAGCCGTCGGATGAGTTTTTCGGGCTTTGTGTCACGGCTGCGGATTGCCTGCATATTGCGGCGCCGGGCCGCAGACGAAGCCCAGGAACCCTCTGGGGCTTCCCACACGAGATCTTCTGACACACCACAGAGGGTAGTCGGAAGGCTGTCAGGACCGCACACGCCCGGCCCCCGGACGTCCTACCGCTGGCCGTCGCCGCCCCGCAACGACGACAGCACCAACCGCCCGTACCGCGTGGTCAGCACTGCGGCCGTTGAGGCCACGGACAGGACCAGGGCGACGACGAGGTGGGACAGCGAGTGGTCGTCCAGGACCTGGAGGATGCCCAGGGCCGTGCCCAGGGGGAGGCCGAGGATCGTGAGCACGCCCAGGGCGCCGCTGATCTGCTGGCTCTCCTGGGTCTGGGCCAGACGGCTGTAGTCGGCGGCTTCGGCGAGGATCTCGTTGAAGCGGGCGGGCAGCCGGTGCTGGTTCTGGAAGGCGAGCAGCAGTTCGTTCGCGGGACCGTGGGCGGTGAGATGCTGCCGCCAGTAGCCACTGCGGAAATGCGCGATGTTCCGTTCCAGGCCGGCGACCCGGCGCGCGAGACGCTGGGAGGAAGTGAAGACGTCCGAGAGCTCGTCGGTGAGTTCGTCGATGTGGTCGCGTTGGAGCGACCCGAGCAGCAGAGCGTCGAGGTAGACGGTGCGGGAGTGCAGCGCGCCGAACTCGTAGAAGTCGCCCGCGCCGGTGTCCGGCCGGTGGCCGAGGAAGGCAGCGCCCTGCCGCAGTACCAGGGCACTCCAGTCCGCGGAGATGCGTACGGCGTCCTTGAGCTGCTCCGCGGCGGTCTCCGGGGGCAGGGGGAAGTCCTGCGGGTTGGAGCGGGAAGCCAGTTGCCATAGCCAGCGGTCCGCGGTGGCGGGCAGTTCCCCTTCGGGGCCGTCGCGGAGCGCGGGTGTGTGGTGTGCCGTCGGGGTGAGGAAGGCGATCGTGTACGGCCGGGCGATGGCGAAGGGCGCGGAGGGGTCCCGTACGTCGGCGATGTCGTCGAGGAGCAGGACTGGGTCGAACGGTCCCGTGAGTCCCGTGAGTGGCTCGTCGGTGGTAACCGATCCGCGGCCGGCCAGAGTTCGCAGCACTGGCAGGAGAGGCCTCTCCGCACTGAAGTGCAGGACGGCCAAGGCGTGATCGGGGTCGCGGGCGGTGGCCGCGCTGAGCAGCTCTATGCCGAGCAGGTGCAGTCCGTCGTGCTTGACGTCCAGTGGCAGATGCCAGCGGCGGGGCCGCCCGGGGCCACCGTAGAGGGCGCGCGCGGAGGCGGGGGCGAAGTAGGTGGACCGGGTCGGTGTGTCCGTACGGCGGCTGCCGAGCTCGAAAGGGAACGGACCCTCGGACCAGTCGGGGGCGCGGCGCAGCCGGGCGGGCAGGACGACGGTCAGTTCCTGCCGGGCCCCTGTGACATCGTCGAGGGACGGGTTGGCGTCGGCCGTGGTCACCGGTAGTACTCGGCAGGGTCGGGCTGGTCGAGACGGATGACGAACTCAGCCCGGTCGGGGCTCGTGGCACTGACGTGGAAACGGACGCGCTCGCCAGTACGGATGGTGCGGAAGCCCTCAGTCACGATCTGCCGGTAGTCGAAGTTGTAGTACCGCTCGTTCTCGGCGTCCTGGACGATGTAGGAACCGAGTGCACCACTCGGCCCTCCGCCGCTCGGCCGCCGGTCGACGATGATTCCCTGCCGCGGCCCGCCGCTGCTGCCGAAAGCGCCGCCGTCGCTGCCGCCGCTCATGCGGGTGTCCTCTCCGTTCCGGTCGTGTCGGTGTCCGGTGCCGTGGCGGGACCCTCCGCCGGGTCCACGTCCTGCACACAGCGGAAGCCGACCGCGTTGCTCCCGCCACGCTTGCGGTAGATGCCCTTGGTGCTGGTCTGCACCGCGCGCATCGGGTTGTCGTAGCTTCCGCCGCAGATGACGGCCTCGGCGGCGTCGCCCACAGTGGTGGAGGTCCACTCCCAGCAGTTGCCCACCATGTCCAGGACGCCGAACGGGGAGCGGTTGCCAGGACGTTCGTCGGCGGGTGTGGCACCAGCCCGGCGGACGGCGTCGCCCGCGAAGTCCCGGTACCACGCCTGGTACGTGACGACAGGCCGGCCGACCCAGGTATCGGCGCAGTTGACGCGGCTGCTGTCCGGGATATCACCCCAGGGGAAGAGCCGCCCGTCGGTGCCGCGCGCGGCTGCCTCCCATTCGAGCGAGGTAGGCAGCCGCTTCCCTTCGAATGCGGCGAATGCGTACGCACTCCACCAGCTGACGCAGATCGCCGGGTGATCGTCGTAGCGCGGGTTCTCGTAGTAGTCGGGGTGGCGCAGCCGGTCGGTCCAGGGGTGGTGGGTGACATGGGTCGGCTGGTCCGGGTGGTCCCACCGGGAGGTGCCGTCCGTTTCGAGGGCGTCGAGGAAACGTCGGTAGCGGGCGACAGTCACGGCGCGGCGGTCGAAACGCACGGAGTGCTCGACGCGGCGGATCAGCAGTCGCTCGGCTGGGCCGACCAGGTACGCCCCTGCGGGCAGTACGCAGTCATCACACACACTGCTGCTGTCATCTCCGCTGCTTCCCCCGCTGGACAGTTCGGCGAGGAAGGCACGCACCTGCTCCGTCAGGAAGGCGCCGTCGGGAAGGTCCGCCACGGCTGCGAGGTGAGCTGGGTCGGCGAGATACCGGGCGGCCAGCAGCTCCTGGTACGCGGTGTGCGCGAAGGCGACGTGGCCGGGTCCCGCCGGGCGCAGCAGCGGTGCGAGGACGCAGGAAGCCGGATCGAGTTGTCCGTCCGTGAACGCGTCGCCGCCCAGCTCTCGGTACAGGTCGAGCAGGGAGAAAACGGTCTGGTCGGTGAGGAACGCCCGGCCGAGTGCGGCGGGCAGGCGCTGCTCCAGCTCGGGACGCCCACGCTCGGTCAGCGTCCGCGTGAGGTGGGTGCCGAGGATCTCCGCGAGAGGCCGGCCCGGAGGAAGACCCAGCCGCGCGGTGAGGCGTCGTTCGAGCGGGGTTTCCTCCGGCTCGGTGAGGCGCACGACGTGGAAGTGCGGAACGCGGGACGGATCCACGCCGTTCGCGTACATCTGCTCCACCAGCTGTTCGGAGCGGCCGGCACCGCTGTCCAGTAGCTGACGTACCTGGGGAGAGTCCGCGAGGAAGGAGACCCGGGAGCTGATGACGACCGCCGACTCGGCGGACAGGACGGCCGAGAGATCGGTGAACAGGCGCAGGAATCCGGCGGGGCTCGGTTCCGCGACACCCTCGTCGATGGCGTCGAGCACACACAGCGCGGTACCTGAGCGGATCAGATAGAGGAAGAGGTCGTACGCGCGGGAACGGTCCGACGACATGGCCGGTGCCAGGAGACGGGCGGCGTACTCGGAGAAGGGCTCATCCTTCGGCTTGAGGCCGAGGTCGAAGTAGAAGCGGAAGCGGCGGACCTCCGCGTCGGCGGCCAGGGTACGCAGGAGGGTGCTCTTCCCGCTGCCTGGCCGTCCGGTCACCAGGACGTTGGCGCTACTACGTGCGAGGCGGACCAGCAGTTCCGCCGCGTCACCAGACTCCGTCACCGTGGATTCGCCAGTGCGCGGGTCGGTGGTCAGGACCGTCGCGGCGACAGCGGCCGTCGGCTCGGGCGGAGCGTCGGCTGTGCCCTCGGGGTCGGTGGTGTCAGTGAGCCCGGCAAGGTGGGCGTCAAGATTGACGATGGTGTCGACGAACCCGTCGTACCGCACGATCCGGAAGTCGGTGCCCAGCAGTTGATGGAGTGCGCCGGGAGCCGCGCCACCGTCGTTGTCCACGACCACGAACCGAGTGAGCTTGGGCAGCTGGGTGCGGAGCAGCTCGCCGCCGTGGGAGGCGAGCACGGTGCCGAGGTCGTCGGCGTCCCTGGAGAGCATCAGCTCCACATATTCCAGCCGTATCCCTGACTCGCGGCAGAACAACAGGTATACGGTGTCCGGGCTGAGAACGAACCGCTTGGCCTGCCGGTACCCGAGGGTGACATGGAGTCCCGCGAGGAATTCGCAGCGACGCGCGACCTCGGGTGCCACATCCGGTTCCCCGCCGAGCAGGGCCACACTCCCGGTGTCGGTGAACCAGACGAGGACGTCGACGAGCCTGCGCACCGCGAGGAGCCCGTCCTCGTCGCTGATGTCGTACCCGTCGTGGGTAGAGCGATTGCGCAAGCGTCGGATGTCGTCGAGCGCGTCCAGGACAGTGTTGCTGCGGATGTACGGACGGCAGCGCTTGACCAGGTCGTTCAGCGCCTTGGTGGAGGGGTCACCCTCGACGCCGTGGTGCCGCCACAGCTCCTTCAGGAGCTTCTCGGTCAGCTTCCCGACCAGCGCGACAGCGTTCTCCGGATAGCCGTCGTTGAGCGACCGTAACGGGCGTTCCAGGTCGAGCCCGAGACGGTCGGCGATCCGGGAGTGGTCGTCGAGTTCCCTCCGCAGACGCCGCAGCCGCTCGTCGACGACGGTACTCACGCACTCTCCTTCGCTCGCCGGCCGAGAACGAAAGCGAACCGGTCCGGGAACACCAGCACGGGTTCCGGATGGGCGGCTCGTATCTCCTCGACACCTTCCTCGATCTCGCTGTCGCTGAAAGTGGAGAGCAGGGACATGTAGCGGGCGCGGACCATGCCGAGGTACTTGTCGCGGTCGATGCGGAGTTCGTGCTCGACGTGGCTGAGCTGGGTCTCCAGTCCTGCTTGGCGCAGATGACCCTCGATCAGGGCCGGGTCCGGTTGCAGCTCCTCGAAGCGGGCGAGGGCTGCCTTGAACAAGGGGTACCGGATGGTGGCCGGAAGCATGATGATCAGCAGCCGGCCACCTGGTGCCAGCCGTTCGGAGAGGCCGCGCAACGTGCGTGCCTGGTCGGTCACATGGTGCACCGACTCCTTGAGCCAGATGGCGTCCAGTTCCTCGTACGGCAGCCGGGTCCGGCCTTCGGCGACGTCCTCCGCCGAGGCGACGACCGGTGTCAGGTTCGGCGGAGGCGGGGTGCCGAGTCCGCGAAGCATTGCTTCCGAGGGGTCGACGCACAGAATGGGGCGGCTCGGACGCAGATGTCTGGCCAGCTCCCTGGCGAACAGGCCTGTTCCGGAGCCGATGTCGGCGATCCGGTCTGCCGGGTCGAGGCTCAGCGCCTCGGCGATTTGGCGGGACATCCACGGGACGTACTCCGGTCCGTAGACCCAGTGCTCGTCATACTCGGCTGCGAGACCGTCGTAATGCCCTCGCACATCGCGCCGTCCCACGGTCCCCCTCGCGTATCCCACGCCGTGCTGCCAACAGTCACCAGGCAGACTATCGGGAGTGGCAATCCCGCAACAGCGCGTAACAGGTCAGGCTGTTGAGCTACAGGCGGGCTCCGCCGGACGTCAGCGTGCCTGCTGGAGGAAGCCGATGAGCGCCGCCGTCAGTTCGGCAGGGGCGTCCTCCTGGACCAGGTGTCCCGCCCCGGCGATCGGCTCCAGGTGCGCGCCCGGGATGCGGGCGGTGAGTTCCCGGCCCCTCGCCGCCGGGATCCACGTGTCGTCCTCTCCCCAGCACACCAACACCGGGAAGTCGATCTCCCCGTACCGATCCTGCACTTCGTCGGTGTAGCGCTGGTCGGCCTGGGCGATCTGGCGGTAGAAGGCCGATTGGCCGAGGTCGCCGAGCCAGGGCTGGACGAGCCGGTCGAGCACGGCCGGGTGAAGGCCCGGGCTGCTGGCCGAGCTGACGTACTCGCGTACCAAGGCGTGGTGCAGCGCGGGCGGCAGTCGCTCGAAGACCTCGGAGTTCTCGCCGACCAGCCGGAAGAACGGGGAACCCCACGGGGCCAGCGCGACCGGGTCGACCAGGGCGAGAGCGCGGTATCGCGCCCCGTGCAGCAGGTGCGCCCGCAAGGAGACGGCACCGCCGAAGTCGTGGGCGACCACCAAAGGTTCCTCAAGACCCCAGTGCGCCAGGAGCTCGGTGAAGACCCGGCCCTGGGCGGCCAGGGAGACGTCCTGGCCGGCGGACATCTCCGATGTGCCGTAACCGGGCATGTCCCACACGAACACCTGGTGGTGGCGGGCGAGCGCGCGGGCGACGGCGCGCCAGACGTACGAGGAGAAGGGGGTGCCGTGCAGGAGCACGACCGGATGCCGGCCGGGTTGTCCGAGGCTGTCCCAGCGGACATCGCCCGACGTGCCGCGGAACGTCTCGGACAGCTGCCATTCACTCACGGGTGCTGTTCCTCTCAGTCCGTCCTGAGTCGTCAGCGCCTTCCCGGAGGAGTCCTTACAGAAACGCCCCCACCCCCATGGCCACCGCGAACAGCACGAAGAACACCCCCCACGTCATATTGGCCGTCGCCGAGTACGAGACGTTTCCCGGGCGGCCGTCCTTCGTGTGGACGATCACCACTCGGCGCGGGTCCCTCGGGTCGTAGCGCACGACGACCGGGACGCCCCGGTGCAGGGGGTGGGACTCGTGGTTGAGGGGGGTGCGGCGGTAGGTCTGGGTGGGTGGGGCGTCGGGGCGGTCGACGGGCGGGGCCTGGTAGCGGACCTGTGGGGGGTGGATCGTGGGGCCCTCGCGGCGGGCGTTGCGGGCCACCTCGCCCCGGGTGCGCACGCCCCGGACGCCGAGGCGGTCCAGGGCCCTGCGCTGGCCCAGGGCCAGGCGCAGGACCGCGATGCCCAGCGCCAGGGCGCCCGCCGCCATGATGAGTGTGATCGTGAGCCACGGCTGGTCCACGTGGCCTCCCCCCGGAGCCGACGTCAGTTGTGCGCCAAGACGTACGCCGTCACGCGGCGGTTCCGTGGCAGTCGCCGTACGTCCGTCCCGAGCCGCACCAGCACGCCGCCGTCCGCTCCGGGGGCCACGCCACCGCCCGGCCCCGGGCCGCCAGCGTCGTCGCGTACTGGGGGAGCAGGGCCGGGTCGGTCGGGGAGGTGAGTTCCGAGGCGGCGAAGGCCTCGTACGACGGGACCGTGCCCGTGACAATGCCCAGGTTCGGGGTGCCGGACGCGGCCAGTTCGCGCAGGGCGGCCTCTATGGAGGTGAGGTGCTCCTCGTGCGAGGGGTACTCCTCGGCGAGCGTCGGGTACGCCGACAGCAGTTCCGTCAGTTCGTCGGCCGGCCAGTGGAGCACCGCCACCGGGAACGGGCGGGACAGCGCCTCCCGGTACGCGCCCAGTTCCGCGCGGAGGCGGATGATCTCCGCCTCCAGTTCCGCCGGGTTCTCCGAGCCCAGGGACCACACCCGCTTCGGGTCGTGGAGTTCGTCCAGGGTGATCGGGAGGGTGTGCGCGGTGTCCGCCAGGGCGTCCCACTCGTCGTGCGGCGCGCCGAGCATCCTGCGTACGCGGTGGCGGCCGAAGAGGAGGGGGTGGGTGGCGTACGGGGGCTCCGTGACATCGGTGAGGAGGAGGCGTACGGCCTCCGAGAACGTCTCGTGCGCCTGCTCCAGCTCGTCGTGGGACTCCAGGGACTCCGCGACGATCACCCACGGGGCGGGGTCGCGCGGGGACGCCGTGCGGATGCCGTCGATGATCGCGCGGGCCTCCGCCTCGTGGCCGTACTCCCAGAGGTTGGACGCCTTGAGGGCCCGTACGAGATACGGGTTGTCCAGCTCCCGCGTGGAGGCCAGCAGGCGGTCGTAGAGGGCGGTGGCGGTGGGGCGGTCGCCGGAGAGCTCGCGGTGGGCGGCGGCCCGCAGGAGCAGGGCCTCGGCGTCCTCGGGGTAGAGGTCGGCGGTCCGCTCCAGGCGGGCGGCTTCGGCGGTGTGGTCGACGTTTTCGGCAGGCGTGTCGGGGCGCATGGGGGACACCGTACTGCCGTCGGGTGACAGAGGTGAGGGAGCGGCGGGCCGCGGCGGGCTCAGCCGCGTTCCCGGAGGAACACCACCGTGAGCGCCGCCACCGCCGCCAGGGCCACCGAGACCACCATCGCGATGTCCGTGCCGCGTGCCACCCCGCCGCTCGACGACGTGGCGATGGCGATTGTCAGGGCGACGCCCGCGCAGGAGCCGATGTAGCGGAAGGTCTGCTGGGCGCCGGAGCCCATCGCCGCGCGGGCCGGGGGGACCGACTCGACGGCGAGGAGGGGGAGGGCCGCGTTGAGCAGGCCGCTGCCGACGCCGGCGACGATCATGCCGGGGACGAAGCGGGCCGTGGAGCCCGCGTCGACCGCGCCGAGCATGGTGAGGACGCCTCCCGCGTGCAGGGCGAAGCCGAGGGCGAGCTGGACGCGGGTCGGGACGCGGCCGGCCAGGCGGCGGGCCTGGAGGGCGACGGCGAAGGCGAGGCCGGCCCAGAGCAGGGTCAGCCACGCCGTGTCCAGCGCGGACATGCCGAGGGTGCCCTGGAGCACCGCCGGGAGGTAGCTGAACAGGCCGATGACGGACAGGCCCGTGAACAGGCCGCCGATCGAGGAGGCCAGGAAGTCGCGGCGGCGCAGGAGGGAGAGGTCGATCATGGGGGTGGGGGTGCGGCGTTCGACCCGTGCGAAGGCCGCCAGGAGCAACAGCGCCGCCGCCAGCAGCAGCCAGACGGGGGTGCGCAGCCAGCCGTCGCGGCCCAGGGTCAGGGCCGCGACCAGGGAGACCAGGGCCAGTCCGAAGGTCACGGCACCGGCGAAGTCCGGTCGGCCGCCGCGCGGGGAGCGTGACTCCGTGAGGGCGCGGGTGCCGAGGGCGGCCACGATCAGGGCGGCGGTGCCGAGGACGGCGTACGCCGCCCGCCAGTCGGGTATCGCCGCGGCGAGGAGCGGGCCGACCGCGATGCCGCCGGTGACGAACGCGCCCCACACCCCCGTCGCCCGGACCCTGCCGGACGGGGTCGGGAAGGCGTGCACGATCAGGCCGAGGCTGCTGGCCAGGAGGGCGGCGCTGGCGGCGCCCTGGGCGATACGGGCCAGGGTGAACAGCCAGGTGGTGGTGGCGAGGGCGCCCAGTGCGGTGGTGATGCCGAGGGCGAGGGTGCCGGAGACGAAGATCCGGCGGCGGCCGTAGTCGTCGGCGAGGCTGCCGGCGACGAGGAGGAGGGCGGCCAGGCCGAGCGGGGTGCCGTTGAGCAGCCAGGCCTGGGCGGACAGCGGGGTGTGCAGGGCGGCGGCGGTGTCGGGGAGCGTGATGATCGGCGTGGTGTACGTCATCAGGGCCACGGCGGTGGCGGCGCTGGTGAGGGCGAGGGTGGCCGCGGGGCGCGGGGGAGAGTCCCGCTGGGAGCCGGTGCCGCCCGGTCGCTCGGTCGTGGTGGTGGTCGTGGTGCGGGTGGGATCGGTGCCGGTCATGACAGGAGCGTCCTTCTCGGGCTGCGGTGGATCCGGGATGGTCGGGACGCTGTAGGTTCATTGAATGAACTTACGACGTGGCGGTCACCGTAACACCTCAGGTTCGGTCATTGAACCAACATCTGGGAAACTGGTTACAGTGGACGGCATGGCACTGGGCAAGGACTACGCGAACCAGGAGTGCTCGATCGCGAGCGCGCTCGAGGTCATCGGGGAACGCTGGACGCTGCTCGTCATCCGTGACGCCCTCTACGGAGTCCGGCGCTACAACGACTTCCTCGTCCACCTCGGCATCCCCCGCGCGGTCCTCGCCGCCCGCCTCCAGACGCTGACCGCCCAGGGCATCCTGGAGAAGCGCCGGTACCAGGAGTCGCCGCCCCGCGACGAGTACGTCCTCACCGACCGCGGGATCGCCCTGTGGCCCGCGCTGCGGGCGCTCGGCCTGTGGGGCCGCGAGCACCTGACCCGCACCCAGTTGCGCGTCTTCCGGCACGCCGACTGCGGCACCGAGCTGGGTCCTTACGGCGAATGTCCGGCCTGCGGAACCGTGGTGCCGGTGCCGGACGTTGAGGTGTTGCCGGGCCCCGGACTCAACCGGGAACCGGCGGATCCGGTCAGCCGGGCGCTGCTCAAGCCGAAGCGGCTGCTCCAGCCCGTCGAGATCGATCCGGTATAACGGACGGAAGCGGGACCGGAGTTGAGGGGAGAGGGGGCGCGTGATGCGTGATCGCGTGCTGCGGTCCCTCGCCGTGCTGCTCCCCCTCGTGCAGGCCGTCCTGCTGCTGTTGCCGGCCGCCGGTGGGCTGTCCGTGGTCCATGTCGCGCTCGCCGCGACCGCCGCCGCCGGTGCCGCGCTCGCCGTCTGCGCGCTCGTCCTCGCGCGCTGCGCGCCCGCCGTCGCCCCCACCCGGGTCCGTACGGCCATACGCGACCGTGACCGGCGTACGGCCTTCCTGCCCCAGCGCGACCCCGACGCCAAGGGGCGCACCAGGCCCCGGGCACCGGGGCGGGCCCTCCCGGCGACCGCCGCGTAGGGCACCCTTTCGTTCGTTCACACGCCCCGCTGCGGGTCGTCATGCCGCCGTCCATCCCGTACTTCCGGCACGACGAGACCCCCGGAGGGCTCACCCATGTCCGTCTTCGCCAGCCTGGTCGAGCAACTGGCCGACCTGCTCCAGCCGTTGTTCGGCGTCTCCGCGGCGGCCGCCGCGATCGTCCTGTTCACCGCGCTCGTACGACTCCTCGTCCACCCCCTGTCCCGGGCCGCCGCGCGCGGACAGAAGGCCCGCACGGCGCTCCAGCCGCGCATCGCCGAGCTGCGCCGCAAGCACGGCCGCGATCCGGAGAAGTTGCAGCGGGCCGTGCTGGAGCTGCACGCGCGGGAGAAGGTGTCACCGCTGTCCGGATGCCTGCCGAGCCTTCTCCAACTGCCCGCGTTCTTCCTGCTGTACCACCTGTTCTCCAGCGAGACGATCGGCGGGCGGGCCAACGAACTGCTCGGGCACCGGTTGTTCGACGCGCCGCTCGGCGGGCGATGGGCGGACGCGCTCGGGGACGGCGGGATGTTCGGCGGACCCGGACTCGTGTACGTCGGGCTGTTCGCCGTCGCGGGCGTCGTCGCCTGGTTCGGGTACCGGCTGTCCCGGCGGATGATGGCCGCACAGCCCGCGCTGCCCGCCGCCGGCGGGGGCGAACAGGTGCCGGGGCTGGGGGCGGTGACCAAGGTGATGCCGTTCATGTCCTTCTTCACGCTCGTCACCGTCGCCGTCATGCCGCTGGCGGCCGCGCTGTACATGGTGACCAGTACGACGTGGGGGCTGGTGGAGCGGGCCGTGCTGTACCGGTGACGGGCGGGGCGCCCGGTCCAGTACGTGAACGAGGTCTTGCGGAGTGGTACGTCAGCTTGGAGGATCGACCAGTCCTCCGATGGCTGCGCCTCGCCGCATCCGGGTCGTGTTCGTCGGGCGGGCCCGCGATCGAGGGAGACGGATCATGAAGCTGCTGCGAGTCGGTACGGCGGGACAGGAGCGGCCCGCGCTGCTCGACTCCGAGGGGACCCTGCGGGACCTGTCGGGTCTCGTCGCGGACATCGACGGGGCGCTGCTCGCCGACGAGGACGCGCTCGGGCGGATCAGGGCCGCCGCGGACAGCGGGGACCTGCTCGCGCTGGACGAGGCGGGGCTGCGGATCGGGCCCCCGGTGGGACGGATCGGGAAGATCGTCTGCATCGGGCTGAACTACCACGACCACGCCCGGGAGACCGGGGCCGAGCCGCCGTCCGAGCCGGTGATCTTCTTCAAGGCGGCGGACACGGTGGTCGGGCCCCATGACACGGTGCTGGTGCCGCGCGGGTCGGTGAAGACCGACTGGGAGGTGGAGCTGGCGGTCGTGATCGGGCGTACGGCGCGGTACCTGGAGTCGGCGGAGGAGGGCCTCGCGCATGTCGCGGGGTACGCCGTCGCGCACGACGTCTCCGAGCGGGAGTTCCAGATCGAACGGGGCGGGACCTGGGACAAGGGGAAGAACTGCGAGACGTTCAACCCGCTGGGGCCATGGCTGGTGACCGCCGACGAGGTCCCCGACCCGCAGGACCTGTCGCTGCGCCTGTGGGTGAACGGGGAGCTGAAGCAGGACGGGACCACCGCCGAGCAGATCTTCCCGGTGGGTGAGGTCGTGCGGTACGTCAGCCAGTTCATGACGCTCTACCCCGGAGACGTCATCAACACCGGGACGCCTGCCGGGGTGGCGATGGGGCGGCCCGAGCCGAAGCCGTATCTCCGGGCGGGGGATGTCGTCGAGCTGGAGATCGGCGGGCTCGGGCGGCAGCGGCAGGAGCTGAAGGACGCCTGAGCCTCCGCCCGCTCCCCCTCGGTTCAGCCCAGTAGTGCGGCCAGCCTGCGCCAGCCCTTCCTCGGCAGGGGTGTCATGTCGTCCTCCACCACCTGGAGGGCGACATGGTCGGCGCCCGCCTCGTGGAAGGCCGTGACGCGGGCGCGGATCGTGTCGTCGTCGCCCCAGGCGAACACCGCGTCGATCAGACGGTCGCTGCCGCCGTCCGCGACATCGGCGTCGGTGAAGCCGATGCGGAGGAAGTTCTGGGTGTAGTTGGGGAGCCGGAGGTAGCCGGCGAGGTAGGCGCGGGCCGTCGCGCGGGCCCGGGCCGGGTCGTCGTCGAGGACCACCTTGAGCTCCGGTGCCAGCAGCGGCCCGTCACCGAGGGCCGCCCGGGCCTTCGCCGTGTACTCGGGCGTCACCAGGTACGGGATCGCGCCCGCCGCCCGGTCCCGGGACAGCTCCAGCATCTTCGGACCGAGCGCCGCCAGCACCCGGCGGCCGGCCGGCATTCCCGCCCGGTCCAGCTCGTCGACGTAGCCGGCCATCTTCGAGTACGGGCGCTCGTACCCCTTCACCATGGGGCCGTGGCTGACGCCCAGGCCGAGCAGGAAGCGGCCGGGGTGGGCCGCCTCCAGCTCGGCGAAGCGGGCGGCGGCCTCGGACGCCTCGTGCTCCCAGACGCTCTGGATGCTGGTGGCGACGACGATCCGGGAGGTCGCCCCGATCAGCGGGGCGGCGTCCTCGGCGGAGCTGTTGCCCCCCAGCCACAGGGCGCCGAAGCCGAGCTCCTCCACCTCCGCGGCGGCCTCGGCGCGCTCGTCGTGCCCGTGCGGTCCACTGGCGCGCAGTGCCCCGCTCCAGATGCCGTACCTGCCGACGGAGTCCTTCAAGGCGGCGGTGGTGTCGCTCATCGGTTCCGATCCCTCCGGTGGGCCGTGGTGATCACTTCTCCTGTTACCGCGTGCCAACAGGAGCCACACCGGTGCCCATTCCCCGGAGGGCCGGACGGGTGGTCGGTCAGACCTGGAGAAACCGCTCCAGCGCCGCCACCACCAGCAGGTGGTCCTGGAGCTGCGGCAGCCCGGAGACGGTCACCGAGCCGATGACGCCCGCGCCCTCCACCGTGATCGGGAAGGAGCCGCCGTGGGCCGCGTAGGTGTCGGGGTCCAGCCGGGAGGACGCCTCGAAGGTCGTGCCCTTGGCCCGGTGACGGGCGCCCACCAGGTAGGAGGCGGAGCCGTAGCGCTCCACCACCCGGCGTTTGCGGGCGATCCAGGCGTCGTTGTCGGGGGCGGAACCGGGCAGGGCCGCGTGGAAGAGCTGCTGGCCCGCGCGGTGGATGTCGATGGCGACCGGGGCCTGGCGCTCCCGGGCCATCTCCACCAGCAGGGAGCCGAGGGCCCACGCGTCGTCGTGGGTGAACCGCTGGAAGACCAGGCGGCGTTCCTGCGCCTCCAGTTCCTCCACGCTCGGGGTGAGTTCGGGGGTGGTCACAGCGTCACCGTCACCTTCTCCAGGGCCGAACGGCGTGCGGCCTCCAGTACGTCCAGGGCGGCGGCCGCCTCGTGGGCGGTCACCGGGTTGGGGGCGCCCTCCAGGAGTGCGTTCGCCACGGCCGCGTAGTACGCGGGGTAGTCGCCCGGCAGGGTCGGCGTGGGCCGGCCGCCGCCGGTCACGGGGGACTCGCCGGCGCCGACGCGGCCCCACAGCTCCTCCGGCTCCGTGCCCCAGTCGGCGCCGGCCGCCGCCGGGCGCAGGCCGTCGCGCAGGGCGGCTTCCTGGGGGTCGAGGCCGTGCTTGACGTAGCCGGCCTTCGAGCCCAGGACGCGGAAGCGCGGGCCGAGCTGGGCCGTGGTCGCGGAGACGTAGAGGTGGGAGCGGACGCCGTTCGCGTGCGTCAGCGCGATGAAGGTGTCGTCGTCGGTCCGCGCGCCCTCGCGGCGGATGTCCGCCTCCGCGTACACGGCGGTCACCGGGCCGAAGAGGACCAGCGCCTGGTCGACGACATGGCTGCCGAGGTCGTAGAGCAGACCTCCGATCTCTGCGGGGTCACCGGACTCCCGCCAGCCGCCCTTGAGCTGAGGGCGCCAGCGCTCGAAGCGGGACTCGAAGCGCTGGACGTCGCCGAGTACGCCGTCGGCGATCAGCCGGCGCAGGGTGAGGAAGTCGTTGTCCCAGCGGCGGTTCTGGAAGACGGAGAGCAGCAGACCGCGCTCCTCGGCGAGCGCCGCCAGCTCGCGCGCCTCGGCCGCCGTGCCGGCGATCGGCTTGTCGACGACGACCGGCAGCCCGGCCTCGAGGGCGGCCTTGGCGAGTGGGACGTGCGTCTTGTTCGGGGACGCGATGACGATCAGGTCCAGTTCGCCGACGCGGTCGAACAGCTCGTCCGGGGTCGAGGCGACGCGTACGTCCGGGAACTCGGCGCGGGCCTGCTGCTGCCGCTCGGGGTTCGAGGTGACGACCGTGTCGAGCGCGAGGCCCTCGGTCGCGGCGATCAGCGGGGCGTGGAACACGGAACCCGCGAGGCCGTAGCCGATGAGGCCGACGCGGAGGGGAGTGCCAGTCATGGTCCTACTTTCGCAACGCTGTTGCCAAAGTGCAAGCAGAAGAGACAATGGGCGGGTGAACAGGACGAACGACGGCGCGCACCAAGGGGTGAATCTGTTCGCCCTGCGCAGCCACAACACCGCGCTCGTGCTCGACCTGTTGCGGACCGCGGGAGCGGAGGGGATCAGCCGGCTGGAACTGGCCGAGCGGACGGGGCTCACCCCGCAGGCGGTCAGCAAGATCACGGCCCGGCTGCGGGAGGACGGGCTCGCGGCGGAGGCGGGGCGCCGGGCGTCCACGGGCGGCAAGCCGCGCACGGTGCTGCGGCTGGTGCCGGAGGCGGGGCACGCGGTGGGCGTGCATCTGGACCGGGACGAGGTGCGGGCGGTGCTGGTCGACCTCGTCGGGACGGTGGTGGCCCAGCGGAGGGCTCCGCTGGACCTGGGCGCGGGGGCGGAGGCGGTACTGGCGCGGGTGGCCGGGGTCGTCGGGGAGCTGTGGGCGGACGTCGTGGGGGCGGCCCGGCCGTCACCGCTCGGTGTGGGGGTCGCGCTGCCCGGACCGCTCGACCACGGCAAGGGGGTGCTGCACCGGGTCACCGGCTTTCCCGAGTGGGACGGCTTCCCGCTGCGGGACGCGCTGGCGCGGCGGCTGGGGGTGCCGGTGGTCGTGGACAAGGACACCAACGCGGCGGCGCTGGGGCTGGCGGTGGGTGGCGAGGGCGGTTCCTGTGAGAGCGGTTCCTTCGCCTATCTGCACCTCGGTACGGGGCTGGGGGCGGGGCTGGTGATCGGGGGGAGCGTGTACCGGGGGGTCAGGACCGGGGCGGGGGAGTTCGGGCACCAGGTCATCCAGTTGGACGGGCCGGTGTGCGGGTGTGGTGCACGGGGGTGCATCGAGGCGCTGTGCATGGATGCCGTCGGCCGGGGGGATTTCGTGGAGGCGGCGCGGGTGCTGGGGGCGGGGGCGGCGAATCTTGTCGGGCTGCTCGACATTGATTTGGTGCTGCTCGGGGGGCGGACGGTGGCGGGGGCGCCGGAGGCGTTCGTGGGCGGGGTCGGCGCCGTCCTCGCCGCGCGGGCGCGGCGGGAGGGGGGCGGCGGGGACGGGGCCGTGCCCGTGCGGGTTGCGCCGGGTGGGGCGCGGGGGGTTGCGGAGGGGGCTGCGCAACTGGTGCTTGCGCCGCTGTTCGGACGGGGGGACGCCTGACGCCGGTTCCGTGCCGGCGTGCCGTTGCGTGTCCGGGGGTGGGTGTCACTTGCCGGCGTTTGCCGGGTGCCGCTGCGCCCACCCGTGCCGCCCCAGCGGCACGACTGCCCGCAGCTACGCGGCTGCGCAGCTGGGCAGTTATGTCACTGCGCAGGCGTCGCCGTTGAGTTTGAAGCGGGGTGGTGGGGTTGTGTCGCCTGTGTGTTGGGCCAGGTAGCCGAGGGTGATGCTGGCGCCTGGGGCGATCGTGGCGTTGTGGGAGGCGTTTGTCGCCGTGATCGTGTTGCTCAGCTGGGTGATGGTCGTGTTCCAGTCGGAGATGATCGTCTGGTCCAGGGTCACGGGGAACTCCAGCGTCCAGCCGTCCACCGGGGTGTCGCCGGTGTTGGTGACGGTGAGGTCGACCGTCATGCCGGTGCCCCACGCCGTCACCGTGCGGTCCACCCGGCAGGTGGGCTCCTCCCGCGAGAACGACACCCGGTGCAGCCCGCCGGGCAGGTCGTTGACCACGTAGAACTCACCGTCGACGGTCGTGCCGATCGACGTCACCTGCGTGGGCATCCGCCCGATCTCCGCCTGCTCGTAGCCGCCCCGGCCGTCGGGACGCAGCGCCCAGACCGTGGACGAGCAGTAGTCGGTGGCGATGTACGTGCCGCCCACCAGGTCGGCGTACTCCTGGCCGCGGTAGACCCGGCCGCCGATGACCGAGCAGCCGCCGGTGTACGGCGAGTAGGTGAACACCGGCTCGGTGTACTCCTCGCCGGGCGGGCAGTCCCCGTCGGCGAACTTCTCCAGGCCCTCGTAGCAGGACCAGCCGAGGTTGAGCCCGCCCTGGCCGGGGGCGAGGTGGTTGATCTCCTCCCAGTGGCCCTGGCCGACGTCGCCGATCCACATCGAGCCGTCGGCGTCGTCGAAGGAGAACCGCCACGGGTTGCGCAGCCCGTACAGCCAGATCTCCTCGCGGGCGCCGGGGGTGCCGACGAAGGGGTTGTCGGCGGGGACGCAGTACGCGAGCGGGGCGCAGGCGCGGCTCACGTCGATGCGCATGATCTTGCCCAGCAGGGTGTCCAGCCGCTGGCCGGAATCGAAGGGGTCCCCGGAGCCGCCGCCGTCGCCGATGCTCCAGTACAGGTTGCCGTCGGGGCCGAAGGCGAGCTGGCCGCCGTTGTGGTTGTTGTACTCGGCGTGCTCCTGGGAGAGCAGGGGCTCCAGACGGGACTCGTCGAGCCGGTAGCGGGCGACCGTGACCGCGCCGTCGGGCAGTGCCGTGTACGCCAGATACAGGTCCTGGCTGTCGGCGAAGTCGGGCGGGAGGGCGATGCCGAGCAGACCGCGCTCGTTGCCCGTCTCGTCCACGGCGGAGGTGATGTCGATCAGCGGGGTGCCCGCCAGGCCGGTGTCCGGGTGGTAGGTGCGGACGGTGCCGGACTTCTCGGTGATGAACAGCCGGTCGGTGCCGTCGTCGGGGGCGACGATGGCGGTGGGCCGTCTCAGTCCGGAGGCGACCTGGGTGGTGGTCGCGCTGAGCGACGGCAGGGGGACGGACGAGGCGTCCGCCTCCGCCTCCGCCGCCGCGGGTGACGGGGTGAGGAGTGTCAGCAGCACCGCCGCGAGGGTGCTGAGGGCGAGCACCAGACGGCGCCCTACGTTATGGCCATGTATATGACAATCCATAGGTCCTTCTTTCCGTGCGCCGGAAGAGGAGGGGAGATCGTGTGGGAGCGCTCCCGCCCTTCAGGCTGCGGGGCGCGCGACGGAGCGGCAATGCGTGATTGCGCCACTTTCTGGCCGACTGGCGCAAAACTCGCCCGAGCCTTGCCCGAATGGCGGTGTCCGCGACGGCGATCCACCGGCAGGCTCATATGTTCATGCGACTGTTCCCGCCCGCGTCCCTCTGCCTGGCGGCGGCACTGGCCGCCACCCTCCCCGCCGTCCCCGCGGCCCCCGCGCACGCCCACGCCCCACCGCCCGCCTGCGCGCCCGCCGACGGCCGCGACTTCCCCCTCACCACCCGGATCCACGGCGGCCCCGGCGCGTACCCGGCCGGGGGCGGCTTCGCCACCTGGTACCTGGCCCTGACCAACACCACCGACCGCCCCTGCACGGGTGTCCACCCCGTCGTCGTACTCGTCGACGAGGAACGCGCGCTGACCCCCGCACAGCCGCACCTGGAGTTCTACGACGGCGAGGGACGGCCCCACCCCGTCCGGTTCGAGGCCACCGACGCCGACGAACTCGTCGGAGCCCTCGCCGACGACCGCGCGGGCTTCCCCGGATTCACGGTCGGCCCCGGCGAGACCCTCGGTGTGAAGCTGCGCCTCGCCCTCACCTCGGACGCCGTCCCCAACGAGGTCACCGCCAACGCCGCCGTCGTCCAGCGCCGCGGCGACGACGGCGACTGGGTCGGCCAGTCGAACGACTACCGCTTCCGCGTCGACGCCGAACCCGAGCCCGGCCGGGGGAGCGGGCGCTTCCCCCTTGCCCACGAGCTCGCCCCGACCGGGACCGGCGACCGGGTCCTCGTCGTGACCGCGGTGGTCCTGCTCACCGGCGCCCTGGCCCTGCTGCTGACGCGCAGGCGCCCCTGACGCCGGCTCGCCGGCTCAGACGAGGTCCACCAGGTCCGCGATCGAGTCCACGACCCGGGTCGGCCGGTACGGGTAACGGCCGATGTCGTCCTTCGTCGTCAGCCCCGTGAGGACGAGGAACGTCTCCATCCCGGCCTCCAGCCCGGCCAGCACGTCCGTGTCCATCCGGTCACCGATCATGGCGCTGCTCTCGGAGTGCGCCCCGATGACGTTCAGACCGGTCCGCATCATCAGCGGGTTCGGCTTGCCGACGAAGTACGGCTCCTTCCCCGTGGCCTTCGTGATCAGGGCGGCCACGGAACCCGTCGCGGGCAGCGCCCCCTCGGGCGAGGGACCGGTGTTGTCCGGGTTGGTGGCGATGAACCGGGCCCCGGCGTTGATCAGACGGATCGCCTTCGTCAGGGCCTCGAACGAATACGTACGCGTCTCGCCCAGGATCACGAAGTCGGGCTCGGCGTCGGTCATGACGTAGCCCGCGTCGTGCAGCGCCGTCGTCAGGCCAGCCTCGCCGATCACATAGGCGGTGCCGTTCGGGTGCTGGGTGTCCAGGAAGCTCGCCGTGGCCAGGGCCGAGGTCCAGATGTTCTCCACCGGCACCTCGAGACCGATCCGGTTGAGGCGCGCGTGCAGGTCACGGGCCGTGTAGATCGAGTTGTTGGTGAGGACGAGGAACGGCCGCCCGGAGTCCCGCAGCTTCTTGATGAACGCGTCGGCGCCGGGCACCGGAACGCCTTCGTGCATCAGCACGCCGTCCATGTCGGTGAGCCACGATTCGATGGGCTTGCGCTCTGTCATGGGGGCGGACTCCTGCCGTGCGTGGGCCATGGGACGCCTCATGCTATGCAGTCGCCGTCCAAACCTCATCCGCCTCCGCCCTCACCCGTACGGCGCAATCGCCGCACGTCCGGGGATGCGGCGCCGTACCGGGCGCGGGACCCTCGCAGATGTCTGGAGGTGCACGATGAGTTCCCTGCCGGTCGCACTCCGTACGGACTGACCATGGCCGACAAGCAACGCCTCCCGTCCGGTACCGGGCGGCTGCTCGCCGGCGTGGCCTGGCTGGTGCTGCTGCTCGGGCTGTGGCTGTGGGGCCGGGCGCCGGGCGACGTACCCGCCGGGATGTCCGGGACCGCCACCGGCGACATGGCGGCGGCCGGACGCCCGCCCCGGGCCGACGCGCCCCCGCGGCGCCTCGACATCCCCGCCCTCGGCGTCCGGGCGCCGGTGGTCGCCCACGACGTCCCTGACGCACCGCCGGGAGTGGTCCGCTGGCACGCGGACGGGGTTCCGCCGGGCGCGCCCGGCACCGCGCTGATGACGGGGCACGCCGTCCTCCACCGGGCGGGCACCCTCGAACCGGGCCAGGAGATCCGGGTGGTCCGCGCGGACGGCGCGGTCGCCGAGTTCACCGTCGAGGACGTCCGCGCCGGCTCCCCCGACGGCCCCGGCACCCGGCAGGCCCACGAACCGCGCCGCGCGGGACGGGCCGAACTCCGGCTGGTCGCCTGCGGCGAGGGCTCCGAGCGGGCCCCCGACGGCTGCACGGCCGAGGTCGTCGTCTCCGCGTATCCGACCGGAACCGGAACCTGATCCCCCGTAACTCCCCGACGCCCGGCGGTACCTGGCCCGGCCGACGACCCGCTCCCCGGAGGCCGCCGACCGGGCCGGTCCTCGACCGCGCGGGGCCCGGGCCGCGGGAGTGTCCCGGGCGGCCGGCGCGGGAGGCCGTGATGGACCGTGGTGCGGGGGCACCGGCCGGTCGGTGGGCACGACTCTAGAACGAAAGAGGTGCCGGGCCTAGGGGGTGAATGACGCCAAGTCCCGGTGCGGTCGCGGTCCGTGATCTCCGCAGGTGGCCCCCGCCCGCGGATCGCAACGCACACCCTGGGCCGACCCGGGGCACCGGGCTGTAACAGCTCGCGGACAAGGTTGGCTCGGCCTCGTGGCTGCCGCGGGACGTATGTCAGGATTGGGGCTCGGAGCACATGGAACAAGTGCACCCAAGGGGGGCTCGATGTACGGCAGTAGGGGGGTCGGGGCGTTCGCCGGGGGGCGGGCGGCCGCGGTGGCGCTGGGGGCGGCACTCGTGATCACGGGGTGCTCCTCCTCCGACGACAAGGGGGACGACCCGGACGCCGGTGCGGGGATCACACAGCAGCCGAAGGAATCGGACCCGTTCTGGGTCAACCCGGACGGCAACGCCGCACGGCAGGTCGCCGAACTGGTCAAGGACGGCAAGAAGACCGAGGCCGACCAGATCCGCAAGATCGCCCAGCAGCCCGTCGCCGAGTGGATCAGCCCGGAGAACCCCGAGGAACAGGCCCGGGGCTTCACCGAGGGCGCGGACAAGGTGGGCCGCAGGGCGCTGCTGGTCCTCTACAACATCCCGCACCGCGACTGCGGCCAGTACTCGCAGGGCGGCGCCTCCGACGGCAACGCCTACCGCGACTTCGTCGACGGTGTCGCCAAGGGCATCGGCGACCGTCCGGCGACCGTGATCCTCGAACCCGACGCGGTGCTGCACCTGGTGGACGGCTGCACCCCGGGCGAGTTCCACGAGGAGCGCTACGACCTCCTCAAGGGCGCCATCGCCAAGCTGAAGGGCCTGAAGAACACCAAGGTCTACCTGGACGCGGGCAACGCCGGCTGGGGCAACCCCGACCAGATCCACGAACCGCTCAAGTGGGCCGGCGTCGAGCAGGCCGACGGCTTCTCGGTGAACGTCTCCAACTTCTACTCCACCGAGGACTCCATCGCCTACGGCAAGCAGCTCTCCGCCAAGATCGGCAACAAGCCCTTCGTCATCGACACCAGCCGCAACGGCAACGGCCCCTACACCGAGGGCGCGGCGGACGAACGCTGGTGCAACCCGCCCGGCCGTGCCCTCGGCGAAACCCCGACCACCAAGACGTCCGACCCCCTGGTCGACGCCTACCTGTGGGTCAAGCGCCCAGGAGAGTCGGACGGCGAATGCAAGGGCGGCCCGAAGGCCGGCGAGTGGTGGCCGGAGTACGCCTTGAAACTCACGGAAGGCTCAACCCCCTAAGGGGCGCGGGGAACTGCGCGACAAGCCACAGCGCTCCCGCACCCAGGGCCACCACCCGCGGGAGCGCTACGGCACCCGAACCCACTGCCCCTTACTGGGCGTCCCGTCACCGTCATTGACGAACAGCATGTACCACCCCGACTGAACCAGGTTCTTGTTCTTCGGCACCGTCACGGTGATCTCATCCCCCTCGGCCTTGAACTCCAGCGCGATCGACCGCTGATCCACATCAGTGACATGCGTGGACGCACTAGGCCGAATCAGCCGCACGCTCTTGATGGCCCCCGCGTCAGCGGAGCCGAACGTGCCGGACTCACCGCGAGCGATCGTCTTCGGCCCGCCCGACAGGTCGGGCTGCTCGTTGTCGCCGTACAGGTACGGCGGCGTGTAGATCTCGATGCGCTGCTCGAACTTGCCCGGCTTGGTGTTGGCCTTGTCGGCGAAGAGCGAGTCGGAGCCGAAGACCATCACGCGGCCGTCGGGCAGCAGGATCGAGCCGGAGTGGTAGTTGCGGCCCACCAGCGGGTCGGCGACCCGCCGGAACTCGTTCTTCTCCGTGTCGTAGATCCGTGCCTCGAGGATGTTGGAGTCGCCGCGGCCCCGGTAGTCCTCCGAGCCGCCGGTGACCAGCACGTCGTCGTTCGGCAGGACCGAGGCCTGCGGGTAGCGGGTGCCCTTGTCCAGCGAGGGGCCGTCGACGAACTTGGGGTCGTCGGCCTTGAGGTCGACGATCCGGGTCTTCTCGCTGGCCAGCTCGGACTCGCCGACCCCGCCGCCGCCGATCACCATGTACTTCTCGTCCTGCGCGGGCGGCAGCAGCACCGTGCCGGACGTCTCCAGCATGTTCGCGTCGCTCAGCCCGGGGACCTTCGTGAACTTGTTGGTCTCCACGTCCCAGACGCCGGGGTCACGGCCCACGTCGTCCGGTCCGTAGCCGGCGTTCGAACCCGAGTAGAAGACCTTGCCGTTCTGCATCAGGAACAGCGCCGGGTACGTCGGGAACTGGCGGACCTTGTCGGTGTAGGTCCACTCCTTGGTCTCCGGGTCGTAGACCTCGTTCTTGCCCGGGACCAGCTGGCCGATGTCGTCGAGGCCGGAGACGCTGAGGATCTTCCCATCGCTCAGGGTGGTGAGCGTCGGGTACCAGCGGGCCTCCTTCATCGGGTCGACCTTGATGTACTTCTCGGCGACCGGATCGAACTCGTAGGCGTCCCGGATTCCCTGGAAGTCCTTCTTGTCCAGGGCGAGCTTCTCCGCGATGCCGTACGTGTTGCGCGCGTCGGCGCCGGAGAGCCCCTGCACCTTGTAGTTGTCCTGCGTGCCGGTCTCGTACTTGGCGCCCTCCTTCTGCGCCTCGACGTAGATCCGGCCGACGCCGGGGGTGTTGCCCAGGAACTCGCCGGTCTCCGGGTCGAAGTTCTTCTTGGCGCGCGGGACGAGCACCGGGTCCTTCGAGACGAAGGTCTTGCCGTTCTCCTTGCCCGTGAACTTCGTCCCCGCGGGCAGGGTGATCGGCTTGTCCGGGTTCTCGTTGTGGACGATCATCAGGCCGCCGGCCTTCTTCACGTCACCCTTGAGCTTCTCGTACCGCTTGGTGCCGCCCGCGATCAGCAGATTGCCGTTGGCGAGCTGGGTGTGGCCGGTGCAGAACAGGTCGGTGGGCGTCGGCACCTTCTTGATGGTCCCCTTGACCGGGTCCCAGATCCGGGTGTCGTACTTCTTCGCGTCGAAGTTGTCCTGGTTGTTGCCGGACCCCGCGACGAGCAGCACCTTGCCGGTGCGCAGCAGCGCCGCGTGAATGGTGTTCTGCCGGTACTCCTCGGGGAACTCGACGATCTCCCACTTGCCGTTCTCGGCCTTGTACTCGGGCTGGTTGATCTTGTACTGGTGGTATTTCTCGGTTCCGAAGCGGTACAGCCACGGCCCGTTCATTCCGGCCAGCGCCAGCACCACCGCCGTGCCTATCGCGATCCGACGGGCGCGACGGCGGCCTGCACGGTCCTTCATTCCTTACGTCCCCCAAGTCCACCAAGGGCGATCTGCATGGTCTGGTCGTTGCCGGGGTTGCCGCCCCCGGGCCCGCCCGGGCCTTCGGGGCCCCCTGATCCGCCCGGTGCGCCGTGGGAGCCGGCCCACTGGGGGCGGGCCTGCGGCTGGTGCGGGGCGTGCTGCTGCTGCGGCATCTGCGGCAGCAGCTGGGTCCTGGGCTCCTGTGCGGAGTCCGGCTGCCCGCCCCCGGCGTGCGCGCCGGGCTTCTTGCGGTCCTGCCGCATGCCGTGGCGCCAGGCGAACATCGGCGCGGCGGTGATCAGCAGGGCGAAGGTCGCCCAGATCACCATCGCCGGGTGCGAGTGTCCGTAGACGAAGCCCGCGGCGATGGAACCGGCGAAGATCAGGATGAAGTACCAGTGGTACCGGAAGGTTCCGAACCAGGTGTCCGGGCTGGCCGAATCACCCTTGGGGGTGACCACGAACTTGCTCTTCCTGCGCAGGACGGAGTCGATCAGCGCCTTCGCGTAGAGCGGCGCCGACAGCGCGGACATCACCATGCCGGCGACACCGCCGGAGCCCTCCGGCTCGTGCGGCGAGACGTTGTGGCGGCGGTTCCAGACGTACAGGCCGATCTGGAGGGCGGAGGCGTTGCCGTACAGCATCAGCCAGACGGCCGGGTCGATGTTCACACCTGAGGCGCCCAGGCCCAGGAACAGCGCGCAGCTCAGCGCCGCCAGGATCCAGTTCAGGGCCGACATCGGGTAGAAGATGATCATCATCGTGTAGTTGAAGAGCTTGCTCGGCGGGAGCGAGTACCAGCCCTTCCAGTACTGCTTGAGGATCGTCTCGTACGTACCGCGCGACCAGCGCATCTGCTGGGTGAAGAAGTCCGTCCAGGCGTTGGGGCCCTCACCGACCGCGAGCACGTCCGGGGTGTAGACCGAGCGCCACTTCCGGCCCGTCGCCGGGTTCTTGGCGCGGTGCATCTCGAAGCCGGTCGCCATGTCCTCGGTGATCGAGTCGTACAGACCGCCGATCTGCTTGAGCGCCCTGATGCGTACGGCGTTGGAGGTGCCCACGAACATCGGCGAGCCGTAGCGGTTGCCGGCGCGCTGGATCAGCGCGTGGAAGAGGAACTGCTGGGACTCGGCGGCCTTGGTGACGAAGTTGTCGTAGTTGCCGTAGACCTGGGGGCCGATGACGAAGCCGACGTCCGGGTCGCGGAAGAAGCCGAGCATCCGCTCCAGGTAGTTCGGCAGCGGCACGTGGTCGGTGTCGACCGAGGCGAAGAAGTCGTAGTCGTCGCCGTGCGCGTCCAGCCAGGCGTTGTAGTTGCCGTGCTTGGTCTTCGCGCGGTGGGGGCCCTTCTTCTGGTTCCACTTCGCGACGCCCTTGCGGGAGAAGTGGTGCACGCCGAGCCGGGCGCAGACCTCCTTCACCTCCGGGTCGTCGCCCTCGTCGAGCAGCCAGACGTGCATCAGGCCCCGGTGGCGGATCTTGACGGCCGCCTCCAGGGTCTTCGTCACCATCTCCAGCGGCTCCTTGCCGGGCACGAAGGAGGTGAGGAAGGCGACCCGGGTGCCGGTCTCGGGCACCACCGGGATCGGGTCGCGGGCGACCAGGGTGGCGTGCGCGTTCGACAGCACGTTCATGCAGCGGAAGAACTCGATCAGGCCGATCGAGACGAGCATGACGACGTCGAGGGCCGGCAGCCAGTCGAACGCCGGGTAGTCGCGCTCGGTCCAGTGCGAGGGCTGGAGCAGCCACACGAGCAGGACCAGCGACAGCACCGGGGCCGCGGCCAGCATCAGCGCGATCCGGATGCGGTGCGGCTCCTGCGAGATCAGCGAGCGGTACTGCACCTTGTACGGCTTGTTCGGATCGGGCTGGGTGAGGGGCCCCGCGAGCCGGCTGTAGTGCTCGTAGTCGTACCTCGGCAGTGTCTTCCTTATCCGGCGGAACGCGCCCGTGTTCCAGTTCCGGTGCGAAGGCACCCTGAGCTGGGTGGTCTGGGACGGGTCGTCGTCCCTCCCGGCGCCCGTCGGCGTCGACGTCATGAGTCATCCCCCCAACACCCGGTGGTCACCGCGTGTTTCGTCGCTTCCTTACGTCCGCTCCGGTCCCCCTCGACCGTCACTGACGTGTCAGTGGTTGACCGCTGTCACCACGTCACCCACACCTTATAGACACGGCACAGCGCTGTTCCGGTTGCATGATGCCCCCCTCGGCATCGCTTCATGAAGCGGGATCCCTTGTCCCGCATCACCGGCAACCGGTTTCATGCCCCCCAACCGCCGCGAACCCGCAGCAACTTGAAGAACCCAGGGTCTACGGTGCCCATCATGATCGCAAGATGCGAAACATGGTGTTCACCGGTCATACGTGTCCAATGTGAACGGTGAGGGAGGCCCGGGGGGTCCGGTGTTGCATACGGGTTTCGAGTGCGTGGGGTTCAATGTGCGCGAGAGGGTATCCGGCCAAAAACCGACGGGCCCCTCGTGTGCACGAGGAGCCCGTCTGTCGGTGCGCCGCCAGGGACTCGAACCCCGGACCCGCTGATTAAGAGTCAGCTGCTCTAACCAACTGAGCTAGCGGCGCGCGCTGACGGCGTAACTCTACAGGACCCCGGCGGGTGCTCCCGACCGCGGGCCGCCCCGTCCGCCGCCCGGGGGTCATGCCCGGTACGCCCCCGGGCCACCGCCCGTACATCGTTCGGACCGTCAACATGCGCGTGCGGACGACGGTTGCGAAACTGACCCTCGTGCACCGACGCGGAGCATTCGACCGGGAGTGTGAGGGGAATCGCATGGAGTCTCCGGTATTCGAGGAAATCGATCCGGCGGGCGACTGCGACTGCCCCGGCTGTGCGCACTGGCGGCGCGTTCTCCCGCATTCCCGGACCGGCCGCCTTCCCGGCCATCCGGCGGCCCACCGGACGGCTCTCGTCGTGGCCGCCGTGACCTCCGCCGCGATCACCGCCCAGGCGGTTCCGGCGGTCGCGGCCCCGCACTCTCAGCGGCCCGCTGGTCCGGACGTTCCCGCAGGCGAGGAGCCCAGTACCCCGCAGGGGGCGCGGGGGCCGCTGCACGGACCCGGCGCCCAGGCGGGCCCGCCCGCGCGCCCCGCGCGGGTGCCCGCGATCACCCGCGAGGAGATCATCGAGCGGGCCGGGACATGGGTCACCCGGAAGGTTCCGTACGGAGTGAGCTCTTATTGGTCCGACGGTTATCGGCAGGACTGTTCGGGTTATGTCTCGATGGCCTGGAGACTGCCCGGGAACGAATGGACCGGAAGTCTCGCGAATTACGCCGAGAGAATCACGAAGAACGAACTCCAGCCGGGTGACATGCTGCTGTTCCACAATGCCGCCGACCCGTACGGCGGATCCCATGTCGTCCTCTTCGGCGGATGGGCCGACTCCGCCCGCTCCCAGTACGTCGCCTACGAGCAGACCGCCCCGCACACCCAGCGCAGGACCACCCCGTACGCCTACTGGAACAACTCCGCGCGCTATGTCCCGTACCGCTACAAAGGGGTGGTCGACGGTACGGCGGGGAGCGGGGCGGAGACCGCGGTGCGGCCCGCCGCACCGGGCCGGATCCCGTTCCCCGGAGTGGCCTATTTCGGCCCCGGGGCGGACAACGCGTACGTCACCGAGCTCGGCCGCATGCTCGTCGCCCGCGGCGGCGGGCACTTCTACCCCGCTCCTCCCGGTCCGCGCTGGACGGACGCCGACCGCAGGGCGACCCGGGCGTTCCAGGAGGCCCAGGGGTGGCGGGGCGCGGCGGCGGACGGGCTGCCGGGGCCGACGACCTGGGAACTGCTGACGACCGGCGGGGGCCGGGACATCCAAAGCGGAGATTCCGCTTCCGCTGTCGCCGGTGCGTCGTCGGCGCCCTCCTCGCACGGGGTGCCGGGCTTTCCGGGCCGGGCGCTGTTCCGCCCCGGCGCCGTCAACGACCATGTCACGCGGCTCGGGAGGCAGCTGGTGAAGAAGGGCTTCGGCCGTTACTACACGAAGGGGCCGGGGCCGCGCTGGACCGAGGCGGACCGCCGCAACGTGGAGGCGTTCCAGCGGGCCCAGGGCTGGCGCGGCGGGGCGGCGGACGGCTATCCGGGCCCGGAGACCTGGCGGCGGCTCTTCCTCTCCTGACCCACCCCGGGCGCACGGCATCCCCCGACGCCCACGTCCCTCGAAGTGATGACCGATGTGACGCATCTGGCGCGGAGGCTGGAGGCACGCATGACCACGACGACGTCCCCCGTTCCCGACAACATCCCCGAACACGTCCCCGAGCCCGGCGGCCCGGTGGACGGCGGCCCGGTGGACGGTGCGGCGCCCGCCCGGCCGGTGCGGCTGATCCACACCGAGTCCACCACCGAGATCCCCGTCCATCTGCTGTTCCGTGACGCCCCCGAGCCGGCGCCGGTGCGGCTGAGACCGGCGGTCGTCGCCCGCCGGCCGGGCGCGGACGAGCAGGGCGCGGGGGAGCGCGGCACGGGAGAGCGCCCCCGGCTGCGCAGCCCGGCCGCCGAGCGGCCCCGGACCTGTGTGCCGCGGGTCGAACCCGACCTGGTGGAGCGGCCCGCCCGGGTGCTGCCCGGCATCGTGGGAGTGCTCGCCGGGGTGTGCGGAGCGGCCGGCTGTGCGGCCACCTCGTGGTGGGCGGGCGTGCTGCCGCCGCCGGTGGCGGAGGTGCTCGGGCCGGCGGCGGGCGCGGCCGGCCTCGGTCCCGCGCAGTGGGCGGCGTACGCGGGGGCCGGGGCGCTCGGACTGTTCGGGTTCGGCGGTCTGGCCCGCGGCCGGACCGGGCGGGCCTGGGTGCTCGGCCTCTGCGGCCGCTACCGGGGGACCGTCCGGCGGACCGGGCTGCTGTGGGTCAACCCGCTGCTCCTGCGCCGCCGGGTCGACGTGCGGCTGCGGCACTGGCGCGGTGAGCCGATGCGGGCGGCCGACCGGAGCGGGGTGCCGCTGCGGGTGGCGGTCCTGGTGGTGTGGCGGGTCCGCGACACCGCGCGGGCGACGCTGAGCGTCGAGGACCACGAGTCGTATCTGCGCGCGTGCGTCGAGGCGGCGTTGTCGCGGGTGCCGGTGGCGGCGCCGGGCGCGGGGAAGGGCGCGGTGGACGCGGCGCAGGACACGCTGACCCGGCTGGTGGCGGCGGACACCGCGCCGGTGGGGGTCGAGGTGTTCGCGGTGCGGCCGATGCGGGTGGAGTACGCGCCCGAGGTGGCCGCCGCGATGCACCGGCGACGGATCGCCGCGCTGGACGCCCAGCACCGGGCGAGTGTGCTCGGCTCGGTCGTGGATTCGGTGGAGGACACGGTCACCCGCCTGACCATGCGGGGGCTGGTCGAGCTGGACGACTACGAACGCAAGGTGCTGGTGAAGGACCTCACGGTGGCGTTCTGCGCGGGACGGGGGGAGACGGGCCCCTGAACGTCGGGCGAACAGGCCCTGCGATTGGTATGGACATGTTCAATGCGCGGCAATACTCTGCACTTGGTCTAGACCTACCTGCACGGCTCACGGAAACTCCCCCACGTTCACCAGGAGCGGCAGCATGCGCACACGGACCAAGATGTACGCAGCCGCGGTGGGACTGGCCACGACCGGAGCGCTTGTGCTCTCCTCCGGTGGTGCCAGCGGCCACGGCTACACCGACCTCCCGATCAGCCGGCAGAAGCTCTGCCAGAACGGCTCGGTGACCAACTGCGGATCCATCCAGTGGGAGCCGCAGAGCGTCGAGGGCCCGAAGGGCTTCCCCGCCGGCGGTCCCGCCGACGGGCAGATCTGCTCGGCCAACAACACGCGGTTCGGCCAGCTCGACAACCCGAGGACTCCCTCGGGCGGGGCCTGGCCGACCACCCGGGTGTCGGGCGGCCAGAACTACACCTTCCGGTGGCAGTTCACGGCCATGCACGCCACGACCGACTTCAAGTACTACGTCACCAAGCCGGGCTGGAACCAGAACCACAAGCTGTCCCGGTCCGACCTCAACCTCACGCCGTTCTTCACGGTCCCCTACGGCGGGCAGCGTCCGCCGCAGACCCTCTCGCACAGCGGCCGGCTGCCGAGCGGGCTCAGCGGGCACCACGTGATCCTCGCGGTGTGGACCGTCCACGACACGGGCAACGCGTTCTACGCCTGCTCGGACGTGACCTTCTGACCCTCGCCACCGGCGGCGGGTCGCGGGAGTACGCAAAAGGGCCTCTCGCTCCCACGAGAGGCCCTTCGGTGTGCGCCGCCAGGGACTCGAACCCCGGACCCGCTGATTAAGAGTCAGCTGCTCTAACCAACTGAGCTAGCGGCGCATGACTCCCGCCGTCCGCTTTCCGCGGGCGGCGACAGAGAAAATAATACCCGGTCCACGGGGGTGCTCCGGACCACCGCGGACCGGGCGGACAGCTCCTAGATCGTCAGCGACAGCAGCACCGGTGCCGCGTTGCGGTTGAGCGTGTCCGCCGCCTGGCGCAGGCGGTGGGCGTGCTCGACCGGCAGGGACAGCGCCAGACAGCCCACCGACGAACCGGCCGTGATCGGGACGGCCGCGCAGACCGTGCCGATCGCGTACTCCTGGAGGTCGAGCACGGGCACGGTGGGCGGCTGCGCCGCCAGCCGGGAGAGCAGCAGCGTGTCACTGGTGATGGTGCGCGAGGTCAGCCGCGCCATCCTGTGCCGGGCCAGATGGTCGCGCCGGCCGTTGTGGTCGAGCTGGGTGAGCAGGCTCTTGCCCGCCGCGGTGGCGTGCGCGGAGCAGCGGAAGTCCACCCACTCGTTGACCTTCGGGGCGGCCGGGCTGTCGGCGTACTGGGTGACCTTGACCTCGCCGTCGATGTACCGGCTGAGGTAGACGGCGGCGCCCACGCTGTCGCGGAGCCGGTCCAGGACGCTCTGGAGCTTCTCGCGCAGCGCCTCCTCGTGTCCCTCGGTGGAACCGAGGCGGGCGAAGGCCGCTCCGGTGACGTACGCGCCGTCGGCGATCTGCTCGACGTAGGCCTCGCGGCGCAGCATCCGCAGGAGCGTGGTCAGTCGCTCCGTGCCGAGGCCGGTCTCGCGGGCGAGTTCGGTGTCGGTGACTCCTGTGGTGTGCCGCGCCACCGTCTCCAGTACGCGCAGGGCGTCCTGGGCCGAGTGGTACGGCGCGGTCGGCTCGTGCCTCAGCGCCACGGTTTCCCCCTGCGCTCGTCGTACAGGACCTGGGGCCGCAATCCGGTCAGCGAATCCCCTCCACGATAGCCGTCAAACGGCTACCGGGAAGCGGGTGTTGACGAGAATTGCGGCCCCCTCATCTGCGGCGCCGACCCCCTGGCATATGCCAGAGACATGCTCCACGGCGTGGACCTCGGGCATTGCCCCGTTCACGCCCCGTGCCTACAGGACCGCGCTGAGGAATTCCCGTGTGCGGTCGTGCTCCGGCTCGCTGAAGATCTTCTCCGGCGAACCCGCCTCGATGATCCGGCCCGAGTCGAACATCAGCACCTGGTCCGAGATGTCCCGGGCGAAGTTCATCTCGTGCGTCACACAGAGCATCGTGATGTCGGTGGAACGGGCGATGTCCCGGAGCACGTCCAGCACACCCGCGACCAGCTCCGGGTCCAGCGCCGAGGTCACCTCGTCCAGCAGCAGCACCTGCGGCCGCATCGCCAGCGCCCGCGCGATCGCCACCCGCTGCTGCTGACCGCCGGACAGCTGCGCGGGGTGCTTGTCGACGTGGTCGGTCAGCCCGACCATCTCCAGCAGCTCCCGCGCCCGCTCCTCGGCCTCGTCCTTGGACATGCCGAGCACGGTGACCGGGGCCTCGGTGATGTTCCTCAGCACCGTCATGTTCGGGAACAGGTTGAACTGCTGGAACACCATCCCGATCTTCTTGCGGACCTCGCGGACCTGCTTCTCGGGCGCCGGGAACAGCTGCTCCCCGTCGACGGTGATGGTGCCCTCGTCCGGCTTCAGCAGCGTCATCAGCAGCCGCAGGATCGTGGTCTTGCCGGAACCGGACGGACCGATCAGCGTGACGTGCTTGCCGGCGTCCACGGAGAAGTCCAGGTGGTCGAGGACCGTGTGGTCCCCGAACCGCTTGGTGACCTGCTCCAGCCGGATCAGCTCGCCGCTGCTCCTCGCGTTCTCGGGCTTCTTCTCGAACGGGGCGTGGGTGTCAGTGGACAAGGCGTCGCTCCAGGGATCGAAGGGCAAGGGAGGCCAGGTAGGAGACGACGATGAAGGCGAAGCCGATCACCGTCAGGGGCTCGGTGAACTGGAAGTTCTGCTGGGAGAACAGCCGCGCCTCACCGAGCATCTCCAGCACGGTGATGGCCATCAGCAGCGGCGTGTCCTTCAGCATCGAGATGACGTAGTTGCCGAGCGCGGGCACCACCCTGCGCACGGCCTGCGGCAGGATCACCACGGTCCACGTCCGGCGCAGCGGCAGGTTCAGCGCCGTCGCCGCCTCCCACTGGCCCACCGGCACGGCCTCGATACCGGCGCGGTAGACCTGCATCGTGTACGTCGAGTAGTGCAGCCCGATGGCGAAGACACCGGTGGTCAGCGCCGAGAAGGTGACCCCCCACTCGGGCAGCACGTAGAACAGGAAGAACAGCTGCACCAGCAGCGGGGTGTTGCGGATGAACTCCGTCACCGCGCCGACCGGCCAGGTCACCCAGCGCGTCGGCACCCGCATCAGCAGCGCCCACACCAGACCCAGCGCGAACGAGATCAGCGAGCCGAGGACCAGCACCTGAAGGGTGACGATCAGCCCGTCCCAGAAGTGCGGCATGAAGTCGGAGACCGCGCTCCAGTCCCACTGCATCAGACTGCACCTCCCACGTTCGTGGTCTCGGGCCGCTTCAGCTCCAGGTCGGGCTTGCGGACCACGGCCTTGCCGACCCCCGCCTTCAGCTTCTTCTCCAGACCGCGCATGATCCGGGTGAGCAGGAAGGCGATCACGAAGTAGATGACCAGGATGTACGTGTAGATCTCCGCGCTCTCCTGGAGCGCCAGCCGCACCAGGTTGCCGCTGAACGCCAGGTCGCCCATGCCCATGATCGACACCAGGGCGGTGCCCTTGAGCAGCTCGATCAGCAGGTTGGAGAACGGCGGGATCATCTCCGGCACCGCCTGCGGCAGCAGGATCAGCTTCATCCGCTGCCAGGGCGTGAAGCTGAGCGCGATACCGCCCTCACGCTGGGCCGGGTCGACCGCGGCGAGGGCACCGCGCACGATCTCCGAGCCGTACGCCCCGTAGGTCAGGCCGAGTGCCAGCGTGCCCGCCCACAGCGGCACCAGCTGCCAGCCGAAGGCCGGGGGCAGCACGAAGAATACCCAGAAGATCATCACCAGTGCCGAGGTCCCGCGGAACACCTCGGTGTAGAAGCCCGCCAGGAAGCGGACGATCCACAGCCGGTGGGTGCGCGCGACGCCGACCACGAAGGAGACCGCCGTCGCGAGCAGCGAGCTGAGGACGAGCAGCTGGATCGTGACCCAGACACCCTTGAGTACCAGTTCCCAGAGTCCCGATGTCATCCGCCGCACAACTCCTTCGCGGTCAGATCCGTCATCTCGGCCTCGGTGAAACCGAACGGCCTGAGGATGCGGAGCAGCTCGCCGCTCTCCTTGAGCTTGCGCAGTTCGACGTTGAAGGCGTCCCGCAGCTTCGTCTCCGTCGGCCGGAAGGCGAAGGCGCCGCCGTCGACGTGCGGCTCGCCGCCGACGATCGGCTTGAAGGGCTCCGTGACCTCCGCCTTGTTGGACTTCTTCACCACTTCGCGGGTGGTGAGGGCGGTCCCGGCGAAGACGTCGACGCGTCCGGCCTCGACGGCGTTCAGGCCGGCGACCTGGTCGGGGACGATCAGGATGTCGCTCTCCTTGTAACCGGCCTCGACCGCGTACGCGATCTCCGCGTACCCGGTGCCGGTGGCGAACTTGGCCTTCTTCTCGACGACGTCCTGATAGCTGTGCAGCCCTTTCGGGTTGCCCTTGCGCACGATGAACGAATCGAGCATCTGGTAGTCGGGGTCGGAGAAGATGACCTGCTCGCAACGCTCGGGATTGACGTACATCCCGGCGGCCACGACATCGAACTGCTGGGAGTTCAGCCCGGGTATCAGCGAGCCGAACTCGGTGGGCACGGGCTGCACCCGGTCCACACCCAGCCGCTTGAATATGACCTTCGCGAGCTCCGGTGCCTCGCCGGTCAGTTCGCCGTTCTTGTCGATGTAGCCGAACGGGATCTCACCGGCGATACCGAGGCGGACGACGCCCGCCGCCTGGAGCCGGTCCAGCAGGTCGCCGCCGCCCGTGGTCGCCGCCGTGGGCACCCGGGAACAGCCCGCGACGCCCAGCGCGCCGAGCGCCGCGACCCCCGCGAGCAGCGACCGACGCGAGGGCCCGGAGGTCTCTCGGAATCGTCTCAGTGGTTGCAGTGGTGGAGCCATGGCGGCGCGGCTACCCGAAGGTATGCGAGTTATTCCGGCCAGTTTCGGCCCCGTTCGGCGGTCCGGCGGTCTTGACCCGCGCGGGACCATGGGGGACATGGCAGACCGATACCTCGAGATCTCCCTGGTCAAGCGCGGGATCACCTGCACGGCCCGGCTGCTCGACGACCGTGCGCCGATCACCTGCGAAGCCGTCTGGAATTCCCTCCCGCTGTCCGGCGACGTCTACCACGCCAAGTACGCCCGCAACGAGATCTACGCCCTCTTCCCGCCCTTCGCGGAAGCCGAGCCACCCCTGGAGAACCCGACAGTCACCCCCATTCCGGGCGATCTGTGCTATTTCTCCTTCGCGGGCGCCGAACTGGGCACGAAGTCCTACGGCTACGACCGCGAGGTCCGCCCCGGAACGACACTCGTGGACCTGGCCCTGTTCTACGAACGCAACAACCTCCTCCTGAACGGCGACGTGGGCTGGATCCCCGGCACGGTCTGGGGCCAGGTCGTAGAGGGCCTGACCCTCATGGCCAACGCCTGCAACGACCTATGGCGCACAGGCGCGGCCGGCGAAACCCTCAGCTTCCGCAGAGCGAGGTAGCTGCGGGCAGTCGTGCCTCCCCCAGTGCCTTAAGGGCCTGGGAGGTGCCCCCAGGGCGGCACGGGTGGGCGCAGCGGCACCCCGCCAACGCGGGCAAGTGACCCGTACCCCCGCGGCCCACTACTCGTACAGCGCATGCGCAGCCCGCAGCACCAGATCGTCCCGATGCCGGGCAGCCACCAGCTGAACCCCGATGGGCAGCCCGTCGGAATCCGTACCGACGGGCACCGTCGCCGCAGGCTGCTGCGTCATGTTGAACGGATACGTGAACGGCGTCCACCCCGTCCACCGCCGATGCCCGGACCCCTTCGGCACCTCCACCCCCGCCTCGAACGCCGTGATCGGCAGTGTCGGCGTGACCAGCAGGTCGTAGGTCTCGTGGAAGCGCCCCATACGCCGCCCCAGGTCCATACGGACATCCACCGCGGCCAGATAGTCCAGCGCCGAGTACCGCGCCCCGGCCCCGCAGATCTCCCGCAGCCCGGGATCGAGCAGCCCCCGCTGCTCCTGGGTCAGGTGCTGGACCACCCGCGCCGCCCCGGCGAACCAGAGCGTGTGGAAGGCCTCCACCGGCTCGCTGAAGTCGGGATCGGCCTCCTCCACGTACGCGCCGAGCCCGGCCAGCCGCTCCACCGCCCGCCGCACGGCCGCCGCGACCTCCGGATCCACCCGCACCTGCCCGCCCAGCGACGGCGAGTACGCCACCCGCAGCCCGCGCACCCCGCCCGCGAGCCCGTCCGAGAAGGGGCCGGGCGCCGGTCCCAGCGCCGACCAGTCGCGGGAGTCCGGCGCCCCGATCACATCCATCAGCAGCGCCGCGTCCGCCGCGTCCCGGGTCATCGGGCCGACGTGCGCCAGCGTGCCGAACGCGCTCGCCGGATACAGCGGCACCCTGCCGTACGTCGGTTTCAGCGCGAAGATCCCGCAGAACGCGGCCGGGATCCGGACACTGCCCCCGCCGTCCGTGCCCAGCGCCAGCGGTCCCGCGCCCAGCGCCACGGCCGCCGCCGCGCCCCCACTGGATCCGCCCGCCGTCCGCGTCGGGTCGTGCGGATTGCGGGTGACCCCGCTGAGCGGCGAGTCCGTCACCCCCTTCCAGCCGAACTCGGGGGTCGTCGTCTTGCCCAGGAACACCGCGCCGTGCTCGCGCAGCCGGGCGACCGAGGGCGCGTCCTCGTCCCAGCGGCCGGCCGGGTCGATCGTCCGTGAGCCCTTCAGGGTCGGCGCGCCGCGCAGCAGCAGGATGTCCTTCACCGTGACCGGCACCCCGTCCAGCAGCCCGCACGGCTCACCCCGCCGCCAGCGCTCCTCCGACGCGGCGGCCCGCTCCAGGGCGTCCTCGGTGAGCAGCCGGACGAACGCGTTCACCTCAGGCTGGATCGCCTCGGCCCGTTCCAGCGCCGCTCGGGTCGCCTCCACCGGGCCGAACTCGCCCCTGCGGTAGCCGTCGAGGAGCTGTACGGCGGTCAGCTCGGTCAGTTCGGTGACGTCGGACATCCACCCTCCCGGGAAGGTCAGTGGCCGGGTACATACCCGCGCTGCTTGTCGACCACGTTCGGCAGGGGTTTGCCCGCCGCCCACAGCTCGTACAACTCCACGAACTGCGCGCCGAGTTCGTCCCGCCAGCCGACCGTGTCCCCGCTCATGTGCGGCGACACGACCAGCCCCGGGAGCCGCCAGAGCGGGCTGTCGGGGGAGAGCGGCTCGGTCTCGAAGACGTCCAGCGCGGCGCCCGCGATCCAGCGCCGCCGCAGCGCCTCGGCCAGCGCGTCCTCCACGACCAGCTGCCCCCGGCCGACGTTGACGAAGTGCGCGGACGGCTGCATCACACCGAACCGGCGGGCGTCGAACATGCCGCGCGTCGACTCCGTCAGCGGCGCCGCGGCGATCACCCAGTCCGCGCGGGCCAGCAGCCGGTCCAGCTCCTCCGGGCCGTGGACGCCGGTGCGCGGGGTGCGGCCGACCAGGGCGGTCGTGATCCCGAGCGCGGTGAGCGTGCCGGCGATCGCCCGGCCGATCGGCCCGGAGCCGACCACCACGGCACGGGTGCCGGCGACCCTGCGGGACTCCCGGTGCCGCCAGGTCCGCTCCCGCTGGAACTCCAGCGTCCGCGGCAGGTCCTTGGCGAAGGCGAGGACGAGGGCCGCGACGTACTCGGCGATCGGCCGGTCGAAGATCCCGCGCGCGTTGGTGACCACGGTGTCGGAGGCGGCCAGTTCAGGGCTGAGCAGATGGTCCACGCCCGCGCTCGCGGTGTGCACCCAGCGGGGCCGGGGCCCGCCGCCCGGCCACGCCTCGCGCACCGCGTGCGAGGTGAAGTCCCACACCAGCAGCACGTCCGCGGACGGCAGACGCTCGGCGAGCGTCGAGGCGTCCGCGTGCTCCACCCGCACGCGGCCCGTGAGCCGGCCGAGCCGGGGGAGGGGGTCGGCGTCCAGGACGAGCAGCGTGGGGGTGGTCATGAGCCGCCGTTTCTCCGGGCTGGCCGGGGTTTTCGGGAACGGAATGGCCGGAGTCTGAGATGCGCGGATTGACCACGCTCGCACCCCAACCTACCGTCGTCAACACGGGCGTTCTCGCGATCCGTTGTGTGCTCGTCTCCCAGCGTGAGGCCGGTGCTGACATGGACGTCTCCTTTCTCGGCGGCCCCGGCCCGCAGCGCGGTGTCGGTGTCGTCGCCCCCTTCGACTTCGCGCTGGACCGCGAGCTGTGGCGCTGGGTGCCGGACGAGGTGTCCCTGCACCTGACCCGCACGCCGTACGTGCCGGTCGAGGTGAGCCTCGACCTGGCGCGGATGATCAGCGAGCACGAGACCCTCGGCGACGCGGTGCGCACGCTCACCGCGGTCGCGCCCGAGGTCGTCGCCTACGCCTGCACCTCGGGCAGCTTCGTCGGCGGGATCGTCGGCGAGCGCGCGATGTGCGAGGCGATGAGCCGGGCCGGCGCGGTGCCGGCCCTCACCACCTCGGGCGCGCTGCTGGAGGCGCTGGTGGAACTGGACGTACGCCGGGTCGCGCTGGTCACGCCGTACACCGTGTCCGTCACCCGGTCCCTGGAGAGCTATGTCGCACGGGCCGGTGTCACGGTCACCGGGTGCGCGTACATGGGCCTCACCCGGCAGATCTGGAAGGTCACCTACCGCGAGGTGGTCGACATGGCCCGGCGGGCGGCGGTCCGCGGCCGGCTCGGCGCGGCGGACGCGCTGTTCCTCTCCTGCACCAACCTGCCGACCTACGACGTCATCCCGCAGCTCGAAGCCGAACTGCGCATACCGGTCATCTCGGCCAACCAGGTGACCATGTGGGCGGCGTTGCGCCGATTGGGTACCCGGGCGGTGGGACCGTATCAGGCGCTGATCGACACCTCGGCGCGCTCCGGGACCGTACTGCCGGGCCAGGCGTCCGGCTCCGTACTGCCGGACGTGCCGGACGTGCCGGAAGAGAAGCAGCAGGAAGGCTGGACATGACCGCACTGGGATTCCTCTACCCGGGCCACTCCGCAGAGGACGACTATCCGCGTATCGAGCAGCTGCTGGGCAGCGATGTCCGGGTGGACCTGGTGCACACCGACATCGGTGAGGACGCCCATCGGGTCGACGCGCTGCTGGAGATGGGATCGCCCGAGCGGCTGGCGGCCGGACTCCAGCAGCTGCGGCTGGCGGGCGCGGAGGCGGTGGTGTGGGCCTGCACCAGCGGCAGCTTCGTGCACGGCTGGGACGGCGCCCACGAGCAGGTGCGCAATCTCGCGCGGGCGGCGGGCATGCCGGCGTCGTCCACGTCGTTCGCCTTCGTGCACGCGCTGCGGGAGATCGGGGCGCGGCGCGCAGCCGTCGGCGCGACCTACCCGGAGGACGTGGCCCGGCTCTTCGCCGACTTCCTGCGGGCCGACGGGGTGGAGGTGACCGGGGTGCGCAGCTCCGGGATCATCACCGCGGCGGAGGTCGGTACCTGGGGCGAGGAGGAGGTGTTCGCCCTGGCCCGGAGCGCCGACCACCCGGACGCGGAGGCCCTGCTCCTGCCGGACACGGCCCTGCACACGGTGGCCCACATCCCCGCGCTGGAGAAGGAACTGGGCAAGCCGGTCCTCACCGCCAACCAGGTCACGGCCTGGGAGTGCCTGCGTCTGACAGACCGTAGGGTGAACGCGCCGGGGCTGGGCGCCCTCTTCACGCGGGAGCCGATCGTCCAGGTCTGACCGCTCCGCACACGGAAGAACCCCGGTCCCGCCGAAGCGGGGCCGGGGTTCTCGTCGAGCGCCGGGCAGGCCTTGCACCTGCATCTCCCCACAGGAAGTGGGGCGTCTTTCCTTGGACCACCAACGCACTGCCCATCACCGGGGCAGATCCCCGTGATCAGGCAGGATGATCATACCGCAGTCCCGTCCGGCCCGCACACGCCCGCGCCCGGGAATAACCGGGGACTCTCTCCTGTTACGTGGCGGAGCGAACGTCACACCCATAGGAGGCACCCCACCATGGCCGCAGACGCCGCAGAGGAGATCCGGGGCACCGCCCACGGCACCGCACCCGTCCCGCTCTCCGTGCTGGACCTGGTGACCGTCGGCGCCGGCCGGACCGCGAGCGACGCCCTGCGGACCAGCGTGGACATCTCACGCCTCGCCGAGGCCCGCGGCTTCCACCGCTACTGGGTCGCCGAGCACCACTCCATGCCGGGCGTCGCCTCCTCCTCGCCCGCCGTGATCCTCGCGCACCTCGCCGCGCACACCGAGCGCATCCGCCTCGGCTCCGGCGGGGTGATGCTGCCCAACCACGCGCCGCTGGTCATCGCCGAGCAGTTCGGCACCCTGGAGGCCATGGCCCCGGGCCGTGTCGACCTCGGCCTCGGCCGCGCCCCCGGCACCGACGGGGCCACGGCGGCGGCCCTGCGCCGCAGCGACCGGCTGAACGAGGGCGCCGACGACTTCCCCCAGCAGCTCGCCGAGCTCACCCGCTTCCTGGACGACGACTTCCCCGACGGCCACCCCTACCGGCGGATCCACGCCGTGCCCGGCCCGGTGCAGGCGACCTCGCCCGGCGGTGTGCAGTCCCCGCACCGCCCGCCGATCTGGCTGCTCGGCTCCTCCGGCTTCAGCGCCCGGCTGGCCGGCATGCTCGGCCTGCCCTTCGCCTTCGCCCACCACTTCTCGGCGCAGAACACCGTCCCCGCGCTGGACCTCTACCGCGAGACCTTCCGCCCGAGCGAGGTCCTGGACGCGCCCTACGCCCTGATCGGCGTCTCGGCCCTTGCGACGGACGACGAGAAGGAGGCCCGCCGGCAGGTGCTCGCCGCGGCGCTGAACATGGTGCGGCTGCGCACCGGGCGCCCCGGCCTCGTGCCGACCCCCGAGGAGGCGGAGGCGTACGACTTCAGCCCGATGGAGCGGGAGTTCGTCGACTCCTGGAACGCCAACGTCATCCACGGCACACCCGACGAGGTCCGCACCGGCCTGGACGAACTCCAGAAGCGCACCGGCGCCGACGAACTGATGCTCACCGCCAACGCCCACGGCGGTGACGTACGCCTGCGCTCCTACGAACTCATCGCGGACGCCTACGGATTGCCCACGCCCGCCTGAACCCCGGGCGTGCCCAGCAGCTCGGAGATGCGGTCCGGCGACACCGGACGGGAGTACAGCCAGCCCTGACCGGTGTCGCACCCGATCCGGCGCAGCCGGGTGGCCTGCGCCGAGGTCTCCACGCACTCCGCGGTGACCGTGAGCCCGAGCCGGTGGGCCAGCTGCACCATCGCCTCGACGATGACCTCGTCGGCCGGGTTCGGCGGGGCGGCGGCGCGCTCCTCGTACTGGAAGCCCCGGACGAAGGAGCCGTCCAGCTTCAGCACCGACACCGGCAGCCGGCTGAGGTAGGCCAGGTTCGAGTAGCCGGTGCCGAAGTCGTCGATGGCGATGCGTACGCCCATGTCGCTGAGCGCCTTCAGGGCCTGGAGCGGCCGGCCGGACGAGCCCATCACCGCCGACTCGGTCAGCTCCAGCTGGAGCAGCTCCGGCGCGAGGCCGGTCTCCTCGAGGGTGTCGGCGACGTCCGACACCAGGTCGGAGTCCCAGACCTGACGGACGGCCACGTTCACGCTGACGAAGATCGGCGGCTCGTCCGGGTGCGTCAGTTGCCAGTCGCGGGCCTGACGGCAGGCGGTGCGCAGCACCCAGCGCCCGAGCGGCACGATCGAGCCGTCCTCCTCGGCGAGCGAGATGAACCGATTCGGCGTCAGGGTGCCGAAGCGTGGATGGTGCCAGCGGACCAGCGCCTCCACGCCGTGCACCCGGTCGTCCTCCATGCCCACCAGCGGCTGGTACTCCAGCGCGAACTCGCCCCGGTCGATGGCCGGGCGGAGCGTGGAGGCGAGGGCCTGACGGGTCACCCGGGAGGCGTTGCGCTCCGGGTCGAACAGGGTCCAGCGGGCCTTGCCGTCGGCCTTGGCCCAGTACAGCGTGGTGTCGGCGGCCTGCATCAGCGCGGTGGGAGTGGTCCCGGCGGCATGCCGCTCGACCACTCCGATCGACGCGGAGACCGACAGCCTCCGGCCGGAGAGGTCGAAGGGCGCCTGGATCGCGTCGAGCAGCGACTCGGCGAGGTCGGCGAGCTGTTCGGTGCCGGTGGAGTCCTCGACCAGCAGCGCGAACTCGTCCCCGCCGAGCCGGGCGACCAGCGGGGTGCCCGTCCTGGCCGTCTCCTGCGCGCAGCTCCTGAGCCGTTCGGCGACGGCGGCCAGCAACTGGTCCCCGACGCGGTGGCCCAGGGTGTCGTTGACGGCCTTGAAGCCGTCCAGGTCGAGGTAGCACAGCCCGATCCGGCCGGTGCCGCTCTCCTCGTACGACTCCGCGTCCAGCGCGGCGGTCAGCCGCTCGAAGAACAGGGTGCGGTTGGGCAGCCGGGTCACCGGGTCGTGCATGCGCAGATGCCGCAGGCGTTCCTGGAGTTCCCGGTGGTCGCTGATGTCGGCGACCGACAGCAGGACGCCGTCGTCGTCGGCGGGCAGCGGGGCGATCGTCACCCGCACCCACAGCGCGTGCCCCTCCGGGTGCTTCAGCCGACGGGTGCAGCGCAGCCGGGCCCGGCGTCCGCGAAGCAGCTCCCGGTAGGCGTGCCAGGTACGGGCGTCGGAGGCCAGGTCGACCAGGTCGGCGGCGACGGCACCGGCCAGGGTGTCCGGGTCGCGGCCGAGCAGTGCGGCCAGGGCCGCGTTGGCGCCGGTGACCATGCCCTCGCGGTCGACCACGGCCATGGCGAGCGGCGCGGCCGTGAAGACGGAGCGGTACGACGGGGACGGTGGCGGGGGTGACTGGGGCGGCGGGGGTTCCGTACGGGGAGACGTAGCGATCTCACTCTCTGTGACGGTCGGCGGGTCGAGTTCTGTCGTGGGCGCCGGCCCTTCGGACGTTCCGCTCACCGCTCGCTCCCGCAGTGCACTCGATCGCTGTCCGTGCAGAAATCCCCGAGTCTCAGGAAAGTGTGCCGATCATAGAGGCCCACGTCCGGCCCTTCCAGCCACTGTCCGGTCCCCAGGACGCATCCGCATCTCTGCCCGATCGTTTCTGCTCGGGGGTGGACGGCTTCTGTGGGCCTCCGACCAGTTGTGACGTTCCGTGAGTGCGCGGGGTGCCGGTCCCGCCCGGTCCCGTCCGGATCGCCGTCATTCTCACCCGTCCGGTGCAGCCGAACAGGGCGTAGTACGACAAACACACACAGTCTGGGTGCGGTGTCCCGTGAACCGTCTCCCGGAGGTCCCCGTGCCGCGTCAGCCCACCCCGAGAGGACTCGGCCGTGAGGCTTTTCGGGGACGACCGGGACGACTGGGCCGATCGGGTGTACGGCCGCGGCTGCGCAGCACCGCCGCGATGTGCACCACCATGTCGGCGCTCGCGGCGACCTCGCTGGTGAGCGTCCCCTCCGTCGCCGAGCCCTTCTCGGCCGCGCCCTGCGCCCTCACCCGCACCGACGCCCACCACTCGGAGGGCCTGGACACCTGGAACGCCGCCTACCCCCGGCCGGCCCGCCGGCTGGACGCGGTGATGGTGTTCCTGTCGTTCCCCGACTCGCACCCCCTGACCACGCCCGCCGAACTCGCCGCCGACCACTTCCCGGCCACCAGCCACTTCTTCGAGCGGGCCTCCTACGGCAGGTTCAGTCTGCGCCCGCACCCGCTGCGGCAGTGGTTCCGCATGCCGCGCCCCTCCACGGCGTACGCCATACAGCGCGACTGGACCGTCGCCCACCGCGCGGCCTATCTGCGCGACGCCCTCGCCGTCACCGACCGGCACGTCGACTTCTCGCGCTACGACGTCGTGTACTTCGTCGCCGACCCGGACGCGCCCGGCGTGGACTCCGACGCCACGAAGGTCGTCAACCTGGACCGGCCGCTGCGCGCCGACGGCACCGACATCCGCCGCGTCGTCACCGTGTTCGAGAACCATCCCCCGGACCGCCTCGTCCTCGCCCATGAGACCGGACACGTCTTCGACCTGCCCGACCTCTACCACCGGCCCGTGGACGGCAAGGGCGACTGGGACACCCATGTCGGCGACTGGGACCTCATGGGCAGCCAGTTCGCCCTCGCGCCCGATCTCTTCGGCTGGCACAAGTGGAAGCTGGGCTGGCTGGACCCCCGGCAGGTGCGGTGCGTGCAGGAGGCGGGGCCGGTGCGGCTGACGCTGGAGCCGCTCGGGGCGGGGCCGGGAACGCCGGTGACGGGTGCCGCCGGGGCGCCGTCCTTCGGTCTGGGACGGGGCACCAAGCTGGCGGTGGTGCGCACCGGCCCCGACAGCGTGCTCGCCTTCGAGGCCCGCGGGCCGGTCGGCAACGACGCCAGGGCCTGCCGGCAGGGGGTGCTGGTGTACAGGGTGAGCAGCGGCACCCGGTCCGGGCGCGGCCCCATCGAGGTCGTCGACGCCCATCCGCGCACCGAGGCGTGCTGGGAGGACTCGGTCTACCCGCCGCTCGCCGACGCGCCGGTCGCCCTCGGCGAGAGCTTCACGGTGCCGGGGGAGTCCGTACGGGTGGAGGTGGAGGGGCGTACGGCCTCGGGGGCGTGGACGGTGCGGATCACCACGGGATAGCCGCCCGCACCCGGGTACGAAAAAGGCCCCCCGCTCTCGCGAGGGACCTCTTCGTGTCGTGCGCCGCCAGGGACTCGAACCCCGGACCCGCTGATTAAGAGTCAGCTGCTCTAACCAACTGAGCTAGCGGCGCCTGCTGACGTCGTAGACATTAGCATCACGATCCGCGGGAGGAAAAATCGATATCCGCACCGCCGCGCGGGCCGCCCGCACGGCCGCCCACAGCAGTACCTCCGGGCCCGGCAGCCAGGGGTGACGGGTGTCCGGGGCCACCAGCCAGCGGGAGCCGGAACGGGCGGTGGGCGCGGGGACGGTCACGGCGTCACCGGTGCCGTGGCACAGCAGCGGGGGAACGCCCTCCGTGCGTGCGCCGTGCGCGCCCCACTCCTCCCACCGCATGAGGGTCGGCAACCGGTGTGCCGTGCCCGGCGCGGCGAAGAGCAGCATCCGCCCCCGGAACTCGGCCACCGGGCCCGAGCCCGGCCCCTCGGTCCACATCCGGTCGAGCATCCGCCGCCCGAAGATCGTCGGCGCGCTCACCACGTCGAAGACCACACCGCAGGGCAGTACGACCGGGGCGTCCGGCCGCTCCCCCCAGTGCGAGAGCGTGCTGCGCGGATACGCACCCGCCGAGGCGAGCCAGGAGGCACCGTCCGGGGTGACACCGCTGACGTCGGAGGCATTCCATGCGCTGCTCATGACGCATATATCTACCCGCCGTGAGGGAACGGTTCCGATGAGTTGCCGGAATCGGGGACGCGGGGCCGCGAGGGGGAGTATCGTGCGCGCCCGGCATATGCCTGCCTCATACGGGGTCGGCGTGCCCCAGTCCTTCTCCGCCGCGCATCAGGTCCCGGCCGAACTCGACCATCTTCTTCGCGTAGTCCTCGGTCCACTCGGCGCGCTCGGCGATGTCCGCCGGCGTCAGCCGGTCGAAGCGACGGGGGTCGGCCAGCTGGGCCGCCGCCATCGCCTGGAACTCCGTCGCCCGGTCCGCCGCGGCACGGAACGCGAGCGTCAGCTCCGTCGACCGCTCCAGCAGCGCACGCGGATCCTCGATCGACTCCAGGTCGAAGAAGTGCTCGGGATCCGAGGCCGCCTCGGCGGGCTCGAACAGCAGGGGCGCGGGGCGTAGCCGCGGCTGGTCCCGGCGCGGCGTGTGCTCCGCCATGACTTCTCCTTCGTACGTCGCGGTCGACCCCCTGGATTGCGGGCCACCGTCCATTGTCCCGCGCCCCCGCAAGAGGGCCGCGTGAATGGCTTCCCTGGCCGTCCGGGCTGTATGCGCGCGCGAAGTCAGACCCTGCCCTCTGCGATGGCCCTCTCCAGGTCGACGTCGACGCAGAGCAGCCGGACGTGGGCCTCCGCCGGCACCTCCTTCACGGCCGCCTGGATCCCCCTCTTGAACTCCGGCTCCCAGTACCGGACACCGGAGATGATGACCGGGTGGGCCGTGCGGCCCAGCACCATGAACTCTCCGTCGTGTTCCAGCAGCGACAGGGTCACTTCCTCGCCGAGGCGCTCGTCGACGATCCGCTCGTGGACCGCTTTCCGTACGTCCTCGGCTTGCTCACGGGAGACGAGGCCACGGACGTCCAGCTCTATGCGAAGGTTCACAGACATGGCGGCGATCCTAGTGACGCCACGGATCAGGTCCGCCGGCTCACCCGGTGTTCGGCGAGGTGCGCCGGCACCGCGTGGTTGGCTTCCCAGCCGTCCGGGCTGTATTCATCGGCCGCCTCCGGCGGCGTGCCGGACTCCGTCCGGCGGGTGAGGCTGTGGGAGCGGGTGTGCGTTGGGCGGGCGTGGGGGTGCTGGTCATGGGCGCCAGGCCACCCGGTGTTCCGCCAGGTGCGCCAGCACCGCGTGGTTCGCCTCCCAGCCGTCCGGGAACTTCACCAGCGTGCCCAGCTGGACCGGTTCCGTGGACGGGTAGTCGTCCAGGAGGTCGCTCACCCCCTCGCGGCAGACGACGATGCAGGCGTGGCGGTGGCGGGAGGCCAGGACGCACAGGCGGCCCGTCTCCAGGTGGAAGGCGGTGGCGTCGGGGCGGCCGGAGAGAGGGTGCAGGACGACCGTGACGTCGTACTCGCGGCCCTGGAGCCGGTTCGCCGTGTCGACGGTGACGTCCGCCACGCCCAGTTCGGCGAGTGCCGCCCGTACCGCCGCCGCCTGGTCGCGGTGCGCGGTGCCCACCGCGACGCGGTCGGCGGTGAGGGGGGTGGGGTCCGGCGAGCGTTCGGAGGCCGCCGTGCCCTCGCGGTCCAGCAGACGGCGGACCACCAGCGCGACCGCGCGCACCGCCTCCGGGTCCGTGCGCGGCGTGTGCCGGGCCGGCAGTTCCAGGAGGCCCCAGCCGGACTCCGCGGCCTCGTCGATCACCCGGTCCGGGCCCGTGCCGTCCGACGGGACGGAGAAGGCGAGCCGGCGGTCGCCGTGACCCGTGCCACTGCGGAACGGCGTGTACGGGTAGAAGGCGTCCGAGACCAGGGGAGCCGCCGACGCCGGGAGTCGCCAGGACACGGGCAGCCGGTGCTGCGGCAGCTCCGGGTTGTGCGCGAGCAGCGTGGTGACCGCCGACGCGGACGGGTCGTACGACAGGCCCGCCCACTGCTCGCTGCCCACGATGGAGAAGGGGTCCAGCTGGCCCGGGTCGCCGACGAACAGCGCACGCTCGAACAGGTTGGCCACCGCGAGCAACGCGTCCGAGCGCATCTGGTACGCCTCGTCGACGATCGCGTGCCCCCAGGGTTCGACGCCCTTGACGTGCGCCCACTTCGCCGCCGTCGAGATCACCACGGGCAGCCCGGTGAGATCGGCGGCCTTCGCCGACTTGCGGACGTTGTCCAGCGCGTCGAGGGCCTTGTCGTACGGGTCGGTGTCGCTGCTGTGCAGCCGGCCCACCGGCAGCTCGGGGTTCTTCTCGGCGAGACGCAGGACCAGATCGTCGACCTGCGCGTTCGTCTGCGCCACCACCATCAGCGGACGCCCCGCCTCCGCCAGCTCCAGCGCCGCCCGCACCACCAGCGTGGACTTGCCGGCGCCGGGCGGGGAGTCGACGACGACACCGCGCGCGGTGCCGCGCAGCGTGTCGCGGAGGATCGCGTCGGTGGCGCGGGCCGCGGCCGCACCCGGGTCGAACACGGCCTGCCGGGCAGGGGCGGTCACAGCACGTCCTCCTCGGTCACCGGGTCGGCGGCCTCCGGTACGGCCTCCTCACCGGGCGGACCGCCATGGGTCCACGGGGTCTCCTCGGGGTCGGGCAGTTTCGCCCCGCCGCGCGGTTCGTGCTCGAACAGCGTGAAGCACAGGCGGTCGCCCTTCTCCGGCACGGAACCCTCCTCCGGCTCCTTGCCGCGGCCCATCCTGTCCATGATCCGGAGGACGAGCAGGCCGTCCTCCGGGCCGTCCTCGTAGCCGACGAACTCCGCCGTCTGCGGCTTCCCGCCCAGCGAGCGGTACGCCCTGGCCCGCTCGCCGAGGTGCGGGCGGTCGTCCGTGCGGACGGTGACCAGGGGGCGCGGGCTCGGCCGCTTGCTCTCGCTGTACGCCATCACCACGTCCACCACCTCGCCCGCGAACGCCTCCCCGGACAGCCGCCGGGCCGCCATCACCAGCGGGTCGTCGAGCGCCTCCTGCGCCTCCAGCCGGGCCTGCTCCCGCTCGCGCGTGGCGAGCTTGTTCGCCGCGGTGACCGCGTCGTCGCGGCGCGGCTGCGGCGGCTCACCGGCCAGGACCCGGTCCCGGTGACCGGTGAACGACCAGCGGTCGCGCGTCCACCGCTCCTCGACCCGCGCGCCCTCCGGCAGCTCCGCCAGCAGGTCGAGGCCCCGCCACACCGCGTCCCAGGTGGGCCGGGTGCGGCTCTCCACCAGCGCGCGGATCTCCCGCTCGGCGGCGGTCAGCGCGCCCAGGCGGTCGTCCGCCTCCAGACCGTCCTCCGCCGCCGCGAGCGCCGTACGGGCACGGTCGTAGCGCTCGATCGCCGGGGCGAGCAGCTTGTTGTCGAACGCGGGATCGGTCGCCGGGCCCGCGGGTGGGCACCGCAACTGCCCGTCGGCGTCCCGCGCGAGCTCGGCCTCCCGCGCGGCCTCGGCACCCGAGCGCCCCTCGGGCGGGTCGATCCAGGCGAGCAGCGCCCCCAGGTGCTGGTCCTCCAGGGAGGACTGCCCGGTCGCCCAGTGCCGGGCCAGTACGTCGCTCATGGCCAGCAGCAGCGAGGAGCCGGGCACCCGGGCCCGCTCCCCGAAGTGCGTCAGCCACCGCCCCAGCAGCGGCACCCGGGGCGGCGCCGGGAACGGGGCCTCCGGGTCCTGCTCCGCCGTGCGCCGGAACCGCATGGAGCGCCCGAGCAGCCGTACGAGGTCGATGCCGGCCCGGCTCGGCACGATCAGCTGCGGCGCGTCCGCGCACAGCTCGACCTCGACCTTGACCCGCTTGCCGGTCTCCGGATCGGTCTCGGAGCGCTCGGCGGCCTCCACGACGTCCGCGAATCCGTCGACGTACGGCAGCACCACGTCGGCCAGCTCGGCCAGGAACGCGAACCGCAGATCGCGGTCGCGCGGCTGCGGCACGGCCAGCAGCCGGGGCGCGTCCCGGTCGGTGCCCACCAGCGCGCCGAGCGGGGCGCCCGCCTCACCGGCGGTGATCAGCGGGACGAACACCAGGGGCCGCTCGGACAGATGCCGGTGCCGGACGGTGGCCGCGGGCTGCGCGCGGCCGGTGCTGACGGCCTCGAGACGGGCGAGGGTGGTGATCAGGGACAAGGGGCCACCTCCAAGGCACCCGCTGCCAGTGCCTCCGCGCGCAGCGCCGCCGCCCTGCGCAGGGCCGCCACCGCCGGATCGTCCGGGTCACCCGCCTCGCCGCGGGCCGCCGCCAGCACGTCCCCGACCGTCGTCAGACCGCCCAGCTCCGCCCGTACCGGGCGGCCCAGGCGGGTCACCGCGCCCTCCGCGCGGGAGCGGTCCCGGCAGTGGAAGGCCAGCTCGCACGCGGACAGGCACTCCGGCGCGTAGGTCGCCGGCACCGATTCCACGGCCTCCGCCAGACGCTCGGGGGGCAGCTCCGGAGAGAAGCACGTGCCCTCGGGCAGCGCGTCGGCGATCTCCTCGATGCGGGTGAGCCGGGCCAGCTGGCGGGCGGTCACCGCGCGCTGCTTGCGCACGTCCACGGCGGACGCGGTGGGCAGGTTGGAGAAGTCCTTCGGGCACACCAGCAGGATCCGGTGCCGCACCCGCGGGGCCGGATCGAGCCGCGCGGCGACCTGCTCCAGGGCCAGCACGTACACCGCCGCCTGGCGTGCCGCCGCGCCGACCTTCGCCGGGTCCGCGGCGCCGTCCAGCATCGGGAACGACTTGATCTCCACGACCGTCCAGCTGCCGTCCGGGTGCACCACCACCGCGTCCGGCTCCAGGAAGGCCGGGGAGCCCGCGACGTCGAGCGCCAGCATGGGGTGGTCGAGCAGCGTCCACGCGCCGGGCGCCTCGGTGGCCTCGCGCAGCGCCAGCTCCGTACGCGCCGTGCGGCCCTGTGGGCCCTGGGCGGTGAGATCGGGGACGCGTGCTTCGGCGGGCGGTTCGGCCGCGCGGTCCAGCTTCTCGTGGGCGAGGCGCAGCAGTTCCGTACCGCCGTCCGCCTTGACCTTCGCCTCGAACGCGTTGCCCCGCACGAACGCGAACTGGGACTGGCCGAAGACCGACGGCGAGCCCAGCGCGTCCGCCAGCACCGCCTTGTTCACCCCGGCGCCGTCGAGGATCGCGCGCCGTCTGCAACCCGGGTTGGCGGCGAGGGCGGCCAGGGCGCGCGCGTCCAGCGCCTTGGCCTGGACCTCGGGGCCGCGCAGCTCAGCGAGCCGGTGCCGGAGCGCCTTCCCCCGTGTCCGCGGGGGAGGTACCCGGTTCGCTTCCTGGTCCGTACCGCGACTCGGGGTGCCGCTGCCGTGGAAATCGCTCACCCGCGGAAGTCTGGCATCCGGCACTGACAATCGGGGAACGAGTGGCGGAGGAGTCCGCCGGGACGGCCGCGGGGCGGGGCAGGAAGCGGACCTTCGCCCGGTCCGCGTACCGCGTCACGACCGGGGCCAGCAGCAGGCCGGCGCCCATGACGGCGGCGCCCGCGGCCGCGTCGAGGAAGTAGTGGTTCGCGGTGCCCATCACCACGATCGTCGTCACCAGCGGGTAGACGACGGCGGCCGTCTTGGTCAGGCGCGTACGGCCGTAGCGCCACAGGATCACTCCGCACCACAGCGCCCAGCCCACGTGCAGGCTCGGCATCGCCGCGTACTGGTTGGTGAGTCCGCCGAGGCCCCGCGGGGCGCTGGCCTCGCCGGCCCACCAGCCGTACGCGCTGTAGTGGGCCATCGTGTCCACGAAGCCGTGGCTCGCGTCGAGCAGCCGGGGCGGGCAGGTGGGCAACAGGGTGAAGCCGATCAGACCGATGAAGGTCGAGGTCATCAGCCAGGTGCGGGCGGCGCGGAAGTGCGCCGCGCGGGAGCGGAACAGCCAGACGAGGATCGCCGGGGTCACCAGGTAGTGCAGCGAGGCGTACCAGAAGTCGGCGGGTATCCCGAGCCACGGTTCACGGGTGAAGAGACGGTTCAGCGGGTGCTCGGCGTTCAGGTACAGCGCCTTCTCTATGCGCAGGATCGCCAGCCCGTGGTCGACGGCGTCGGAGACGTCGCCCCGGACGACCAGTCGTCCGGCCGAGTAGCAGGCGTACACCAGGAGGATGAGCGGCAGCTCCGTCCACCAGCGCAGCCGGGTCGCCGGGGCAACCTCGGTGCCCGGTGTCTCGGTGTGCGGCATCCGATCGCTCCCCCTTCGTCCTCGCGCGGCGTTCCGTCGGCGGCCAGCCACTCTACGGTGTGTGCGCGTCCCCCCGTGAGACGCCCTCGGCCCTCATAGACGCGGAGATCGCCCGCCGGGTTGCCCGCGACCAGGGTGCGCGATGATGGGTGGGTTCCGCCTGCGAATTTTCATCCGGAAGGTCTCTCCCATGGCACCGCGCATCCTGCTGGCCCGGCACGGACAGACCGAGTGGTCGCTGTCCGGCAAGCACACCGGCAGGACCGATGTGCCGCTCCTGGAGGAGGGCCGGCGGGGAGCCAAGCTGCTGGGCGAGCGGCTGCACCGGGCGCCGTACGACGGGCTGGCCGGCGTCGAGGTGCGCACCAGCCCGCTGTCACGCGCGCGGGAGACCTGCGAGCTGGCCGGCTTCGGTGAGCGCGCGGAGACCTGGGACACGCTGATGGAGTGGGACTACGGGGCGTACGAGGGCATGACCCCGGAGGAGATACAGGCGGTGCGGCCCGGGTGGCTGATCTGGCGCGACGGTGTTCCCGAGGGGGAGTCGTTGGCCGAGGTGGCTCGGCGTGCGGACGAGGTTGTGGGGTGGGCTCGGTCCGCGGATCGTGACGTGCTGGTGTTTGCGCACGGGCACATTTTGCGGTCGATCGGGGCGCGGTGGCTGGGGTTGCCGATCGGGTTCGCGGCGCGGATTCGGCTCAATCCGACGTCGTTGTCCGTGCTGGGGTGGGCGTATGGGGAGCCGGCGATCGAGTCGTGGAACGAGCAGGGGCATTTGGCTGGGTGACGGTTGCGGGGCGCCCGGTGTGGGGGCTGGGCGGGGGGTGTTGCGCAGCCCGGCGCTTGCGTGGTGCCGCCTGCGCCCACCCGTGCCGCCACAGCGGCACGACTGCCCGCAGCCTGGCGGCGGCACGACTGCCCGCAGTTATGTCGTTCTTGGTAGGGAGGCGTGGCGGTCGAGGAAGGTGGAGACTTCTGTGGCTCGGCGGTGGGGGAGTAGGACTCGGGCTGTGCCTGCCAGCATCGTGCGTACTCGGGAGGACTGGACCTCGTTCAGGAGGTCGAGGACCTGCATCCCGGCTTCCGCGGCCTCGTCCGGACGGCCTCCGCGGGCCAGGTCGTCCGCCAGCTCCGCCGTGTACAGCGCGATGTTCCGGGTGAAGTGCGGGTCCTGGAGTTCGGCGGCCCGCCGTGCGTGGCGCGCCGCCCTCGGCCAGTCGCCCAGCGTCGACCAGCACTGCGCCTCCAGCCCCTCCAGCTCCGCCTCCCCGTAGAAGCTCATCCACTCCGGGTCCGCCTCGGACGACCCCCGTTCGAAATACGCCTGCGCCCGGACCAGCGCCTGCTCGCACCCCGTGCGGTCGGCCAGCCCCGCCCAGCCGCCCGCCTCGCGCAGCGCCAGCAGCGACATCAGCCGGGGTGAGCCCAGCGGCCGCGCCACCCGCTGCGCGGCCTGCGCCGCCCGTACCGCCTCCCGGGGCCGCCCCGCGTCCCGCGCGAGGAACGCCGTGTTGCAGAAGGCGTGCGCCTCCACCGCCGGATCCCCCGTCACCCGCGCGGTCGCCAGCGCCTCCGCGTAGTGCGAGCGCGCGTCGTCGAAGCGGCCCGAGTCGTGCGCCAGCCACCCCACCGAGATGGCCAGCTCCCCGGCGCCCGAGTACAGCCGGTCCGCCGTCCGCTGCCGGGTCGCCCCCGCGTCCAGCAGCGCGTAGGCGGCACGCAAGGGGGCCGCCGCGCGGCGGTACAGCCCGTCCGCTCCGTGCCGGTCGTCCAGCAGCCGGATCCGGCGGACGGCTTCCTCCAGGGCGCCCGCGTCGCTCGCCCCCGCGCGGCGCACGGCGCGCTGCGCGGCCGAGGCGTCCGGGGCGAACCCGTAAGGGCTCAGCGAGGCGGCGGCCACCGTGGCGCCCCCGCCGGTCATGAATGCGCGACGCAGCACGTCGCTCTCCTCGTGGTCGTGCGTGTCGTACGTGTCGTACCGGTCCTGCGTCTCATACGGCTCGTACGCCCCGCTGTTCTCAGTCGTGGCGTTCGCCGGGTTCTCGGTGCGGGCCGGGGGTGTGCCGTCCCCGGCGGCCCGCGCCCCGCGCCCGCGGACCGACGAACGGGGCGCGAAGCCCAGGTCGGTCAGCGTGCGGCCGGGGAACATGTGCAGGAACACCCGTTCGTAGGCGTAGTTGGGGCAGCGGATCTCGCCCGCCTCCACCCGGTGCACATACCGAGCGTCACAGCTGACCCGCTCGCCGATCTCGCGAGCGGCCCGCCGTACCGCCGCGGCGAACTCGGCCGGCGAGCGCGGTCCGCGCAGTCGCCGGAAGACGATGTTCGGCCGCGGGGGCCGCTGTGGCTGGGACGAGGGCACCGTTGACGACGCCATGGCCGGGTCCTCTCTGCGAACCGTCGAACCATGCCGGAATCGGGGTGACTTGTCCGTGTGCTGCCCTGTTTCCGGCGGGCTAGAACGTACCTGCTGTGACGGAGTCACCACGCGGAGTTTGGCAACAATCCGGATATGTCCTCCGCGATCTGCCATGAACTGCCATCCTTTGCGGCGGACTTTCGGCGTAGCCGTTGACGTTCCGGTTCGTTGAGCCCTGTGGACCGGGGGCCCGATGTGTGCGCTGGAGGCCGGGATGACGACCAGTCGGAGCAGGGAATCGTCAACGCTGCCGAGTACGGACTGTGACGTGGTCACGGTGCCGGCGCGGCAGGGTCTGGAAGCGGTCGACATCCTGCGGCGCGGGGCCGGGGACGCGGTGGGGCCCGTACTGCACGACGACGGCGGGGACACGCTCGGCTTCCTGGTGCCGCCGGGGACGGCCGCGGCGTGGGACGTGCCGGGGAGTACGTGTACGGAGACCGATGGGCGTGGGCTGTGTCTGGTTCCCGAGCCCGGGGTGGAGGGGTCGGACTGGCTGCTGCCGCCGGACGAGGTGGAGCCGGCGACGGATCCCGCGGTGCTGCGGGAGGCGCTGGACGCGGCCCAACGGATGATCGAGGCGGCCGACGGTTGTACGTGAGCGTGTCCGCTCAGGGGTTTCCTTCGCCCCCGCCGCCCCTTCCCGTTCCCGACCTCTCCGGGGGCGCTGCCCCCGGGCCCCCGCTCCTCAAACGCCGGAGGGGCTGTCAGGGGATGGGAAGATGAGGGGATGGGAAGGGCCAGGAAGAGTGGGCGTGCGGCGGAGGACGTCGTCGAGGCTGTCGATGGTGGGCTCGCCCGGCTCGTCCCCGATCGGGAGCGGGTGCGGGGCTGGACGTTGTTGATCGACGACGCGCCGCAGTCGCACGTCGACCTCGACGACCCGGCGCACCTGTCCTTCGAGTACCAGCGCCGGTTCGGTCACGTCGTCGATCTCGTCGCCCCGCCCGGCAAGCCCCTGCACGCCGTGCACCTCGGCGGGGGCGCGTGCACCCTCGCCCGCTACGTCGCCGCCACCCGCCCCCGCTCCACCCAGCAGGTCGTCGAGAGGGACGCGGCGCTGGTGCGACTGGTCCGGCGGGAGCTGCCGTGGGACCCCAAGGCCCGGATCCGGGTGCGCTCGGTCGACGCCCGTGAAGGGCTCGCCAAGGTGCCGGACGGCTGGGCCGGACTCGTCGTCGCCGACGTCTTCAGCGGGGCCCGCACCCCGGCCCACCTCACCTCGACCGAGTTCCTCGACGACGTCCGCAGGGCCCTCGCCCCCGGCGGGGTCTACGCCGCCAACCTCGCCGACGGGCCGCCGCTCGCGCATCTGCGCGGCCAGATCGCCACCGCCGCCGCCCGGTTCGCCGAACTCGCGCTGATCGCCGACCCCGCGGTGCTGCGCGGCAAACGCTTCGGCAACGCCGTCCTGGTCGCCTCCGACGCGCCCCTGCCGATCGCCGAGCTGACCCGCCGGGCCGCCTCCGACCCGCACCCGGGCCGCGTCCAGCACGGCAGGGACCTCATCGACTTCACCGGCGGGGCCGCCCCCGTGACGGATCTGGCGGCGGTCGCCTCACCGGCGCCGCCCGCGTCCGTCTTCCAGTGACCGGCCGACCGGTTGACGGCCGGTTCCGTCAGTACGTTCCGATCTCCACCCGGGGCGGGCCGTCGTGCCAGGTGCAGAAGGCCGACACCCGGTCCGCGCCCGAGGTGAACTCCACCCGGATCCACGTCTCCGTCTTCCACACCTGCATCGACCAGCCGGCGCCCGGTGTCGCCGACACCAGCGACGCGGAGGTCTCGCCGAGGTCGAACACCGCCCGGCCGCCCTTGGTGTCATAGCTCTTCACCTGGCCGGAGGCGGCCGGAGCGGCGGGGGAGGGGGACGGCGGGGGCGCGGTGGACCGGGACGGGGCGGGGTCCGGTGCGCGGGACTCCTCGTCCGGCGCGGCCGACGGATTCCGCGACTGTTCCGAGTCCTTCGGACCTGCCGTCCCGGACGGCCGCCGCGTCGACGACAGCACCGGTTCCGACTGCTCGGGGGCCTCGTCGGCCGCCGCGATGGGCAGGGCGCGGGGCGGGTCGTAGGCGGTGCCCGCCATCACCGTGCTGACGCCCCACCAGGACAGCGTGACCGCCGCGCCCGTGGCGAGCAGCCAGGCCAGTACGTGTACGAGTCCTCTGCGCATCGTCGGGCCATACTGCCCCATCAGCCTCAGGAGTGTCGCGCCTGCGGAGGTATCCGGAGTTATCCACAGGCCCGCACCCCGCCCACCTGGCATGGCGTACGGTGCCGCCCATGGCAAGTGTTCTCGTGGTCGAGGACGACCAGTTCGTACGCTCGGCGCTCATCCGGCAGCTCACCGACGCCTCGCACACCGTGCGCAGCGTCGGCACCGCGCTGGAGGCGCTGCGCGAGGTCGCCCACTACCGTTTCGACGTGGTCGTCCTGGACCTCGGACTGCCCGACCTCGACGGCTCCGAGGCACTGAAGATGCTGCGCGGCATCACGGACGTACCGGTGATCGTCGCCACCGCCCGGGACGACGAGACGGAGATCGTGCGGCTGCTCAACGCCGGCGCGGACGACTATCTGACCAAGCCGTTCTCGGTGGAACACCTCTCGGCCCGGATGGCGGCCGTGCTCCGCCGGGCCCGCACCGGCGGAGGGGAGGCGGCCCCCTCCCCGGTCATCCGCGTCGGCGGCCTGACCGTCGACCCCCTGCGCCGCCAGGCCGAACTCGACGGCGTACGACTCGACCTGACCCGCCGCGAGTTCGACCTGCTCGCCTTCCTCGCCGGCCGGCCCGGTGTCGTCGTGCCCCGCAAGGAACTCCTCGCGGAGGTGTGGCAGCAGTCGTACGGCGACGACCAGACCATCGACGTCCATCTCTCCTGGTTGCGCCGGAAGTTGGGCGAGACCGCCGCCCGGCCCCGTTATCTGCACACGCTGCGGGGCGTCGGCGTGAAGCTGGAGCCGCCCGGAGCGGAGCCCTCGCGATGAGATGGGCCCTGGTGAAGGTGTCGCTGGCGGTGACCGCCATGGTCGTCGTCGCCTTCGCGGTGCCGCTCGGTCTGGTCATCCGCGAGATGGCCCGCGACCGCGCCTTCGCGGGCGCCGAGCGGGAGGCGGCGGCCGTCGCCCCCGCGCTGTCCATCACCACCGACCGCGCCCAGCTCGAACGCGTCGTCGCCTCCGCAGGCTCCGACGCCGCGATGGCCGTGCACCTCCCCGCCGGCGACGGCAGGGAGGCCCTGGACATGGGGCAGCGGCGGGCCGCCGAGGAGGACATCGCGGCGGTGCGGAAACTGGGCCGCGCCTCCACCTCCACCGTGTCCGGCGGCTCGGCGCTGCTCCAGCCGGTCGCGCTCAGCACCGGCGAGATCGCCGTGGTCGAGGTGTTCGTCCCCGAGTCCGAGGTCACCAACGGCGTCGGCACGGCCTGGGCGGTGCTCGCCGGGGTCGGGGTCGCGCTGATCCTCGGCTCGGTCGCGGTCGCCGACCGGCTGGGCGTACGGATGGTGCGGCCCGCGCAGCGGCTGGTCGAGGGGGCGCACGAACTGGGCGAGGGGAAGCTGGGCGCGAGGGTGCCCGAGGAGGGGCCGACCGAACTGCGGCTGGCGGCGGTGGCGTTCAACTCGATGGCCGACCAGGTCGTCCAACTGCTCGCCAACGAGCGGGAGCTGGCCGCCGACCTGTCCCACCGGCTGCGTACGCCGCTGACCGTGCTGCGGCTCAACGCCGCCTCTCTCGGCGAGGGACCGGCCGCCGAGCAGACCCGGGCCGCCGTCGAGCAACTGGAGCGGGAGGTGGACACCATCATCCGCACCGCCCGGGACGCCAAGCCGCAGACCGCCGCCGCGGGGCCCGGAGCCGGCTGCGACGCGGCCGAAGTGGTGCGCGAGCGGATGGCGTTCTGGTCGGCGCTCGCCGAGGACGAGGGCCGCAAGTGGCGGGTGGCCGGGGCCGACCGGCCGGTGCGGATACCCGTGGCCCGCGCCGATCTGGCCGCCGCCCTCGACGCGCTGCTCGGCAATGTCTTCCGGCACACGGCCGAGGGCACCGCGTTCGCGGTCGACGTGCACAACGGCGAGGACGCGGTGATCGTGCTCGTCTCCGACGCGGGCCCCGGCATACCCGACCCGGAGGCGGCGATGGCCCGCGGCCGGGGCTCGGGCAGCGACGGTTCCACCGGGCTGGGCCTGGACATCGTGCGCCGGCTCGCCGAGTCGACCGGCGGGGACGTACGGATCGGCTCGTCCGTGCTCGGCGGGACCGAGGTGCGGATCTGGCTCCAGCTCGACGGGCGCGAGCGGGCGCCCCGACGGCGCGGGCACCGCGGAACCGTGCGCCGCCGCCGTGGACCGGGTCGGCTGGTCGCCTCCTTTAACCGGCCCCGATCCCTTCCTTAAGCGCACCCTAAGATCGCCGACGGCCTACCGGATCAGGAAATTTGTCCGGTTCCGCATCGCTAGCGTGCTGCCGCACACCCCCCGAACGGCAACGAAGGCAGGCACGCGATGAGCACGCACCGGCGCAGGATCAGCGGCAGGAACAAGGCGATCGGCGCGGTGGTCGCCGCGGCCGTGGCGGGCGGCGGCGCGTTCGTGTTCACCAGCACCGCCCAGGCGGCCGGGGTCGGAGCCGTGTACACGAAGACCAGTGAGTGGTCGACCGGGTACACCGCCCAGTACGTGGTGACCAACGACAGCGGCGAGCGCGACCAGGACTGGAAGCTGGAGTTCGACCTGCCCGCCGGCACCGAACTCGGCTCGCTGTGGAACGCCGAGTCGAGTGTCAGCGGCAACCACGTCACCGTACGGCCGGCCAAGTGGGACACCGACGGCCTGGGCGCCGGGGAGTCCGTCACCGTCGGCTTCGTCGTCAAGGGCACCGCCGACCCCACCGGTTGTCTCGTCGACGGCGCCGCGTGCTCGGCGGACGGCGGCGCCACCCCGGAGCCCAGCGGCCGTCCCACCGACGCCCCCACCCCGACCACGCAGCCGACCCCCACCGAGGAGCCGACGCGGACCGAGGAGCCGACCGCCGAGCCCACCGAGAGCACCGGCACCGGGACGGGCACCGCCGCCGGGTTCGCGCCGTACGTCGACACCTCCCTCTTCCCCGCCTTCGACCTGGTCGCGAGCGCGGAGGCGACCGGCGTGAAGGACTACAACCTCGCCTTCATCACCGACGGCGGCGGCTGCACCCCCAAGTGGGGCGGCGTCAGCGGGCTCGGCGACAACGCGGTGGCCGCCCAGATCGGCGCGCTGCGCGCCAAGGGCGGCGACGTCCGCGTCTCCTTCGGCGGCGCGGCCGGCTCCGAACTCGGCACCACCTGCGCCTCCGCCGACGCGCTCGCCGCCGCCTACACCAAGGTCGTCGACGCCTACGAGCTCACCAAGGTCGACTTCGACGTCGAGGGCGGCGCCCTGCCCAACGCGGCAGCCAACACCCGCCGCGCGCAGGCGATCGCCCAGCTCCAGAAGGCCCACCCGGACCTGGACGTCTCCTTCACCCTCCCGGTGATGCCGGAGGGTCTCACCCAGGACGGCGTGAACCTGCTCGCCGACGCCAAGAAGAACGGTGTGCGGATCGACGCCGTCAACATCATGGCGATGGACTACGGCCCGGCCTACAGCGGCGACATGGGCACCTACGCCGAGCAGGCCGCCACCGCCACCCAGGCCCAGATCAAGGGCGTCCTCGGACTGAGCGACGCCGACGCCTGGAAGACCGTCGCCGTCACCCCGATGATCGGCGTCAACGACGTCGTCACCGAGATCTTCAAGGTCGACGACGCCACCCAGCTGGTGAACTTCGCCAAGTCCAAGGGCCTCGGCTGGCTGTCCATGTGGTCCGGCACCCGTGACCAGCAGTGCCCCGGCGGCACCAAGCCGGCCGCCGACCCCACGTGCAGTTCGATCCTCCAGGACAAGTTCGCCTTCACGAAGGCGTTCGCGGCGTACAACTAGCGCACGCGAGAGGCCCGGACGCGCGACAGGCCCGGACACACGAAACGGGGCGCGGCACTCCCCTAGGGTGCCGCGCCCCGCCCCCCGTTCCCCGTCCCCCGTCTCCCGGACCCGGAGTCGGTCAGATCTGCTCGGGCTCCGGAAGCGCTCCCGCCTTGGCGGCCCGCGCGTACCACAGGGCGCTGGACTTCGGGGTCCGCTGCTGGGTCGCGTAGTCGACGTACACCGCGCCGAAGCGCTTGTCGTAGCCGTACGCCCACTCGAAGTTGTCCATCAGGGACCACAGGTAGTAGCCGCGCACGTCCGCGCCGTCGGCGATGGCCCGGCGCACCGCGGAGAGGTGCCCGTGCAGATAGGCGACGCGCTCCGGGTCGTGCACCTTGCCGTCGGCGTCCGGCTTGTCGTCGTAGGCCGCGCCGTTCTCGGTGATGTAGATCGGCAGTCCGGGGGCTTCACGGTTGTAGCGCATGATCAGCTCGTGCAGGCCCGTCGGGTCCACCGACCAGCCCATCTCGGTCTGCTCGCCCGGCGACTGGTGGAAGGCGACGTCGTCCGCGGCGGGCCACGGCGAGTGCTCGCTCGCCCCGTGCCCGTCGGCCCGCGGACCCTTCGCGTCCGGGTCCGCGGCCGAGACCAGGGTGGGCGTGTAGTAGTTGAGGCCGAGCGCGTCCAGCGGCTGGTGGATCTGGTCCAGGTCGCCGTCGAGGACGTACGACCAGTCGGTGAGCGACGAGGTCGCCTCCAGCAGCGTCTCCGGGTAGGCGCCGTGCAGGATCGGGCCGTGGAAGATGCCGCTGGACAGGTCGTCGATCTTGAGTGCCGCGGCCCGGTCCGCCGGGTTGTCCGGCGAGAGGGGGCGCACCACCGACGAGTTGAGGCTGAGGGCGACCTGGTTGCGGACCGGCATCACCGCGCGCAGCGCCTTGGTGCCCAGGCCGTGCGCCAGGTTCAGGTGGTGTGCGGCCTTCAGCGCGGCCGCCGGGTCGGTGCGGCCGGGGGCGTGCACCCCGGAGGCGTAGCCCAGGAAGGCGCTGCACCACGGCTCGTTGAGCGTGATCCACTGCTCCACCCGGTCGCCGAGCGCCTCACCGACGATCCCCGCGTACTCGGCGAAGCGGTACGCGGTGTCGCGCTCCGGCCAGCCGCCCGCGTCCTCCAGCTCCTGCGGCAGGTCCCAGTGGTAGAGGGTGATGGCCGGCTTGATGCCCTTCGCCAGCAGCTCGTCGACCAGCCGGCGGTAGAAGTCCAGACCGCGCTGCACGGCGGGGCCGCGGCCGGTCGGCTGCACCCGCGACCAGGAGATCGAGAAGCGGTAGGCGTTGAGGTTCAGGTTCGCCATCAGCGCCACGTCGTCGCGGTAGCGGTGGTAGTGGTCGTTGGCGATGTCACCGGTCTCGCCGCCGGCCGTCTTGCCCGGCGTGTGGCTGAAGGTGTCCCAGATGGAAGGCGTGCGCCCGTCCTCCCGCACCGCCCCCTCGATCTGGTACGCGGAGGTCGCGGCGCCCCAGAGGAAGGCGGGAGGAAAGGTCACCGGGGTCGCCGGCGTTGCGGAGTCAGACATGGAAGCGCTCCCATAGGAGGTCGTGGAAGACCGACGAGTACGAAACGGAGGGGGAGGGGCCGAGGCGGCGGTGACCCGGCCCCCAGGGTGGGAAGGTGAGCGGGCGTCACCCCTTGACGGCGCCCTGCATGATGCCGCCCACGATCTGCTTGCCGAAGATCGCGAAGACAAGCAGCAGGGGGAGCGTGCCCAGCAGGGCACCCGCCATGATCAAGGACTGGTCCGGGGTGTAACCGCGGCCGAGGCCGGCGACCGCCACCTGCACGGTCGGGCTGCCGGTCTGGGTCAGCACCAGGAACGGCCACAGGAAGTCGTTCCAGGTCTGCACGAACATCAGCATGCCGAGCACGGCCATCGCCGGCCGCGCGGCCGGGAACACCACGTGCCAGATCACGCGCCAGCTGCTCGCGCCGTCCACCCGGGCGGCCTCGATGACCTCGTCCGGCAGCGCCTGGAGCAGGTACTGCCGCATGAAGAACACACCGAACGCGCTCACCAGCGACGGGAAGATGACCGCCTGGAGCTGGTCGGACCAGTCGAGCTTGGCGACCATCATGTACAGCGGGATGATGCTGAGCTGCGGCGGCACCATCATCGTGCCGATCACGATCAGCATCAGCGCGTTGCGGCCCTTGAAGCGCAGCTTGGCGAAGGCGAACCCGGCGATCGTCGACAGCACGACGATGGTCACCGCCGAGATGCCCGCCACGATCGTGGTGTTGAGGAAGGCCTCACCGAGGTTGGCGTCCTGCCAGGCGATCTCCAGGTTCTTGAACAGGTTGGAACCGAACCAGAACGGCGGCGGGTTCTGCGCCAGCCGCTGGTTGTCCCGGGAGGCGGCGATCGCGGTCCACACCAGTGGGAACAGCGACACGATCGTGAACACGATCAGGATCGCGTACGCGATCGGACCGCCGTGCAGAGTGCCGCCGGCCCGCGCCGACTTCGGCAGACGCGGGCGCTTGGACTCCTTGGCGGGTGTGGTCTCGGGGGGCGTCACAGTCGTCGTCACGGCCACAACTCCTTAACTGCTGGCGCGCAGCCGGCGCGAGATGAGCTGGTTGATGATGCCGATGACGATCAGGATCGCGAACATCGTCCAGGCGATCGCCGAGGCACGGCCCAGGTGCTGGTTCACCCAGCCCTGCTCGTACAGGTACAGGCCGAGCGTCTGGAACTGGTGCTCCGCGCCGCCGGACGCGCCCTTGTTGGCGTCGAACAGCAGCGGCTCGCCGAAGACCTGGCTGGCGCCGATGGTGGAGACCACCACCGTGAACAGGATCGTCGGACGCAGCGAGGGCAGCGTCACGTGGATGAACTGCTTCCAGCGGCTGGCGCCGTCCAGCGCCGCCGACTCGTACAGGTCCTGCGGGATCGCCTGCATCGCGGCCAGGTAGATCAGGGCGTTGTAGCCGGTCCAGCGCCAGATGATGATCGACGAGACGGCGAACTGCGAGGGCCACTTCTCGCCCTGCCAGTCGACCGGGTCGATCCCGACGAAGTCGAGCGCCCAGTTGATCATGCCGTAGTCGTAGCCGAAGAGCAGTACGAACACCAGGGAGGCGGAGGCGATCGAGGTGGCGTACGGCGCGAGCATCGCGACCCGGTAGAAGGTCGAGGCCCGCAGCTTGTAGTTGAGGACGTGGGCGATGCCCATCGCTATCAGCAGCTGCGGAACGGTCGAGATGATGCCGATGGTGAGGGTGTTCCGCGCCGCGTTCCAGAAGAACTCGTCGTCGAAGATCCTCGTGTAGTTCTTCAGCCCGACCCAGCTCATGTCGGTCGGGGCGGTCAGCTCCACCTGGTGCAGCGAGGCCCAGCCGGTGTAGAGCAGGGGGAACAGGCCGAAGGCGAGGAACAGCAGGAAGAACGGTGAGACGAACGCGTACGGGCTCCAGCGCATGTCGCGCTGCCAGCGCCGGGACAGCTTGGCCCGGCGTCGCTGGTCCTTGTCCATGGGCACGGAGCCCTTGGGCGGACGGCCCGGGGCCGCGCCCCCCTTGGAGGGGAGCGCGGCGGTGTCGTGGCGGGTGGCCATTTCGGTCACTTGTCCAGGTTGTTGTCGATGGTCTTGGTGGCCGTCTCCCAGGCCTCCTTGGCGGACTTGCCCTTGGTCACCAGGATGACGCCGTTGTCCGTCAGACCCTGCTGGATGATCTGGTCCTTCGGGCCGATGACCTGGGTCGGGATCTGCTTGGCGGCCTCGGAGAAGATCTCACCGATCGGGGAGTCACCGGTCATCTCGTTCTTGGCGCCGGTCACTTCGGGGCTGTCGTACGCGCCCGGGGTGCTCGGGAAGCTGCCCTGCACCTTGAACAGCTTCGCCTGCTGCTCGGGCGCGGTCAGCCAGGCCACCAGCTTCTGCGCCTCCTCGACGTTCTTGCCGCTCTTCGGCACGCCCAGGAAGGAGCCGCCCCAGTTGCCGGACTTGGGCGCCACGGCCACGTCCCACTTGCCGGCGTCTTCCGGCTTGGCCTTGCCCTTGATGGTGCCGAGCATCCACGGCGGGCAGGCGACGGTGGCGAACTTGCTGTTGGCGATCGTCGTGTCCCAGGCCGGCTGGAACTGCGTCTGCGACTGGACCAGGCCCTTCTCGGCGGCCTCGGCGGTCAGGTCGAAGGCGTCCTTGACGGCGGGGTTGGTCTTGTAGATGACCTCGCCGGACTCGTCGTAGAACTTCTTCTCCTCACTGCTGAGGATGGCGTTGATCAGGCCACCGGGGGAGTCCATGAAGAAGGTGTCCTTGCCGGCCGCCTTCTTGTACTTCTCACCGGTCTCGATGAACTTGTTCCAGTCACCGGCCCACAGCTTGCCGACCTCCGCGCGGTCGGTCGGCAGGCCGGCCTTCTCGAAGAGGTCCTTGCGGTAACAGATGGCCATCGGGCCGACGTCGGTGCCGAGACCGACGGTCTGGCCGTCCTTGGTGGTGGCCTGCTCCCACTTCCAGTCGAGCCAGTTGGCCTTGTCGACACCCTCGGCCTTGGACATGTCCACGAACTTGTCCGCCTGGGTGCCGACGATCTCGGCGATGTTGGCGATCTCGATGGCCTGGACGTCCATCAGACCGCTGTTGGTGGTGAGGTGGTTCAGCAGGGCGGGGTAGTAGTTCTCGTTCCGCTCCACGACCGTCTGCTCGATCTTGATGTCAGGGTTCAGCTTCTCGTACTCGGCGTAGAGACCGGCCTCCTCGTAGCCGAAGGTGCCGAACAGACCCATTGTGATCTTGGTCTTGCCCTCGCTGTCGGACGAGGATCCGTCGCCGTCGCCACCGCCGTCGTCGGCACAGCCGGCCAGCAGCCCGGTGCCCAGCGACACCACGGCCGCGATGGCCAGCGCCTTGCGGGCGATGGGCTTCCCCCCGCCCGACCGCTGACGGGAGAGGGGGAGGGTACGTGCTCGCATTGCGTCCTCCTGTTGCCCTGACGTGCCGACCCCCCGGCCAACGGCGTTGTTGGACCCGTATCTTGCGCGTTGCGGCTCGGGCGGGGAACGTGCGGGTTGTGTATGTGTCAGGTACTGTGGGAGCGCTCCCACAAGTGATGTGTTGAAGAGTCGCGGGTCCGGGCGAGGGTGTCAAGGGAACAGACGCCGCAAAGTGCCTTCAGTTATCTGCCTGTTAACTGGACACGCCGGAGCCGCCCCCGGAAGTACGGAGTCCGCCTGCTGCCCTCCCGGCGGTGGTCACCACCACCGACGGGGCTGTTACATTCCAGGCCAGCGTGACATACGACGGAAGGCGGGTCCGATGGCAAGCCACGGAGCGCGGGGCCGGAGCGGCGGCCGTCCCACCCTCGAAGAGGTGGCCGCGCGCGCCGGTGTGGGCCGTGGCACGGTCTCCCGGGTGATCAACGGCTCGCCCCGGGTGAGCGACGCCACACGCGCCGCCGTGGAGGCCGCGGTCGCCGAGCTCGGTTACGTCCCGAACACGGCCGCCCGCGCCCTGGCCGCCAACCGCACCGACGCCATCGCCCTCGTCGTCCCCGAGCCGGAGACCCGGTTCTTCGCCGAGCCGTACTTCTCGGACATGCTCCGGGGTGTCGGCGCGGCGCTGGCCGACACCCAGATGCAGCTGCTGCTGATCTTCGCGGGCAGCGACCGGGAGCGGCAGCGGCTCGCCGAGTACCTGGCCGCCCACCGCGTGGACGGGGTGCTGCTGGTCTCCGTGCACGCCGACGACCCGCTGCCCGACATGCTGTCCCAGCTGGAGATCCCGGCCGTGATCAGCGGCCCCCGCTCGGCCGCCGAGACGCTGACCTCCGTCGACTCGGACAACTACGGCGGCGCCCGGCAGGCCGTCGAGCACCTCATCGGCCGGGGCCGGCGGACCATAGCCCACATCACCGGCCGCCTCGATGTGTACGGTGCCCAGCGGCGCGTCGACGGCTACCGCGCCGCCCTGCGCGAAGCCGGCCACGAGGTGGACGAGCTGCTGATCGAGTCGGGCGACTTCTCCGAGGACGGCGGCCGACGCGCGATGGCGGCCCTGCTGGAGCGCCGCCCCGACCTGGACGCGGTCTTCGCCGCGTCGGACGTCACCGCGGCCGGCGCCCGGCACGCCCTGCGCGAGGCGGGCCGCCGCATCCCGGACGACGTGGCCCTGGTCGGCTACGACGACTCCGCGATCGCCCGCCACATGGACCCGCCGCTGACCAGCGTGCGCCAGCCGATCGAGGAGATGGGCCGCGCGATGATCGACCTGCTCCTCGCCGAGGTCGCCGACCGCCGCCCACTGGCCTCGCGGGAACTGGAGCGCCGCCAGATGGTCCTGGCCACGGAACTGGTGGGCCGCGCTTCGTCGTGACGTCGCGCGGGCCGTGGTCCCGCGCGCCGCTCATGGACCGGAAACGAGCGGGCCGGAAGCGCGCACCGGAAACGAGTTCAGCCGGTGACCTCGTGGGAGGTCACCGGCTGAACTGGTGAGGGTGAGTGACGGGACTCGAACCCGCGGCATCCTGGACCACAACCAGGTGCTCTACCAGCTGAGCTACACCCACCATGGCCTTGTCGGTTGGAGTCGGTGACTTCCCCGACCGGCCGAGAAAAAGTGTACAGGGTCCGAAGGGGTGCTCGCGCACGGCTTTTGGCTGCGGCCCCCGACGCCCCCTCCGCTCCCTACTGACCAGGCACGACGTGCTTCGCGGCGATCTTCTTCGCGGTGTCCGAGTCGGGGCCCGGCTGCGGTACGAAGACGGCCTCGCGGTAGTAGCGCAGCTCCGCGATGGACTCGCGGATGTCGGCGAGGGCGCGGTGGTTGCCGTTCTTCTCGGGGCTGTTGAAGTACGCCCTGGGGTACCAGCGGCGGGCCAGCTCCTTGATGCTGGACACGTCCACGATGCGGTAGTGCAGGTAGTCCTCCAGGGTCGGCATGTCCCGCAGCAGGAAGCCGCGGTCGGTGCCGACGGAGTTGCCGCACAGGGGCGCCTTGCCGGGCTCCTTGACGTGTTCCCTCACGTAGTCGAGGACCCGCTGCTCGGCCTCCTCGAGCGTCGTGCCGCCCTCCAGCTCGGCGAGCAGTCCGGACGCGGTGTGCATCTGGCGCACCACCTCCGGCATCGTCTCCAGGGCCCGCTCCGGCGGGCGGATGACGATGTCCACGCCCTCGCCGAGCACGTTGAGCTCGGAGTCGGTGACGAGGGCGGCCACTTCGATGAGCGCGTCGTCCGACAGCGAGAGGCCGGTCATCTCGCAGTCGATCCACACCATGCGATCGTTCATGTGTCTAACCTTACGGGGCGGTGCGCGGTGGGGAGCCCGGCTGCGATGCCCGTGGTGCCGGTGTGAACGTCACAGGGGCCGGCCTCGTCCTCGGACGCCGGACGGGCTGGTTGTGGCTGACGTGGTCTCGTCAGTACAGCCCGACGGGCCGGAGGCCATGGCCTCCGGCCCGTCGGGCTGCCGTTGTCACCTCACGGCGCGCCGCGCTGGCCCGGGAGGGCCGAGGCCGTCAGGGACGGCCCCAGGGCGCCGGCCGCCGCCGTGCGGCGGGACTGGTGCGGGAGCGGGTTGTCCGGGTGCAGCGCGGCCGGGGCGTGGCCCGGGTGCGCCGCGTGGCCGGGCTGGCCGGACGAGAGGGGACCCGGGGTGTTCGGGGTGCCCTCGGTGTCCTGGTTCCGGTCGGCCTGGGGGCGCCGCGCGCGGTAGGCGGCCCGGTAGGCGGCCGGGGACGAACCCAGCTGGCGCCGGAAGTGGCCGCGCAGCGCGACCGGTGAGCGGAAGCCGCAGCGGCCGGCGACCTCGTCCACCGAGTAGTCCGACGTCTCCAGCAGGCGCTGCGCCTGGAGCACCCGCTGGGTGATCAGCCACTGCAACGGGGCGCTGCCGGTCAGGGAGCGGAACCGGCGGTCGAACGTACGACGGCTCATGTACGCGCGTGCCGCCAGCGTCTCCACGTCGAACTGCTCGTGGAGGTGCTCCAGCGCCCAGGCGACGACCTCGGCGAGCGGGTCGGCGCCGATCTCCTCCGGTAAAGAGCGGTCCAGGTAGCGTTCCTGGCCTCCGCTCCGGCGAGGCGGCACCACCAGACGGCGGGCCAGCGCGCCGGCCGCCTCGTTGCCGTGATCCGTGCGCACGATGTGCAGGCACAGATCGATTCCGGCCGCCGTGCCCGCGGACGTCAGCACGTCACCGTCGTCCACGAAGAGCTCCCGTGGATCGACGTGCACCGACGGATAGCGTTTCGCCAGCGTCGGCGCGTACATCCAGTGTGTGGTCGCGGGACGGCCGTCCAGCAGTCCCGCCGCCGCGAGGACGAAGGCGCCGGTGCACAGCCCGACGATGCGGGCGCCCTCCTCGTGGGCCCGGCGCAGCGCGTCCAGGGCCTCCTCCGGCGGTGGCGAGGTGATCGAGCGCCAGGCCGGCACCACGACGGTGCCCGCCCGGGATATCGCCTCCAGTCCATGTGGCGCGGTGAGTTCCAGGCCGCCCGTGGTCCGCAGCGGGCCCTCTTCGCCCCCGCACACCAGCAGGCGGTAGCGCGGTACGCCGGCGTCCTGGCGGTCAACCCCGAACACCGACAGCGGTATGGAACTCTCGAAGATGGGGCCGCCGCTGAACAGCAGCACCGCGACGATCTCCTTGCGGCGGCGCCCGGAGAGTTTCCGGGCCGCGGTTTCCGGCGCGGCAGTGGAGTCGTGGCTCATACTGCTAAGCCCCCCTCGGTGGTCGCGGCTCCTCGGTTGTGTCGCTCCTGCACGTTTCCCCTCGGTCCTGCACGAGTCCCCCGCCTAAGACATCAAGATCGAATCTACTGCGTCCCGTCGCGCGCCGGTGGCCGGTTCGCCACCCGGTGCATTGTCGACTTGGCAACTTGGCGTGAAGCATTCGATCACGAAGCGTTGCACTCGTGGGCCGTGCGGGGAAGTGCGCCTTGTCGCAGTGGCCAATCCACGTAGGGCGTGCGGGGCCCCGGAGACCCTTTTCGTGCAGGTCGAACGGGGGTTGGGGGGTGGTTGCGGCAGGGGATGCACACCGGCCAGAAGTTGGCTGAAAAGATGCGGGCGAGGGCACGGAAACCGGTCAGCCGACCGGTGTATCCCCGCCAGGGTGCCGCCGGCCCCGTCGGAGCCCGTTCCGCCGCGGCCGCGCCGGCCCCGCGAGGGGTTCCCGCACCCGGTGCGGACACTTCCCGGCACGGCCCCCGCCTGCCCAGGGGGTTCGGTGCGGGTTCGGGGCGGTCGGCCCGGAACGCCCCTTCTCATGTTCAAGTGAATCCCGCGCAAACCACCTGTACAGGGCAGCAACCGTTGCGTGACGGGCGGACCCTCGTGCATGCTCCGGGGAACCCGCCTGCCGGTATGCGCGGGATCTGGGCTTAGGAGGCGTGCCGCCGTACCCTTGGGGGTATGGGGTTGGGAAGATAATTCCCGGACACAGCTCCGCCGCACACTGTCGTCCCCCACAAAGGATCACAACCCCGAGACAGCCATGGCCGGTCACGAATTCTTCGAACCCGCGGACCGCAAGCGGCCGGTCGCCGATCCCACGGCGGCCGAACCCCTGGCGGCGGAGGAGTCACGCCACCCCTGCGACCCCGCGTTCCGGCACGGAGTGGTCGTCGGCTTCGACGGCTCCACCTCCAGTGAACGGGCCCTTGCCTACGCCATCGGCATGGCCCGGCGCTCCGGTTCGGGCCTGATCATCGTCCACGTCGCCAACCGGCTGCCCACCACGGTGTGGGCCGGCTGCGAGCCACCGGTCTTCGTGGACGTCCCGGACCACCGCACGGAGGTGCTCGGTCTCGAGCTGGCCTGTGCGGACTATTTGGCAGAGGTGCCGTGGATTCTCGTCGAGCGTGGTGGGGACATCTGCCATGAACTCGAGGAGGTGGGGCGGGAGTACTCCGCCGATGCGATTGTCGTGGGTTCCACCCACGGGCTTGTGGGGCGGATTTTTGGGTCTGTTGCCGGGAGGCTGGCCAAGCGGGCGCAGCGGCCGGTTGTTGTTATTCCGTGAGTTGGGGACGGGCCCCCGCGTGTTGTGTGGCAACACGCGGGGGCCCGTTCTGTTTCGTTGGCGTGTGCGGGTGCGTTGTGGCTTGTCGCGCAGTTCCCCGCGCCCCTGAGGGGTGATGCCTGGCCGTTACCGACTTGGTCAGGCTGCGGAGCTTGTCGCGCCCGCGCGGCGGAGCCGCATGTCGATACGGCCCCGCGCCCCTGAGGGGTGATGCCTGGCCGTTACCGACTTGGCCAGGTTGCGGGGCTTGTCGCGCCCGCGCGGCGGGGCCGTAGATCGATACGGCCCCGCGCCCCTGAAAGCGGGGTGCTACTCCACCGTTACCGACTTGGCGAGGTTCCTGGGCTTGTCGATGTCCCTGCCGAGAGCCTGGGCCGTGTGGTAGGCGAGGAGTTGGAGGGGGATGCCCATGAGGATGGGGTCGAGTTCGTCCTCGTTCTTGGGGACGACCAGGGTGTGGTCGGCCTTCTCCTGGTGCTGGTGGGCCACTGCGAGGATCTTGCCGCTGCGGGCCTTGATCTCCTCCATCGCCGCGCGGTTCTTCTCCAGCAGGTCGTCGTCCGGGACGATCGCGACCGTGGGGAGGGCCGGCTCGATCAGGGCCAGCGGGCCGTGCTTCAGCTCGGACGCCGGGTAGGCCTCGGCGTGTATGTAGGAGACCTCCTTGAGCTTCAGGGAGGCCTCGCGGGCCACCGGGTAGCCCCGGACACGGCCGATGAAGAGCATCGAGCGGGCCTCGGCGTACTCCAGGGCCAGCTTCTTGATCTCCTCCTCCTGCTCCATGATCTCGGCGATCTGGCCGGGGAGCCGGCGCAGGCCCTCGATGATCCGCTTGCCGTCGCGCACCGACAGGTCACGGGTGCGGCCCAGGTGCAGGGCGAGCAGGGCGAAGGCGACCGTGGTGTTGGTGAAGCACTTGGTGGACACCACGCACACCTCGGGACCGGCGTGCACGTAGACGCCGCCGTCCGCCTCGCGGGCGATCGCGGAGCCGACGACGTTGACCACGCCCAGCACCCGCGCGCCCTTGCGCTTCAGCTCCTGCACGGCCGCGAGCACGTCGTACGTCTCACCGGACTGGGAGACCGCGACATACAGGGTGTCGGGGTCCACGACCGCGTTGCGGTAGCGGAACTCGGAGGCCGGCTCGGCGTCGGCGGGGATGCGGGCCAGCTCCTCGATCATCTGCGCGCCGATCATTCCGGCGTGGTACGAGGTGCCGCAGCCGAGGATCTTCACCCGGCGGATCCGGCGCGCCTCACGGGCGTCCAGGTTGAGGCCGCCCAGGTGCACGGTGGAGAAGCGGTCGTCGATCCGGCCGCGCAGCACGCGGTCCACGGCCTCCGCCTGCTCGTGGATCTCCTTGTGCATGTACGTGTCGTGGCCGCCCATGTCGTAGGAGGCCGCCTCCCACTCCACGGTGGTCGGCTCGGCGGTCGTACGGGTGCCCTCGGTGGTGTAGGTGCGGAAGTCGTCGGCCTTGAGGGTGGCCATCTCGCCGTCGTCCAGGGTGACGATCTGGCGGGTGTGGGCGACCAGCGCGGCGATGTCCGAGGCGACGAACATCTCCTTCTCGCCGATGCCGAGCACGACCGGCGAGCCGTTGCGGGCCACCACGATGCGGTCCGGGAAGTCGGCGTGCAGGACGGCGATGCCGTAGGTGCCCTCGATGAGGCGCACGGTCTCGCGGACCTTGTCCTCCAGCTTCTCGGCCCCCGAGCGGGCGATCAGGTGGACGAGGACCTCCGTGTCCGTCTCGGAGAGGAACTCGACGCCGTCCGCCTCCAGCTTGCGGCGCAGGTCGGAGGCGTTGTCGATGATGCCGTTGTGGACGACGGCGACCTTGCCCTCGGCGTCCAGGTGCGGGTGGGCGTTGACGTCGGACGGGGCGCCGTGGGTGGCCCAGCGGGTGTGGGCGATGCCGGTGCTGCCCTTGAAGCGCGCGGGGACCTTGGCCTCCAGGTCGCGCACCCGGCCCTTGGCCTTGACCATCTTCAGGCCGGACGCCTTGGGGGAGGTGACGACGATGCCCGCCGAGTCGTAGCCGCGGTACTCCAGGCGCTGGAGGCCCTCGAGCAGCAGCGGAGCGACCTCACGCCTGCCGATGTATCCGACGATTCCGCACATATACGTATGTTTCCTAGCCGTAGACGATGCGGCGCAGCTGCCGGAGCGAGAGCTCGGGCGGCGCCACCGCTCGGTATCTGAGGTCCGCCTCGATCCGTTCGAAGATCGTCGCGTTCACCAGGCCCTGGGCCTGGAGCTCGCGGTGGCGGCGACGGACGTAGTCCTCGGTCGTCTCGTCGAAGTAGGCGAGCACGTCCTGGATCACGCGCAGCGCCTCGCCCCGGCTGAGGGGCGTGGACCGCGTCAAATGATCAACAAGTTCGTCGTGCACCCGATGATCCTGAGGTACCGGCGGCGGTTTCGCAAGAAACGTGCCCGATTTCGGGCAGGACTCACGGCTGGGGCTGGGATCCGGCTCACATGCGCTTGAGGATCGCCTGCTTGGCGAGGGTGAACTCCTCGTCCGTGAGCACACCGGACCGGTGCAGCTCGCCCAGCTCCCGGAGCCGGCGCAGCAGGGCGTCGTGGTCGTCCTCGGCCGGAGCGGGGGCCGCCGCGGGTTGTGCGGCCTCCAGCTCCCGCGGGCGCTCCTCGACGGGTGCGGCCGGGTGCGGCAGACGGGCCTGGACGGCGGCGGCGACGAGCGCCATCAGCGGGTCCTTCTTGAAGCCCCACAGCTCCACCGAGTTCGGGTCGTACTTGGCGGGAGCCTTGGTGGGGGCGTTCCGCACGGTGAAGCGGAGGTGGCCGTTCTCCAGTCCGGCCGCGGGCTGCCACTCCACGCCGGCCAGCTCCGTCACCGCGAGGGTGCGGGTGCCGGCGGCGGCCTTGGCGTCCTCCGTCTTCCAGTTCCACTCCAGCCGGACGCGCTCGCCGTCGAAGCTGACCGTGCCGTCCCCGGCGGAGACGGACAGCGGCACGGACGGTCCGGGCAGCAGATACTCGGTGACCGGGTCGGAGGGGACCTGGTCCAGCAGCAGGGCGGTGCGGACCTCCTCCGTGAAGTACTCGGCTACACCGAAGCGGTCGGCGTCGACGATCAGCTGGTAGGGGTCGTGGGGCTCGGTGAGGCGGCCGCCGGTCGCGTGCAGCAGGGGGTCTGCGCCGTCGCGCAGTCGTAGCTTGAGTCGTCCCGACTTTTTGCCCTGCTCCAGGGAGATGCTCGCCAACGCCCGTAGCGGGACGACCAGTTCACCCAGGGTCCTGCGGAGCAGGCCGACGTTCTTGTCCCGGCCGGGGGTCAGGCGCAGGGTGTCCCCGTCGAAGGTCCAGGTGCCGTCCTTCTGGATGATTTCCACCATGGGGGAATTGTTTCATCGGATCTGCGGCGCCGTGGGGGCTGGTCGCGCCCACGCGGCGGAGCCGCATAGTGATGGGGCCCCGCGCCCCTAAGGGGATTGCCCCGAGGGCGTTTTCAGTGACGGGCACTCGGAGGACCGTACTCCGGGTGCCCGTCCGTTTATGTTTCAGAACCCCGCGATCGGGTTCTTCAGGGTGCCCACCAGTTGGAGCGCGCCGGACGGGTCCGTCAGGTCGACCATCTGCTTGTTGTCGCGCAGTTGGAGGCGGTTGAGGCAGGACAGGGCGAACTCGGGGGCGAACATGTCGTAGCGGTCGAACTTGTCGGCCAGTTCGGGCACCGACGCCTGGTACTCGCGGGTGATCTCCGCGACCGTGCGCCAGAAGCCGTCCTCGTCCAGGACGCCCTCCTCGGCGAGGTTCGCGGCGAGGAAGCGGAAGAAGCAGTCGAAGACGTCCGTGAAGACCGACAGCAGCTTCGTGTCCTCCGGGACGTCCACCCGGATCCGGGAGACCTCCGGCGGCAGCACCGCGTCCGGGTCCATCACCGCGATCTCCTCGGCGATGTCCTTGTAGACGGCCCGCCGCACCACCCCGTCCTCCAGGACGAGGATCACGTTCTCGCCGTGCGGCATGTACACCAGGTCGTAGGCGTAGAAGCTGTGCAGCAGCGGGACGTAGTACGCCCGCAGGTAGTGCCGCAGCCACTCGGCCGGCGCGAGCCCCGAGCGCTCGATCAGCGCGCCCGCGAAGGACGTCCCCTCGTGGTCGACATGGACCAGCGAGGCCATGGTGGCGAGCGACTCGCCGTCCTTCAGCGAGGGCACCGGGCTCTCCCGCCACAGCGCGGCCAGCATCTTGCGGTACGGCGAGTAGCGGTCCGTGGCCTGCTCGTACTCCAGGTGCCGGTAGCCCACGGCGGCCCGCTCCCGGATGATCGACAGCCCCGTGGCCCGCAGCACCGGGTCGCCGTCGATGAGCTGCGCCAGCCAGTCGTTGATCGCCGGGGTGGCCTCCATGTAGGCAGCGGACAGTCCGCGCATGAAGCCCATGTTGAGGACGGACAGGGCCGTCTTCACATAGTGCTTCTCCGGGTGCGAGGTGTTGAAGAACGTACGGATGGACTGCTGGGCCAGATACTCGTCGTCGCCCTCGCCCAGGCAGACCAGGTGCCGGCGCGCCACCTCGGCCGCGAAGGTGACGGACAGCTTGTTCCACCACTGCCAGGGGTGCACGGGGATCAGGAGGTAGTCGGCGGGGTCGAGACCCTGGTCGCGCAGGACTCCGTGGAAGCCCTCGACGGTCTCCTCGCCCAGCTCCTGCCGGATGAACGACTCGTACTCGATGCCCACCCCCGCCGTGAACGCGGCCCGCGAGCGGTGGGCGGCCAGCCACACCAGCCGCACCGGGCTCGCCGTCTCCGGCGCGTACGACAGGTACTCGTGGACGCCGAAGCCGAGCCGCCCGTTGTTGGCGACGAAGCAGGGGTGGCCCTCGGTCATCCCGGTCTCGATGGCCTGGAAGCCGGCGTCGACCAGCTCGGCCGAGGTGACCGGCGGCTTGGTGAGCTTGTAGCAGGTGCCGGAGAGGGTGGAGGAGATCTCCTCCAGGTACACCGGCAGGATCTCGTCGCTCAGGCCCAGGGACTTCTGGAGCTCGATGAAGAAGTCCAGGGCCGCGAGTTCCAGCTCGGCCCCGTCGCGGTGGCGGACGATCGAGTCGGGGTCGATCTGCCAGTGGTCGAGGGCGCGGCGCGTGGCCGTGAAGGTGTACCGGGTCAGGCCGTCGTCGCTCCGGACGACGTACCCGCCGTCGCCGGTGGCCTCCGGCGTGATGAGCCGCTCGTGCGCGAACTCGGCGAGTGCCTTGCGGATCAGCAGGCGGTTGGCCCGCGCCCAGCGGTGGGGGGACAGATGCGCCACGGCGTCGGACAGGGTCATACGGCTACTCCTCGGGCGGCCTCGAACTGCTCGCGCGTGCAGAAGCTCAGCAGCGCGCGCTTCTCCGGCTTGTCGATCTCACGTACGGGGACGAAGCCGACGGCCTCGTTCAGCGCGTGGACGGCCTTGTTGCTCACGTCCGGCTCGACCACGACCCGCCGGGTGTCCGGGTCGGTGAACAGCTCCTCCATCACGGCGGTGATGACGGCCCGGGTGAAGCCGTGGACCGGCCGGTCGGTGGGGGCGACCAGGAAGTGCATGCCGACGTCGCCGGGCTCGGGGTCGTAGAGGCCGACGAGTTCGACGTACCGGGGGTCGTACTTCTCCATCAGGAAGGCGGGTTCGCCGTCGTGCAGGCCCAGATAGGCGTGGTGGTGCTCGTGGGCGGCGATCCGCATGTACTCGCGCTCGACGTCCTGGAGCCGCGCGTCCTGCATCATCCAGAACGCCGCCTTGGGGTCGGTGACCCAGCGGTGCAGCAGCTCGGCGTCCTTCAGCGGGTCCAGGGGGCGGACGGTGAACGTACCGATGCTCATACGGCGAACTCCTGGAACGCGATGGTCTTCTCGACCGGGTAGTACTCGGTGCCGAGCAGCTCACGGATGATGGACGCGTTGCGGTACGGGCCCATGCCCAGGTCGGGGCTGGTGACGCTGTGGGTGTGGACACCCGCGTTCTGGAGGAAGACACCGCGGCCGGTGACGTCGATGGCGTAGTTGCGGGCGACGTCGAAGCGGCCGTGGCCGTCGAAGCGGAGGCGGTCGCGCACCGGGTCGAGGAAGGCCGGCGGCTCGTAGTGGTAGCCGGTGGCGAGCACCAGGCCCTCGGTGCGGATCTCGAAGTCCTTGCCCTGCTCGTCCTGGTGGAAGCCGAGCGTGTAGCCGCCGTCCTCGTAACGGGCGGTGGTGAGCGAGGAGTTGGTGAGCAGCCGGGTGGGGACCGGCCGGTCGCCGCTCTCGACGTTCTTCTGGTACAGCAGGTCGAAGATCGCGTCGATCAACTCCGAGTTGATGCCCTTGAAGAGGCCCTTCTGCTGCTTCTCCAGCCGGTAGCGGGTCTCCTCGGGCAGCGCGCGGAAGTAGTCGATGTAGTCCGGGGAGGTCATCTCCAGGGTCAGCTTGGTGTACTCCAGCGGGAAGAACCGCGGGGAGCGGGTGACCCAGTTGAGCTGGTAGCCGTGGACGTCGATCTCGGAGAGCAGCTCGTAGTAGATCTCGGCGGCGCTCTGCCCGCTGCCGACGATCGTGACCGACTTCTTCTCCGTGAGCTCGGCCTTGCGGTGCATGTACCGCGCGTTGTGGAAGAGCCCGCCGTCCAGCCCGCGGCACGGCTCGGGGACGAACGGCACGGTTCCGGTGCCGAGCACCAGGTGCCGGGCGCGGTACGTCGCGCCGGCCTCGGTTCTCACCGCGTACAGCCCGTCGGTCTCGTCGTACGTCACCTCGGTGACCGTCGTGCCGAAGCGGATGCTGCTCAGTTGGCCGGCGGCCCAGCGGCAGTAGTCGTCGTACTCGACGCGCAGCGGGTAGAAGTTCTCGCGGATGTAGAACGAGTAGAGCCGGCCCTTCTCCTTCAGGTAGTTGAGGAAGGAGTACGGGGACGTCGGGTCGGCCAGGGTGACCAGGTCCGACATGAACGGCGTCTGGAGGTGGGCGCCGTCGAGGAACATCCCGGCGTGCCACTCGAAGTCCGGCTTGGACTCCAGGAAGACGCCGTCGAGCTCGTCGATGGGCTCGGTGAGGCAGGCGAGGCCGAGGTTGAAGGGGCCCAGTCCGATGCCCACGAAGTCGTGGGTCGTGTCCGTGGGGTCAGGAAGCGCGGTCAAGGGACTCTCCCAGGTACTGCTCGGCGTGGCCGGCGATCAGATCGAGGACGGCGGCGATGTCGGAGACGGTGGTCTCGGGGTTCAGCAGGGTGAACTTCAGGTAGTGGCGCCCGGCCACCTTGGTGCCCGCGACCACCGCGTCGCCGGAGGCGAACAGGGCCTTGCGGGCGTACAGGTTGGCGCGGTCGATCTCGGCGGGGTCGGTGACGGCGCCCGGGACGTAGCGGAAGACCAGGGTGGACAGGGACGGCTCGACGACGACGTCGAAGCGGGGGTCGGCGGCCAGCAGCCTCCAGCCCTCGGCGGCCAGGTCGCACACCTCGTCGAAGAGCTGTCCGATGCCGTCGGCGCCCATCACGCGCAGCGTCATCCACAGCTTGAGCGCGTCGAAGCGACGGGTGGTCTGGAGGGACTTGTCGACCTGGTTGGGGATACGTTCCTGCACCATGCGGCGCGGGTTGAGGTACTCCGCGTGGTAGGTGGCGTGCCGCAGCGTGGCCGCGTCCCGGACCAGCACGGCCGACGAACTGACCGGCTGGAAGAAGGACTTGTGGTAGTCGACGGTGACGGAGTCGGCGCGCTCGATGCCGTCGATGCGGTCACGGTGCTTCGGCGAGGCGAGCAGTCCGCAGCCGTAGGCGGCGTCCACGTGCATCCAGGTGCCGTACTGCTCGCACAGCTCGGCGATCTCCGGCAGCGGGTCGATGGAGCCGAAGTCGGTGGTGCCGGCGGTGGCGACGACGGCCATGAGGACCAGGCCGGCCTCGGCGCAGCGTGCCAGCTCGCGGGCGAGGGCGACGGTCTGCATGCGCTTGTCGTGGTCGACGGGGATCACCACGACGGCGTCCGGTCCGAGGCCGAGGAGTTTCGCGGCCTTCTGCACGCTGAAGTGGCCGGCCTCGGAGGCGAAGACGCGCAGTTTCGCCAGGTCCTCGGCCTTGGCCTCCTCGCGGGCCAGCAGCAGCGCCTGGAGGTTGGACTGGGTGCCGCCGGAGGTGAACACGCCGTCGGCGGCGGGGCCGAGGCCGATGCGGCCGGTCGTCCAGTCGATGAGCTTCCGCTCGATGAGGGTGCCGCCGGCCGACTGGTCCCAGGTGTCCAGGGAGGAGTTGACGGCGGAGAGCACCGCCTCGCCCAGCACGGCCGGGATGACCACCGGGCAGTTGAGGTGGGCGAGGTAGCGGGGGTGGTGGAAGTAGACGGCGTCCCGGAGGTAGACGTCCTCCAGTTCGTCCAGTGCGGCGGTGGTGTCGTGGAGCGGCCGGTCGAGGTCGATGGCGTCGACGCGGGGGGAGAGCGCGTCGACGGTGACTCCGGTGAACGGCCGGTCGGTGGTGGCGAGTTTGGCCGCCACCCGCTCGACTCCTTCGGTCACGGAGCGGCGGTAGTGCTCCGCGGTGGTGTCGTTGAGCAGGTGCGAGCGCATGTGGGGGTCCTCCGGTGGGGACGATCCGGTGCGGGAAAAGCCGGCGGCGTGTTACTTAGGTAAGCCTAACCTAAGTAACACGCCGCTCAGAATCCGCCCCTGGCGTGACTGTGATCACTCCTGCCTCAGGGGTGACCGGCACTCAAGTCCGGCCGGTGTCCTCCCCGTTCGGGCAGACCGGGATCAGCCGACCTTCTTGGCCTTCTCGATGGCCTCCGCGAGGTTGTCGAGCAGGGGGGTGCACTTGTCGTAGGACAGGATCGGCTCGGGGGAGCGGGGGATGACCTGGCCGGCCTTGACCGCGGGGAGCTGCTTCCAGGTGGCCTCGGTGATGTCGGCGGGCTGGATGGTCGAGGCGCGGTCGTCCATGATGATGACGTCGGCCGGGTACTTGTTGACGTTCTCCCAGCTCAGGGTCTCGAACCAGCCGCCGGTCGCCTTCTTGGCCTCCTCCGACGGCTCGACGAGGTTCACGCCGAGGGCCTTGAAGTACTCCAGGTCGATGGAGAAGTTGGAGCCGGAGACGTAGAAGACGTCCTGCGCGGCGGAGCCGGCCAGCACCCTGATCTCCGGGCGGGCCTTGGCGGCCTTGCGCAGCCGCTCGGCGGCGGCCTCGAACCTCTTCTTCGCCTCGACGACCTTCGTGGCCTTCATGTCGGCGCCCAGCGACTCGGCCAGCTCGGCCATGCGCTGGAGCGGCTCCGGCATCTGGCGGTCGTAGACGGAGACGGCCACGCTCGGGGCGAGCTTGGCGATCTTGTCCTTGGAGGCCTCGGGGACGTACCAGAGGGTTCCGGCGTCGTCGAACATCGTGCTGATGAGCACCTCGGGCCGGAACGCCGCGTACTGCTCGACGTTGAAGCTGTCGAACTTGTTGCCGAAGATCGTCAGCTTGCTGACGTCCATGTCGCCGGCCTGGACATCGGCCTTGCCGTCGGTCGTCTTCGTGGGCCCGAACACGCCCTCGACCTCGATGCCGTAGTCGAAGAGGGCGGCCGCCACACCGGTGAACGCGACGATCCTCGTGGGCACCTTGTCGAGCTTCACGGTGGTGCCGCGGTCGTCCTTGAAGGACCACGGGCCGGACTTGGACTCCCCGGCCGACCCGGATCCGCCGCTCTTGTCGTCGTCGCCCCCGCAGGCGGTGAGCGCGGCGCCGAGTCCGAGGGCGCCGCCGGCGGCGAGCAGTCCCCGGCGGGAGAAGCGGGCGGTGGTGGCGTTCGACATGGGTGGGTCTGCTTTCGTGCGTGCGGAGCCTGCCTTGGCTGGAAACACGCTTAGGTTAGCCTAACCTCATGCTCTGTCCAGGGGGCGGGCGGACCGACGGCCCGCGTCGAAGTCGACGCGGGCCGTGTCACGGCGTCCGGCGGCTCAGCCCGCCAGGCCCAACTCCCGTGCGATCAGCATCCGCTGGACCTCGCTCGTGCCCTCGCCGATCTCCAGGATCTTGGAGTCGCGCCACATACGGGCCACCGGATACTCGTTCATGAAGCCGTAGCCGCCGTGGATCTGGGTGGCGTCACGGGCGTTGTCCACGGCGATCGTGGACGAGTACAGCTTGGCCAGCGCCGCCTCCTTCTTGAAGGGCTCACCGGCGACCAGGCGGCTGGCCGCGTCACGCCAGGCGAGGCGGGACGTGTGGGCCTTCATCTCCATGTCGGCGATCTTGAACTGGATCGCCTGGTTGGCGCCGATCGGCCTGCCGAAGGCGTGCCGCTCCTTGGCGTACTTCACCGACTCGTCCACACAGCCCTGCGCCAGACCCGTGCCCAGCGCGGCGATGGCGATACGGCCCTCGTCCAGGATGCGCAGGAACTGCGCGTAGCCGCGGCCCTCTTCGCCGAGGAGGTTGGCCGCCGGGACCCGGACGTCCTGGAAGGACAGCTCCCGCGTGTCCGAGGCGTTCCAGCCGACCTTCGAGTACGGGGCCGCCACCGTGAAGCCCGGGGTGCCGGACGGGACGATGATCGACGAGATCAGCGGCTTGCCGTCCGGCTTGCGGCCGGTGACCGCCGTGACCGTGACCAGGCCCGTGATGTCCGTGCCCGAGTTGGTGATGAAGCACTTCGTGCCGTTGATGACCCATTCGCCCGTCGACTCGTCCAGACGGGCCGTCGTACGGGTCGCGCCCGCGTCGCTGCCGCCGTCCGGCTCGGTCAGGCCGAACCCGCCCAGGATCTCGGCCGAGCACAGCCGGGGCAGCCACTCGCGCTTCTGCTCCTCCGTGCCGAAGAGGTGGATCGGCATCGCGCCCAGCGACACCCCCGCCTCCAGGGTGATGGCCACCGAGGAGTCGACCCGCGCCAGTTCCTCCAGGGCGACGCCCAGCGCGAAGTAGTCGCCGCCCATGCCGCCGTACTCCTCCGGGAACGGCAGGCCGAACAGGCCCATGCGGCCCATCTCCCGCACGATCTCGTACGGGAACTCGTGCCGCTCGTAGAAGTCGCCTATCTTCGGCGCCACCACGTCGTGCGCGAACTCCTCGACCGTACGGCGGAGTTCTTCCAGTTCGGGGGAGAGCTTGTGGTCCATGTCGTTCACTGCTCCTGGTGGGAGAGGGCTCGTACGGTGCGGGACGGGCTGGGTCGGCCCAGGTGGGCGGCCATCCAGACGCTTGTGGCGACCAGACGGCCGAGATCGACCCCGGTGTCGATGCCGAGGCCGCGCAGCATCCACACGAGGTCTTCGGTGGCGAGATTGCCGGTGGCGGACTTCGCGTACGGGCAGCCGCCCAGTCCGCCGGCGGAGGCGTCGACCGTGGCGACGCCCCGCTGGAGCGCGGCCAGCGTGTTGGACAGGGCCTGGCCGTAGGTGTCGTGGAAGTGCACGGCCAGCGCGGACACGGGCACGTCCGCCTCGGTGAGCGCGGTGAGCAGGGCCGTCACATGGCCCGGGGTCGCCACCCCGATGGTGTCGCCCAGGCTCAGCTCGTCGCACCCCATGTCCAGCAGGGCCCGGCAGACCTTCACCACCTGCGCGAGCGGGACCGCGCCCTCCCACGGGTCGCCGAAGCACATCGACAGATAGCCGCGGACGTGGACGTCCTCCGCCTTCGCCCGCCGCACCACCGGCTCGAACATCGCGAGCGACTCGTCCACCGTGCGGTTGAGGTTGGCCTTGGCGAAGGACTCCGTGGCGCTGGCGAAGACCGCCACCCGCCGGGCGCCCAGCGCCAGCGCGCGGTCCAGTCCGCGCTCGTTGGGCACCAGGACCGGCAGCGACACCGGCAGGTCGGACACCGCCTGGTACAGGTCCTCGGCGTCCGCCAGTTGGGGGACCCACTTGGGGTGGACGAAGCTCGTCGCCTCGATCGTGGTCAGTCCGGTCCCGGCCAGGCGGCGGACGAACTCCGCCTTCACGGCCGTCGGGACGGTCGCCTTCTCGTTCTGGAGGCCGTCGCGCGCGCCCACCTCGTGGATCCGCACCCGCGCGGGCAGTGCCTCCGCCGGTACGGCCATGGGCAGGCCCAGGTCCGAGGTGTTCATGGCGTCTCCTCCTCCACGGGTGCGATCACGGCCAGCACCTGGTCCATGGCGACGGTCGTGCCCGGCGCCACGTCCAGTTCGGTGACCGTGCCGGCCTGCGGGGCGGAGATGACGTGCTCCATCTTCATCGCCTCCACCACCAGCAGGCTCTGGCCCGCGCTCACCTCGTCGCCGACGGCGACCTTCACCACTGTCACCGTGCCCGGCATCGGCGCGGTCAGCGAGTCGGCGCCCGCGTGACCCGCCCGGGTGAGGGACGCGGCGACCGGGTCGTGATCCCGCACGTGCCAGGAGTCGCCGTCCCGGCCCAACCAGTCGGCGGCCCGGTGGAAGGTGTGCCGGACACCGTCCAGCGTCACCGCCACGTGGTCGTCGGTGACGGTGTGGGTGCCGCGCGGCGTGTGCTCCACCGGGTCCGTGACCCGCAGGTGGAAGGCGGCCGGCCGGGGAGTGCCGCCCATGCGCCAGCCGTCCGGCACCGAGAAGGGGTCCGTCCAGCCGTCGCCGCGCGGACGCAGCGCCTCCAGACGTACGGCGGCCGCGGCCTCGTACACCTCTTCGGGTACGTCGGTGGAGACGAGGCCGTCCGCCTCGCGCTCCACCAGCCCCGTGTCCATCTCGCCGGAGACCACCGCCGGATGTGCCAGCAGCCGTCGCAGGAACCCGGCGTTGGTCTGCACGCCCAGCGTCACTGTCTCCGCGAGGGCCGCCCGGAGCCTGCGCAGCGCGGTCGCGCGGTCGGGGCCGTACGCGATCACCTTGGACAGCATCGGGTCGTAGAGGCTGCCGACCTCCGTGCCCTCGCTGAGGCCGGAGTCGGTGCGCACGCCGTCGCCCTGCGGTTCGCGCAGCCTCAGCACCGTGCCGCCGGAGGGGAGGAAGCCGCGGGACGGGTCCTCGGCGCAGATCCGGGCCTCGACCGCGTGGCCGGTGAGCCGGATGTCGTCCTGGCCGAAGGACAGCGGCTCGCCCGCCGCCACCCGCAGCTGCCACTCCACCAGATCGAGACCGGTGATCAGCTCGGTGACCGGGTGCTCCACCTGGAGGCGGGTGTTCATCTCCATGAAGTAGTAGGACGACGGGTCGTTGCCCGGGACGATGAACTCCACCGTGCCCGCGCCCCGGTATCCGCAGGAGCGGGCCGCCTGGACCGCCGCCTCGCCCATCGCGGCCCGGGTCTCCTCGTCGAGGAGCACACTGGGCGCCTCCTCGATGATCTTCTGGTGCCGGCGCTGGAGCGAGCACTCGCGCTCACCCAGGTGGACGACATTGCCGTGCCCGTCGGCCAGTACCTGGATCTCGATGTGCCGGGGGCGGTCGATCCACCGCTCGACCAGCAGCGTGTCGTCACCGAACGAGGCGCGGGCCTCACGGCGCGCGGCGGCGATCTCGTCGGCCAGCACCGAGGCGTCCCGCACCAGGCGCATGCCCTTGCCGCCGCCGCCCGCCGACGGCTTCAGCAGCACCGGCACGCCGATCTCGCGGGCCGCGTCGACGAGCTGCCCGTCCGTCAGCCCGCTGCCGCTGGAGCCGGGCACGACCGGCACCCCGGCCGCCTTCACCGTCTCCTTGGCCCGGATCTTGTCGCCCATCAGGGCGATCGCGTCCGCCGGGGGCCCGATGAACACCAGCCCCGCCTCCGCGCACGCCCGCGCGAAACCGGCGTTCTCGGCGAGGAAGCCGTACCCCGGGTGGACCGCCCGGGCGCCGGTGCGCGCGGCGGCTTCGAGCAGCCGCTCCACCGACAGATAGCTCTCCGAGGCCGGCGCCGGTCCGATCCGCACCGCCGTGTCCGCCTCCCGGACGTGCCGGGCGTCGGCGTCCGCGTCGGAGTACACCGCCACCGAGCGCACGCCCATCGACCGCAGCGTGCGGATGACGCGCACCGCGATCTCGCCCCGGTTGGCCACAAGCACTGTCTCGAACATCCTTGTCCGTCCCCTCACATCCGGAAGACGCCGAACTGGGGATCACCCAGGGGCGCGTTGGCGCACGCGGTCAGGGCCAGGCCCAGGACCTGCCGGGTGTCCAGCGGGTCGATCACGCCGTCGTCCCAGAGGCGGGCCGTCGCGTAGTAGGCGTTCCCCTGACGCTCGTACTGGGCACGGATCGGGGCCTTGAAAGCGTCCTCGTCCTCCGCAGGCCACTCCTCGCCGCGCGCCTCCAGCTGATCCCGCTTGACGGTCGCGAGGACCGAGGCGGCCTGCTCGCCGCCCATGACCGAGATCTTGGCGTTGGGCCACATCCACAGGAAGCGGGGCGAATACGCCCGGCCGCACATCGAGTAGTTGCCCGCCCCGTACGACCCGCCGACCACCACCGTCAGCTTCGGCACCCGCGTGCAGGCGACGGCGGTGACCATCTTGGCGCCGTGCTTGGCGATGCCGCCCGCCTCGTAGTCCCGGCCCACCATGAAGCCCGAGATGTTCTGGAGGAACACCAGCGGAATGCCGCGCTGGTCGCACAGCTCGATGAAGTGGGCGCCCTTCTGCGCGGACTCGGAGAACAGGATGCCGTTGTTGGCGACGATGCCCACCGGGTGGCCGTGGATCCGGGCGAAGCCGGTGACCAGGGTCTGCCCGAACTCCGACTTGAACTCGGCGAACCGGGAGCCGTCCACGACCCGCGCGATGATCTCGCGCACGTCGTAGGGCGTGCGGGAGTCCACCGGCACCGCGCCGTACAGCCCCGCCGGGTCCACCTTGGGCTCGACGGCCGGCTCGACCTGCCAGGGCAGGGAACCCCGCGCGGGGAGCGTGGAGACGATGGTGCGGACGATCCTGAGCGCGTGCGCGTCGTCCTCCGCGAGGTGGTCGGTCACGCCGGACACCCGCGAGTGGACCTCGCCGCCGCCCAGCTCCTCCGCCGTGACCACCTCACCGGTGGCCGCCTTCACCAGCGGCGGGCCGCCGAGGAAGATCGTGCCCTGGTTGCGGACGATCACCGCCTCGTCGCTCATCGCCGGGACGTACGCCCCGCCCGCCGTGCAGGAACCGAGCACCGCCGCGATCTGCGGGATGCCGGCGCCGGACATCCGGGCCTGGTTGTAGAAGATCCGCCCGAAGTGGTCCCGGTCCGGGAACACCTCGTCCTGCATCGGCAGGAAGGCGCCGCCCGAATCCACCAGGTAGACGCAGGGGAGCCGGTTGTCGAGGGCCACCTCCTGCGCGCGGAGGTGCTTCTTCACCGTCATCGGGTAGTACGTGCCGCCCTTGACGGTGGCGTCGTTGGCCACGACCACGCACTCCCGGCCGGCGACCCGGCCGATCCCGGCGATCACACCGGCCGCCGGGGCCTGCCCCTCGTACATCCCGTCGGCCGCCAGCGGGGCCAGCTCCAGGAAGGGGGAGCCGGGGTCGAGGAGGGTGTCCACGCGGTCGCGCGGGAGCAGCTTCCCGCGCGCGGTGTGCCGCGCCCGCGCCCGCTCGCCGCCGCCGAGCGCCGCCGCGGCCAGCTTGCCGCGCAGCTCCTCGACGAGGGCGCGATGGGCCTCCTCGTTGGCCCGAAAGGCCTCCGACGCGGGGTCGGCCGCGCTGTGAAGCTCCGGTGCCTCATGCATCCTGCGGGTCCCCTCACCTTGTTAATGAGCGTTAACGCATTTCCTTCAGGTTAACGACCGCTAACCTCGCTGTCTAGAATCGTCTTCATGGCCACCAGAACCGACGCCCCCACCCGCCGCGAGCAGATCCTCAAGGAGGCCGCGCGGCTCTTCGCCGAACGCGGCTTCCACGGCGTCGGGGTCGACGAGATAGGCGCCGCGGTCGGCATCAGCGGACCCGGGCTCTACCGGCACTTCGCGGGCAAGGACGCGATGCTCGCGGAACTGCTGGTCGGGATCAGCGGTCAGCTGCTGACCGGCGCGAAGCAGCGCCTGAAGGAGGCCGACGGGGTCGCGGCCCCCGAGGCGGTCCTCGACTCGCTGATCGAGGGCCACATCGACTTCGCGCTCGACGACCGCCCCCTCATCACCCTGCACGACCGTGAGCTGGACCGCCTCCGGGACACCGACCGCAAGCTGGTCCGCCAGTTGCAGCGGCAGTACGTCGAGCTGTGGGTGGGGGTGGTGCGCGAGCTGTACCCGGAGCTGGCCGAACCGGCCGCCCGCTCGGCGGTCCACTCGGTGTTCGGCCTGCTCAACTCCACCCCCCACCTGACCCGCCCCGGTTCCCTGCCGGGCCGCGCGGGAACCGCCGAGCTGCTGCACCGGATGGCGCGGGGGGCGTTCGCGGCGGCGGGCTCGCGCTGACCCCGGCGGAGTGACGAGCGTTACGGGGCCTCCGCTCTGGACGCCTGTGGATACTCGCCGGTACCTTTGGTCTGAGCAAGCGCTTAGACATGCCCAGGTCGTGGAGGTGGCGAGCAGTGCGCCGTACGGTTTTCAACGAGGATCACGAGGCGTTCCGGGAGACGATCCGCGCCTTCATCGAGGCCGAGGTCGTGCCCGTCTACGACGAGTGGTTCGCGGCGGGCCAGGCGCCCCGCGAGTTCTACTACAAGCTCGGTGAGCTGGGCATCTTCGGGATCAACGTCCCCGAGGAGTTCGGCGGCGCGGGCCTGGACAGCCACAAGTTCGAGGCCGTCCTCTACGAGGAGACCGCCCGCGCGGGCGTCCAGTTCGGCGGCTCCGGCGTGCACGTGCTGCTCGCCCTGCCCTACATCAAGATGCTGGCCACCGACGAGCAGAAGAAGCGCTACCTGCCGAAGTTCGTCACCGGCGAGGAGATGTGGGCCATCGCGATGACCGAGCCGGGCACCGGCTCCGACCTCGCGGGCATGAAGAGCACCGCCAAGCTCAGCGAGGACGGCACGCACTACGTCCTCAACGGCGCCAAGACCTTCATCACCGGCGGCGTCCACGCCGACCGCGTCATCGTCTGCGCCCGCACCGCCGCCCCGACCGCCGAGGACCGCCGCCACGGCATCTCCCTCTTCGCCGTCGACACCAAGTCCGAGGGCTACTCCATCGGCCGCAAGCTCGACAAGCTCGGCCTGAAGACCTCCGACACCGCCGAGCTGGCGTTCGTCGACGTCAAGGTCCCCGTCGAGGACCTGCTCGGCGAGGAGAACAAGGGCTTCTACTACCTCGGCCACAACCTCGCCTCCGAGCGCTGGGGCATCGCCTTCGGTGCCTACGCGCAGGCCAAGGCCGCCGTCCGGTTCGCCAAGCAGTACGTGCAGGAGCGCACCGTCTTCGGCAAGCCGGTCGCCCACTTCCAGAACACCAAGTTCGAGCTGGCCGCCTGCCAGGCCGAGGTGGACGCCGCCGAGGCCGTCGCCGACCGCGCCACCGAGGCCCTCGACGCCGGCGAGCTCACCCCCGCCGAGGCCGCCAGCGCCAAGCTGTTCTGCACCGAGGTCGCGCACCGCGTCATCGACCGCTGCCTCCAGTTGCACGGCGGCTACGGCTACATGAACGAGTACCCGATAGCCCGCCTGTACGCGGACAACCGGGTCAACCGCATCTACGGCGGCACCAGCGAGATCATGAAGACGATCATCGCCAAGGACATGGGCCTGTAAGCCCCGCGAAATCCCTGCCGTATACAACTGACCTCATGAGTCAGGCACTCCAGGAACTCCTCGATCTGCTCGACCTCGAGCAGATCGAGGAGAACATCTTCCGCGGTCACTCCCGCCCCGCCGTCGTCCCCCGCGTCTTCGGCGGGCAGGTCGCCGCGCAGGCGCTGGTCGCCGCCGGGCGGACCGTCCCCGAGGACCGGCCCGCCCACTCCCTGCACGCGTACTTCCTGCGCCCCGGCGACCCCGGCGCGCCGATCGTCTACACCGTCGACCGGATCCGTGACGGCCGCTCCTTCACCACCCGGCGGGTGGTCGCGGTCCAGCACGGAAAGCCGATCTTCCACCTTTCGGCGTCCTTCCAGACGTACGAGGAGGGCCTGGACCACCAGGACCCCATGCCGCCGTCCCCCGACCCGGCCGCGCTGCCCACCTCGGAGGACCGCCTGCGCGGCTACGGCCACCTCGCCCCCGAGGTCGTGGACCGCTTCCTGGAGGCACGCGCCGCCGTCGACCTGCGCTACGTCGACGAGCCGCCCTACGGCCGCTTCGGCGAGCCCCGCGAACCCCACTCCCAGGTGTGGTTCCGCACCAAGGGCAAGCTGGCCGACGATCCGCTGCTGCACGTCGTCCTCGCCACGTACGTCTCCGACATGACGCTCCTGGACTCCGTCCTCCTCGCCCACGGGCGCGGCGGCTGGGCGGTCGGTGACGTCGTCGGCGCGTCCCTGGACCACGCGATGTGGTTCCACCGCCCGTTCCGCGCCGACGAGTGGCTGCTGTACGACCAGCAGTCCCCGTCGGCCCACGGCGGCCGGGGCCTGGGCCAGGCCCGCATCTACACCCAGGACGGCCGCCTCGCCGTCTCGGTCATCCAGGAGGGCGTGGTCCGCGTCCCGCGCGACTGAGGGCCTCAGGCCTCAGACGAGTCCGGCCTCCGCCAGCAGATACGCCGTCATCGGGTCGTAGTGGCGGGGGCTGGTCACATGGTCGTCGAGGGGGACCGTGACCTGGACGGTGCCCTCCGCCTCGGCCACGAACAGGGCCGGGTCGTTGCAGTCGGCGTAGCCGACGGAGTCCACGCCGTGCTGCCCCGCGTAGCCGGCCCAGCCGTGGTCCGCGACGACCAGGTCCGGCAGCGGGCGGCCCTCGCGCTCCAGGGCCGTCAGGATGGCCCTCATCGGCTCCCCGGAGTGCGTGTGCCACAGCGTCGCGCCGTGCTCCAGCACCGCCACGTCCGCGAACTGCATCACATAGCCCTCGTCCGTCGTCAGCCCGTCCGGGATGACCACGATCTCGCAGCCCGCGGCCCGCAGCGCGGCGGCCGTCGCCCGGTGCACGTCGAGCAGCCCGCCCGGGTGGCCGGTCGCGAACAGCACCCGCTGCTGCCCGTCCGCCGCCTTCCGCAGCCGCCCCGCCATCCGCTCCAGCCCGGCGACCGTCAGCTCGGGGTCGATGGTGTCCTGCCCGTACCGGTACTCCGGGTCGTCGTTGACGCCGACCCGCTCCGCCATCACCGCGAGCACGTCCTGCTCGTCGCTCCAGCGGTCGCCGAGCTCCAGCCCGAGCCAGAAGTGGCGGTCGCCGTTCGCCAGTTTGCGGTAGTGGGAGAGGTTGTTCTCGCGCGGCGTGGCGACGTCGCCCGCGATGCGGGTGGCCACCAGGTGTTCGACGAGTTCGGAGCGGCTGGGTGTCCCGGGTATCGGCATGCCCCCATTGTGAAGCAGCGCACTGTGGGCGTCCCTGGCGTATCGAGCGCTGGGACGTGCGTCACGTACTCACGCGACTCCGTACGGCTACTCAGGACCCGCGCGGCTCAGGTGCTCCGCAGGGCGAACCAGAGTTCCATCCGTACGTCCGGGTCGTCCACGTCCGCGTCCAGCAGGGCCGCGCACCGGGCGATGCGCTGTCGCACGGTGTTGCGGTGCACGGACAGCGCCACCGCCGTACGGTCCCAACTGCCGTGCAGGGAGAGCCAGGTGCGCAGGGTGTCGGTCAGCGCGGGGGTGTCCGCTATCGGGGCGAGCAGGGCTTGGGCGTGCGCTGCCGCGTCGTCCTTCGGGACGAGGTCGGCGAGGGCGGGGCGGGTGCCGTGGCGGACCAGCGGGGTGCGGGTGGCGTGGGCGCGGGCCAGGGCGCGGGCGGCCTGGGTGTCGGCGGCGGGGCAGTCGGGCGGGGCTGCGGGGGCGCTGATGCCGAGGGTCCAGCCGGGCAGGGCGTCTATGGGGCGGTCGGCCGGCACGAGGACCCTGACGATGCCGTCGGCCGGGTCGGCCGGGTTGGCCGGGTCGGGCGGGTCCACGAGGGACGAGCCGAGTGCGGTGCCGAGGGCGGAGGCGGCGAGGGGGTCCGGCGGGGCCGGGCCGTTGGGTCGTGCGTGCACGACTTGCCAGCTGGTTCCGCCGAGCAGGGGGGCGACGTCTTCGGGGGGTGTGCCCAGGAGTAGGCGTACCAGGGCGGAGGTGCGGGCCGTGGTGGTTCCGCTGTGCTGTTCGCCGGTGAGGAGGGAGAGGAGTACGGCGGCGACTGAGGCGATGGTGTGGTCGCCGGGGGTGCGGTGGGGCGAGGCTACGCCGAGGACGAATCCGTGGCCTGGGGTGAGGGCGTAGGCGGCGAGGTGGGTGCCGTTGATGGTGTCGCTGGCGGTGGTGGGGGCGGGGCGGGGGTTGGCGCGCTGCTCGGCGCTGTGAGGTGCCGCTGCGCCCACCCGTGCCGCCCCAGCGGCACGACTGCCCGCAGCTACGGCGGGGCGTACCACTTTGGTCAGGTTGGTCAGGGCCTCTTTCGACTCGGCGGGTGGGGTGGGTCCCGCTGTGGCGATTTCTGTGGTGTCCGGGGTGTACAGGGCCGTCCAGCCGCCGATCCGTTGGGCCAGTTGGTGGAGGACCGAGCGGACCGGGTCCGGGCGGCCTGCCGCGGTGGCGAGGGACTGCTGGGCCTCCGTGACCCGGCGCAGCTCCGCCAGCCGGGCCTGCGCCATCAGCTGCCAGACCGCCCGCGCCACCCCCGAGAACGTGGTGCGCGGCGGCACCTCCAGCAGCGGCAGGCCGTGCATCTCGCACGCCTCCACCAGTGCCCCCGGCACCGTCTCGTGCACCGGCGCCAGACCGAATCCGAGCGCCGCCCCGCCCGCCGCCACGATCCGCGAGACATACGCGTCGAAGTAGCCCGCGCCCGCCCCCTCCGGGATGTGCACGCCCGCCGACAGCAGCAGCTCCCCGCCCAGCAGATACGGGTACGGGTCCGCCATCTCCGAGGCGTGCGCCCAGTGCACGACGGTGCCGGGGTCGTCGGGCCCGGCGACCCGGCGCAGCCCCAGGTCCTCGCGTGCCAGGAGCGCGTCCAGGCGCACGGGCGGCGTGGGTGGGACCATGGGATCCGACATGCTGGACACTTCCTCCACTCCGTGCGGCGGGAATGGATGAAACGTACACTTCGCAGATGCTTTCCGCCCCTCTATGGTCGGGACATGAGCAAGGCGAAGAACAGGAAAGAAGGCAGTCCCCATGAGCGGTAACGAGACGCCCCGCGGCCCCGTCGACTCCTCCCGCGTCCCGCGGTACGCGGGCCCCGCGACCTTCGCCCGGCTGCCCCGCCTCGACGAGGTCGGCCGTGCCGACGTCGCCGTGGTGGGTGTTCCGTTCGACTCGGGCGTCTCCTACCGGCCGGGCGCCCGCTTCGGCGGCAACGCCATCCGCGAGGCATCCCGGCTGCTGCGCCCGTACAACCCGGCGCAGGACGCCTCCCCGTTCGCCCTCGCCCAAGTCGCGGACGGCGGTGACATCGCCGTCAACCCGTTCAACATCAACGAGGCCGTGGAGACCGTCGAGGCCGCCGCAGACGACCTCCTCGGCACCGGCGCCCGTCTGATGACCCTCGGCGGCGACCACACCATCGCGCTGCCGCTGCTCCGCTCGGTCGCGAAGAAGCACGGCCCGGTCGCCCTGCTCCACTTCGACGCCCACCTGGACACCTGGGACACGTACTTCGGCGCCGAGTACACCCACGGCACCCCGTTCCGCCGGGCCGTCGAGGAGGGCATCCTCGACACCTCCGCCCTCTCCCACGTCGGCACCCGCGGCCCGCTCTACGGCAAGCAGGACCTCACCGACGACGAGAAGATGGGCTTCGGCATCGTCACCTCCGCCGACGTCTACCGCCGGGGCGCCGACGAGGTCGCCGACCAGCTGCGCCAGCGCATCGGCGACCGCCCGCTGTACATCTCCATCGACATCGACTGCCTGGACCCCGCCCACGCCCCCGGCACCGGCACCCCCGAGGCCGGCGGCATGACCTCGCGCGAGCTGCTGGAGATCCTGCGCGGGCTGGCCTCCTGCAACCTGGTCTCCGCGGACGTCGTCGAGGTGGCCCCCGCGTACGACCACGCCGAGATCACGTCGGTGGCCGCGTCCCACACGGCGTACGAACTGACCACGATCATGTCCCGCCAGATCGCGGAGGCCCGCGCGAAGTGACTCACGACCACGACCTGGTGCTCCGCCCGACCGCCGCGCAGACGGAGGCCGCGCTGAATCCTCCCCCCGGCCGCAACGGCGGAGACCTGGTCGTGGAGACCCTGGCCGGGCTCGGCGCCACCACCGTCTTCGGCCTGCCCGGCCAGCACGCCCTCGGCTTGTTCGACGCCCTGCGCCGCTCCGACCTGCGGTACATCGGCCTGCGGGTGGAGAACAACGCCGGTTTCGCGGCGGACGCGTACGGCCGGATCACCGGCGAGGCCGCCCCGCTGCTGCTGTCGACCGGCCCGGGAGCCCTCACCTCCCTGGCCGCGCTCCAGGAGGCGGCGGCCGCCTCCGCTCCCGTGCTGGCGATCAGCAGCCAGGTCCCGACGGCCGGGCTGGGCGGTGGCCGCCACGGCTATCTGCACGAACTCCCCGACCAGTCGGCCTCGTTCCGGGGCGTGGTCAAGTCCGTCCACACCGTGCGTACGGCTTCGCAGATCCCGTCGGCGATCGCTGCGGCCTGGCAGTCGGCGCTGACCGTCCCGCACGGGCCGGTGTGGGTGGAGATCCCGCAGGACGTGCTGCTCGCCGAGACGATCCTGCCGGTGGTGACGGCGATGGACGCCACCCCGGACGAACTGCCCCCACGCCCCGAACTGACGGCCCTCGCAGCCCACTTGCTGGCGAACGCCGCCCGCCCCGCGATCATCGCGGGCGGGGGAGTGGTCCGTTCGGACGCCTCCGGCAAGCTGCGGCAGCTCGCCGAGCGGATCCAGGCGCCGGTGGTCACCACCCCCGGCGGCAAGGGCGCCTTCCCCTGGACGCACCCGCTGTCCCTCCAGTCCTGGCTGGAGGATCGCCACACGACCGACTTCCTGGAGGACGCCGACGTCCTGCTGGTCGTCGGCTCGGGACTCGGCGAACTCTCCTCCAACTACCACACGTTCAAGCCGCGCGGGCGGGTCGTCCAGATCGAGGCCGACCTCGGCAAGCTGGAGTCCAACCACCCGGGCCTCGGCATCCACGCCGACGCCCGCCTCGCGCTCCAGGCGCTGCTGGAGACGGTGGAGCCGCGCGAGGACGCGACGGCGCCCGAGCGGGTACGGGAAGTCCTGGACCGCGTACGCGCACGCATCGCCGCCCAGGAACTCACCCTGGAGCAGCAGGTGCTGACGGCGGTCCGCCGGGCCCTGCCCACCGACTCGCCGTCCTTCTGGGACATGACGATCCTGGCCTACTGGGCGTGGTCCGCCTTCGACGCCATGGGCCCCAACCACCTGCACTCCGCGCAGGGCGCCGGCGGCCTCGGCTACGGCTTCCCGGCCGCCCTCGGCGCGGCGGTCGCCGACCCCACCCGCCCGGTCCTCGCGGTCTCGGGCGACGGCGGCGCCCTGTACTCCGTCGCCGAACTGGCCACGGCCCGCCAGTACGACCTGAACGTCACCTGGCTCATCGTCGACGACGGCGGCTACGGCATCCTCCGCGAGTACATGACCGACGCCTTCGGCGAGCCCACGGCGACGGAACTGACCCGCCCGGACTACGCGGCCCTGGCGGAGTCCTTCGGTGTCCCCGGAGTGCGCACCACCCCCGAGACCCTGGAGCAGGACCTGGCGAAGGCCCTGTCGACGCCGGGCCCGTCGGTCGTCGTACTCCCCGCCGTGCTGCGCATGTTCGCGCCTACGCACCTGGGCTGAGGGGCGGGCGCTACGAGATGGCCCGGAGCCTGCCGTGGCGTGCCCCGTCGCGGAGCCGGCCGACGGCCCGCGCCGTCTCCTCGTCCGCGGGCAGCAGGACGAGCAGGTGCTGTGCGTCCGAGGGAAGGTCGAGCGTTTCCCGGCGCAGCCGCAGCTCGCATCCGGAGGGGTGACGGAGCCGCAGCACGCCCCGCGGCGGCACGACGTGACGGTTCATCCGCCGGGTGAACTCCGGTCCGGCGTCGGGGGCGAGTTCCGCCGCGAACCACTCCGCGTTCTCGACCGTCGGTCCGAGCCACAGGTCGAACGCCTGCTCGTCGGCGACGGCGTCCCAGTCGGCGAAGTACGCCTTCGCGCGGGCGTCGGTGAAGACGTAGCGCGTGAGGTTCGGCTCGTCGGCCTCCAGCAGTCCCGTGCCGTCCGCCACGGCCTCGTAGGCGCCGGTCCACGCGAGGAGATCGCCCAGCCTGTTGGTCACCACCGCGATGCCCGGTTCCAGGAGACGGAGGGTCTCCAGGACGGACGGCCGGACCTCGCGGCGCGGCGGCTCGGGCCCGAGGTGACCGGTGCACTCGCCACCGGTGATCTTCGCGAGGTAGCGCAGGTGCTCCCGTTCCGCCGGGTCGAGGGCGAGCGCGTCGCCGAGCGCGTGCAGCACGGCGATCGAGGGATTGCGGTCACGGCCCTGCTCGATGCGGGTCAGGTACTCGACGCTGATCCCGGCCCGGGTGGCGACGTCGGAGCGGCGCAGGCCCGGTGACCTGCGGCGGCCGTGGTCCGGCAGTCCCAGCGTCTCGGGCTGGATGCTGTCGCGCTTGGTCCGTACGAAGTCCCCGAGCGGTGTCCCCATGACCCCGAGCCTAGGACGGCTCCCCGCCCCGCGCGTAGTGCTCAGGGTGGCCCTGTCGGGGCCAGCCTGAGCACGGTCTGGCTGCTCCCGCGCCGCGATTCCAGGGTGGAGGGCATGGACAACACCAAGCACAGGCTCGTGGTCGTCGTCGGCAGCGTTCGCGAGGGCCGGTTCGGCCCCGTCGTGGGCTCATGGGTCGCCGAGCAGGCCCGCGAGCACGGCGGATTCGACGTGGACGTCGTCGACCTGGCGGACTTCGACATCCCCATGGAACTGCCCGCCGTGTCGCCGAAGTACGCCGGCCACGACTACCCCCGCCCCGCCGGCATGGCGGCACTCACGGAGGCGCTGGACGGCGCCGACGCGTTCATCCTGGTCACACCCGAGTACAACCACAGCTACCCGGCATCCCTGAAGGCCGCGATCGACTGGCACTTCACCCAGTGGACGGCCAAGCCCGTCGCCTTCGTCAGCTACGGCGGCGCGGCGGGCGGCCGGCACGCGGTGCTGCACCTGGAGAACGTCCTCACGGAACTCCACGCGGTGACCATCCGCGACGGGCTCGCCTTCCCGATGTACTTCACCTCGTGGCAGGACGGCCGCCCGCTCGACTCCGAGGCCCCCGGTTACGCGAAGACCCTGCTCGACCAGCTGTCCTGGTGGGCGGGTGCGCTCCGCTCGGCACGCGAGGCCGCGCCCTACCCGGCGTGAGGACGCCGGGAGGGCGGTGTGTCCGGCGCGTCAGCAGGCGCCCGGGCCCACCCCGTCGATCCGCCCGCCGAAGTCGCCGAGGTAGCGGGAGCGCCAGTCGCCGTTGAAGACGTCCCGCTTCTCGACCGGCTGCCAGTTCACGAAGCAGGCACGGGTGCTCGCGACGACCGAGCCGACGTGGTCGTGGAGTCGGGGCGGCATGTCGCGGTAGCCGCTGCGCGCGGTCCACTCCCAGTAGTCGCCGTCGAAGCCCTCCTTGCTCCAGAAGCACACCGATCCGTCGGGGCAGGACGGGGGTGCGGCCGGCGCCGCGGACGCGGCGTGGGCCGGCAGCAGCAGGGCGGTCAGGGTGAGGGCGGCGGCGAGGGACCAGGAACGAGTCTTCACGGCACTCTCCAGTAAGGCGTCGTGGAGGCATGGAATCGCCCCGGCGGATCTGCCGGGGCGATTCCAGGGTTGCCGTGGGGTGGGTGCGATCGGGACGGTCCGCTGTCCACACCACCTGATGGAGCGAACCGGGGGCTCGGCGGGGTGCGTGCCGCCGGGCGGTGGGCGCCGCACGCGCGGGGCGCTCGGTCGGTATGGGCCGGGGGTGGGTCGCGCGGCCCGGCGCTGGCGGGGTGCCGTCGCGCCCACCCGTGCCGCTGGGGGTACCTCCCAGGCCCTTGAGGCACTGGGGGAGGCACGACTGCCCGCGGAGAGCGGAGAGCGGTGCTGCCCGGTGGTTACCAGATCGACTCGACCCACTCCGGGTGGTCGATGAACGGGTTCCTGTTGTGCTGGTACGAGGTGTAGATGACCTCGTTGCGGCGCTCCTCGGACGCGCTCGGCGGGTCCTCCTGGTGCCACTGCTTCAGGACCGAGAGGCGGCCGTGGTACGGGTTGCTGCCGTTGGTGACGGAGTCGTTGGGCTCCAGGTCGGGCCAGCCGTCGGTGCCCTCGTAGCGGACGGCCATGTAGAGGATCATGCGGGCCACGTCGCCCTTGACGGCGTCGCGGGGCTCGAAGGAGTTCGAGTCGGTGAGGCTGCCGCCGCTGTTGCTGAACGAGCTGCCGCCGTTGTCGAAGTCCTTGTTGCCGCGGATGGAGTTGACCTGGACGTCCTCGGGGCGCAGGTGGTGCAGGTCGGTGCCGGGACCGGTGGACGTGCCGAAGTCGCCGTGGGACTTGGCCCACACGTGCTCCCGGTTCCAGTCGCCGACGTCACCGCCGTTGAGGGACTTGCTGCGGGAGATGCCCGAGTACAGCAGGATCACGTTGTTGCCGTTGTTCGGGTCCTGGTCGGTGACCTTCAGCGCTTCCCAGACCGCCGAGTACGAGATCTTCGTCTGGTCGCTGATGATCGTGTGCAGGGAGTCCTTGAGCGCCGGGCCGGTCTTGCCGATCGCGTCGGCGTAGTACGTGTCGTCGTACGCGGCGGCGGCGGGGGCGTTCAGCGCGGGGACGGCGAGGCCGACCAGCACCGCCGAGGTGGCCAGCGCGAGCGTCTTCCAGCGGCGGCGTATGTGTGTCACGGGCATGTGGGGACGTCCGATCTACGCGAGTTGATTGAGCGGCCGAACGAAGCGTGACATGGACATGTATGCGTGGGGGTGAAGGAAAGGTGTCGGTCACGTGTCGGTGAGAAGTGACCCGCCGTCACCCCGCTGCCCTACGGTGACGGCCATGCGTCTGCGACCGATCCTCGCCACCCTCACCGCCGCCCTCGCGGCCGCCGGCTGCCTCACCGCCGCCGGCCCCGCCGCCGCTCACGGCGGCGGCGCCTGCTCCCCGTCCGTCTCCATCGACCGCTACTCCGACGCGCTCGACAGGACGACGTACGACGGCACCTACGTCGGCAACCTCTCCGCGCTGGCCCCCGACGGCCACGGCACCCTCGCCGCCCTCTCCGACCGCTCCGCCCTCTTCCGGCTGGACGCCCGCACCCTCCGGCCCGAGGGCGTGATCCCGCTCGCCGACGAGAAGGGGGCCGCGCTCGACTCCGAAGGGCTGGTCGCCGACCGGGACGGCACGTATCTCGTCTCCTCGGAGACCGAGCCCTCCGTGCGCCGCTACTCCCGTGACGGAACCCTCCTGGGCCGCCTCCCCGTCCCCGACGACCTGCGCACCGCTCCCGACGGCCCCGCCCGCTCCAACGGCACCTTCGAGGGGCTGACCCTCCTCCCCGGCGGCCGCACCCTGCTGGCGTCCATGGAGTACCCGGTCGCCGGCGACCCCGACGACCAGGTCCGCCTCCAGACCTGGCGGCGCACCGCGCACGGCGGTTTCCGGCTCGGCGACCAGTACACCTACCGGGTCGACCGGGGCCTCGGCGTCCCCGAGGTGACCGCCACCCCCGACGGCCGCCTGCTCGTCCTGGAGCGCGGCTTCACGGCCGGCGTCGGCAACACCGTCCGCCTCTACCTGGCCGACCGGCACGGCACCTCGTACGACAAGACCCTGCTCGCCGACCTCGTCGACTGCCCCTCCCTCGGGGCCACCGCCAAGCAGCCCCAGCCCAACCCGCTCCTCGACAACATCGAGGGCATGACGGTCACGGGCCGCGACCACGGCCGGCTGAAGGTGCTCCTGGTCAGCGACGACAACGAGAACCCCAGCCAGACCACCCGCTTCTACGCCCTGCGCGTACGCCCCTGAATGTTGCGGAGGGATGAAATCCGCCGCTGATCGCGTTGGTGCCTTCCGGTAGATCAGGACGATCGGAGGGCACCCGCGTGACACCGCAACGGGGATGGGCACGGCGACTGGCCGGATACGCGTGGCGTCATCCGAAGGACGTCGTCCTCGCGCTGGGCTCCTCCCTCGGCGGCATGGCCGTCATGGCGCTGGTGCCGCTGATCACCAAGGTGATCATCGACGACGTGATCGGCGACAGGACCAGGGACATGGGCACCTGGGCCGGTCTGCTCGTCGGCGCCGCGTTCGTCGTCTACGTCCTCACCTACGTCCGCCGCTACTACGGCGGACGGCTGGCCCTCGACGTCCAGCACGACCTGCGGACCGACATGTACGGGACGATCACCCGGCTCGACGGCAGACGCCAGGACGAGCTGTCCACCGGCCAGGTCGTCGGACGTGCCACCAGCGATCTCCAGCTGATCCAGGGCATGCTCTTCATGCTGCCGATGACCCTCGGCAACCTGCTGCTGTTCCTGATCTCCCTCGTGATCATGGCGTGGCTGTCCCTGCCGCTGACCGCCGTCGCCCTCGCCGTCGCTCCCGCCCTGTGGTGGATCGCCAAGCGCAGCCGCACCCGGCTGCACCCGTCCACCTGGTACGCCCAGGCGCAGGCGGGAGCCGTCGCCGGAGTCGTCGACGGGGCGGTCAGCGGCGTGCGCGTGGTGAAGGGCTTCGGGCAGGAGGAGCAGGAGACGGGCAAGCTGCGCGAGGTCGGACGGCGGCTGTACGCGGGCCGGCTGCGCACCATCCGGCTGAACTCCGTGTACACCCCGGCGCTCCAGGCCGTGCCCGCCCTCGGCCAGGTGGCGATGCTGGCACTCGGCGGCTGGCTCGCGGTGGGCGGGCACATCACGCTGGGCACGTTCGTCGCCTTCTCCACCTACCTCGCCCAGCTCGTCGGCCCGGTCCGGATGCTCGCGATGGTCCTCACCGTCGGCCAGCAGGCCCGCGCGGGCACGGAGCGCGTCCTGGAGCTGATCGACACCGAGCCGTCCCTGACCGACGGCACCAAGGAACTGCCCGCCGATGCCCCCGCGACCGTCGAGTTCGACGACGTCTCCTTCGGCTACGACCCCGACCAGCCGGTCCTGGACGGCCTCTCCTTCGAGATCCGCCCCGGCGAGACCCTCGCCGTCGTCGGCGCCTCCGGCTCCGGCAAGTCCACCGTCTCCCTGCTCCTGCCGCGCTTCTACGACGTCACCGGCGGGGCCGTCCTCGTCGGCGGCCTCGACGTGCGCGAGCTGACCACCGAGTCCCTGCGCGCGGCCATCGGGCTGGTCCCGGAGGACTCCTTCCTCTTCTCCGACACCGTGCGCAACAACATCGCGTACGGCCGCCCGGACGCCACCGAGGAGCAGATCGTCGCCGCCGCCCGCGCCGCCCAGGCGGACCGGTTCATCGCCGAGCTGCCCGACGGCTACGACACCACCGTCGGCGAGCACGGCCTGACCCTCTCAGGCGGCCAGCGCCAGCGCGTCGCCCTGGCCCGCGCCATCCTCACCGACCCGCGCCTGCTGGTCCTGGACGACGCCACCTCCGCCGTGGACGCCCGCGTCGAGCACGAGATCCACGAGGCGCTCAAGGAGGTCATGCGGGGCCGTACGACCCTGCTGATCGCCCACCGCCGCTCCACCCTCAACCTCGCCGACCGCATCGCCGTCCTCGACGGCGGCCGGCTCGCCGCCATCGGCACCCACGACGAGCTCCAGCGGCGCTCCGCCCTCTACCGCAGGCTGCTCACCGACCCCGACGAGCTGGGCGCCGTCTCCCCGGGCCACACCCCGCCCGCCGAGCCGCAGGAGGAGGACACCTCGGTCCGGGAGGAGCTGGACGCCGAGTTCGACGCCGAACGCGGGGTCACCCCCCACCTGTGGACCGGCGACCGCGAACCCAAGGACACCGCCCTGGCCGGCACCCCGGCCACCCCGGAACTCCTCGCCCAGGTGGAGGCGCTGCCCCCGGCGGACGACGTCCCCGACATCGACGAGGCCCGCGCGGTCCGCCCCGAGGACTCCTACGGCCTGCGCCGCCTCCTGCGCGGCTTCCGGACGCCCCTGCTCATCAGCCTCGGCCTGGTCGCCGTGGACGCGGGCATGGGCCTGCTGCTGCCGGTGCTGATCCGGCACGGCATCGACCAGGGCGTCACCCAGGCCGCCCTCGGCGCGGTCTGGGCGGCCTCCCTGCTCGGCCTGCTCACCGTGATCGCCCAGTGGTCCGCGCAGATCGGCGAGACCCGGATGACCGGACGCACCGGCGAACGCGTCCTGTACACGCTGCGGCTGAAGATATTCGCCCAGCTCCAGCGGCTCGGCCTGGACTACTACGAGCGCGAGCTGACCGGCCGGATCATGACCCGGATGACGACGGACGTCGACGCGCTGTCCACGTTCCTCCAGACCGGCCTGGTCACGGCGTTCGTCTCGGTGGTCACCTTCTTCGGCATCATGGTCGCCCTGCTGGTGCTCGACGTCGAACTCGCCCTCGTCGTCTTCGCCACCCTGCCCCCGCTGATCGTCGCCACCTACTTCTTCCGCCGGGCCAGCGTGAAGGCGTACGAGCTGGCGCGTGAGCGGGTGTCGGTGGTCAACGCCGACCTCCAGGAGTCGGTGTCCGGGCTGCGGATCGTGCAGGCGTTCCGCCGCGAGCGGGACGGCGGGCGCCGGTTCGCCGCGCGCAGCGCCGACTACCGCAGCGCCCGCGTCCGGGGCCAGTGGCTGATCTCGGTGTACTTCCCGTTCGTGCAGTTCCTGTCCTCGATCGCCGCCGCGGCGGTGCTGATCGTGGGCGGGGGACGGGTCGACGACGGGACGCTGGCGATCGGCTCGCTGGTGGCGTACCTGCTGTACATCGACCTGTTCTTCGCTCCGGTGCAGCAGCTCTCCCAGGTCTTCGACGGCTACCAGCAGGCAACCGTCTCGCTGGGCCGCATCCAGGAGCTGCTGCGCGAGCCGACCTCCACCGGGGACGCCGCCGAGCCGCTCGACGTGCCGTCGCTGCGCGGCGAGATCGCCTTCGAGGACGTGCACTTCGCGTACGGGGACGGCGAGGAGGCGCTCGACGGCATCGACCTCACCATCCCCGCCGGACAGACCGTCGCCTTCGTCGGCGAGACCGGCGCCGGCAAGTCCACCCTGGTCAAGCTGGTCGCCCGGTTCTACGACCCGACCGGCGGCCGGGTCACCGTCGACGGCGTCGACCTGCGCGACCTGGACATCACCGCGTACCGGCACCGGCTCGGGGTCGTACCGCAGGAGGCGTACCTCTTCCCGGGCACCGTCCGGGACGCCATCGCCTACGGCCGCCCGGACGCCACCGACGCCGAGGTGGAGGCGGCGGCCCGCGCGGTCGGCGCGCACGACATGATCGCCACGCTGGAGGGCGGCTACCTGCACGAGGTCGCCGAGCGGGGCCGGAACCTCTCCGCCGGACAGCGCCAGCTGATCGCGCTGGCGCGGGCCGAACTCGTCGACCCGGACGTGCTGCTGCTCGACGAGGCCACGGCCGCGCTCGACCTGGCCACCGAGGCACAGGTCAACCAGGCGACGGACCGCCTCGCCGGGCGTCGTACCACCCTCGTCGTCGCCCACCGCCTGACCACCGCCGCCCGCGCCGACCGGGTGGTCGTGATGGACCACGGCCGGGTCGCGGAGGACGGCACGCACGACGAACTCCTCAAGCTCGGCGGCAAGTACGCCGCGCTGTGGCGGACGTTCGTCGGGGAGGACGTGCCCGCGCCGGCGTGAGGCGCGGCCGCCCGGGCGCAACCATCCGGCCTACGTCATGCGTCCGTACACGCGTACGCCGTTGGGCGCGTCGGGCGCGGTACGGGAGGACGACTGTGAGCAGTGGAGCGATACGCCGGCGGTTCGCGCTCGGCCTTGCGGTGCTGACCGCCTCGGGGCTGCTCGCCGTCGCCGCGCCGGGGGAGGCGCACGCCGCCGCGCACTGCCCCGGCCGCAAGGTGCGCACCCTGCCGTTCTCCACCGGGTCCGTGGTCGTCTACAAGCGCGGCGGCTACGTGTGCGCCGTCACCCTCACCAAGAAGCCCGGCACCAAGCGGAAGATGTCGGTGAGCGTGCGGGCGCGCGGTGGCCGTCCCGTCGTCGACGAGGGCAACTTCAAGCACCACGCGGGGCCGGTGACCGTGCACGCCGGCCGCCGCTGCGTCTGGGTGAAGGGCAGGGTCGGCGGAGGGTCCGTCAGCTCCGGCTGGATCCTGTGCTGACCCGCGCCTGACCGAGGGTTAACCCTATGTCCCCTGGTGCTGCGGGGAGTTGGTCGAGTAGCTTCCGGCGCACATCTGTCTCACAGGGGAGTGCGCATGCGCAAGGCGCTCAGATGGCTGCTGGCGCTCACGGTGCTCATAGGCACCATGAGTACGGCCGGGGCGGCCACCGCCGCCGAGCCGGAGGCCACCGGCACCACTGACATCAAGGAGAGACTGCTCTCCATACCGGGCATGAGCCTGATCGAGGAGAAGCCGTACACCGGGTACCGCTTCTTCGTCCTCAACTACACCCAGCCGGTCGACCACCGCAGGCCCTCCAAGGGCACGTTCGAGCAGCGGATCACCGTGCTGCACAAGGACACCGCGCGGCCGACCGTCTTCTACACCGGCGGCTACAGCGTCTCCACGACGCCGCGCCGCGCCGAGCCGACCCAGATCGTGGACGGCAACCAGGTCTCCATGGAGTACCGCTTCTTCACCCCGTCCCGGCCCGAGCCGGCCGACTGGTCGAAGCTGGACATCTGGCAGGCCGCCAGCGACCAGCACCGCATCTTCAAGGCGCTGAAGAAGATCTACTCCGAGAACTGGATCTCCACCGGCGGCTCCAAGGGCGGCATGACCGCCACCTACTACGAGCGCTTCTACCCGCGTGACATGGACGGCGTGGTCGCCTACGTCGCCCCCAACGACGTGGTGAACAAGGAGGACTCGGCCTACGACCGCTTCTTCGCGGGCGTCGGCACCAAGGAGTGCCGCGACCGGCTGAACGGCGTGCAGCGCGAGGCGCTGGTGCGCCGGGCGCCGCTGAAGGAGAAGTACGAGGCGGTCGCCGCCGAGAACGGCTACACCTTCGACACCATCGGCAGCCTGGACCGGGCCTACGAGGCCGTCGTCCTCGACTACGTGTGGGGCTTCTGGCAGTACAGCACCCTCGCCGACTGCGAGCAGATCCCGGCGGACGCCAAGAACGCCACCGACGACGAGATCTGGACCTCGATCGACACGATCTCCGGGTTCTCGTTCTACACGGACCAGGGCCTGAGCCCGTACACGCCGTACTACTACCAGGCGGGTACGCAGCTGGGCGCGCCGACCATCCACTTCCCGCACATCGAGAAGAAGTACATCCGCTACGGCTACCAGCCGCCGCGCAACTTCGTGCCCCGCTCGATCGACATGGAGTTCGAGCCGTGGGTCATGCGGGACGTCGACTCCTGGGTCCGCCACAACGCGAACCAGATGCTGTTCGTGTACGGCGAGAACGACCCGTGGGGCGCCGAGCCGTTCCGTCTCGGGCACGGCGCGCGTGACTCGTACGTCGTCACCGCGCCCGGCATGAACCACGGCGCGAACGTGGCCGGTCTGGTCGCGGAGGAGAAGGCGTTCGCCACGGCCCGCATCCTCGACTGGGCGGACGTCGCCCCGAGCGCGGTCCAGGAGAACCCGGCGGCGGCCAAGCCGCTGGCGAAGTTCGACGCCAAGCTGGACAAGCGGGACGTCGAGCGGCACCGGACGCTGCGCCCGTAAGCGGGGGTGAGGCGGGCCTACACCGGGCGGGCGCAGCCCACCGGTGACGGACCGCCGATCCGGACGTAGAGGGCCGTGGACGCCGGGCACTTGGACCGGTCGTCCACGGCCCTCACCACCTTGTACTGCGGTTCCCGCTCGCCGCTGCCGTCGCAGGCCGTCTCGCGGACCTTGCCGTCGCCGAGGTCGTGGACGCAGTCGCCGACGATGGTGCGCGGCCCGCCCCCGCCGCCCGGGTCCCCGGGGTGCGGCGGCTGGAGGTGGCGCATGCAGGCGTAGCCGCGCGGCACCGCGCCGTCGCCGTCCTCGTCGGCGGCGGGGCGCTGCTCGCTGATGTGCAGGACGAAGTCCGTGGTGGCCGGGCAGCGCGGCCCGTCACGCGCGGTGCCGTCGTGCCGGGCGACCACCCGGGCCGCGGCCCGTTCGCCCGCGCAGGACACCTCGGTGAAGCTGGTCCGGCCGAAGGAGCTGCACTCGTCGACCCCGAGGAACTCCGCCCCGTACCCGGACGGCACGGCCGCCGTCGGTGCCGCGCTCTCCGTGTGCCGCCCGCCCGCCCGGCCGTCCTCCTCGCCACCGCTCGACGGGGTCTGGCAGCCGGTGAGCAGCACCGCGACCGCCGCCCCGAGCGCGGCGGACGCCCCCCACCCACTTCTCACGTGCATCGTCATCCCCCCGGACACCCCCGTCCAGCGTGACCGGGCGAGCCGGGTCACGCCAGACATGTGGGGTGCTTTGCGCACCTTGGACACGGTGCGTCGGGATGTGTGACGTACGGGCGCTACGTCCAACAAGGTAGGGGTGGCGCCCCCTCGGCGGCGGCTAGTACGTCAGTCCGTGTCCGACCGGGTAGAGCACCGTCGCCGGGTCGTCCGCCCGCTGCACCGGCACCGGCAGGGTGCCGCGCGGGTCCACCTTGCCCGCGATCACCCGTGCCGCCGCCCGCAGTTCGACGTCGGTCCAGGAGTACGTCGCCAGATACGCGGGGACGCCCGGCAGGTGGGCGACGTCGTACGGGTTGCGGATCGCGACCGCCACCACCGGTTTCCCGGTCGCCAGCAACTGCTCGACCAGCGTCTTCTGGCTGCTGGTCGCGCCGACGTTGTACGTCCCCACGACCACGGCGTCCGCGTCCCCGGCCGCGGCGACCGCCTTGGCGATGGTGGCGGCGGACGGTGCCGTGCCGGTGGACAGGGCGGTGGCCGTGAAGCCCAGTTCGGTCAGGGCGCCCGCGAGGACCCCGGTCGGCGGTCCGGTCGTGCCGGACGGGGAGGCGGGGTCGGCGCCGACCACCAGCAGCTTCGGCCGGCTGCGCCGGGACAGCGGCAGCAGACCGCCCTCGTTGGCGAGCAGGGTGGTGGTCCGCTCGGCGATCCGGTCCGCGGTGGCCAGGTGCGTACGCGTGCCGACGGTGCGGTCGACACCGGCGTGAGTGACGTACGGGTCCTTGAACAGGCCCAGTTTGGCCTTCAGCCGCAGCACGCGCAGGATCGACTCGTCGAGCCGGGCCTCGGTCAGCTCCCCGTCGCGCACGGCGTTCAGCACGGCGTTCCAGGCGACGTCCAGGGACGGCGGGTTGAGGAGCTGGTCCACGCCCGCCTTCAGGGCCAGCACCGGCACCCGGTCGTCGCCGTACTTGGTGCGGACGCCCTCCATGCCGAGGGAGTCGGTCACCACGACGCCGTCGTAGCCCAGTTCCTCGCGGAGGATGCCGGTGAGGATGGGGCGGGACAGGGTGGCGGGGTCCTCGGAGGCGTCGAGCGCCGGGACGACGATGTGGGCCGTCATGATCGAGTCGATGCCGGCGGCGATCGCGGCCTCGAACGGTGGCGCGTCGAGCTGCTCCCACTGGTCGCGGGTGTGGTGGATGTACGGCAGCTTGGCGTGGCTGTCGTCCACGGTGTCGCCGTGTCCCGGGAAGTGCTTGGCCGTCGAGGCGATGTGGGCGGACTCGTAGCCCTTGACCTCCGCCGCGACGAGGGCGGCGACGGACCCCGGGTCGGCGCCGAAGGAGCGGACGCCGATGACGGGGTTGGCCGGGTTGACGTTGACGTCGGCCACCGGCGAGTAGTTCTGGCGGATGCCCATCGCGCGCAGTTCGCCGCCCGCGATCCGGCCGAGGGTGCGGGCGTCGGAGCGGGAGCCGCCCGCGCCGATGGCCATCGCGCCGGGGAACAGGGTGGCGGGCTCGCCCACGCGGGCCACGATGCCGTGCTCCTGGTCGGTGGAGATGAGCACGGGCAGGCCGCGCGGCAGTCCGAGGGACGCCTGCTGGATGCCGTTGGACAGGTCGGCGATCTGGTGCGGTTCGCGGGTGTTGTGCGCCCAGGCGAAGTAGATGATGCCGCCGACCCGGTACTTGGCGAGCAGCTCCGCGGCCGTGCGGACGCCGATCTCCTTGAGGTTGGCGTCGATGTCGGCCTGGTCCGGCTCGGTCGCGGAGTGGCCGTAGACCCGCATCACGAACAGCTGGCCGACCTTCTCCTCCAGCGTCATGCGGGAGATGAGGGCGCGCAGCTTTCTGTCGTCGGGGGCGGACGGGCCGGTGGCCGCGTGGACGGTGCCGCCGGCCGCCAGGGCCGTGGTGACGCCCGCCGTCGCGGCGAGGACGGTGCGTCTGGACGGACGTGCGGTGCTTCCCGTGCTTCCGGTGCTGCTGTCGGGCACGTGCGCTCCTTTGGAAGGTGATCCGCGGGGGGCCGGGGATCCGCTGAAGGACATCCATTGAAGGAAACTGCCAGGAGGTCACCAATATCCGGGAAGTTTCTGCCAGTCAAGGGAATGCGCAGCAACGGGGAGGGGCCGTCATCGGCGCATTGGGAGGGGGGCGCGCCGATGACGGCGTGCTGCCGGCCGCGGCACGGCGGAGAGGGTGGGTCAGCGATCGCAGCCAGCAGCGAGGGCCGACACCGCGCCACGGAGACTCATCCGGCAGCCTGCCCATGGGACGGACGGACCCGCCCACGGGTTCCCGTCCCGGACCGGATTTCCGGACGGGACTTCAGTGCGCCGACACCTCCGGCCAGTGTTCGCTCAGTGTGCGGACCGTTTCCGCGATTGCCGGGCGGCGGGCCGCGCCCGTGCGCCACAGCGCGTACAGCCGTCGTACGGGCATGGGGTCCAGCGGGACCTCCACCACACCCTCGGGCAGCGGGCCGCGCCCCAGCCGGGGGATCAGCGCGATGCCGAGCCCCGCCGCGACCAGGGCGACCAGGGTCGGGTTCTCGTCGGCCTGGTGCACGATCTCCGGCTCGTGCCCGGCCGCGCGCAGGGTGCGCACCAGCCACTCGTGGCAGACCCGCCCCGGCGGCTGGCAGATCCACCGCTCACCGCCCAGCTCCTCCCGCCGCACCGCCGTACGTCCCGCGAACCGATGCCCCTCGGGCACCAGCAGATCGCACAGGTCGTCCCCGATGACCGCCTGTTCCACGCCCGCCGGGGCCGGCAGCGGCGCGATGTCCCAGTCGTGCGCCACCACGAGATCGACGGCGCCCTTGGCCACCAGGTCCACGGAGAGATGCGGGTCGATCTCGGTGAGCCGGGTGTCGAGCGCGGGATGCCGGCGGGCCAGGTCCGCCAGCGCCGGCGGCATCAGTCCGCGCGCCGCCGACGCGAACGCGGCGATCGTCAGCCGTCCGGCCGGCACCCCCCGCCGCTCCTCCAGCTCGGTCTCCGCCCGCTCCACGATGGCGATCAGCTCCCGGGCGGCGCGCACCAGTTGATGCGCCTCGTCGGTCAGCCGCACGCCCCGGCCCTCCCGCTCCAGCAGCACCGTCCGGGTCTCCCGCTCCAGCTTGGCGATCTGCTGGGAGACGGCCGACGAGGTGTACCCGAGCGCCACGGCGGCGGCCCCGACGGTGCCGTGGACGGAGACGGCGTGCAGGGCGCGCAGACGCTGGAGGTCGAGCATGACGGCGGCTCCCCGATCGGTTAGCGATGCTTCATCCAACCATGCAGGAATCGTCGCTGGTGCTGAAGTGTGGCGGGCGGTGATCCTCGACGTATGCGACCTTCCCACGTGCTCCTCGCCGTCCTCGTCACCGCCGTGTGGGGGGTGAACTTCACCGTCATCGAGGTCGGGTTGGACCACTTCCCGCCGCTGCTGTTCTCCGCCCTGCGCTTCCTGGTGGCGGCGCTGCCCGCGGTGTTCCTCGTGGGGCGGCCCAAGGTGGCGTGGACGTGGATCGTGGGCGTGGGCCTGGCCCTCGGGGTGGCCAAGTTCGGGCTGTTGTTCGTCGGCATGGACGTGGGCATGCCGGGCGGGCTGTCCTCGTTGGTGCTCCAGATCCAGGCGGTGTTCACGGCCCTGTTCGCCTTCGCGCTCCTCGGTGAACGCCCTTCCCGGGTCCGGCTGGTGGGCATGGCGGTCGCGCTGGCCGGCATCGGCGTCGCGGCGGTCGACGAGGGCGCCTCGGGTCCGCTCGGCGGCTTCGCCCTGGTCGTCGCGGCGGCGGCCTGCTGGGGCGTCTCCAACATCCTCACCCGCAAGGCGGCACCCCCGGACGCCCTGAACTTCATGGTCTGGGTGAGCACGGTGCCGGTGCTTCCGCTGCTGACCCTGTCCCTGCTGCTGGAGGGCCCGTCGGCCGACCTCGACGCGCTGCGGGGGCTCGACTGGGCGGGCGTGGGCACGGTGCTCTTCGTCGCCTGGGTCGCGACGGTGTTCGGCTTCGGCGCGTGGGGGTGGCTGCTGCGCCGCCACCCCGCGTCCACGGTCGCGCCGTTCTCGCTGCTCGTCCCGGTCTTCGGCATGTCGTCGGCGGCGCTGTTCCTGGGCGAGTCGGTGACCCCACTGCGGTGGTGCGCGGCGGCACTGCTGGTGGGCGGGGTCGCCCTGGCATCGATGCCCCTGCGCGGCCGCGCCCCGGCCCCAGGGCCGGCCCCCGAACCGGCCCTCACCCGCCCCTGATCCCACCCGGGCGGCGCACCCGACTCGCCGTCCCAGTCCCCCGCACGCCTACCCATCGGCGCCGAGCCGCGGGCACGCCTGCCCAGCCGCGGTCACGCCGGCCCATCCGCGCCCCGCCGCGCCCATCCGCGCCAATCCGCGGGCAGTCGTGCCGCAGGGCGGCACGGGTGGGCGCGACGGCACCCCGCAAGCGCCGGGCAGCGCGACCTCCGCCCGGTCCAGGTGTCCCGGGGTGCCCAGGGGCCGGGGGCGGGGTGCGCAGCCCGGCGACGACGGGTTGCCGCTGCGCCCACCCGTGCCGCCCCAGCGGCACGACTGCCCGCAGTGGGGCGGGGGAGAGGCCGCTATGCCCACCCCGTGCCCCCCTGTGCCGCCCTGGGTGGCACAGGGGGAGGCGCGACTGTCCGCAGGGGCGGGGAGGCCACTCGCAGTGGGCGGGGGAGGGGCGGGTATGCCCCCGTGTCACCCCGTGTCACCCCGTGCCGCCCTGGGAGGCACTGAGGGAGGCACGAGCCCGCGGTCAGGCCGACTCGGTCAGGAGGCGGGTCAGGTGGTCGCGGGCGGGCGTGAGCAGCCCGGCCAGCGGCGCCGCCGCGTCGTACCACCGCTTCTCGTACTCCCAGCAGAGCCACCCGTCCCACCCATGGCGGGACAGGACCTCCACACAGTCGCTGAGCGGCAGCACACCCGCACCCAGCGGCAGCGGCGTCGTGTCCTCGGCTGAGGCGATGTCCTTGACCTGGACGTACCCGAGGTGTGGCGAGAGCGCCGCATAGCTCTCCACGGGCTGCTCGCCACCGAGCCACGTGTGCATCACGTCCCACAGCACACCCACCTGCCGGTGCCCGACCAGCCCGAGGATCCGCATCGCGTCCGCGCCGGTGCGATGCGAGTCGTGGGTCTCCAGCAGGATCCGTACACCCAGGTCGGCCGCGTGCTCGGCGGCCGTGCCCAGCCGGCGCGCCGCCGTCGCGTCCGCCTCCTCGGGGCTCTGCTCGGTGCCACCGCCGGGGAAGACCCGGACGAACGGGGCGCCGAGGTCCCGGGCGAGGTCGAGGAGCTCCCGGATCTCGGCGATGACGGGTTCGTCCTCACCCGGCGCGGCGACCCGGGCGTAACCGGCGAGGCCGAGCAACTCGACGCCGGCCGCCTTGAACGCGGCGGCCGCATCGGCACGTTCCGCGGGCCCGAGGCCCGGATGGACGGGTTCCTCGGGGTGGGCGCGCAGCTCCACGCCGTGGTAGCCGTGCGTGGTCGCGAGGGCGAGTACGTCGGTGAGCGGCAGCCCGGGGACGCCGAGGGTGGAGAACGCCAGCTTCATGGCAACGGACCCTACCCGCGACCCACCCGGCTGACTCCTCCTTGTCACTCCGGTGTCGTGCCCAGCTCCAGCCGCCAGTCCTGGCCGACCAGGTCCTTGCCGAAGGAGCGGTGCGGCTTCTCGGCGACCAGTGTGAAGCCGTGCCGCTGGTAGATGTGGCGGGCGGAGGTCAGTACGTCGTTGGTCCACAGGACCAGGTCCCGGTAGCCGGCCGAGCGCGCGAAGTCGACGACCGCCGAGACGAGCCGGTCGCCGATGCCCAGGCCCCGGGCGTCCGGCTCGACCAGGAGGAGACGGAGCCGGGCGGTGCCGGGAGCCTCGTCCCGTACGCACATCACACAGCCCACGGGACGCCCGTCCAGCTCGGCGATCCACACGCGCTCGCCCCGGGGATCGTGGTCCTGCGCGTACTCGGCGACGATCTTGGCGACCAGCACCTCGTAGTCGGCGTTCCAGCCGTACTCGGCCGCGTACAGCGCAGCGTTGCGCTGCACGATCCAGCCCAGGTCGCCGGGGCCCGGTTCGCGCAGGAGGACGTCCTCACGGCCGGGCCCGCGGCCCTCGGAGAGGAGGTCGCGGATGGTGCGCATGGCCTCCGAGAGGCGGTCCCGGTCGGCGGCCGGAACCGTCGACAGCAACGTCCCGACGGCCTGGTTCGACCGTTCGGCCAGCAGGGCGGCGGTCTCCCGGCCCTGCGGGGTGAGGGTGACGCGCCGACGGCGCGGATCCTGCGGGGAGGGCACCCGCTCGATCAGCCCGTCCCGCTCGAACCGGTTCAGGATCCGGCTCAGATACCCGGCGTCCAGCGCCAGCTCGGAGCGCAGATCCGCCGCGTCCGTACGCGGCGAGTGCGCGAGCTCATACAACACACGTGACTCGGTAAGGGTGTACGGGGCATACAGCCGCCGACTGTAGTCGAGCGCCCCGATGACGTTCGTATAGAACCGGTTGAAGGCGCGCACTTCCTGAACGGTCACGACAACCCCTCCAATCGTGTCCCCGACTCCCACCCCAGAATATCTCTGACCCAGTCAAACATCCCACCCTCAGGGGCGCGGGGAACTACGCGAGATCCCCCACGACGCCCAGGGGCGCGGGGAACTGCGCGAATCCCCCCACGACCCGCAGCCGACCACGCACCCCCTTCAGGGGCGCGGGGAACTGCGCAAAACCCCCACGACCGTGAGTCGACAACGCACCCCTTCAGGGGCGCGGGGAACTGCGCAAAACCCCCACAACCCGCAGCCGACAACGCACCCGCCGCCGGGACCGCCCAAAACCGGACCCAGGTCCGATCAATCCCGCGGCCCCGCGGTGGACCCCCGCACCATCAACTCCCCCCGCACCGCCGCAATCCCCCCCGGCGGCTCCTCCTCCCGCCCCATCGCGATCCGCCCCGCCCGAGCCCCCGCCTCCGCCAACGGCAACCGCACCGTCGTCAGCGCCGGCACCGCGTCGATGCTGAACGGCAGATCGTCGAACCCGGCCACCGACACGTCGTCCGGAATCCGCAGCCCCGAGTCCCGCAGCGCCGCGCACGCCCCCAGCGCGACGGAGTCGTTCGCCGCGACCACCGCCGTCAACGACGGGTCCCTCCGCAGCAGTTCGAGCGTGGCCTCGTACCCCGACCGCCGGTCGTACCGCCCGTGGACGGTCCACCGGGGGTCCTCCTCGATGCCGTGCGCGGCCAGCGCGGCCCGGTGGCCCTCCAGCCGGTGACGGGTGGTCGTACGTTCCTGGGGGCCGGCGATGTAGCCGAGCCGCCGGTGCCCCAGCCGGATCAGATGCTCGGTGAGTTCCTGCCCGCCGCCACGGTTGTCGAAGGTCAGCGCGATCGCCCCGGTCTCCGGCGCCTGCGGCCGCCCGCACAGCACCACCCGCGTCCCCGCGTCCGCCAGCTTCCGCAGCTTCGCGTCCATCGCCGCCTTGTGCGGCGCGTCCTCGATCGCGCCGCCGGTCAGCACCACCGCCGCCGCACGCTGCCGCTGGAGCAGTGTGAGATACGTGAGTTCGCGCTCCGGCGACCCGCCCGTGTTGCACACGACCGCGAGTCTCTCCCCGCCCGCGCGCCCGCCCGGCCCCCCGATCTCCCCCTGGATGGCGCTCGCCATGATCCCGAAGAACGGGTCGGCGATGTCGTTCACCAGGATGCCGACCAGGTCGGACGTCGCGGCGGCGAGGGCGCTCGCGGGCCCGTTGAGGACGTAGTCCAGTTCGTCCACGGCCTTCAGCACCCGCTCCCGGGTGGACGCGGCCACGGGATAGTTCCCGTTGAGCACGCGCGACACCGTCGCGGGGGAGACCTGCGCGCGGGCCGCCACGTCCGCCAGGGTCACCGTCATCTGTCGTCCTCCGCCTCGCGCGTCTCGCCGCGTCTCGCCGTACGCCGTCGTACACACCCACACCCACACCCGTGGTTCCGAGCAGACCCTACGGCCATCCGCGCGGTTGTTCGCCCCCTCGAACAACTCGGGTCGGTTGCGGTCTTGTCGGCACCGCCGTTCAGAGGCTAGCTTCTACGTACATAGAAAGCGCTTGCTGTCACGCTCACCAGTGGGGCGTACGCGGCGCGCGAACCGCGTACGAAGGGAATGACGTGACACGCAAGACGGTGCGTATCGCCATGAACGGTGTGACCGGGCGCATGGGCTACCGCCAGCACCTCGTCCGCTCCATCCTGGCCCTGCGCGAACAGGGCGGCCTAGACCTCGGTGACGGCACCGTGCTGTGGCCGGAGCCGATCCTGGTCGGCCGCCGGGAGCACGCGCTGAAGGCGCTGGCCGAGCGGCACGGGCTGGAGCACATCGCGACGGACCTGGACGCGGTCCTCGCGGACGACAGCGTCGACATCTACTTCGACGCGCAGGTGACCTCGGCCCGCGAGGAGGCCCTCAAGAAGGCGATCGCCGCGGGCAAGCACATCTACACCGAGAAGCCGACCGCCACCGGCCTCGACGGCGCCCTGGAACTCGCCCGCCTGGCGAACGCGGCCGGCATCAAGCACGGCGTCGTCCAGGACAAGCTGTTCCTCCCCGGCCTGCTGAAGCTGAAGCGCCTCATCGACGGCGGCTTCTTCGGCCGCATCCTCTCCGTGCGCGGCGAGTTCGGCTACTGGGTGTTCGAGGGCGACTGGCAGGAGGCCCAGCGCCCGTCGTGGAACTACCGCGCCGAGGACGGCGGCGGCATCGTCGTCGACATGTTCCCGCACTGGGAGTACGTGCTGCACGAGCTCTTCGGCCGGGTGAAGTCCGTCCAGGCCCTCACCGCCACCCACGTCCCGCAGCGCTGGGACGAGAACGGCAAGCCCTACGACGCCACCGCCGACGACGCCGCCTACGGCATCTTCGAACTGGACGGCGGCGCGATCGCCCAGATCAACTCCTCCTGGACGGTCCGCGTCAACCGCGACGAGCTCGTCGAGTTCCAGGTCGACGGCACCGAGGGCTCCGCCGTCGCCGGTCTGCGCAATTGCCGCGTCCAGCACCGCTCCGCCACCCCCAAGCCGGTGTGGAACCCGGACATCCCCGCCACCGAGGTCTTCCGCGACCAGTGGCAGGAGGTCCCGGACAACGGCGAGTTCGACAACGGCTTCAAGGCCCAGTGGGAGCTGTTCCTCCGCCACATCCACGCCGACGCCCCCTACCACTGGGACCTGCTGGCGGGCGCCCGTGGCGTCCAGCTCGCCGAGCTGGGGCTGAAGTCGTCGGCCGAGGGCCGTCGCCTCGACGTACCGGAGATCACGCTGTGACGCTGCACCTGCCCGACGCGAACGGAACCCTGCGCGCCTACGAGCCCCGCACCGAACCCCTCGCCCTCACCACCGGCGCCCCCTTCACCTCCCGTACGGTCTTCTCCGCCGCGCACGTCGTCGCCGACCCGTACGCCGACACCACCCCCGACTCGCCCGCCGCCGTCGACTGGGACGCCACCCTCGCCTTCCGCCGCCATCTGTGGTCGCACGGGCTCGGAGTCGCCGAGGCCATGGACACCGCACAGCGCGGCATGGGCCTGGACTGGGCGGGCGCGGCCGAGCTGATCCGCCGCTCCGCCGCCGAGGCGAAGGCGGTCGGCGGCCGCATCGCCTGCGGCGTCGGCACCGACCAGATCACCGGCGGCACCCTCGCCGAGGTGCGGGCGGCCTACGAGGAACAGCTCGCGCTCGTCGAGGAGTCCGGCGCGCAGGCCATCCTGATGGCGTCCCGCGCCCTCGCCGCGACGGCGAAGGGCCCCGAGGACTACCTGGAGGTCTACGGCCACCTCCTCCGCCAGGCCGCCGAGCCCGTGATCCTGCACTGGCTCGGCCCGATGTTCGACCCGGCGCTCGAGGGCTACTGGGGCTCGTCCGACCTGGACGCGGCCACCGACACCTTCCTGGAGGTCATCGCCGCCCACCCCGACAAGGTCGACGGCATCAAGGTCTCCCTCCTGGACGCCCAGCGCGAGATCGACCTGCGCCGCCGCCTCCCCCAGGGCGTGCGCTGCTACACCGGCGACGACTTCAACTACCCCGAGCTGATCGCGGGCGACGAGCAGGGCTTCAGCCACGCCCTGCTCGGCATCTTCGACCCGCTGGGTCCGCTGGCGGCGGAGGCGGTCCGCGTGCTCGACACGGGGAACACCGACGGCTTCCGCGCCCTCCTCGACCCCACCGTGGAACTCTCCCGGCACCTCTTCCAGGCCCCCACCCGCTTCTACAAGACGGGCGTGGTGTTCCTCGCCTGGCTGGCGGGTCACCAGTCGCACTTCACGATGGTCGGCGGCCTCCAGTCGGCGCGCTCCCTGCCCCACTTCGCCCGCGCCTACGAACTCGCCGACGGCCTCGGCCTGTTCCCCGACCCCAAGCTCGCCGAGGAACGGATGAGGACCCTGCTGCACCTGTACGGAGTGACCCCGTGACCGACCTCGCGCGCTTCAGCATCAACCAGATGACCGTCAAGCAGCTGTCACTGCCCGAACTCGTCGACGCCTGCCGGGACCTGGGCGTACCGGGCGTGGGCCTGTGGCGCGAGCCCGTCCAGGCGTACGGCGTCGAGGCGGCGGCCAAGCTGGTGCGCGACGCGGGCCTCGCGGTGACGACGCTGTGCCGCGGCGGCTTCCTCACCGCGAGCGACCCCGGCGAGCGGGCGGCGGCCCTCGCCGACAACCGCCGTGCCGTCGACGAGGCGGCCACCCTCGGCACCGACACCCTGGTCCTGGTCTCGGGCGGTCTGCCGGCCGGCTCCAAGGACCTGCGGGGCGCCCGGGAACGCATCGCGGACGCCCTCGCCGAACTCGGCCCCTACGCCGAGGAACACGGGGTGAAACTGGCCATCGAGCCGCTGCACCCCATGTTCGCCTCCGACCGCTGTGTGGTCTCGACCCTCGCCCAGGCCCTGGACATCGCGGAACGCTTCCCCGCCCACCAGGTCGGCGTGACGGTCGACACGTACCACATCTGGTGGGACGACCAGGCCCCCGCCCAGATCGCCCGCGCGGGCGCCCAGGGCCGTATCCACACCTTCCAGCTCGCCGACTGGACCACCCCGCTGCCCGAGGGCGTCCTCAACGGCCGCGGCCAGATCGGCGACGGCGCGATCGACATGCGGGAGTGGAAGGGCTACGTGGAGGCGGCCGGCTACACCGGCCCCATCGAGGTCGAACTCTTCAACGACACCCTGTGGGCCCGAGACGGCCGCGAGGTCCTCGCCGAAACGGCGGCCCGCTTCGTGGAACACGCGGGCTAGGAGCCGCGCGGGCGGGCCCCGGGCCCTGTGCAAGCCCCGGTCCCGCCCGCGCTGAGCACACCGTCAGGCCTCCACCCCCGTACCGGGCACACCGGCCCGCAGATGCGCCGCCAGGCGGTGCAACGCGACGAGGGCACCGGCGTCCGACCCGTCCCCCAGCGGGTAGTGCAGGGCGGGCTCGGAGGCGGGCCCCAGGACGACGGGTCGTACCTCGACGGGTGGGCGACGGGCATGGGTGAGGCCGATGCCCCGCACGTCCCGCGCGCCCAGGGTGAAGGCCACCGGGACGGGAGGGGCCTGGAGCACGGGCCGCGTGGTGAGATCACGGGAGGCCCGTCGTACCGAGGCGAGCATCGTCGTCAGGCCGTGCCCCACGGCGAGGGTCTCGGCGAGGGGCGTGATCGCCTCCAGGGGCGGGTCCTCATCCTCCCCGTACCCGAGGACGAGCGTCACGTCCTGCTCCACTCCGGCGGTCGTCCGCGTGACCCGGATCCACGCCAGGGCGGGCCGGTCGGGGTGTCCTGTCACGATCAGATGGGTCGGCTCGGGAGCCCGGTCACGGGCCAGATCGGTCAGTTGGCGTGGCGACCAGGGCAGGTTGACGGGTTCCGCGGTGCCCCAGCCGGCCGGCGCCGAGCCGGTGAGCACGCGCCAGGCCGTCTCGAGCCCTTCGCCCAGGACGACGTTCTCGTGTGCGGGGAGCGTCGTACGGAACGCCACGACGAGCTGCCGATCACCCGACGAGGATGTGCGGCCGAACGCCGCGGCGACCGAGGCCGTGCCGTCCGCCCCGAGCGCGGGCGCGAACGTCCCGTCCTGCCAGCGCAGCACTGCCCCGGACAGGCCGTCGTAGTAGCCCTGTGCCGGCTCCTGGACGACCCAGCGGTTGGGCACCTGGAGGAGGGTGGCGCGGGCCGGGGCACTGAGCCGGACGTGCGGCGGGGTGACGATCTGCAGGGCACGGCCCGACTCGGAGGTGCCCCGCAGCACCTCGGACAGCCAGGTGGTCAGGGCCAGGACGGGCCGGTCGGCCAGGACGACGGACGTGCTTTCGGTGAGGACGTCCACGACCGGCTGTCCGTCGTCGGGTGCGACGGCCGCCCGCATGTCCACGACCTCGGTGCTCGCCGCCGGCTCGGGCCAGGTGCTTCCGCCGAGCAGCAGGGCGAGCCGCCCGCACACGGATCCCGCCAGCCGCTCGGCCTCGGGCACGGCGCCGGAGGCCCGGGCCTCTGTCCACCAGAACGGCACGGGCACGTTCCGTCCGAGCAGCCGTTCGGCCTCCCCGGGGACCTGGACCAGCATCGGGGCCTCCACGGACACGAGGGGCCTGCCGTCCGGGGCGCACAGACGCAGCATGGCGCCCGAGGAGTCGGTGGTCACGCCCGCCTCGGGCCCGCCCGCGTACAGGCCGGCCAGCAGGGCCCAGGTGTCCGGCATCGTCGGGGTGAGGGCGATGACGTCCTTGGTCACGACTCCTCCTCTTCGGCTCCGGCCAGTGCGGTCTGGACGAGCTGGTGGTTCCGGCCACGGCGGACCAGGGTGCCGCGGCCCGGTGGTTGCCGGGAGGCGTACAGGCCGGGGAAGAGCTGCCCCTCGGTGCGGTCGCCGGTCATCACCAGGGCGGTGGTACCCGTCTCGCGCAGTGTGGTCAGGAGCGGTTCGTACAGCGCGCGGGAGGCTCCCGCGGTGCGGCGCGCGAGGACGAAGTGCAGGCCGATGTCCTGCGCCGAGGAGACGTACGGCAGGAAGGGCGCGAGGGGCTGTTGTCCGGCGGTGGTGAGGATGTCGTAGTCGTCGACGAGGATGACGATCCGCGGGCCCCGGAAGGCGGGTTCGCCGGTCTCGGGCGCGTCCGGGTCGGCGGTCTCCGGCATCCTCTTCTGCAGTTCGGCGGCGATGCCCGTGGAGAGGGCGGCAGCGAGCGTGGCGTTGTGGGCGTAACCGCCCCGGTACGGCTCGGGGACGACACCGCGCAGCCCGCGGCGCGGGTCGAAGACACCGAAGACCAGCTCGTCGTTGGCGTACCGTTCGACGAGTCCGGCGACGATCAGCTTCAGCAGGTTCGTCTTGCCGCACTCGTTGTCGCCGAGGACCAGCAGGTGCTGGTCGCCGCCGAAGAGGTCGAGCAGCACGGGGGCGAGGGCGTCCTGGTCGAGGCCGACCGGTATCCGCCGCGGTTCGGCGGCCGACGAGGGCAGCCGGGTCACCGGCAGCCGGGTCGGCAGCACCCGCACCGGGGCGGCGGGCTCGCCGTGCCAGGTGGCGCGGACGGTCCGGGCCGCCTCGTCCAGGGCCGGGCCCAGGTCACCGGTCGTGGGCGAGCCGTCGATGCGGGGCAGGGCGGTCTGCGCGAACAGTTTGCCGTCGGTCAGCACCCGGCCGGGAACGTCCGGCGAGAGGGTTTCGGAGAGCTTGCGGTCGACGGAGGAGTCGGCGGGGTCGTTCAGGCGCAGCTCGACGCGGGTGCCGAAGAGCGACTGGCCCGCGATGCGGACGTCGTTCCAGCGAAGCATGCCCGCCACCACGTGGATGCCGTAGCCGCCACCCCGCTTCAGCAGGTCGGCGATCGGCTCGTCGAGGTCGGCGAAGTCGTCGCGCAGCGCTCCGAAACCGTCGACCACGAGGACGACGTCCGTGGAGCCGAGCCGCGGCAGCCGTCCCTGGGCGCGGAGCCCGCGGAGCTGGTCGACGGAGTCGATGCCGTGCTCGCGGAAGACCGTCTCGCGCTCGGCGAGCATGGCACGCACCTCGGCGACCGTACGGGCCGCGCGCTCACGGTCGGCCCGTCCGGCGACCCCGCCGACGTGCGGCAGGGCGGCCAGCGCCGACAGGCCGCCACCGACCAGGTCCAGGCCGTACACGGCGACGTCGCGGGGGGTGTGGGTGACCGCCAGTGACAGGACGAGGGTCCGCAGGAGCGTGGTCTTGCCGGACTGGGGGCCGCCTATCACGGCCACATGGCCGCCGGCCGTGGTCAGGTCCAGCACCCATTGGCCCTGCCACTGCCGGGCAGGGTCGTCGAGCACGCCGAGCGGCACCCGCATCCCGCCCGTGGCACGCGCCAGACGCAGCCCGTGCTCGGAGACCCGGACCGGGCCGGCGGTCGCGTCCAGGGTGACGGCGTCCGGCAGCGGGGGCAGCCAGATGCGGCGCACGGCGGGCGCGGCACCGGTGAGCCGGCCGACCATCAGCGACAGGACGGTCGGGCCGGTCTCCCGACGGGTGGCGGCGGGCTGCTCTTCCCGCTCCTCGGTGCGCCCCGCGGTGTTGTACGCCGGGTAGGGCAGGGCGAGCGGCGCTTCGTCCCGCTGTTCGAGCACCGCAGGACCGTGGTGGGCGCCGGAGACGTATCCGGCCTTGAACCGTTCGTAGGTGGAGGTGTCGACCTTCAGATAGCCGAATCCGGGCAGGGGCGGCAGATGGAAGGCGTCAGTGGTGTCGAGGACCGTGCGGGACTCGTCGGCGGAGAAGGTCCGCAGGCCCAGCCGGTACGACAGGTAGGTGTCCAGGCCCTTGAGCTTGCCGCCCTCGATGCGCTGGCTGGACAGCAGCAGGTGGACGCCGATGGAGCGGCCGATACGTCCTATGGACAGGAACAGGTCGATGAAGTCCGGCTTGGCGGTGAGGAGTTCGCCGAACTCGTCGATGACGACGAACAGGTGCGGGAGCGGTTCGAGGTCCGGTCTCTCCGTCGCGCGCAGCACGGTGTAGTGACCGATGTCGGCGATGTTGCCGGCGTCCTTCAGGACCTGCTGGCGGCGTTTGACCTCACCGGCGAGGCTGGTGTGGACGCGTTCGACGAGCCCGGCCTGGTTCTCCAGGTTGGTGATCGTCCCGGCCGTGTGCGGGAGTTCGGCGAAGGGCGCGAACGTGGCGCCGCCCTTGTAGTCGACCAGGACGAGCGCCAGGTCCTCGGGGGAGTGGGTGGTGGCCAGGGCGAGGACGAGGGTGCGCAGGAGCTCGCTCTTGCCCGAACCGGTCGCGCCCACGCACAGACCGTGGGGGCCCATGCCGAGCTGGGAGGATTCCTTCAGGTCCAGCAGGACCGGCTCGTGGCGGTCCGTCAGCCCGATGGGCACGCGGAGGAAGTCGCGTTCGCCGCGGGGCTGCCACAGGGCGGTCAGGTCGAGGTCGGCGGGGTCGTCGATGCCGAGGAGCGCGGGGAAGTCGACGGGTCCGGTGACGGGACTTCCCTCGGCGGCGGACTCCGGAGACAGCCGCAGCGGGGCCAGCAGCCGGGCGATGCCCTCCGCCCCGGCCGCGGTGACCGGGTCGACGGTGCCCTCGGCGGCGGATCCGCGCAGGTCCTCGACGACCACCCGCTCGCCGTGGACGGTGAGGCGCACGCTCACCTCGTCCGGCTCGTGGACCTGTTCCTGGAGCAGGTGCACGACGGTGACACCCATGTCCGGCAGCCCGACCGCCGAGTCGGGGCGGGGGAGTTCGACGGCCGGCTCGCCGTGGGCGTCGACGACCACCAGCAGCCGCGCCGCCAGCCGCAGCGCGTTCCGGTCGGCCAGGCCCCGCCGCACCTCCGCCGCGTACGCGGCCCGCCGGCCCAGCTCGTGCCGGAGCCGTTCGGAGAGTTGCCGCACCTCCGGCGCGATTCGGCGGGCGGCCACCGGACCGTCGTGCGCCCGCGGATCCAGCACGTGGGGCAGCCACTTCGCCCACTCCCACTCGGCCAGCCGCTCGCCGGGCACGGCGAGGGCGAGCGCGACGTCATCGGGAGCGTGCGTCACCGCGGTCTGCACCAGCAGCGCCCGTACGACCCGCAGGACGTCCTCCCGGTCACCGATGACGCTGACGTTCCCGACGCGGTCCAACGGCACCGTAAGGGGCACGTCGGCGGCCGTCGCGAACCGGCGTTGCAGGGCGCGCGCCTCGTTGAGCATGAACGGGTCCGGCGGCGTCAGCACCCCGCCGGCGCCGCTCTGCTGGATCGTCGGCTCAGGGGCCGGTACGTCACCGAGACCGACCCGCACCCGCAGGAAGTCGGCGTCCTGGCGGCGCCGCTCCCACAACCGGGCGGGGTCCCGCACCAGGTCGTACAGCGCGTTCGGCGGCGGGTTCAGCTCCCGTTCCGCGTCCCGCAGCCGACGCTCGGCGGCACCGAGTTCCTCCCGCAGTTCCTCCAGGTACTCCAAGTAGCGTTCACGCTGCGTGCGCCTGGTGCGCTGCGCCTTTCCGCGCTGCGACAGGAACAGCGCCACCGCTCCCAGCAGTGCGAAGACCAGGACGACCGCGCCCACGATCGCGAACCGGCTGTTGCGGACCACGGTCATCATGATCACGGAGCCCATGACGCCCGCCATCGGCAGCAGCGCGGTGGCCGCGTTGCCGGTCTTCCCTTCGGGCAGGTTGGGCGGTGCCTCCACCGTACGGGGCCGGCCGGGTTCCAGGGGCCGGGTGCTGCGGGCGGGCCGGTGGACGATCTGCAGGGTCACGGGCGGACTTCTCCGGAGCGGGTCGTGACGGAAGAGGGGCAGGACGGACACGGACCGGGGCGCGACGGGAACGGACCGGGACGTATCGGCCGGATGCTCATCGCACCCTCACCGCGCGCCCCATCACCTCGGCGGCCAGCCGCAGGACGGCCTGCCGCGTGGCGTGAGCCAGGAGGTCGGTGCGGATGGGGCCGCCACCGGCCAGATGACGGTCGTAGGGCACGGTGACGACGGTGACACCGGCCTCCTTGAGGTGCCCGGCGGCCGTCCTGTCGTCGAGAAGCGTGTCGGGGGTGCTCGACACCAGCGCCACGACCGTCGTGGCAAGGGCGGAGTGCGGCAACCGGGCCAGCCAGTCCAGCACCTGACGGGTGGCGCCGACGCCTTCCGCGGTGGCCGGCGACACCACCACCCGGGCGTGCGCGGTGTCCATGGCCGTACGCGCCACCTCACCGGGGAGCGTCTCGCAGTCGGCCACGGTCACGGCGAAGTAGCGGCGCAGCGCCAGCGTCACCTTCCGATACGACACCATGTCGAGCGGCGGACCGACCTGGCCCCGGCTCGCGGGCAGCAGCCAGCCGCCGTCCGACACCGGCACCAGATAGCCGGTCACGTCCGTCAGCTGCATGGACGGGTGGAGGATCGACGCGAGATCGGCGAGCGTCCAGCGCACCGCCTCCGCACCCATGCGCACCGGCAGGGTGCCCAGCGCGGCATCGGCCTCCAGTGTCAGCACCGGGTCGTGCCGGTAGTGGTTGAGGGTGCGCCCGAGCAACGCGGAGACCGTGGACTTGCCGACGCCGCCACGAATGGAGGTGACGGCCACCACCCGGCCCGTGGTGACGGACTGTTGCAACTCGCGGGCGATCCGGGTCTGTTCGGCGACGTCCTGTGCCACGGACGAGGTGAGCTTGCGCAGGGCCCGCCCCGTACGCCGGGTCACGGAGTCGCCGTGCAGGGGGCGTCCCAGGGCGAGGAGGAGACGGGGATCGAGGGTGGGGGACGACTCGGGGGCGGGGGTCGCCGGGAGGCGGGCGTCGCGGGTGGCGGGCGTCGCGGGCCGCTCGGGGACCGGTTCGTCGGCGGACCGGGTGCCGGGCATGAGGGTCGGGGACGCGGGCCCGCCCGCGGGGGCGGGCGGGCCGGACGCGTCACCGTCCGTGCCCGCGCCCGCTTCCGACGTCGTGGCCGCGGGCTGCGGGGGCGCGGGGTGCACGAGCCGCAGCGCGGGCTCTCCGGGCCGGGCATCCGTATCCGGGTGGCCGCTCCCGGAGCCGCCGCCCAGCTCCCGCAGCACGTCCCGCTGCCAGTCGTCGCCCGCCGACGGCCGCTCCCGTCCCTGCTCCCCCTGCGCCATGCCGCCGCGCCCCCTAAGCGAAGGTGTCGAGCAGTCGCCCGTACACACCGAACACGCCGACGAGCAGCGGAAGCAGCGCGATGATCCCCACCGACTCGAGCAGGTCCCCGGCACGCCGCAGCCGGACCCGCACGTGCTCGGCCGGCTGCACGGTGAGAACGACGAGCGGCAGGACCGCCAGCACGACCAGGACGGCCAGCGGTGCCACGGCCGAGGACCGTTCCGCCCACACAGTCAGCAGCCGCAGTGCGACACCCGCCGCGGCGGCCAGCAGCACGACCACCTCGGCGACCAGCGGAAACGCCCGAGCCCGCAGAGCCAGCACCACAGCGACGACCGCGGCGAGCGGCACCGTCCACACGGAGGGATGCCGCAGCGCCAGGACGGCGGCCACGGCGGCCGACCCCGCCAGGGTGATCGTGGCGAGCACCAACCCGCGGTGGGCGGCGGCCAGGGCGGCGGACACCTGGTGGCGGCTGACGGAGATCCCGCCGGCCCGCCGGTCGTCGAGCCCCGAGAGCCCGGACGCCATCAGCGCGAGCCGTGGCAGCACTCCGAGCACCACCACGCATACGACGCCGAGCACGGCCCCGACGCGCGCCTGCTGCTCCGCCGTCGCGGCGCCGGACTGCACGGCGAGGACGGCCTCCCAGCCGACGGCGGTCAAGGCCACGGCGCCGGCACCCACGACCCCGCCCCGCCCCAGCGGTGTGAACAGTCCGAGCAAAGCGAGGACCAGTACGGTCACCGCCGCCACCCCGGCGAGCCGCAGCGCGCCCGCCGAGGACCCGCCGACGACGTCGACGAGGCTCCAAACGCCCAGCACGCCGAGCGCGCCGCCGGAACACAGGAGGCTCGTGGCGACTCCGTGCCTGCGCCCCCGCCCCAGGAGCGCACCCGCCACCGCGGCCAGGCCGGCCGCGGCGAGCAGGGCACCGGCGGCGGCCGTCCGGTCGTACTGCGCACGTGCGAACAGTGCGGCGACGACCACCCAGCCCACGCTCGCGGCACCCGCCGTGACCCGTCGGGCGGCCGGCCCCCACACCCATGCCCGGTGACCGAGATCCTCCGCCACCTCGTCGGTGACGTCGTGCACGACGGGGGCGGGTGGGGCGTCCTCCGCACGGACCAGACGCAGTACGGCGCCGTCGCGGATGCCCGCCGTCTCCAGGGTGCTGTCGTGATCGAGCGCGGAGCCGTCCACCGTGACGAGGTGACGCGAGGCGGGCCGACCCTTCACGCGGTCCTCCAGCAACCGCATGATCTCGGGCAGCAGCAGCCCGACCGGCTCCCGCGCCGGAAGCACCAGGTCGACGCGACGCCGCTCACCGACGAGCGTGACGCGGCTCAACACCACCGGCCCACCGGCCGTTTCCCTGCTCAAGGCCCCCGTAGACATCACGATCGCGAACCTATCACCGGCTTGTAGGACTGTCCGAGGGCGTGGGAACGCCGGGGGAGTACGGGCTCTGCCCGATCAGCCGGTGCGACACGAACGACCACCCCACACACCCCGCGCACAGCACGGCCGCGATCACCATCCCGGCGAGCACCTTTCCCATCCGCTCGTCCATGGCCCGCCGTTGCCGCTGTGCCCCGAACAACAGGGCGTCCCGCAACCGCCGTCGCCGCACGGAGACGGACTCGAGGAGCTGACTGTCGTAGTCGTGGGCGGTCATGGTGATCAGTTACCTCGTGTCACGTCGGGAATTCGCCCAGCCAACTGCGCTTGAGCAGGTTCTCGGGCAGATACTCCGACTCCACCTCGACGGGCAGTCCGGCGTCGTGAGCGAGGCAGGTGAGGGCGAGGATCGCGAGGGGAACATCCCCGTCCCCCGTCTCCTGGCGCTCCTCGCTCGCCGTCCAGTACTCCTTGTGCAGCTCGAGCGCCTGGACCAGTGCTTCGTTGAACTTGTCCGCGTCTCTGCTGACGAATCGGTAGAACAGATTGATCGGCGGATACAGGACCTTGAGCATCATCTCGCGGTCCATGAACCGGAGCCGGTCCGGGTCGGTCCCGTCGAACGCGGCGACGAGCTTCTCCCCGAGCCCCGGACGCTCCAGCCAGTACGTCTGGAGGGCATCGACCCAGTGGTAGATGTACTCCTCGAACACGGCGCCGGAGGCCCGGAGCGTCTCGATCGGCACCTCGCACAGCTGGGTCATGCGCGCCTGGTCCCGGCAGACGATCGCCAGCCAGAAGGCTTCCAGCCAGGTACCGGCGTCCACGAAATGCGTGATCCCCACGGCGGGGATCGTCCGTACCTCGTGGCCGATCATGCACTCGACGGTGGAGCCCTCCGGGGCGGTGGCCGACGCGAACAGAGCGGACCCGACCTGCATGGCCATGACCCAGGCTTCCCATGTCTCCAGCTTGTCCGCTGTGGGGTCGAGGGAGCACTGGAGCTTGGCGGTGTGCAAGGCGCCGCTGAAGGTCATGCCGAAACTCTGAGGCCACTCCTCGAGCCGCTCGATGTCCTCGAGTGTGTCCTCGTTGAGTTCTCGTCTGAGTTCGTCGGGGTTCGGATGGCCGATTCCCTGCGCAGGTCGGGAGACGCGCGTCGGCATGAACTGCTTCCTCATCTCGTGAGTTTGAATTGCTTCATTTCGTAGCCAGCGTACTTAGCCCCGTCAGGTTTGGCTTTCACGAGGACATAGTCCACCTTGTTCGCATCCAGCGCGGTTTTCAGGTCCCGAGCCAAGGCGCGTTCAGCTCTGGCTCGATCGAGGTGACCGTCCTTGCGGAGCTTCGCAGCTCTCTTCTCCATTTCCAGGAGAATGGTCTCGAAGTACTCCTTCGTCCCCTGTGTCACCAACCGCCCACTATGCCCCTTGCGCACTCCGAGGGAGGCTTTCGTGGACCCCTTCGCCTCGACGACGACATACCGGCCGTCCGGCGTCCGGTACACCTGGTCGAACCGATTGTTCCCGAACGCCCCGTCGTCCAAGCGCACCGCACCCGCGTAGTGCTCCGGGATCGCGTGGCGTTCGGCGGCGTACTCGCCGAGCATTTCGCTCTGCCGACGGGCGTCGCCGTGGAGCGGTGAGTGCGTCTTGTCGGCGAGATCCCTCGCGGCGGCCAGCTCGTCCGTGGGGTTGGCCGCGTAGGCCTTCTCCGCGGCTGCGAGGGCGCCCTCCGCCGCGTTGTCGGCAGTGATGGCCGCGTCCCGCTTCGCGGCCTGCTTGTTCAGGTCCTCGAGGATCTCGTCGGCGAGGTCCGATGCCTTGCCCCGGATGGGATCGGGGCGCACATAGTCCTCCTTGATCGCCGGAGGCATGTCACTCGCCGCGATCCACTTGGGCGGCGCGAACGGGTTGCGTGTGAGCTGGGGCACGGCCTGGTCGTATCCGCCCTTGGCGGACGTGGAGCGCCGATAGCCGTTCTCGCGGTAGTGCTCCCTGAACCACTGGGGGTCGTTGTTGGCCCGTTCGACCTGCCGGCGCATGATCTCGCGTTCGACATCCAGGGGATCGCGGCTGCCGGACGGCGATCCGCCCGAGCCGTCTCCGCCTCCGCGACCGCCACCGGTCCCGCCGTGCTGGGCGGGGATCGAGCCACTGTCGGCTCCGCCGCCCGCGTGCCCGTCACCGCCCGCCGCATGGCCCCCGGTGTCGCGTGCGGGCACCGTGTCCGTGCCGCGCGTCCCGGAGTGCTCACCAACGTGAGCGGTCGGCGCCGTGTTCCCGCCGGCCCGGCCCGTCGCGTCACCGCCGACGTGGGCCGCCGTTTCCCCGGCCGCGTGCACGCCTGCCCGCTCGCCCGCCCCGACGAGCACACCCTCCTCGTGCCGCAGGCTCCGCTCCAGCAACTCCCGGTCCGCCGCCGACAGTTCCACCTTCGCCGGTGCCGTCGTCCCGTCCGCCCGTACGACCGAGCCGTCGTCCAGGTTCAGCCGGGTTCCGTCCGGCCATTCCACGACGTTGTCACGGATGACCGGCGTGTCGTCGGCGACCCGCACCACGCTGCCGTCCGGCTGGACCCGCCCCGCGCCGGAGAGGATGTCGTCGTAGGCGCCCGCGTGCACGCCCCGCAGGCCGGCGAACAGGTCGGTGACCTTGACCGTGCCGAACTTCGCGGCCTTGCCGAGGTAGGTCATGGGGTCGACCAGCCGGGCCGTCCTGCCGAGAGCGCCCACCGTGCGGGCCACCGCGCCGCCCTTCGCCGCCGCTCCGGCCCCTCCCGTGAAGACCGTCGTCAGGACGTTGAAGGTGACCGCGCCACCCGCCCGAGCCGGGTTCTTCCCCCACTGGTCCCAGGCGACCAGCGCCTTGCCCGCCTCCTTGACCGTGTTGCGGGAGTCGCGCAGATAGGAGGGCAGTTTGTCCTCGGGCATCCTCCAGTACGCGACGCCGACGACGGGAATCGCGGTGATGAGCACGCCGGTCGCGAGCTTGCCGAGCCCCTTCCAGGCCTCACCCGCCGCGTCCCAGCCGTCGACGCCCACGAGGGTGCCGAGGCCCCGGATCGTGCCCCACACCCCGTCGACGACGAAGCCCTTGCCGAACTCCGTCAGCTGGTGGCCCAGCCAGTCGAGCCCGTGCCGCTCCTTCTCCACGGTCTTGCCCCAGGGCAGTTCCTCGGACTGGTTCAGGAGATCGGCGGTGAAGCCGTAGGTGCTGGTACCGCGTTCCAGCAGGCGCTTCTGCGCGCCGTCCTCGAGGATCAGCGTCGAGCCGCCCACCAGGGCGGTGATCTTGTTGTGGCAGGTGATCTCCGCCTGCCAGAAGGCGGCCGTGGTGGCGTTGACGTCGTGCACCAGGTCGTTGTTGAGCTGGACGTTGTCCTCGTCCTCGCGCCAGTCGTCGTCCCCCGCGATCTGGTGCCGGAAGGTTTCCGCACGCTGCTTGAGGCTCTTCAGCTTGGCCACGAGCGGCTGGATCTCCGTCTCGTAGGAGCTGAGGGCCGCCGCCACCTTCTCCAGATCGTCGGCGAACTCGTCGGCCTTGGCCGCCACCGGCGCGGTCGTGGCGAACAGCTGTTCCGCCTCGGGAGCGGTGTAGCACGCCGACAGCCCCTGGAAGCGGGTGTGCACGTCCGACCCCGACTGGCGGAAAACGAGGGCCTCTGCCGTCAGAAGCAGGCTGTCCGTGCCCAGTTGTTCCAGATCGCCGGTGAACTGCGGGATGTTCTGCGGATCGATGAGGTCCGCGCTCACCGGCCCCCCTGCCCCTCCGCGCCCGGCAGGTCGATCTTCGGTTCCTTCAGCGCGTTCGCCTGAGCCTGCGCGGCCATGTCCAGGTCACCCTTCACGTACGCGTTGGTCGCGGCGGCCGCTCCGTTGAGGGAGTTCGACGTGCGCACCGCGACGTACATCAGCTTCTCCTGGTAGGCGGTGAAGAACTCACCCAGCGCCGCCGCGACAGGCCCCTGGACGCCGCTCTTCTCCACGCCGCCCTGCTGGATCGTGCCGGCGGACTTCGCCGCGCTCGGCATGGTCTCCTGGAGGGCCTTTCCGGTGTCCGAGAGGCCCTCGGCCGCCTGCGCCGTCTTCGTCAGGACGTGCTGCACGCCCGACGGCGATATGTCCCACCCCGTCATGTGGATTCCCCGTACTCCCGAGTGCCGTCGTCCGGGCGACGAGCCCGCGTCAGCCGATGTTGTCGACCGCCGCCCGCGCCCTCGCCATCGTCGACTGGGCCGTCCCGTCGTTGTCCTCAAGGGTGTTGCGCACCAGTTGGATGATGCTGCGCACCTCGTTGGCCGCGCGGTTCCAGCGCAGTTCCTTGCCGTGGTACTCCTCGGAGACACCGTCGGCCTGGAAGTCGGCCATGGCGGCCTTCACGGCCTTGTCGCGGTCGGCCAGCACGCGCTCCAACTGCCCGATGATTCCTTGCAGACCACCCTGCACCTCGCTCGATGCGCCGGTGTCGTAGGAGCGGCGGTCCAGATTCTGGCCCATCGTCAAAACCCCCTGAGTTTGTCGGTCACGGCCCTGGTCGGCTCTAACGCGCGCCGAAGCGGGCCGCGTCGAAGTTGGCCGCGCCCATGTTCTTCTGGGCGTTGTCCTGCTGTTCGGTGTCACCGGTGGCGAACGCGGTCTCCATACCGCCCTGGCCTCCGAGGATCGCGTTGAGCGACTCGTTCAGCGCGGCGGTGATCTCGTCCGCACGCGTCTTGAACGAGTCGAAGGCGACCTTTCCCGAGCCGTTGAACTTGCCCTCCAGCGGCTCGGCCGCCTGGACGAGCCAGCGGATCAGCGTGCCCAGGTCGGTGCTCGAACCGACCGTGTTCTTGCCCAGATCCGACAGGGTCGTGGACCCCATGTCGAACTTCACGTGTGTCACCCCCGTGCGTCACGTGCGCCATCACAAACCTGTTCGATCATGTTGTCGTACAACCCGTTGCGGACGCAACGCCGTTGATCGTGGTGTGACGCGATCCGGACATGTTGGGGACGATGCCGATGCCGTCGGTCCTTCGAGCGGACGCGGGGTCGGTCGGTGCGCCTGTATCAGCAGGACAGGCGATGGGTGTGGGGAGAGGGCACCCGCGGGGTGACGCGCAGGCCCGCCGGGGTGGCGGGTGCAGGGGCACCGGCCACCCCCGGGGCCTGCGCGAGCGCAAGCGGTGCGGTGCCGGACCGGACGCCGACGTACTGCCGGCACCGCACGTTGCTTCCCCCCCTGCTCCCCGCTGTGCACAGCCCCCACTGTGCACAGGCACCAGCATGAGGCCACCGGACGCTTGAATCCTTGACGGTCCGTGCAGGGATCTTGTCGATTCCGGCAGAACGGCGAAAGACACGCCCTAACGGTTGGCGTGGTGATGGCGGTGGTCGGTCGGTGTCATGCCGTAGACGCGGCGGAAGACCCTGCTGAACGTGGCCGCGTCGGTGAACCCCCACTGCGCGGCGATGGAGTGCACGGAGCGGCCCCGCAGCCGGGGGTCGGCCAGGTCGCGGCGGCACCGCTCCAGCCGGCGGTGCCGGATCCAGGCCGCCGGCGCCTCGCCCTCCGCCGCGAACAGCTGGTGCAGATGGCGCACCGAGATGCCGTGCGCCGCCGCGACCGTCGCCGGGGACAGCGACGGATCGCCCAGGTTCCGGTCGATGAAGTCCCGGATCCGGGTGCGCAGGGCGCGCCGGCGGGACTCCGGGGGGAGCAGGTCCTCGGAGTCCAGGCAGCCGCCGAGTACGGAGGCGAGCAGATCCGTGGTCACCGAGGCCAGCGCCGGCGCGTCGGTCTCGGAGAACTCGTCGGCCCGCCGGGCGACATCGGCCAGCCAGCGGTGCAGCGCGCCGCCCATGCCCCGGTCCAGCGGAACCGGCACCGCCAGCAGCCGCCGCATCGAACGCGGCGGCAGCGGCAGCCGGGTCCGGGGCACGCTGACGATCACCGTCGTGGACCGCTGCGACGTCCGGTTGATGCGGGCCTCGTAGGGGAGGCTGCTGTCCGCCATGATGAGGTGCCCGGTCCCGAACACCGCCTCGGTGCCGTCCTGCGCCATCCCGCCGTCGCCGGAGAGCTGGCAGTTGATCTGGAAGATCTCGGGGTCGAAACGCCGGATGGTCCGCGCCGTGCGCACGGTGTCCAGGTGCGGCAGGTCCAGCTCGGCGATCTGCACGTCCCCCAGCGGTAACACCCGCATCCCGGCCCGGAAGTCGTCGCTGCGCTCACTGCGCAGCAGATTGGGCACATGCGTGCGGGTGGCGATGTCCTGCCAGAGGTCCCACCGCTCGGCGGGCGGCACCACCTCGGTCCGGAACTCCTGCACCAGCATCGTCACACGCCCCCAACGCGTACCGGACGACCGCATCCTGCCCGGGACCATCGTAGGGAACCCGCGCCGGAAAAATTCCGGGAAGACCGTGCAACCCTCGCCGCACCCCGCGGGTCGTACTGTGCGTCGGAACTTCTGGGGAGGGGACCCGGGGGGGACTTGAGAGGTTCTGACGGGGAGGGAACCGAGGGGGCCCGGTCGACGGACCGGGCCCCCTCGAAGTTCGTACGCCGACTGCTGTCAGAAGAACACCCCGCAGCGCAGCAGCACATTCGCGTACGGCCGTGCCTCACCGGTGCGGACGACGAGCCGCGCGCCGGCGGTCAGCTCCTTGAGCCGTTCGTGCGGGACGAGTGCGAGACCGGGGAAGTGGCCCGCCAGCAGCTCGGCCGCCGCCGGATTGGCGTCCCGCACCTCGACGGCCGCCGTCGCGCCCTCCACGACCAGCTCGTCCAGCAGCCCTTCCAGCACCTCCGCGAACGACGGCACCCCCGCGCGGAAGGCCAGATCGACGACGCGCGGCCCGTCGGGTATCGGCATCCCGGCGTCGCACACCAGCACCCCGTCACCGTGCCCCAGTTCGGCGAGGGCACCGGCGAGATGCCGGTTCAGGATTCCGTGCCTCCTCACAGCGCCGCGACCTCCGCCGCCGTCGGGAAGGACACCTGCGCGCCCTGCTTCGTCACCGTCGCCGCCCCCACCCGGGCCGCGTACGCCGCGGCCTCGGCGAGCGGCTCGCCCGCCCCCAGCCGCCAGGCCAGCGCGGCCGTGAACGCGTCACCCGCACCGGTGGTGTCCACGGCGTGCACCTTGACGGACGCGACCCGGTGGACGCCCTCCGCCGAGGCCACCAGCGCGCCCTCCCCGCCCAGCGTCACCACCACCGAACGGGGGCCCTTCGCCAGCAGCAGCCGCGCCCAGTCCTCGGGCCCGTCCCCCACCTCGGCGCGGTCACCCAGGATGACCTTCGCCTCGTGCTCGTTGACGATCAGCGGATCGCACGCCGCCAGCACCTCCGCCGGAAGCGGTCGCGGCGGGGACGGGTTCAGTACGAAACGGGTGCCCGGCGGCAGACTCCGCACCACCTCCACGACCGTCTCCAGGGGGATCTCCAGCTGCGCGGAGACCACCCGGGAGGCGTGGAACAGGCTCCCGGCCGCCCGCACGTCGGACGGCGTCAGCCGCCCGTTGGCACCCGGCGACACCACGATGCTGTTGTCCCCCGACGGGTCAACCGTGATCAGCGCGACCCCGGTCGGCGCCCCGCCCACCAGCACGCCCACCGTGTCCACCCCGGCCGTCCGCTGCGAGTCCAGCAGCAGCCGCCCGTGCCCGTCGTCGCCGACCCGGGCCAGCAGCGCCGTACGGGCACCGAGCCGGGCGGCGGCGACCGCCTGGTTCGCGCCCTTGCCGCCCGGATGGACGGCCAGGTCGGAGCCGAGCACCGTCTCCCCGGCGCCCGGCCGGCGCTCGACACCGATCACCAGGTCGGCGTTGGCCGAGCCGACGACCAGGAGGTCGTAGTCGTACATGAATCGCTCTCCGATCCGAGTGCGGAGGGCGGGCGGCCGTCGTGGCCGCCCGCCCCTGTGCCCCTGTGCCCGTGTCAGCCCTCGAAGCCGGCCACGTTCTCCCTGGTGACCACCTTCACCGGCACCTTCACCATGGTCTCCACCTTCTCGTCGTCGGCGGCCCGCAGCGCGTTCCGCACCGCGATCCTGCCCAGCTCCGACGGCTGCTGCGCGACGGACGCGTACAGCGTGCCCGCCTCGACCGCCTTCAGCCCGTCCGGCGTGCCGTCGAAGCCGACGACCTGGACCGACTTCCCGGCCTTCGAACCGAGCGCCTTGATCGCGCCGAGCGCCATCTCGTCGTTCTCGGCGAAGACACCGTTGATGTCGGGGTGCGCCTGGAGCAGGTTCGTCATCACGTCCAGGCCCTTGGTGCGGTCGAAGTCCGCGGGCTGCTTGGCGACGACCTTGATGCCCGGGTAGTCCTTCAGACCCTCGGCGAAGCCCGCGCCGCGCTCGCGGCTGGCGGACGTGCCGGCCTGACCCTGGAGGACGACGATCGTGCCCTTGCCGCCGAGCTTCTCGGCGAGCGCCTTGGCGCCCAGCCGGCCGCCCTCGACGTTGTCGGAGGCGACCAGCGCGGCCGTGTCCGCCTTGTTGACGCCGCGGTCCACGGCGATCACGGGGATGCCGGACTGGTTGGCGCCGCGCACCGCCGGACCGGCGGCGTCGGAGTCCACCGGGTTGACGATGACGGAGGAGAGCGAGCCGCTGGTGAAGTTCTGCAACTGGTTGGCCTGCTGGGAGGCGTCGTTCTGGGCGTCGGTGACCGTCAGGTCGACGCCCAGCTTCTTCGCCTCCTCCTCGGCGCCGTTGCGGATCTGCACGAAGAACGGGTTGTTGAGCGTCGACAGCGACAGGCCGATCTTCTGCGTCCTGCCGGCCGAGGACCCGTTGTGCAGCAGCGAGGTCGCGCCGACGACCGCGACGGCGACGACGGCCGCGATCACGTACGTCAGTGCCTGCTTGCCCCGGTTCCCGCCCCCGGACGCCCCGGCGGCCGGGGTGGTCGCGCCCGCCTTGCGGCGCAGCGTGTCGAAGAGCACCGCCAGCGCGATGACGACACCGATGACGACCTGCTGCCAGAACGCGGACACGGACAGCAGGTTGAGGCCGTTGCGCAGCACCGCCAGGATCAGCGCGCCGATCAGGGTGCCCGACGCCTTGCCGGTGCCGCCCGCGAGGGAGGCGCCGCCGATGACGACGGCGGCGATCGCGTCCAGTTCGTAGCCCTGCGCGGCCTGCGGCTGCGCGGAGGCCAGCCGGGAGGCGAGCACGATGCCCGCGACGGCGGCGAACAGGCCGGAGAAGGCGTAGATGGCGAGCTTCTGCCGCTTCACCCGCAGGCCGGACAGCCGCGCGGCCTCCTCGTTGCCGCCGATGGCGTACATGGAACGGCCGATGTAGGTCCGTCCGAGGACGAACGCGGTGATCAGGCCCATCACGATCATCACGAGGACCGGCACGGGCAGCCAGCCGCCCAGCGTGTCACCGAGGTGCGAGACCGAGTCCGGGACGGCGATGGGCGAGCCCTGCGAGATGACGAGCGACAGACCGCGCCCCACCGACAGCATGGCCAGCGTCGCGATGAACGGCGGCAGTTTCCCGTACGAGATGAGGAAGCCGTTCACCAGACCGCAGGCGATGCCCGTCGCGACGGACAGCAGGACCGCGAGCACGACCGGGATCCCGGCCTCGGTCGCGCTCCACGCCAGCACGGTCGCGGACAGCGCGGCCACCGAGCCGACCGACAGGTCGATGCCCGCCGAGACGATCACGAAGGTGACGCCGAAGGCGAGGATCGCGGTCACGGCGGCCTGGACGCCGACGTTGAGGAGGTTGTCGGCGGTCAGGAAGTCCCCGGACAGCGCCGACATGGCGATCACGAGGACGATCAGCGCGGTCAGCGCGCCGTTGTCGAGGAGCAGGCGGCGCAGGCCGCCCGTGGCGCCGCCCTGCGCGCCCGGCTTGCTCTTGAGCGTGTCAGTGGCCACCGGAGGCCTCCGTTCCGTTGTTGCTGTGGGGAGTGCTGACGGCGAGCGCCATCACGGCGTCCTGGGTGGCCTCCTCGGCGGCCAGTTCGCCCGCGACGCGGCCCTGCGCCATGACGACCACCCGGTCGCTCATGCCGAGCACCTCGGGCAGATCGCTGGAGATCATCAGGACGGCGGCACCGGCGGCCGTCAGTTCGTTGATGAGCTGGTAGATCTCGACCTTGGCGCCGACGTCGATGCCGCGCGTCGGCTCGTCGAGGATGAGGACCTTGGTGTTCGCCAGCAGCCACTTGCCGATGACGACCTTCTGCTGGTTGCCGCCGGACAGCGTCCGCACGTGCTGCCCGAGACCGGCCATCCGCACGCCGAGCTGTCCGGCGATCCGGGCCGCCGCCTCGTGCTGCCCCTTGAGGTCGACGAGCCCCGCGCGGGAGGTGGACCGGAGGGTGACCAGACCGAGGTTCTCCTCGACGGAGGCGTCGAGCACCAGACCCTGGCCCTTGCGGTCCTCGGGCACGAGCCCGATGCCGGCCGCCATGGCGGCGTTCACGTCGTGGCGGCGCAGGGGCGCGCCGTCGACGTGCACGGCTCCGTCGTCGTACGGATCGGCGCCGAACACGGCCCGGACGACCTCCGTCCGCCCGGCCCCGACGAGCCCCGCGATGCCGACGACCTCACCGGCCCGCACCTCGAAGCCCACGTCGTGGAAGACGCCGTCCCGGGTCAGTCCCTCGACCTTGAGCAGCGCGGCACCGGTGTCGGTGCGCTCGCGCGGGTACTGCTGCTCGATGGACCGCCCGACCATGAGCCGGACGAGCTCGTCCTCGGCGGTGGAGGCGGGCACCTGTCCGACGCTCCGCCCGTCCCGGATGACGGTGACCCGGTCCCCGAGGGCGGCGATCTCCTCCAGGTGGTGGGTGATGAAGACGATCCCGACGCCGTCCTCGCGCAGCCGCCGCACGATCGCGAACAGCTTGTCGACCTCCTCGGAGGTCAGTACGGCGGTCGGCTCGTCCATGATGAGCACGCGCGCGTTCAGGCTGAGCGCCTTGGCGATCTCGACCATCTGGAGCCGCGCGATACCGAGTTCGCGCACGCGGGCGCGGGGCGAGACGTTGACTCCCACGCGCCGGAGCAGCACCTCGGCGTCGGCGTCCATCTTCTTCCGGTCGATCATCCCGAGCCGGCGCGGCTGCCGGCCGAGGAAGATGTTCTCGGCGACCGTCAGATCGGGTACGAGGTTGAACTCCTGGTAGATGGTGGCGATCCCGAGCCGCTCGGAGTCCTGCGCACCGTGGATGCGCACCTCCTCGCCGCCGACCACGATCCGGCCGGTGTCGGGTGTGTAGGCGCCGGAGAGCATCTTGATCAGCGTGCTCTTGCCCGCGCCGTTCTCACCGAGGAGCACATGCACCTCGCCCCGGCGCAGGTCGAAGTCGACGCTGTCGAGCGCGACCACACCGGGGAAGGTCTTGCGGATGCCCTCGATGCGCAGCAACTCGTCCGGGTTGCTCACGGCGTACTCCTTCGTACGGGGGAGGGGGACAGTGCGGGTGCCGGCTCGCCGCACGAGCGGCGTACGACGAGCCGGGCGGGGAGGGTGACGGATTCGCCGGGTCTGCCCTCGATCCGGTCGACCAGGGCGCGGACGGCGGCCCGCCCCAGCGCGCCGGTCGGCTGGGCGATGGCGGTGACCGGGGGATCGGTGTGCACGAACCAGGGGATGTCGTCGAACGCGGCCAGCGCGATGTCGTCGGGGACCCGCATCCCGCGCGCCCGGACGGCGTCCAGGGCGCCGAGCGCCATCAGGTTGTCCGCGGCGAACACGACCTCGGGCGGCTCGGGCAGATCGAGGAAGCCCTCGGTGACCCGGCGTCCGCTGTCGGCCTGGAAGTCGCCCTGGCCGATGTAGGCGTCGGGGAGGGCGAGCCCGTACGCGCCGAGCGCCTCACGGAAGGCGTCCACGCGCTCGCGGCCGGTGGTGGTGGCGGCCGGTCCGGCGATGATCGCCAGCCGTCGGTGCCCGAGCCCGTACAGATGCGCGACCAGGTCCCGTACGGCGCCTCGCCCGTCCGACCTGACCACGGGCACGTCGACGCCGGGGATCCAGCGGTCGACGAACACCATGGGCGTCCCGGCCCGCGCGGCGGCCAGCATCCCCGGCGAACCACCGTCGGTCGGCGAGACGAGCAGCCCGTCGATACGCCGGTCCAGCAGGCCGGTGACGTGGTGGTCCTGGAGATCGGGCCGCTCGTCGGCGTTGCCGATGATCACGCTGTACCCGAGCGCGCGGGCCTCCTCCTCGACGGAGCGGGCCAGCTCGGTGAAGTACGGGTTCATCACATCGCTGATGACCAGCCCGAGGGTGCGGGTCTGGTCCGTCCGCAGCGACCGGGCGACGGCGTTCGGACGGTAGGCCAGCCGCTCGACGGCGGCCGTCACGCGCCGGCGCGCGTCCTCGCTGACCGACGGATGGTCGTTCAGCACCCGCGACACCGTGGCGACGGACAGCCCCGCCTCGGCGGCGACGTCCTTGATGCTCGCCATCGCCGTTCCACCTCCTCGTGGAATCGATTACACGGAGGATTGGAAACGATTACACGGGCGGATGGCAAGAGGGTGGCGGGTGGCCGAAACCGAATCGTGACCCGAGGTCCGTGCCTTGGGTCCTACTCCCAGGTGGCGGTGTCGGGGTCGATGCCGTGGGCGCGCGCACTGGCGTCGACGATCCGCCGGAACCAGGCGGCGAGGCCGACGCGGACGCCGTCGTAGTGCGCGGCGAACCCCGGATCGGCCTCGTACCTGCGGGCGAGGCAGACCTGCATCCGCCGGGTGAGGGGGAAGTACGAGGCGAAGACCTCGCGGTGCCGCTCGACGAGCCGGTTCGCCTCGGGGCTGCCCGGTGCGACGCCGGCGTCCATCGCGTCCGCGAGCGCGCGGTCGAGGGCGGTGACGGTGTCGGTGACGGCCTGCCACTCCTCCGGACCGCGGGAGGCGGAGAGTTCGGCGTACTGCCGCCATTGCGTGGTGTCGCCGTAGTGCCGACGGGCCTCGGCGGGTCCCTCCGGGTCCCACCGCGGGCCGAAGACCGCGGCCTGCTCCTCGACGGTCAGCAGCAGGCCGCGCTCATGGGCGTCGATCATCCGGTCCAGCCCGGCGCCGAGCCGCTGGAGGCGCTCGATCCGCTCGGTGACCTGGGCGCGTTGTGCGCGCAGCGCCCCCGGCACGTCCGTGGCCGAGTCGTCCAGGACGGCCCGGATCCCGTCCAGACCGAGGCCGAGCTCCCGGTAGACGACGATGCGGTGCAGGCGTTCCAGGTCGCCCGCCGTGTAGAGCCGGTATCCGGCGGCCGTGCGCAGCGACGGTCGCGCCAGACCGATCTCGTCCCAGTGGTGCAGCGCGCGGACCGTCACGCCCAGCCGCGTCGAGACCTGACCGACGGTCAGGCCGTCGGTGTCGGTGGCATCAGGCATGTTCCCCATTGTCGCCGTGACGACCGGCGCCGGGCGCGCTGATCCCGATGGCTTCGAGGTCCCGCGCCTCCTGGCTTTCCGGGTCGAAGGGCTTCGCCGCGGTGAACACGATCCGGGCGTTCTCGGGGGTGATCACGGTGACGTCGCGGGTGTTCCAGGGCGTGTCCCGTGGGCCGTCGACCGAGTCCGGGCGCAGGGCACGGCAGGCCTCGACGAGGGAATCGACCTGGCTGAGCACCCCCGCGAAACTGAAGCTCATCGCCGGCGCCTGCTCCGGAACGGTCCCCTCCGCGACGAGGAGTACGTCCTGGAACGCCCACCTGCGCAGATGCACGAGCGTGCCGGGGATGGCGAACAGCTCGAAGAACCCGAGCCCACGCGTCCAGAAGTCCACCGAGGCCGCGAGATCGTTCGTGGGGATCGTCACGAACGCGGGCATCCCGTAGATGCCGCGGAACGGCTCCGGGGGTACGGCGTCCGGGCCGGGCGTGGGTACGGGGCTCATCTCGAAGGCGTCGTAGTAGTCGCTCATGCGGCCACTCTTGGGCCTCACGCAACGTGAGGGTCAAGTCCGGGTTGCTGTGCGGGCGCCAGCTCGCACCACACGTACTTGCCCCGGTTGCCGTCCCTGACCAGCGGCTGCCAGCCCCACACATCGGCACACGCCCGCACCAGCGCGAGCCCCCGCCCGTCCTCCCGCTCCGCGGCCCGCTCGAACGGCTCCGGCGGCTCCGGAGGTTCGGGGTCGGCGTCCCACGCCCCGATGCGCAACGTCCCCGGCGGCGACCAGCGCACACGGAGGGCGGCGGGCCCCTTGGTGTGCCGCACGGCGTTGGAAACCAGCTCGGTCGCGAGCAGTTCGGCCACGTCGACGAGGCGGATCAGTCCGTGCATGGTGAGGATCAGGCGCAGGGTGCGGCGGCTGATGGTGACGGCACGGGGGTCGTTGGGGATGTGGAGGGAGTACTCCCAGGGAGCGTTTTCGGGCATGCGGAACTCCGGTGTGGTGGGGAGGCGTTGAGGGCGGGCCCGGTGTCATTGCCGCAGCCGTCATGGCAGGACGGGGCGGTGCGCTTCCGGTTTCGCACGGTGTGCGCCGCGTCACTGACGGTAGGGCTTACGCGTAATCCCAGGCAAGTCGATCGCGTAATCTGAACCCGAACGGGCAGCACTGGCGGGCACGTTGAACCAAGGAGCAGTTGATGGTCCTCAGGCGCGAACCAACCGCACGTCAGGTGCGCCTCGGGGTTGAGCTGCGCAGGCTCCGCGAAGCGGCAGGACTCACAACCGTGGAGGCGGCGGCGCTGCTCGGGGTGAGCCGGGTTCAGATCACTCAGATCGAGACCGGGGCAGCGGGTGTGAGTGAGCAGCGACTGCGCCGCCTTGCATCCCACTACGCGTGCACGGACGAAGAGTTCATCGCAGCCCTGACCGCCATGGCCACTGACCGGACACAGGGCTGGTGGGAGGAGTACCGGGGCCACCTGCCCACGTCGTTCCTGGACCTCGCCGAACTGGAACACCACGCCACGTTCTTGCGGGAGGTGGCGATTCTCTATGTGCCGGGCCTGCTCCAGACGGAGGATTACTCGCGTGCGGTCTTTTCCGCCCGAGTTCCTGAACTCACGTATGAAGAACTTGAGTTGCGCGTCAGCCACCGCATGAGGCGCCAGCAGATCACGTGCTCATACGAGTTGGTCATCCACGAGTCCGCCCTGCGTATCCGGGTCAGTGACCGTGCTGCCTCCCGGGCTCAACTCGCCAGGCTTCTGGAACGCTCCGAAGCGGACAACATCACCGTGCGCGTCATTCCCTTCGACCTGGACGGCTTCGCCAGGGCGGCCAGCGCCATGACCTATGCAGGTGGTCCCGTGCCCAAGCTGGACACCGTGGTGCGCGACGTGCCACACGGCTCGGCGTTCATCGATTCCGAAGCACAACTCGCTGCCTTTCGAACGCGCTTCCGTAAGGTGGAAGCCGCATCGCTCGACCTCGAGCGGTCGCGTGACTTCATCAGCCGGCTGGCGAAAGAGCTGTGAGACTCATGGACAACTGGCGGAAATCGTCCTATTCGGGCCCCGACGACGGCAACAACTGTGTGGAGATCGCGAACTCACCCACCCACATATCCGTCCGCGACTCCAAGGCCCCCACCAGAGCCACCCTCACCTTCCCGCCGGAGGCCTTCGCACCCTTCCTCGAAGCACTCAAGTCGAACGCGCGCTAACCGTCCCTGCCGTACCGGCGGAACTCCGCCGTTTCCACCGTCCACGGGCCGAACGGCACCGAGTCGCCGAAGACGTACGGCTCCTTACCGCTGTAGCGGCCCTTGCACGGCTCGGAGTGCACCTGGATCGTGCCGGTGCGTGGGTCGACGATCATGTAGTGCGGGATTCCCATGGCCGGGTATTCGGCCAGCTTCTCGTCGTAGTCGTTGTTCGGGTGGGACGGCGAGACGATCTCGATGACGGCCAGCACCTGCGTCGCGTCGACGGCAAGGCCCTCTTCGTCGAGGGTGGCCTCGGGGATGACGACAGCATCAGGGCGGCGCAGGCGGCCGAGCTCCTGATGCTCGATCTCGGGGCCGTTCGCGCAGATGTAACCCGGGTGGGTGGTGAGGAGTTGCGCGTCCAGTTGCTTGCAGATGCGTCGAACCGTGCCCTCACGCCGCTTGGACGGGCACACCATGGCCAGTACGGGGCCCGACGGCCCGATCTCGACGCTCCAGGCCCCTTCGAGCCGTTCCGCGTACGCCCCGAGCTCTTCGGCGATGGCACGCATCCTCGCGTAGTCCACGCCTCAAGGCTACCGACCAGCACGCCTTCAGGTTGGACACTGAAATAGGCCCGGAGGGCAAAAAACAGTCCCCGGTAGTGCTGCACGTGTCCTGAAGCTTCAGTCGTCACTGTCGCCTCGGTATCGCGCCGGCTTGCCGGGGGCCTGAACGACATCCTGTCCAAGTCACTCCGTCGGCTAGACGTCCTCGTCGACTTCGTGACTCTTTCGGTGTTGCCGTCTACTAACTACTTCTACGCCCTTTATCTCCCGAGTCAATAGGTTTTGGGTAAATCTTCCGGCCGCGTTGTCCGAGGCCCCCGATAGCCTCCTGTTCACACGAAGACGCGAAGGGCAGGTGGGACCGTGTCTGGCGCGGAGAGGGGACCGGACCGAGGGGGTCGGCCGGGTCTTGCCGAGCTGACCGGCGTCCTGGAGCGGATCACGTACGCCAACGAGGAGAACGGCTACACGGTCGCCCGTGTCGACACCGGCCGGGGTGCCGGTGATCTGCTGACCGTCGTCGGGGCGCTGCTCGGTGCGCAGGTGGGGGAGTCCCTGCGGATGGAGGGGCGCTGGGGGTCGCATCCGCAGTACGGGAAGCAGTTCCACGTCGAGAACTACACGACCGTGCTGCCCGCCACCGTCCAGGGCATCCGGCGTTACCTCGGATCCGGGCTGGTCAAGGGCATCGGGCCGGTCTTCGCCGACCGCATCACGCAGCACTTCGGCGTCGACACGCTGACCATCATCGAGGAGGAGCCGAAACGGCTCATCGAGGTCCCCGGGCTCGGGCCGAAGCGGACCAAGAAGATCGCCGACGCCTGGGAGGAGCAGAAGGCGATCAAGGAGGTCATGCTCTTCCTCCAGACCGTCGAGGTGTCGACGTCGATCGCCGTCCGGATCTACAAGAGGTACGGCGACGCGTCGATCTCCGTGGTGAAGAACCAGCCGTACCGGCTCGCCGCCGACATCTGGGGCATCGGCTTCCTCACCGCCGACAAGATCGCCCAGTCCGTCGGCATCCCGCACGACAGCCCCGACCGCGTGAAGGCCGGCCTCCAGTACGCGCTGTCGCAGGCCACCGACCAGGGGCACTGCTACCTCCCCGAGGAGAAGCTGATCGCCGACGCGGTGAAGCTGCTGCAAGTCGACACCGGGCTGGTCATCGAGTGCCTCGCTGAGCTGGCCGCCGAGCCGGAAGAGGGGGAGGACCCCGGCGTCGTACGGGAGAAGGTGCCCGACCCGCAGGGCGGTGATCCCGTCACCGCCGTCTACCTCGTCCCCTTCCACCGCGCCGAGGTCGCCCTCTCCGCCCAGCTGCTGCGGCTCCTGCGCACGGACGAGGAGCGGATGCCGGCGTTCCGGGACGTTGCGTGGGACAAGGCGCTCGGTTGGCTGAAGGGGCGTACGGGCACGGAGCTCGCGCCGGAGCAGGAGGCGGCCGTCAGGCTGGCCCTCACGGAGAGGGTCGCCGTCCTCACCGGTGGGCCCGGCTGCGGCAAGTCGTTCACCGTGCGGTCGATCGTGGAGCTGGCGCGGGCGAAGAAGGCCAAGGTGGTCCTCGCCGCCCCGACCGGCCGCGCGGCCAAGCGCCTCGCCGAGCTGACCGGCGCCGAGGCGTCCACCGTCCACCGACTCCTTGAGCTCAAGCCCGGCGGCGACGCCGCCTACGACCGGGACCGGCCGCTGGACGCCGACCTGGTGGTGGTCGACGAGGCGTCCATGCTGGACCTGCTGCTCGCGAACAAGCTGGTCAAGGCGGTTCCGCCGGGTGCCCACCTGCTCTTCGTGGGCGATGTCGACCAGCTGCCCAGCGTCGGCGCCGGGGAGGTGCTCCGGGATCTGCTGGCCGCCGACAGCCCCGTCCCCGCCGTCCGGCTCACCCGCGTGTTCCGGCAGGCCCAGCAGTCCGGCGTGGTGACCAACGCGCACCGGATCAACGCCGGGCAGCATCCCGTCACCGACGGCATGAAGGACTTCTTCCTCTTCGTCGAGGACGACACCGAGGAGGCGGGGCGGCTCACCGTGGACGTGGCGGCCCGGCGCATCCCGGCCAAGTTCGGGCTCGACCCGCGCCGGGACGTGCAGGTGCTCGCCCCCATGCACCGGGGACCGGCCGGTGCGGGCACGCTCAACGGGCTGCTCCAGCAGGCCGTCACCCCCGGCCGCCCCGACCTCGCCGAGAAGCGGTTCGGCGGCCGGGTCTTCCGCGTCGGCGACAAGGTCACCCAGATTCGCAACAATTACGAGAAGGGGGAGAACGGGGTCTTCAACGGCACCGTGGGCGTGGTCACCTCGCTCGACCCGGTCGACCAGCGCCTGACGGTGCTGACCGACGAGGACGAGGAGGTGCCGTACGACTTCGACGAGCTGGACGAGCTGGCCCACGCCTATGCCGTGACCATCCACCGTTCCCAGGGCAGCGAGTACCCGGCGGTCGTCATCCCGGTGACCACGGGCGCCTGGATGATGCTCCAGCGCAATCTGTTGTATACGGCGGTCACCCGGGCCAAGCAGCTGGTCGTGCTCGTCGGCTCCCGCAAGGCGATCGGCCAGGCGGTGCGCACGGTCTCGGCGGGCCGCCGGTGCACGGCCCTCGATTTCCGCCTCGCCGGATCCCGCCTCTCGGAGGCGCGGACCGCCCCTGTGAGCGGTCCGTCATCAAAAAATGATCGATCAAATGAGTCGTGAAGGTCACAGAGCCCTTCCGGATGGGGAACACAGGAGGCAGGATGGGCAAGTTGGCGGCACTCAGTGCCGCCAATAGGCCCGATGGTCGACCCCGAGTGCACTCTCCTGAGCCGAGTGGGGGATGGTAGAGACAGTCAGGGCACCTCGAAGATGAGGCACAACGTCGGTGAGGGAAGACGTGAGCGACAACTCTGTAGTACTGCGGTACGACGGCAGCGAGTACACCTACCCGGTGATCGACAGCACCGTCGGCGACAAGGGCTTCGACATCGGGAAGCTCCGAGCCCAGACCGGTCTGGTGACGCTGGACAGCGGCTACGGCAACACCGCCGCCTATAAATCCGCGATCACCTATCTCGACGGCGAGGCCGGCATCCTCCGGTACCGCGGCTACCCGATCGAGCAGCTGGCCGAGCGCTCCACCTTCCTGGAGGTCGCGTACCTGCTGATCAACGGTGAGCTGCCGACCGTCGACCAGCTCGCGGCGTTCAAGGGCGACATCACGCAGCACACGCTGCTGCACGAGGACGTCAAGAACTTCTACAAGGGCTTCCCGCGCGACGCCCACCCGATGGCCATGCTGTCCTCGGTGGTCTCGGCGCTGTCGACGTTCTACCAGGACAGCCACAACCCGTTCGACGAGCGTCAGCGCAACCTCTCGACGACCCGTCTGCTCGCCAAGCTTCCGACGATCGCGGCCTACGCGTACAAGAAGTCGATCGGTCACCCGTTCGTCTACCCGCGCAACGACCTCGGCTACGTCGAGAACTTCCTGCGCATGACCTTCTCGGTGCCCGCGCAGGAGTACGAGCTCGACCCGGTCGTCGTCTCCGCCCTGGACAAGCTGCTGATCCTGCACGCGGACCACGAGCAGAACTGTTCGACCTCCACGGTCCGCCTGGTCGGCTCCTCGCAGGCGAACATGTTCGCCTCGATCTCGGCGGGCATCAACGCCCTCTGGGGCCCGCTGCACGGTGGCGCCAACCAGTCGGTGCTGGAGATGCTCGAGGGCATCCGCGACGCCGGCGGCGACGTCGACTCCTTCATCCGCAAGGTGAAGAACAAGGAGGACGGCGTCCGCCTGATGGGCTTCGGCCACCGGGTCTACAAGAACTTCGACCCGCGCGCCAAGATCATCAAGGCCGCCGCGCACGATGTGCTGTCCGCCCTCGGCAAGTCCGACGAGCTGCTGGACATCGCGCTGAAGCTGGAGGAGCACGCGCTCTCCGACGACTACTTCGTCTCGCGCAGCCTCTACCCGAACGTGGACTTCTACACCGGTCTGATCTACCGGGCCATGGGCTTCCCGACCGAGATGTTCACGGTCCTGTTCGCCCTCGGCCGGCTGCCGGGCTGGATCGCCCAGTGGCACGAGATGATCAAGGAGCCGGGTTCCCGCATCGGTCGCCCGCGCCAGATCTACACGGGTGTCGTGGAGCGGGACTTCGTTCCGGTCGAGGAGCGCTGACACCTGCCGGTGGGGCGGGTGCGGTGCGCCTGAGAGTTCGTCGCTGAAGGAGCGTGGGCGACTGCGGGTCGGCTGTGGCTGGTCGCGCAGTTTCCCGCGCCCCTAGGGGTGTTGCACAACCGTAGATGTAAAGAAGAAGGCGCCCTGACCGCCGGTCCCCCCACGGGCCGACGAAGTCAGGGCGCCTTCCCATGTCCCGGTGCGGATTCCCCCCACGGGATCCGGCCGGGCGTCTGTGAGGACAGCGCCTGAATCGCTGTGTGAGTACGAGCGGGCCTGAAACCCACCGCACTCGTCGGTGTGCGGTCTGCCGGGACCCGCACGTCGGGAGGGCCGCTCAAAGCTCCCCGCTGGGTACGTGCCCCGGCAACGCAATCTCTGGGAAAGTCCCCCAAGACATCCCCAGATGCCAGGAAGCGCCCCCCAAGACGCTGCCCGACATCGCCAACTTAGACCTTCGAACCCCTTCGATGGTTACGTTCAGATCACTGTGATCTGCGTCTCTTGCGTATCTCCCCAAGCTGCGCAAGAGCCCGCAAACCGCTCACGGGACTCAAGCGTAAGGATGATGCGCGAGCCTTGTGAAGAGCTTATGTGAGGGTCGTACCGGACGACAGGGGTCCGCCCCAACTTGAGACCTCAATGAAACGCCCGCAGGCGCAGGCTGTTCGTCACCACGAAGACCGAGGAGAACGCCATGGCAGCACCGGCGATCATCGGGTTCAGCAGCCCGGCCGCGGCCAGCGGAAGCGCGGCCACGTTGTAGCCGAAGGCCCAGACGAGATTGCCCTTGATGGTGGCCAGCGTGCGCCGGGAGAGCCGTATCGCGTCCGCCGCCACCCGCAGGTCGCCGCGGACCAGGGTCAGGTCGCCCGCCTCGATCGCCGCGTCCGTTCCGGTGCCCAGGGAGAGACCCAGATCGGCGACAGCCAGCGCGGCCGCGTCGTTGACGCCGTCGCCGACCATCGCGACACTGCGCCCCTCGTCCCGCAGCCGTCGTACGACGTCGGCCTTGTCCTCGGGCAGCACCTCGGCGATCACCTGGTCGATGCCGACGGTCCGCGCCACCGCCTCCGCCACGGTCCGGTTGTCACCCGTCAGCAGCACCGGCGTGAGGCCCAGCGCGCGCAGCTCGCGCACCGCCTCGGCGCTGGTCTCCTTCACGGCGTCGGCGACGGCGAGGACACCGCGCGCCACCCCGTCCCAGCCGGCCACGACGGCCGTACGCCCGTCCCGCTCGGCCTCGTCCCTCGCGCGGACCAGCTCCGGCGGCAGCTCCTCGAAGAGCAGCCGGCCCACGGCCACCTCGTGGCCCTCCACCCGCCCGCGTACGCCCCGGCCGGGGACGTTCTCGAAGTGCTCGACCCCCGGCAGCGCGCCGGCGCGTTCCTCCGCGCCCGCGGCGATCGCACGGGCGACGGGGTGCTCGGAGGCGTGCTCCAGGGCGCCCGCGAGCCGCAGCAGCCGCCGCTCGTCGGTGCCTTCGGCGACGTACACCCCCTGGAGGGTCATCCGGCCGGTGGTGACGGTTCCGGTCTTGTCCAGGACGACGGTGTCGACGCGGCGGGTGGACTCCAGGACCTCGGGCCCCTTGATCAGGATGCCGAGCTGGGCGCCCCGCCCGGTGCCGACCATCAGCGCGGTCGGGGTGGCGAGCCCGAGGGCGCAGGGGCAGGCGATGATCAGTACGGCGACGGCGGCGGTGAACGCGGCCACCGTGTCGTCGGTGGCGCCGAGCCACACCCCGAAGGTGCCGACCGCGATCAGCAGCACCACGGGGACGAAGACCGCGGAGATCCGGTCGGCGAGGCGCTGTACCTGCGCCTTGCCGTTCTGCGCGTCCTCGACCAGCTTCGCCATCCGCGCGAGCTGGGTGTCGGCGCCGATCCGGGTGGCCTCGACGACGAGCCGCCCGCCGGCGTTGACGGTGGCGCCGGTGACGTTGTCGCCGACGGTGACGTCCACGGGGACGGACTCGCCGGTCAGCATCGACGCGTCCACGGCGGAGACGCCCTCCAGCACCGTGCCGTCGGTGGCGATCTTCTCCCCGGGCCGTACGACGAACCGGTCGCCGACCGCCAGCCGCTCCGCCGGGATCCGCACCTCACGCCCGTCGCGCAGGACGGCCACGTCCTTGGCGCCCAGCTCCATCAGCGCCCGCAGGGCCGCGCCCGCGCGGCGCTTGGAACGGGCCTCGAGGTAGCGGCCGAGCAGGAGGAACGCGGTGACGCCCGCGGCCACCTCCAGGTAGATCGTGGAGGCGCCGTCGGCGCGGGCGACGGTGAGCTCGAAGGGGTGCCGCATGCCGGGCATGCCCGCGTCGCCGAGGAACAGCGCCCACAGGGACCAGCCGAACGCGGCGAGCGTGCCGACGGAGACCAGGGTGTCCATGGTGGCCGCGCCGTGCCGCAGGTTGGTCCAGGCGGCCCGGTGGAAGGGGGCGGCGCCCCAGACCACGACGGGCGCGGCGAGGGTGAGCGAGAGCCACTGCCAGTTGTCGAACTGGAGGGGCGCGACCATCGCCAGCAGGACGACGGGCAGGGCGAGGAGCGCGGAGACGGTCAGGCGTCGGCGCAGGGCCGCGAGCTCGGGGTCGGCCTCCGCGGCGGCGGGTGTCTCCTCCCGCGGGGGCGCGGGTTCCTCGGCGGTGTAGCCGGTCCGTACCACCGTGGTGATCAGGTCGGCGACCTCGATGCCCGGCGGGTAGGTGATCCGGGCCTTCTCCGTCGCGTAGTTCACCGTGGCGGTGACGCCGTCCATGCGGTTGAGCTTCTTCTCGACGCGGGCCGCGCAGGAGGCGCAGGTCATCCCGCCGATGAGCAGCTCGACCTCCGAGAGGGCCGGCTGTCCGGCGGCCGGTGCCTCGGTGGCGGTGGTGCTGGTCATGTCCGTACTCCAAGGACGTCCGGGGCTCCGGGGACCTTCGGGGCTCCGGGGACGGTGGCGTGCCGGGCCGCATCGTACGAGTGGCCGCTGCGGCCCGGGTCACGCCGCGCGTGGGGGCGGGGGCCGGTTCAGGCCTTGCCGACCAGCTCGAAGCCTGCCTCGTCGACGGCGGCGCGGACGGCCTCCTCGTCGAGCGGGGCGGCGGAGACGACGGTCACCTCACCGGAGGAGGCGACCGCCCGCACCGAGCTGACACCGGCGATCTGGGAGATCTCGCCGGAGACGGAACCCTCGCAGTGTCCGCAGCTCATCCCGCTCACCTTGTAGACGGTGGTGACGGAACCCTGGGTGTCGGTCTGGGAGGTCATGTCGTTACTCCTCGTCGGGGCGTGGGTGGTGCTGGGTGGGGTGATGCGGGCCCGTACGGGCCATGGGGGCGCGTAGTGTTCCCCGTACCACCCACACTATACCCCTAGGGGGTATTAATCCACGACAGTCGGAGACCAGTTCCCCGTCGTGCGGTGGTCGAGGCCGCCCGCGACACAGTCGGAGCCCGGGGATAGCGTTCCGGCGGAACGGTGATTTCCGGAACGGAAGGCGGGACCGGTCATGCGGGCGGTGGTGTTCGAGCGGTACGGGGAACCGGCCGAGGTGCGGGAGGTCGCGGACCCGGAGCCGGCGGAGCACGGCGTCGTGGTCCGCGTCGAGGCGACCGGTCTGTGCCGCAGCGACTGGCACGGCTGGCAGGGCCACGACCCGGACATCGCCCTGCCGCACGTCCCCGGCCATGAACTCGCCGGGACCGTCGAGGCGGTCGGCGCCCGGGTCACCGGCTGGCGGCCCGGGGACCGGGTCACCGTCCCGTTCGTCTGCGCCTGCGGTTCCTGCCCCGCCTGCGCGGCCGGCGACCAGCAGGTGTGCGAGCGCCAGACCCAGCCGGGCTTCACCCACTGGGGTTCCTTCGCCCAGTACGTGGCGCTGGACCACGCGGACGTGAACCTGGTCGCGGTGCCCGACGGGATGAGCTTCGCGACCGCCGCCTCCCTCGGCTGCCGTTTCGCCACGGCCTACCGGGCGGTGGTGCAGCAGGGCCGGGTGGCGGCGGGGGAGTGGGTCGCCGTGCACGGCTGCGGAGGGGTGGGCCTGTCGGCGGTGATGATCGCGGCGGCGGCCGGGGCGCGGGTCGTCGCCGTCGACGTGTCGCCGGGGGCACTCGACCTGGCGCGGAAGTTCGGTGCCGTCGAATGCGTGGACGCGGCGCTCGTGGAGGACACGGCCGGGGCGGTCCGCGACCTCACCGGCGGAGGCGCCCACCTCTCCCTGGACGCCCTGGGCGCACCCGTCACCTGCGCCGCCTCCGTCAACAGCCTCCGTCGCCGGGGCCGGCACGTCCAGGTCGGCCTGCTGCCCTCACCGACGGGCACCACGCCCGTCCCCATGGCCCGCGCCATCGCCCTGGAGCTCGAGATCCTCGGCAGCCACGGCATGGCCGCGCACACCTACCCGCCGATGCTGGAACTGGTCCGTGCCGGTGTGCTCCGCCCCGATCTGCTGGTGACCTCCACCATCGCCCTGGAGGCGGTCCCGCCCGCCCTCGCGGCCATGGGTACGGCGGCGGGGGCGGGCGTGACGGTCATCGAGCCCTGGAGCTGAACCGGCGGTTCCGGCCGGGGGTCAGCTGTTGTTGCGCCCCCGGTTGCCCGGACGGCGGGCGACCCAGTTCCGGATGGTGTCGGGACGCCAGTAGGGCTTGCCCGCCTCCACATGGTCGGGTGGCGGCAGCAGACCGTGCTTGCGATAGGAGCGGACGGTGTCCGGCTGCACCTTGATGTGGGCGGCGATGTCCTTGTAGGACCACAGCGTTCGGTCGGTCATGTTCGCACCTCCCCGCGCACCGCGGTGACGGCCGGGGGCGGCCGTCAGGGGGAGCCGGGTGCGCGTTGGTGATCAGGCAGGGGTTGTGCCCGGTGAACGAGGCCCGGCGGCGGCGGGTCAGTGGCTGTGCGCCGGGTGTGACGGAAGGCCCGCGCACGCGTGACGCCCGTGACACCACGGGAGTGTTTGTGACGGGACTGACGCACAGGCGCACCCCGGCTCACCGGCGGGGCGCGTTGACATCCCGGGCCTCCTGTGACGACGCGCGCGTCACTGCCGTACCAGGGACTCCACTTCCGCGGCGGACTCCGGGGCCAGCCGGTAGATGCCGTGCACGCTCACCGCGCTGCGCAGTTCGCCGTCCACCACGTGCTTGATCTGCCGCTCGCCCCGCTGCGACCGGTAGGTGAGCCGGGCCAGGAGGTCCGGCGGGACGGGGCGCTCGAAGGTGAGCGGGCTGCCGGGCGGTCCGACGACGACCTCGCTGACACAGCCCGCCTTCAGCGGTTTCCAGTGGACGAGCCGGAGGTAGTCCTCCATCGCCAGTGCCTCGCCCGCCCTGTCGTAGTCCAGGACGCGTCCCACCTCCATCGCCCCGAGCACCCACAGCCGCCTGCGGAAGACCCGGACCGGATGGATCACGTCACCCGGGCGCACCCCGGCGCGTATGAAGCTCGGCAGCGACTGGTGCGGCCCGCCGAACATCACGGTCAGGCGCTCACCCGCAAAGCCCTCGCGGGCAAGGGCCTTGCACAGGTCATTGGTCCACAGGGCGGTGTACGCGTTCGGCATGCCACCGCACGGTAGCCGCGGGCACTGACAACGGGGTCCGGAGCGACCCCGCCAAATCTCGTCCGAATGTCCGGACAAAACATTGACAGGGCTTCACGCCCGGGGCTAGAAACCGGGGGAGAGCCGTAGGAGCCGGAGCGCCGGCGAGCCGTACGAAGGGGACGCGATGGCGTACGACGTGATCATCCCCGGGCGTGGAGTGCTCCCCGGCGATGCCACCCCCGACCACCCGCACGTCCACCGGGGCGCCACCGCCGGCGCCCCGGCACCGAACGCCTCCGGCGCGGGAGGCCGCTTCGCTTTGGCAGGAGCGAAGTGCGAGCGACGACTCCCCGCCCGCCGCGGCCCCGCGCCGGAGGTTCCGCCGAGGTCCCATGTGTCTATGCGCGGACCGGAACGACCGACACTGTGTCGGGCCCGTCCGGCCGCCCGGACCTGGTGGGATGGACGGGTGACCGGGACCGCGGCGTGTCCGCCCGCGGCCGGGGCGCATGAGCTGTACGAACGGCACGTCTCCACCCGTCGCCGCCATCTGTGAAGGAGTTCTCGGTCATGACGAAGATCGTCAACCACTGGATCGGCGGCAAGACCGCCGAAGGCGCCTCGGGTACCTACGGGCCGGTGACGAACCCGGCGACCGGCGAGGTCACCACGAAGGTCGCCTTCGCCTCCGTCGAGGAGGTCGACGCCGCGGTCGCCGCCGCCAAGGAGGCCTACCTGAGCTGGGGCCAGTCCTCGCTGGCCACCCGCACCTCGATCCTCTTCAAGTTCCGCGCGCTGCTCGACGCCCACCGCGACGAGATCGCCGAGCTGATCACCGCCGAGCACGGCAAGGTGCACTCCGACGCCCTCGGCGAGGTCGCCCGCGGCCTGGAGATCGTCGACCTGGCCTGCGGGATCAGCGTGCAGCTGAAGGGCGAGCTGTCCACGCAGGTCGCCAGCCGCGTCGACGTGTCGTCCATCCGCCAGCCGCTGGGCGTGGTCGCCGGCATCACGCCGTTCAACTTCCCGGCGATGGTGCCGATGTGGATGTTCCCGCTCGCCATCGCCTGCGGCAACACGTTCGTGCTGAAGCCGTCGGAGAAGGACCCGTCCGCCTCGATCCGCCTCGCCGAACTCCTCTCGGAGGCCGGTCTCCCCGACGGCGTGTTCAACGTCGTCCACGGCGACAAGGTGGCCGTCGACCGCCTCCTCGCCCACCCCGACGTCAAGGCGGTCTCCTTCGTCGGCTCCACCCCGATCGCCCGCTACATCCACACCACCGCCTCCGCCAACGGCAAGCGCGTCCAGGCCCTCGGCGGCGCCAAGAACCACATGCTGGTCCTGCCCGACGCCGACCTCGACGCGGCGGCCGACGCGGCCGTCTCCGCGGCCTACGGCTCGGCCGGTGAGCGCTGCATGGCGATCTCCGCGGTGGTCGCCGTCGGCGCGATCGGCGACGAACTGGTGGAGAAGATCCGCGAGCGCGCCGAGAAGATCAAGATCGGCCCCGGCGACGACCCCACCTCCGAGATGGGCCCGCTGATCACCAAGGTCCACCGCGACAAGGTCGCCTCCTACGTCGCCGGCGCGGCGGACGAGGGCGCCGAGGTCGTCCTGGACGGCACCGGCTACACGGTCGACGGCCACGAGAACGGCCACTGGATCGGCATCTCCCTGCTCGACAAGGTGCCGACGTCCGCCAAGGCCTACCAGGACGAGATCTTCGGCCCGGTCCTCTGCGTCCTGCGCACGGACACCTACGAAGAAGCCCTCGACCTCATCAACAGCTCCCCCTTCGGCAACGGCACCGCGATCTTCACCCGGGACGGCGGCGCCGCCCGCCGCTTCCAGTTGGAGGTCGAGGCCGGCATGGTCGGCGTGAACGTGCCGATCCCGGTCCCCGTCGGCTACCACTCCTTCGGCGGCTGGAAGGACTCCCTCTTCGGCGACCACCACATCTACGGCAACGACGGCACGCACTTCTACACCCGCGGCAAGGTCGTCACCACCCGCTGGCCCGACCCGGCCGACGCCCCGACGGGCGTCGACCTGGGCTTCCCGCGCAACCACTGAGCCGGACGGTCCGGCGCCGCCGCGTACCACGGACGCGGTACGCGGCGGGGCCCCCGTACGCCGTCGGGAGGTGGTCAGGTTCGGTCTGCGGTCGACAACTTGGTGACAGGTTCACCCCGTACCGTTGACGCATGGATCTTCGACTGCCCGGAGCGCGGTGGCCGCGGTTGCGGTGGACGCGACGGGTCACCGCCGCCGCGGCCGCCGTCGTCGTGCTCGCCGGCGCCGGTACGTGGACCGCCGTCGCCTCCGACGAGGCGCCCCCGGTCCGCCGCGCCGACCGGGTCATGGCCATGGACGACGGGGTGCGCATCGACACCTCGTACTTCACCGCCGGACCCGACGGCCGCCGACCCGCCGTGCTCCTCGGGCACGGCTTCGGCGGCAGCAAGGACGACGTGCGGGAGCAGGCCGAGGACCTCGCCCGTGATGGGTACGCGGTCCTCACCTGGTCCGCGCGCGGCTTCGGCGAGTCGACCGGGAGGATCGGGCTGAACGACCCGGAGGGCGAGGTCGCCGACGTCTCCCGGCTCGTCGACTGGCTGGCCCAGCGGCCCGAGGTCCGGCTCGACAAGAAGGGCGACCCGCGCGTGGGCATGGCCGGCGCCTCGTACGGCGGTGCCATCGCCCTGCTCGGCGCCGGGTACGACGACCGGGTCGACGCCATCGCCCCGGCGATCACCTACTTCGACCTCGCCGACGCGCTGTTCCCGAACGGCGTCTTCAAGAAGCTGTGGGCGGGTGTCTTCATCAACTCCGGCGGCGGCTGCGAGCGGTTCGAGCCCGCGCTGTGCGCGATGTACGAGCGGGTCGCCGAGTCCGGCACCCCGGACCCCGAGGCGCGCCGCGTCCTGGAGGAACGCTCGCCGTCCGCCGTCGCCGACCGCATCGACGTGCCCACGCTCCTGACGCAGGGTCAGTCCGACTCGCTGTTCCCGCTCGGCCAGGCCGACGCCGCCGCGAAGGCGATCCGCGCCAACGGCGCCCCGGTCGAGGTCGACTGGATCGCCGGCGGGCACGACGGCGGCGACCTGGAGAGCGACCGGGTGGAGCAGCGCGTACGGAACTGGTTCGACCGGTACCTGAAAGGCGACAAGGGCGCCGACACCGGCCCCGCCTTCCGTGTCACCCGCACCGGAGGCGTCGACTCCACCGACGGCCGGGCCGTGCTGACCGGCGCGAGCGCCGACACCTACCCGGGGCTGACCAACGCCGGCAGGACCTTCCCGCTCACCGGGCGCGAGCAGAGCTTCGCCAACCCGGCCGGCGCCAACCCGCCCGCCGTGTCCTCCCTGCCCGGCCTCGGCGGCTCCGGCGGACTCGCCCAGCTCTCGTCGCTCGGCGTGGGCATCTCGCTGGACTTCCCGGGCCAGTTCGCCCGCTTCGAGTCCGCCCCGGTCGGCGGCGACCTGCGAATCACCGGATCGCCGACCGTCACCGTGCGGGTGAAGTCCACCAGCGACGACGCCGTCCTGTTCGGCAAGGTGTACGACGTCGGCCCGGACGGACGGCAGCAGGTGCTGCCCTCCCAGCTCGTCGCCCCGGTCCGCGTCGAGGACGCCCGCTCCGGCAAGGACGTGACGCTCACCCTCCCGGCCGTCGACCACGAGGTCCAGAAGGGCCACCGCCTGCGCCTCGTCCTCTCCTCCACCGACCTCGGCTACGCCTCCCCGGCCGCCCCGGCGACGTACACCGTCTCCCTCAAGAGCGACCTCACGGTGCCCACGGCACCGGGCGTGACCACCGCGGCGGCCCCGCTGCCCGCGTGGGTGGTGTGGCTGCCGGTCGCCGGCGCCCTGATCGCGCTCGCCCTGCTGCTCACCGGACGCCGCCGCACCACCGCCCCGGCGCCCGACCCCGCACTGGCCGACGTCCCGCTCCAGATCACCGGCCTGAGCAAGCGCTACTCCCGCTCCTCCGACCGGTACGCCGTGCAGAACCTGTCGTTCCGCGTCGAGAAGGGCCAAGTGCTCGGACTCCTCGGCCCGAACGGCGCGGGCAAGACCACCACCCTGCGCATGCTGATGGGCCTCATCAAGCCGGACGGCGGCGAGATCCGCGTCTTCGGCCACGCCATCCGCCCCGGCGCCCCCGTGCTGTCCCGGGTCGGCGCGTTCGTCGAGGGCGCGGGCTTCCTGCCGCACCTGTCCGGCCGGGAGAACCTGGAGCTGTACTGGCGCGCCACCGGGCGCCCGCCCGAGGACGCGCACCTGGAGGAGGCCCTGGAGATCGCCGGTCTCGGCGACGCGCTCGCCCGCGCGGTGCGCACCTACTCCCAGGGCATGCGCCAGCGCCTCGCCATCGCCCAGGCCATGCTCGGCCTCCCGGACCTGCTCATCCTCGACGAGCCGACCAACGGCCTCGACCCGCCGCAGATCCGCGAGATGCGCGAGGTGATGATCCGGTACGCGGCGGCCGGACGCACGGTGATCGTCTCCAGCCATATGCTGGCGGAGGTCGAGCAGTCCTGCACCCACCTCGTCGTGATGGACCGCGGGCAGCTGGTCCAGGCCGGTCCGGTGCACGAGATCATCGGCTCCGGCGACACCCTCCTCGTCGGCACGGTCACGCCCGTGGAGGAGCCGGTCGCCGAGAAGATCGCCGCGCTGCCCGGCGTCGCCTCGGCCGTCCGCACCGACGAGGGGCTGCTGATCCGGCTCGACACCGACGGCACCGCCCCCCGCCTGGTCGCCGAACTGGTCCGGCTCGAGGTGCCCGTCGCGTCGGTCGGCCCGCACCGCCGCCTCGAGGACGCCTTCCTCACCCTGATCGGAGGTTCCGCATGAGCACGCTCACCGAGCGAGCCGAGCCGGGCGGGCAGGCCGAGCCCGTAGAGGTCGCCGCCGGCTACCGCGCGGGCCGCACCCTGCCCCTCCGGGTGGAACTGGTCCGCCAGCTCAAGCGCCGCCGCACCCTCGTGATGGGAGCGATCCTCGCCGTCCTGCCCTTCGTGCTGGTGATCGCCTTCGCGATCGGCGGCACGCCGGACGGCGGCCCGGAAGGCAACCGCGTCAACCTGATGGACACGGCCACCGCGTCCGGCGCCAACTTCGCCGCCGTCAACCTGTTCGTGTCCGCGGGCTTCCTGCTCGTCATCCCCGTCGCCCTGTTCTGCGGGGACACGGTCGCCTCGGAGGCCGGCTGGTCCTCCCTGCGCTATCTGCTCGCCGCGCCCGTGCCCCGGATGCGGCTGCTCTGGTCCAAGCTGGTCGTCGGACTGGCCCTCAGCCTCGCCGCGATGGTGCTGCTGCCCGTGATGGCGCTCGCCGTCGGCACCGCGGCCTACGGCTGGGGCCCGCTCCAGATCCCCACCGGCGGCGCGCTCGACCCCGGCACGGCGGCCCAGCGGCTCGTGGTGGTCGTGGCGTACCTCTTCGTGTCGCAGCTGGTCACCGCCGGGCTGGCGTTCTGGCTGTCCACCCGCACCGACGCCCCGCTGGGCGCGGTGGGAGGCGCGGTGGGCCTGACCATCGTCGGCAACGTCCTGGACGCCGTCACCGCCCTCGGCGACTGGCGGCACTTCCTGCCCGCGCACTGGCAGTTCGCCTGGGCGGACGCCATCCAGCCGAGCCCGGAGTGGTCCGGCATGATCCAGGGCGCGTCGGTGTCCGTGACGTACGCGCTGGTGCTGTTCGCGCTGGCGTTCCGGGGGTTCGTCCGCAAGGACGTGGTGTCCTGACGCCCGGACCGCGCTCGGCCCCGCCCCGGGGGTCGCGCGGTCCAACCGGGTGAACCTGCGCAACCGATTCCGCCGAGTCGGGTTGATGAAGAAGTAGGCCATGCGGCAGCGGAGGGCCAGAACGCGTGGCCGCTCCCATTCTTCAAGCAGGAAGACAACCACATTGCGACAGACCCTGAGCAGGGGAGTGTTCGCGGCGGCCGCCGCCGCCACGGGCATTCTGTCCCTGTACGGAACCCCCGCCCTCGCCGACTCGTTCGCGGGGGGCGGTGCCGAGGATTCTCCCGGTGTGCTGTCCGGGAACAACGTGCAGGCACCGGTCGAGGTGCCGGTGAACGCGTGCGGCAACAGCGTGAACGTGGTCGGGGCGCTCAACGAGGCCTCCGACAACACCTGCGTCAACGGCTCCGACAAGTCCGGGCACGGCGACTCCCGTGACGGCGCGCACGCGGTCGGCGGCACCAAGGGCTCGCCCGGCGTGCTCTCCGGAAACAACGTGCAGGCGCCGGTCCACGCCCCGGTGAACCTCTGCGGCAACAACGTCACCGGTGCCGGGGCGCTCAACGAGGCGTCGGACAACACGTGCGTCAACGGCTCCCACGGCGAGGAGAAGAAGTCCGCGGACCGCTCGCACACCGGCTCCTCGCACACCGAGTCCTCCTACGGTGACTCCTCCTACGGCGACTCCTACGGCGACTCCGGCGGTGCGCACGCGGTGGGCGCCGCCAAGGGCTCGCCCGGTGTGCTGTCCGGGAACAACGTGCAGGTGCCCATCCACCTCCCGGTGAACGTGTGCGGCAACAGCGTCGACGTGGTCGGCCTGTTCAACGGCGCCTACGACAACACCTGCGTCAACGACGGCGGATACGGCAAGGAGGACGAGCCGGAGAAGGAGACGCCGGCTCCGCCCACCCAGGTCAGGACGCCTCCCACCCACGAGGTCGAGGAGCCCCCGGCCGAGGAGGAGGAAGTGCCCGGCAACCCGCCGCACCTCGCCGAGACCGGCACCGACGGCCTCATCGCCGCCTCGGCGGCCGGCGCCGTGCTGATCACGGGCGGGGCGATGCTGTACCGCCGCGGCCGACTGGCCTCCCGCCGGTAGCCCACCCCGGATGCCGGGCCCACCCCACCCGGCATCCGGCCCTCCACGACGACGCGTCCCCCGGACCGATCAGGTCCGGGGGACGCGTCGTGTCGTCGTACGCCCGTCAGCCGCGCACCGGCGCCGGCGCCCCGCTGCGGCCGGCACCGCCCGGAACGGGAACCGTCCCGAGCGCCGGGGTCGCCCTCAGCCGCCGGCGCACCCCCTGCACCAGCGTCGACGCCGTGAACGTCGCGCCGTGCACGAAGCGCATCGCCGGACCGAACCCGGACGCCGTCACCAGACCCGCCAGGAACAGCCCGGGGTGCGAGGACTCGAAGCTGTGGCCGAGCGCCGGGGAACCGTCCGGCAGGACCGCCAGCGTCCCGCGCAGCTCGGCGGAGAGCAGACCGAGCCGGTCACGGTGCGCCTTGAACCCGGTGGCGGCGATGACGTGTTCCGTCTCCAGGGAGCGCCGGGAGCCGTCACGCCCCGTCAGGTCGAGACGCAGCCCGCCCGGCACCGCGGCCGCCGCGGTGACCTCGTGGCCCGGCAGCAGGTCCACCGCCCGCTCCACCCGGTCCCGCACCCACCAGGCGCCCGCCGGACCCAGCGCCGTGGCCGCGACGCGCGACCGGGTCGCCTCCGGCAGCCGCCGGAACAGACCGGGACGCTCCGAGTAGAACCAGTTCCGCCAGCCGGGGCCCAGCCCGCTGTGCGGTGAGCGGACCGACTGCCACCAGGGCCGCTCCCAGGCCGGCGGCACATCGTTCCAGCGCAGCCGGTCCGCCCGCGCCAGCACCCGTACCCGGGTGCCCTGTTCGGCGAGGAGCGCCGCGGTCTCCAGGGCCGCCTGGCCGCCGCCGATCACGGTGACGTCCTTGCCCTGGAAGTGCCCCAGGTCGTTGTGGTGGCTGCTGTGCGTCACCAGCGTCGGGTGCAGTCCGCGCAGGGCCGGCGGCACCTCGATGAACGGCATCACCCCGATCGCCAGCGCCACCGTACGCGCGTGCAGCGCCTGCCCGTCCTCGGTGACCGCCGTGAAGCCGTCCGGGCCGGACGACACCCGGGTCACCGTGCGCTCGTCCACCTCCGGCACCGCGTTCCGGGCGAACCACAGGCCGTACGACGCGAACGCCTCCACCGGGATCGGGTGCGCGTGCCGCGCCGGCAGGCCCTGCTCGGCGCAGTACGCGTCCAGCCGCCACTGTCCGGCCGGGTCGGAGAGGTTGGACGCCCACGGCTCCGACTTCAGGAACATGCCGGCGGGCATGTGGTCCCGCCAGGACGCCATGGGCCGGCCGAACACCCGCAGGTTCAGTCCGGCGGCCGCGGCGTGGGACGCGATCGACAGACCGTACGGACCGGCGCCCACCACCAGAAGGTCGTACATCATCAGCTGCTCGCTTTCTCGTTGTCGGTCAGGGAGGGTGCGGCCGCCCGGGAGGCCGGGCGGGGCGCCGGTACGGGAGCGGCGGTGACGAGCCGCTGCCGCAGCCGGCCGGACACATGGCGGGCCCACAGCGCCCACATCGCCCATCCGGGGACGCGGTCGTCCCGGGCGTACCAGGCCAGTTCGCGTCCGCCGGGTGCCGTGCGCAGCGCGGCGAACGGCGCGTAGTTCTCCACCACGAACGACCGCCCGGCCACCGGAAGCCCGTCCGGCAGCGGACGGCCGGTCAGATCCAGGTGCAGGGCGCGTACGACGTCCAGTCCCGCGCTGTCGGCGAAGAGCCGGAACTGGGCGCCGGGACGCGGGTTGAAGTCGAGGAGGTGGTAGCGGCCCGTGCTGCCGCAGCGGCGGAAGTCCAGGTCGAGGACGCCCCGGTAGCCGAGGTGGCCGGTGAGCCGTTCGGCGAGCGCCCGCACCTCGGCGTTGGGCGTCCAGTGGCCCACCGCCGTCAGTCCCGCCCCGCGCGGCCAGGACAGCTGCTTGCGGCCCGGCCCGCCGGCGCGCACGGTACCCGAGCCGTCGGCGTACCCGTGGAAGAACCAGTCCCGGTCCGGTCCGGGCGGCAGATACGCCTGGAGCAGCAGCGGACTGCCCGCCTCCGCGGTGCGCGCGTGCAGTTCGCCGGCCTGTCCCGCCGTGTGCACCAGCTGGGTGCTGCGCAGTCCGCTGCCGGCGGGCAGCAGCCAGGGCCGGCTCCACTTGGCGACCAGCGGCAGTCCGAGCCGCCGCGCGTCGTCGACGGCCCGCGCCGGGCTGTCCGGGACGAGCGTCCACGGGTGCGGAACGTCCGCGGACCCGCACACGGCGGCCAGTTCCGCCTTGTCGGCGACGCGTTCGGCCAGCGCGGCGGGCAGCGCGGGCAGCAGATAGGACGGCGCGAGGTCCTCCCGGAGACGTGCCGCGGCGATCGCGGTCGCGTCGTCCAGCGGGATCAGGACCGCCGGACGTCCGACCCGGCCGGCCACGCGGCGCAGCACGGCGAGGATCTCGTCCGCCGACGCACCCGGGCGTGGCGGGGAATGCAGCCCGTGCGCATAACGCGAGCGGTGGACGGGACTTCCCGTGACATCGGCGACGACATGCACCTCCACTCCCGCCCGGCCGAGCGACCGCACGGCCCCCAGCGTTCCGTGGTGAAAGGGATTCCGGTCGGTCCGCAGCAGAACGGCGGGGACACGGGTGTCGAGCAACGACACGAATTCTCACTTTCCTCTGGTACCGGCTCACCCGCACGGGCGAGCCGGGCACTCGAAAGCCGCAATGACATTGGCACGGTCGTATTTCCTGTGCCTGACTTCATATGACTGTTCGTCACGATCGAGGACGTCGGGCAGAAGGCGGACGAGAGCGAGAAGAGGAGCAGCCAATGGCCCCACAGCACAGGCGGGTCCGGGCCCGCGGGACGGCCGTGGGCGCCGCGGCGGCGGTCGTCGTGTCGGCCGCCCTGGCGGCCGGTCCCGCGGTGGGGGCGGCGCGAGCCGACTCCCGTCCGGCGGTGCCGGTCGCGGCGGAACCCGCGATCCCGCGCGCGGTCCCCACCATCCCCGCGCTCCCGGAGATCCCCGCGCTTCCCGCGGTCCCCACCCTCCACACGCCGCCCGCGGCTCCCGGCGGCGTGGCCGCCGACGCCCCGTCGGTCCCCGCACCGGCCCTTCCGGCACCGCACCGGGGCGTCCCGGCCTTCGGCGCCTTCCTCGCCTCCGACGCGCGCGGTGTGGCGCGCATGGAGCAGCTCAGCCGCTGGCTGGGCGGCGCCGAGCTGCGCGTCGGCCACACCTACCTGCCCGGCAACCACTGGAGCGACATCGAGGGCGACATCGGCTTCCTCGAGTCGTGGGCGCACTGGCGCAACGCCAGGGACGACCGGATGCTCGTCCTCAACGTCCCCCTCCAGGAACGCAACGAGGAGGGTGTCTCCGACGACGAGGTCCGGCAGCTGCTGCGGCGGGGCGCGGCCGGGGAGTTCGACCATCACTTCCGGGCCCTCGCCGAGCGGCTGGTCGAGCTGAAGGTGCCGGACACGGTCCTGGTGCTCGGCTGGGAGATGAACGGCGTCACCTACACCCACCGGTGCGGTCCCGACCCCGAGTCCTGGAAGAAGTACTGGAACCGGATCGTGCGGACCATGCGGGCGGTGCCGGGCCAGAAGTTCCGGTTCGACTTCACGCCGAGCCGCGGCCGGGACGCCGTTCCCTGGACGGAGTGCTACCCGGGGGACGACACGGTCGACGTCATCGGCATGGATTCCTACGACCAGCCGGCCGGGCGTTCCTTCGACGAACAGGTGAAGGAGCCTTACGGACTCCAGGCCCACGTGGATTTCGCGAAGGCCCACAAAAAGCCGATCTCCTATCCCGAATGGGGGCTCTTCCGCAACGGCGACAATCCCGAATACATGCGGCGCATGCTCGCCTGGATCGACAAGCACAAACCGCTCTACAACACGATCACCGACTACTGCCCGCACGGGGTGTGGCAGTGCGACGACAACCCGGACTCGTCCCGGGTCTACCGCTCCGTCCTCTTCGGCCGCACGCACGGGGCCGACCCGGACACCACACCGGATGCCACTCCACAGCCGACTCCCGCACCGAGCACGCCCGAGGCGCCGCTGCCGCCGGAGAACTGCTCGCCGCTGGACCTGGGCCGGTGGGTGGAGTACTGGCTCGGCGGGAAGCTCTGCCTGCGCTTCGACTGGTGGTCGCGCACCGGCGGGTGACGGCGCCGCCCCGGCCGGGTTCACCGCCGTCACCGCTGTGCGTCGGCGGCGGTGGCGGGGCCCGGCACCGAGGCGGCGGGCGCGGGGTCGTCGCCCCGGCCGGGCCGCCTCGGCCGCGCGAGCAGGGCCAGGCCGCCCAGCAGCCCGCCCGCGCTCGCCCCCACCAGCGAGGTCACCTCCGACGACGCGGACGCCGGTTTGCCCGGCTTCACCGCACGCGAGAACTGCACCAGCCGCACCTGGGTGCTGCCCTTGGTGTGCTCCGCGTGCCGGGTCAGCGCGCGCGAGACCGCGTTGGCCATGTCGACGGCCAGCGCGGGCCGCGTGGAGGTGGCGGTGACGGCGACCATCGGCGCGTCCGGCGAGGTCGCCGTGCGCACGCTGTCCCGCAGCGTCCGCACCGGCACACCGGCCCACACCTGCGCGTCGCCGAGCACCGCGAGCTGGGTGGCCACCCGGCCGTACGCCTGCGCGAAGCCGCGGGCCGCGTCCGGGGTCGCCTTGTCGGTCGGTACGGCGACGACGTAACTGGTGGCCGTGTACGCCGGCGGCGTGAGCAGGCCGTACGCGCCGCCCAGCAGACCGCCGACGAGCGTGCCTGCCACCAGCGCGGACCAGGGCGGCAGCCTCCTGAGACGGGCCAGGGACGGACGGAGCCGACGGGTCGGGGTGTCGGTCATGACGGGCTTGCTCCCTTTGGGTGCGGCTTTCGGTGCGGCTTTCGGTGCGGCTTACGGTGCGGCGGACGGCGACGTGCCGGCGACGGCCGCCGAGTACACGTCCATGAGGCGGGCTGTGCTGCGGGTGATGCTGTAGTGGTGCGCGGCCCGGCCGGGCGTGCGCGGGCCCGGGCCCGCCGCGCGGACCTCGGCGATCGCACGGGCGTACGCGGCGGGGCCGCCGCGCACCCGCCGGGCGCCGGCACAGGTCTCCGGGGGCAGGTCCTCGATCGCCGGGCAGGAGGCGTAGAGCACGGGCAGTCCCGACGCCAGCGCCTCCACGGCCGCCAGGCCGAAGGCCTCCTCCGCGGACGGGGCGGCGAACAGGTCCATCGCCGAGGTCAGCGAGGGCAGGTCGGGGCCGGGGGTGCCGTCGGGGACGCCGGGACGTTCCCCGGTGAACAGGATCCGCCCGGCCACGCCGGCCTCGTGGGCCGTGCGGCGCAGCATGTGCTCCTCCGGGCCGCCGCCCACCAGCAGCAGCCAGTGGTCCTCCGGGAGCAGGGCGAGGGCGTGGACGAGGACGTCGAACCGTTTGCCGCGGGCGAGCCGGCCGACGCCGCCGACGACGAAGGCCCCCTCCGGCAGGCCCAGGCGCCGACGGGTGCGTTCCCGGCGTTCCGGGTCGAAGCGGAAGCGGTCCAGGTCGACGCCGTTGGGGACGACCTCGATGCGGGGCGCGGGGACGCCCCACCGCTTCAGCCGGTCGGCCACCGTAGGGGAGACGGCGACCGTCGCCGAGCCGAGCCGCTCGCTCGCCAGATACAGCGCGCGCACCCCCGCCGTCAGCCTGCGGCCCTCCATCTGCGTGTCCCCGAGGGAGTGTTCGGTGGCGACGACCGCGCGGACCCCGGCGACCCGGGCGGCGAGCCGGCCGTAGACGCACGCCCGGTACAGATGCGTGTGCACCAGGTCGTAGCCGCCCGCCCGGATCACCTGGACCAGACGGGGGAGGGCGGCCAGATCGCGGTTGCCGCCCATGCCCAGATGCACCACGCGCACGCCGTCGGCGCCGAGCCCCTCGGCGACCGCGCCGGGGTTGGTGAGCGTCACCACGTCGCAGTCGACCGGCAGATGACGCAGCAGCAGCCGCAGCTGCTGCTCGGCACCGCCGACACCGAGGCCGGTGATGATGTGCAGCGCCCTCATCTCAGACGCCCTCCACCGGGCGCCGGCGCAGCCGGTGCAGCCGGAGCTTGAGGTGCAGCCGCCACGCCGTGTCGTTCTGCCCGACGTGCGCGCGCGGCAAGGCGTGCGGGCCGGTCAGCGGGCCGGGGTCGATGGCGCAGGCGTAGGCGTACCCCGCCTTCCGTACGGCCTCGACGGCACGCGCGTCGACCGTGCCGTACGGGTAGCAGAACCCGGCGGGCGCGGCGCCGGTCAGCTCCTCGAGCCGGGCGCGGCTCTCGGCGACCTCCGCCGTGAGCGTGGCGTCGTCGGCCAGGGTCAGGTCGACGTGGGTGAGTCCGTGCGAGCCGATCTCCACGCCCTCGGCGGCGGCCCGCCGGATGCCGTCCGCGGTCAGCAGCGGCTTGCGCGGGCCGAGCGGGTCCCAGGCGTTGTCGCCGCCGAGCCGTCCCGGCAGGACGAAGAGGGTGGCGCCGCAGTGGAAGCGGCGCAGCAGCGGCAGGGCGCCGGTGAGGAAGTCGGTGTACCCGTCGTCGAAGGTGAGGCCGACCAGCCCCCGGCCCCGGCCCTCGGCGCGGGCGGCGAGCAGCTCGGCGACGGACACGCCCCGCAGCCCGCGCCGGCGCAACCATGCCAGCTGCCGTTCGAGCCGCTCCGGGGTGACCGTGATGCGGTACGGGTCGTCCGAGCAGTCGCCCACCGAGTGGTACATCGCCACCCAGGGGACGGGGCCCGGGCGGGACGCGGGGAGTCTGCCGGTGTCGACGGAATCAACGGAAGCGGCCATGTGTGAGCCTTCGTGTGACGGTGCGTACGGAGCGCAGTGCGGACGCCGATCGATGGGCGCCCAGGACGGACAGGGCGAGCGGGAGGAACACGGCGGCCACGGCCGTACAGCCGGCCGCGAGGGCCGCCACCGGGGAGTCGAAGCGGCTCGCCGCGAACGCGCCGGTGGCGACGGCGAGGACCGAGGCGAGGACGGGCCGGCTCAGCTCGGCCAGCACCCCGCGGACGCCGATCGAGACGCCGGCGCGGCCCGCCGTGCGCAGCCCGGTCAGCAGCAGCACCGCCGTGACGGTGATGCCGAAGGCGTTGGCGGCGGCGATGCCCGCCACCCCCCAGCGGCCCACGGTGACGGCGCCGATCAGGGACGTCGCGACGATGCCGGCCGTCATCACGCCGACGGGGTACCAGCTGGGGCGGCCGGTCGAGAAGTAGCAGCGGACGAGGGCGCCCACCAGGGTCTGGCCCAGCAGACCGAGGGCGTACACGCGCATGACGTCCGCCGTCGCGGCGGTGTCCGCGGCGGTGAACGCGCCCCGCTGGAACAGCAGTCCGATCATCTGCGGGGCACAGGCGATCACGGCGCACATGCCCAGCAGCACCACGCAGGAGGCCAGCACCAGGTCCCGCTCCACCCGGGCGCGGGCCCGCCCGGTGTCGCCGTCGGCGAGCGCCCGCGCCACCACCGGGAAGGTGACCGTGCACACCATCAGCGACAGCGTCATCGGGATCTGGGCGACCTTCTGCGCGTAGTTGAGGTGCGAGATGGCCCCGGCGGGCAGGGACGACGCCAGGAACCGTTCGACGAGGACCTGCGACTGGCGGCACAGCGCGAACAGCAGCACGGCGGCGATCAGGGCCAGCCGCACCGGGCGTTCCTCGACGTCCGGTCCGGTCGCGGCGGGCGCCGGGGTGCGGGAGGCCAGTTGCCGCCACAGCGACGGCAGTTGCACCGCCACCATCAGACAGCCGCCCACCGCGACCCCGACGGCCGCGGAGCGCACCCCCCACTCGCCGCCGAGCAGGAACATCGCCGCGACGATGCCGGTGTTGTAGGCGACGTAGATCGCCGCGGGGGCGAAGAAGCGGCGGTGCGCCCGCAGGGCGGCGCTGCAGTACCCGGCGAGCCCGAAGGCGAGCAGGCTCATCGCGGTGAGCCGGGTGCAGTCGACGGCGAGCCGGGGGTCGGCCAGACCGGGCGCCAATGCCCGGACCAGGTACGGGGCACCGGCGGCGACCAGCGCGGCCACCGCGGCGAAGGCCAGGCACAGGCGGGGCAGGGTGGCCTTGACCAGGTCGCGCACCGGGTCGCCGGGGACGCCCCGGGCGCGGCGGGCCAGCGCCACGCTGAACGCCGGGATCAGCGCGATCGCCAGGCCGTCCTCGATCAGCAGCGTCGCGGCGATCTCCGGCACGGTCCAGGCGACCAGGAAGGCGTCCGTGTCGCTCCCGGCCCCGAACAGCCGCGCCAGCGACTGGTCCCGCACCAGCCCGAGCAACGACCCGGCGATGGACAACCCGGCCGCCCCCAACGCGGCCCGAGCGAGAAACCTCCGCGAAGCGCCACCCGACTCACCCCCGTCACCACACACCCCTGTCGCCGCACCCTCGACCCCGCTGCCCTGCACTCCCCGGGGTTCGACCACACCGGGCCCGCCGGTGGCGTCCCCGGGGAGTTCGGGTGTCGTGGGTCGGGGTCGACCCGTCGTGGGGCCGTCTGCCGTTGGTCGGCCGGGCGCGGGGGCGTCGGTCGTCGTGGGTGTGTCGGTGGGGCGCCCGCTGAGCCCGGGGTCTGTGGGTCGGGCGGGGCTGGGGGTGTGGGGTGCGTCGAGAGCCGGGCCGTCGGTGTGGGGTGCGGCCGGTGTGGGCCCGGTGGGTGCGATGCCGTCGGGCGGTGTGCCGGGCCCGGGCCCGCGGGACGTCGTGCGCGTGCCGGTGGCGCGCCCGGGGAGTCCGGGTGCCGTGGGCCGCGGTCGACCCGCCGTGGAGACGTCTGCCGTCGGCCGGCCGGGCGTGGGCGCGTCGGTCGCCGTGCGTGTGCCGGTTGGGGGGCCGGTGAGTCCGGGGTCTGTGGGCCGGGCGGGGTCGGGTGCGGCCGGTGTGGATCCGGTGGGTGCGATGCCGTCGGGCGGTGTGCCGGGGCCGGGGCCCGGTCCGCCCGTCGTGGGCCGGGCAGGTCCGTCGGTTCGGAGTCCGCCGGGGCCGGGGCCCGCGGGCCCCGGGGTCTGGGAAGGCACCGCCGTCATCGTGTCGCCGCCTCCTCGACCCGCTCGGCTGATCCGTCACACCGGGCGGCGTGGGCCGGTTCGGCGGTGGACAGCGCCCACCACGCCGTCAGGCCCAGGGCCATGCCGGTCAGTACGGTCGAGGGGCCGCCGATGTCGCCGTACACGAAGTCGGTGAGCAGCCAGAGCAGCAGGCCGACGGCGACGAGCCCGCAGTCGAGGCCGGGACCGCCGCGGCGCGCCCGCGGCAGCCGCCGCAGCGCGCACACCAGCAGCGCCGACCAGCCCCCCGCGAGGGCCAGCAGCCCGATCAGGCCCTGCTCGCTCAGCACCAGCAGATACATGCTGTGCGGCGACAGCAGCGCCTGCTTGTGGTACTCCTCGCCCGCCCCCTCGATGTCGCTGCCCGAGGACAGCGCCAGGGTCGCGTGTCCGTCGCGGTACTCGGGGAAGCCCTTCAGCCCCACCCCGGTCAGCGGGTGTTCGCGCCACATGCCGGTCGCCGCCGACCACAGGGTGTACCGGTCGACGACGGACTGGTCGGGCGTGCCGGCGACCTCCGTGATGCTGTCGATCCGCTCCTGAAGCATCGCCGTACCGACCCCGAACCCGCCCATCAGGACGACGCCCGCCGCCACGACGGCCGCCGCCACCTTCAGCGCGCGCCGCAGCCCCGCCAGCGCCAGCTGCACCGAGCAGGTCAGCGCGGTCGCGATCCAGGCGCCCCGGCTGAAGGAGAGCGCCAGCGGCAGCACCAGAACCAGGGCGCACCCGGCGGCGGCCGCCCGCTGCCGCACCGGTGCCCGGCCCAGCGCGATCCCGGCCGCGCACACCACGCCCAGCGAGACCGCCGTCGCCATGCCCATCACGTCCGTGGCTCCGAAGGTGCCGACCGCCCGGATGGTCTCGCCCTGGTAGGAGGCACCGGTCCCGGTGACGTACTGACGCACCCCGACGGCCCCCTGCCACAGGGCGAGCCCCACGAACGCCCAGGCCAGCACCCGGAAGTCGGCCCGTCCGCGGAGCAGCACCAGCACGGCGGCCGGGACGAGCACGAAGACCTGGAGATAGCGGGACAGGCCGTCGAGTGCCGCCTGGGGCGAGGCCGCCCCCATGGCGGCGAGCGCCAGCCCCACCACCGGCAGCCCCAGCACCACCGCCGCGACACGCGACAGCGGGCGCCGCCGCTCCCGCAGCAGCAGGATCACGCAGTACCCCACGGCCAGCGCGGACACCACGTCGGCGGGCCCCGCGCCGTCCCCCGTCGGCGGCAGGCCCGCCAGGGCGACCACCGCCACCAGCGGCAGGACCGGCGCGAGCGCGGCGGCCCGGCGCGGCAGCGGCAGGAGGGCGTGGGCGTGGCTCACGTGTCGTCAGCTCCCCGTCGGCCGGACCAGCGTGGCCGCGGTGCGCAGCAGGATGCAGACGTCCCGCCACAGCGACCAGTCGTCGATGTAGGCGTTGTCGAACCGGCAGCGGTCCTCGATGGAGGTGTCGCCGCGCAGCCCGTGGATCTGCGCGAGGCCGGTGATGCCGGTGCGCATCCGGTGCCGGGCCGCGTAGCCGGGATACGTCTGGCTGAACTGCGCGACGAAGTACGGCCGTTCGGGCCGGGGCCCGACCAGGCTCATGTCGCCCCGCAGCACGTTCCACAGCTGGAGCAGCTCGTCGAGGGAGGTGCGCCGCAGCATGCGGCAGAACCAGCGCATCTCGTGCTCGTTGGCCACGCTCCACCGGGTCGCCGACTCGTGCTCGTCGACCGGGCGGTGGGTGCGGAACTTCAGCAGCGTGAACGGCTCCCCGTTCCGGCCGATGCGCTCCTGCCGGAACACCACACCCGGCCCGTCACCGATCCGCAGCGTCACGGCGCACACCAGCAGCAGCGGACTGACCAGCAGCAACAGCGTCCCCGACACCAGGACGTCGAGCATCCGCTTGCCGATGCCGCCGCCGCGCGCCGGGGCGAGGTCCAGCCGCCGGCAGGAGAACCCGGCCAGCCGCTCCCGCGTCGGGTACGGCGCGGAGTCGGCGTCGACCTCCCAGACCACGCACCCCGACGCGGCCAGCGTCCGCAGCAGCGCCCCCTGTTCGGCGCGCACCGAGGGGTGGACGGCGAGCACCGCCCGCACCCCGTTCTGGATGACCGCCCGCTCGACCTCCTCGTCCGTGCGCAGCACCGGCACGCCCTCGGCGCCGTCGGCCTGCCCGGCGACGATGCCCACCGGCCGCACCCCGCACCGCGGGTGGCGCAGCACGGCGGCGGCCACGCGCTGCGCGGTCGCGGCCGGCCCGACGACGAGCGCGGCCCGCGGGTGGCGCAGCAGCGCGGCCCGCCGCCGGCCGTGCACGCCCGCGCGCAGCGCACAGCCCGCCGCCGCCTGCACGGCCAGGCCACCGAGCACGGTGCCGGCGGACAACGGGTCCTCCGGCCGGTGCGCCGCCCACAGCGCCGCGCCGGCGAGCCAGGCCACCGCGACCCGGCCGCACACGGCGGGCAGTTCCTCCAGCAGCCCCGGCACCGGCGGCCGGACGTCACGGGGGCGCAGCAGCAGCGACAGCCCGATCAGCAGGGCGACGAGCAGCGGATGGCGCTGGTCGCCGGTGAGGACCAGCGTGGCCGGCAGGACGGCGGCAGCATCCGCGACGAGCAGCGGTGCCGGTGACGCGGGCCGGGCCGGCGCGGTGGGCAGCCGGGGGCCGGTGTCGGGGCCGCGGGGCGGCATGACGGAGACGGACGAGGAGAATCCGTGGTCCCGCGGCGGTACGCCGGGGGAGGGCACGGTGCGTTCGGCGGTCACGAGTGGATGGACTCCCTGTGCTCGGAGGGCTCGGCGCGCGTTGTCGTCCGGCCGGCGTCCGTGTCCTCGACGGCCCGGTGCGGGCACGTCCTTGTCGCGGCGGGCCGGGCGCCGAGCAGTTCGCGGTAGACGTCGGCGACCGCCCGCGCGGTGTGCCGCACGTCGTGGAGGGACAGCACGTGCCGGCGGCCCAGGTCGCCGAGCGACGCGCGCAGCGGCGGATCGAGCAGCAGCGCGCCGACGGCCCCGGCCAGTGCCTCCGGGTCCTCCGGCGGCACCATGCACCGGTCGGCGAAGGACGGCGGCAGGCTCTCGCGGGCGCCGTCGACGTCCGTGACCACCACCGGCCGCCCGCAGGCCATCGCCTCCAGCGGGGCCAGCGCCATGCCCTCCCAGCGGGACGGCAGGACGACGAGATCGGCGGCCTGGTACCAGGGCGAGGTGTCCGCGACGGCCCCCGCGAACAGCACGGACCCGGGGGCCTGTGCGCGCAGCCGGTCACGGTCCGGCCCGTCGCCGACCAGCACCAGACGGGCGTCGGGCACCCGGCGCCGCACGGTGTCCCAGGCCCGCAGCAGGACGTCCTGCCCCTTCTGCCGGCACAGCCGGCCCACGCATACGGCGAGCGGCGCCTGCCCGGACAGCCCGGCCAGCGCCGCGAGTTCGGCCCGTACGGGGGCGGCGGGCGCCGGACGGAAGCGGTCGGGGTCGATGCCGTTGGGTACGACAGTCCACCGGCCGGTGATGCCGGCGTGCACGCCGGTGGCGCGTTCGGCCTCGCTCACGCAGACCACCCGCGCGGCCCAGCGCGCCGCCCAGCGCTCCCAGCGGAGCGCGAGGGCCGCGGTGGAGCCGCCCACGGCCTCGAAGGACCAGGCGTGCGGCTGGAACACCGTGGGGACGCGCCCGCGCACCGCGAGCCGCCCGGCGAGCCCGGCCTTCGCGCTGTGCGCGTGCACCAGATCGGGGCGCACCTCGTCGATCAGCCGGGTCAGCTGCCGCACCTCCCGCACGAGCGAGGCGCCCGGTGAGCGCGTCGCCCGCCAGTGCCGTACGTGCGCGCCGAGCGACCGGAGCCGGCCGGAGAGCGCGCTGTCGGGGCAGATCGCGGTGACGTCCATGCCGTCCGCCAGCTGGGCCCGGACCAGGTCCGTCACGACCCGCGCCACCCCGCCGTCCACCGGCTGGGTGAGGTGCAGGACCCGCGGCGGGCGGCCGGGCACCGTCAGGCCCGTCCGCACGGCCTCACCGCTCAGGAAGGCGCTCGGCGCCGGACCGCTCACCGCCGGGCGTCGACGGCGGCGAAGAGCACGCCGGCCCAGGCCGCGTCCCGCTGCGAGGTGAGCCGGAACGTGGCACGGTCACCGGCGCCGCCCAGGCCGGCCGAGAGGTCGAACACGTCGGAGTCGTAGCCGAGGGTGTTGCCGTACGCCGGTACCCGTGCCGGGGAGGAGCCGCCGGGGTCGGTGACGGTGGAGTTCAGGACGTCGTCGGAGGGGTTGCCCGCGCCGGCGAGCGGGGTGGAGGAGCCGCCGGCGGTGAGGACGAGCGAGTCGCCGGTGGTGCCGCGGTCGCCGTTGTACGCCACCAGCCCCGCCCGGCCCCCGGCGCCCGCCGCGAACGGCAGGTCCCGCAAGGCGACTTCGACCCCTTCGCGGCCCCCGAGCGGGGTGAACCCGTCCCAGAGCGCGAGGTGCCGCAGCGGTTCCGCCGGGTTCTCGTACGCCACCACGAGCGTCCAGCCGCCCCAGGTGCCGGCCGCCGACCGGCCGCCGGCCACGTTGATCTGCGCCACCGTGTACAGGCCCGGCGCACTGTCCCGAACCAGCCCGGTGACGTCCGCCGAGGCCTGGAAGGCGTCCGCGCCGTCCGCCACGCGGTGGCCCACCAGCGTGTCCGCGAGGACCTCCTTGTACTCCCCGCCGGGCTCGGCGATCAGCACCCGCCCGTTGTCCTCCCACGGCTTCTGCTCGCCGGCGAGCAGATTGCCGCCCCAGTACAGACGCGCGTAGGTGACCCGGGAGCCGGCGGGCAGACCGACCTCCGCGCGGGAGGAGTTGTACGTGTTGGGGTCCTGGTCGACGTCGATGTAGCCCATGTCGAAGTCGCCGTTCACCCCGGCCCCGCCGGACTGCGCGGCCCGGCAGGCCTGGCCGGTACGGCAGGTGGCGGAGGCGTTGGCCGCCCGTACGATGCCGCCGTGCTGGACCGCGCGGTACCGCTGGGCGAAGGCGAGGCCGTCGGCCTCGGGGGAGGGCGCGGCCGGCGCGGCGGAGGAGGAGCCGCAGGGTGCCCACATCGCGAGGGTGAGGACGCCCACCGTCGCGCGGCGAAGCATCTGACCCAGGGTTTGGCGCATGACCGTCGGAGCCTTTCGGAACAGGGTGGCGGCGGCAGGCAGCGGGGACGAGTGCGATGCGTCCGCCCATGAGGGTGCTTCGGAGGTTCGCAACTCTAGTCACCAAACGGACAAATTCACCGAAATTCAGTGAATGGGGCGAAGTGTGTTGAAAACGTGAAGTCGATGCTCGGGGGGCGGCCCGCCCGGCTCACCACCCCATCAGGCAGAACGCGCAGACGGGTGAGGGACGGAAAATCGAATGGCGCAGCTCCGGTTGCGGGGGCCCGGGGGTGCTTCCACGGTGGCTTCAAGATCCGAAAACCGTGAAAGGAACCTCCATGGGCGTTCTGCCTGCCCGGCGCATCGCACTCGGCGCTCTGTGCGCCGCCCTCCTGGCCGGAGTCACCGGCCCCGCCGCCGTGGCGGCCGACACGGTCCCCGGGCGCGACCGCGCGGTGTCGTCCACCGCGCTGCTCGCGCAGGTCAGGACCATCGACGCGCGCGAGCACGGACTCACCCCGGTCGTCGACCTGGTGACGGCCGTGCTCGAGGCGGACGACGGCCGGCTGCCCTCCGGTGAGGCGAGGAGGCTGGGCGAGGCGGCGAAGGCCGCGGTCGTCAGGGCGGCCGACGACGACCCGGCGGCCACGGCAACCGTCACCACCGAGCCGTCACCGTCGGCCGCGACGGCGGACGACACGGTGCTGGTCACCGAGGGCGACCTCACGAACGAGGAGCTCGCCGCCCTGCGCGAGGCCCTCGACGAGCTGCTGGAGCTGCTCGCGCCCGACACCGCGGCGAGCACGGAGGCTGAGACGGACACCGAAGCGGAGACCGGAACCGAAGCGGCCGAGGAGACGGACGACGCGACGGAGGAGACGGACGCGGCCACGGAAGCGGACGACGCGGCGGCGGACGCGATCGCGCAGGCCGAGGCGGACGCGAACGCCGCCGTCGCGGAGGCGACTTCGACGGTCGACGAGGTGCTGGCCCGGGTGGACGAGCTCGTCGACGCGCTGCTCGGCACCGAGCCCACGGCCTCGACCCTGCCCGCGCCGGCCGACCCCGCGCGGACGCCACTGCTTCCGGGAGTCACCCTCCCGGCACTCACCTCGGTACTGGTGCCGCCATCCTCGTAAAACGCTCATATGAGGACTTGTCGATCCTTGGTATTCCGTTTCCGCTTCGGCCGGGGATCGTTAGGCACGGCGACAGAATTCCCCTCCGGCAACCGACCCCCCGAGTTGCCGAAGAAAGGAACACGATGAAGTCCCTGAAGGCTGCCGCCGTCCTCGCCGGGTCCCTGTTCGCCGCCGGATTCGCCGCGCCCGCGTACGCCGCCGACTCCACCGACCTGGCGTCCACCGGACTCGACACCGGCCTGCGCACCGCGGTCCCCTTCGAGCTGGCGTCGCTGAGCGAGTCGGAGAACGTCGACGCCGACGAGAAGACGCTGCTCGAGACGACGAAGGAAGCGGCCGCCACGGTGAACGAGGCCAAGCCGGTCCACGGCGACCTGGGGCTGCACGCCTGAATCACGCCCTGCGACATCCGGCCCCCAGTTTCCACTGGGGGCCGGATGTCGTTTGCCGCTACGGACAACCGTAGGACGGACAAGGGAGTGTGACCGATGGTCATCGGCATCGAGGCGACCCCGGCCGGCGCGGAACCGCCGCCCGTGCCGCGGGGCAGAACGCGGCGGGACGTGACGCGGGCCCTGCGCACCGGCGTGGTCGCCACGGCCCTGGCGCCGCTGCTCGCCGCCTTCCGCTCGTCCCGCCCCGCATCCGGCGACGCCTTCGACCGGATCCACCGAGGCCGCCGCCTCCGAGGGGCACGGGACGCGGACGGCCGGTGGCACGTCACGGTCGACGGCCGCCCCCTGCACCTGATGCGCCGGGCCGACGGCACCTGGCTGAGCGACGTGGACCACTACTGCTCGTACCCGACACCGCTCGCCGCCGCGCGAGCCGCCGTGGACGCGCTCGCCCCCGGCGACCGGCTGCGGGCCGCCGACACGGGACACGAGCACCGGGAGGGCCGGCATGGCGTACGTGCGTAAGGACGCCGCCACCCTGACGGCGACCGAGAAACGCCGGTTCGTGAACGCGCTGCTGGAGGTCAAACGGCGCGGCGAGTACGACGAGTTCGTGCGCACGCATCTCGCGTACTACTCCTCCGACGGTGAACGGGGGCTGCGCACCGCGCACATGGCGCCCTCCTTCCTGCCCTGGCACCGCCGGTTCCTGCTCGACCTGGAGAACGCCCTGCGCCGGGTGGACTCCTCGGTGACCCTCCCCTACTGGGACTGGACCCGCGACCGCACGACCACGGCGGCACCGTGGACCGCGGACCTCCTCGGCGGCAACGGGCGCCGGTCCGACGCGCGGGTGACGACGGGACCGTTCGCGCACGGGGAGGGCAACTGGACCATCAGGGTGGGGGTGACCGAGGGGGAGGCGCTCACCCGGGACCTGGGCCGCCGGGCCGATCCGATCGGCCTGCCCACGAAGAGCGATCTGGAGTGGGCGCTCAAGGAGACCACCTACGACGTGGCGCCCTGGGACTCGACGGTCACGCGGGGCTTCCGCAACCGGCTGGAGGGCTGGGGCACCGGCCGGGGCAGCGCCTCGTGGCGCAACCACAACCGGGTGCACCGCTGGGTCGGCGGAATCATGCTCACCGCCGCCTCCGTCAACGACCCCGTCTTCTGGCTGCACCACGCCTTCGTGGACCTCCAGTGGTACCGCTGGCAGCGCCGGCACGGCGGGGCCCGCTATCTGCCCGCCACCGCGCCGGGCTCCGGCGACGAGCAGCACGGCCGGCTCGTGTCCCGCCGCGAGAAGCTGCCGCCGTGGGACGTGACGCCCGAGGAGTTGGAGGACGTCGGCGGGACGTACCGCTACGCCTGAGGCGGCACGCGGGCACGCGAAGAGCCCCGGCGCCCGAGGCGGCCGGGGCTCTTCGCGGTACGTACTACAACGCCAATTCCCGCTGTGTCACTTGTTGACGCAGTAGTTGCCGAACGCCGGGTTGAGGGCGCCGATCACATTCACGGTGTTGCCGCACACATTCACCGGCACGTGAACCGGAACCTGGACCACATTGCCGGACGCGACACCGGGCGAGTTGACCGCGGCGCCCTCGGCGCCGGAGTGCGCCGTGGCCATTCCGGCGCCGCCGAACACAACCGCGCCCGTGCCGAGCGCCACGGTGGCCGCCTTCGCGATGCGAGACATCACGTTCTCCTTAACTGGTCTGGTAAGCGCGGCCCCATGACAAGCGGCCGCACTCCCCGCTCAACGCGTCGGCTTTCACCGGGTAACGGGCTGTGCCCCCGAGATCACCCTTTGGCCGTCCTCGCCGCGAACACGGGTTTGTGGCGGCGCGGCCATTCATCCGTCCGATGTAGCGCCACAGGGCTCTGACCTGCGTCTTCACACAAAAGATACGCATCTGGGCGTTTTGGCTGTCAAAAGTCACCGGGCTCGCTTAGATTGGCCACGTTCGGTGACCGATCCAGTACGGATCGTGTCCACTCGAGAAACGGAGAGGTAATGCGTAAGTACCAGAAGGCCGCCGTCGTGATGGCCATGCTCGGCAGTGTCAGCTTCCTCGGCGCCGGCGTCAGCCACGCCGGTGACGCCCCGGGCTTCGAGCTCAACAGCGTGCAGACCACGAACTGCGCGCAGGACAACTCGATCCAGTCGCTCGTCTCCATCGACGACGTCAACGCCGGCGTGGGCGCCATTCTGGGCCTGGGCAACGCGGAGAACACCGAGACCAACGCGGTGGCCTGCTCCTCGAACGTCGGTTGAGCAGTCCTCTGAGGTGAACCGGGTGGGTTCCGGGGTCCGAGCGCACGCGTCGCGGACCCCGGGCCTGCCCGGCCCCCCGGCCATTCCATGATCGTCAAGGAAAAAGGTTGATGTTCCAGTTCAAGAAGATCGCGGCGGCGGGCCTCCTGGGAAGTCTCGCTGTGATCGGCCTCGGTGCCGCCCAGGCCGTCGGCGCGCAGAACGCCCCCACCTGCACCGAGAACAGCCACGGCCACCTCCGCTGTGTGCAGGTCGACGAGCACCGGGTCACCGAGGATGACGGAAAGGTCCGCGTCGACAACGAGACGTCGCAGACCTGCTCCGGCAAGGGTGAGCTCACCTGCGCCAGCACTTTCACCGTCCCCCGCGAGAAGTCCTGACGGTGCTGCGAGGCGCGTCGGTGTCGTTCGACGATCCGATTGCCGGGCCGATTGTGTGAATTCGCGACAGCAGTGCGAAGTGTCTTTTTCTGCCATCTGAATACCGATCGGCGTTTCGCTATCAATTGCCGCAAAGGCCGCCTACATTTGGCGGCTGTCACCGACCGGTCCGCCCCCGGATCGCGTCAAAACGAGAATGGAGAAGTAATGCGCAAGTACCAGAAGGCCGCTGTCGTGATGGCCATGCTCGGCAGTGTCAGCTTCCTGGGCGCCGGCGTCAGCCACGCCGGTGACGACCCGTCGGTGGAGCTCAACAACGAGCAGAAGACGACCTGCGTCCAGGACAACTCGGTCCAGTCGCTGATCGCCATCGACGACATCAACCTCGCGGTCGGCCTCCTCGGCATCGGCAACGCTGAGAACAAGGAGACGAACTCCGTGCAGTGCTCGAGCAACCTCAACCTGGGCGGCGAGTGATCACCATCCGGTGATGTGTGGGCAGGCCCGGAGTCCGGTCGCACGCGATCCGGGCTCCGGGCCTGCCCGCTTCGTTGGCCGTTGAGGCATCCGTAACGGCGTCGCCGTACAGACGCGGCGGGGCCGAGCGTTGAGGAATGGGCAGATGTTCAAGTCGAAGAAGATCACAGTGGTGGCGGGCGTTCTGGGGAGCACTGCCCTGATGGGCCTCGGCGCCGTTCACGCCGTCGCCGTCGAGAGCCCCGCGAAGTGCACCAACGACGGCAAGGGCCTGGTGCGCTGCGAGGATGTGCGCGAGGAGCACATCACCAGCGACAAGTACGGAAAGATCCGCCTGGTCAACGACCAGAGGCAGAGCTGCTCCGGTGGGGGCGCGAAGGTCTCCTGCACGACCAGCACCGACCTCGGTGACGAGCGGTCCTGACGTCTTCGTGGTCATGGGGAAGGGGCGGGAAACACAAAAGGGTTCCGCCCCTCCCCCCCACACATCTCCCCCCCCAAGAGCGGGGGAAGAGGGGGGGGGGGAACCCAAAACCCTTCCAGACAACAGG
>NZ_JBVIGS010000001.1:365873-814403 GCF_055570675.1 Streptomyces sp. NPDC031111
GGACGGAGGATTCCCCTACACAACCACCACTGCCCTCTGGGGCGGTGGTCTGCGACGTTTTCTGGGTCGGGGGGACCGCCCAACCCCCCCCCCCCCCCCCCCCCCTCCCCCATGACCGGTCTCATGCCGGAGCGGTGGCGGACGCGGGGCGGGGCGACTCGACGGCGTTGCAGTACGGCAGGTCGTCGACGGGGCGGTCGGTGCAGAAGCGCGCGATCAGGTCCGCGGCCTCCTGGCGGCGCTCGACCGTCACCAGATGGTCCGCCTCCTTGATCGTGGTGAACCACGCGCCCGGCATCGTCGCCGCGAGTTCGCGGCCCATCTGCGGGGTGCACAGGGTGTCGTACTCCCCGGTGAACAGCAGGGTGGGCACCTCGGGGACCGGCAGGGGCTCGTAACAGCCGTGGGTCACCAGGCGGGTGTTGTGCTCGAGGGCCTTCCTGATCTCGTCCGGCGTCTGGTTCGTGAACTGGTGCTGGAGGAGCCGGGCCACAGCCGCGTGCCTGCGGACCTTGCCGGCCTCCGGATTCGACATGAACAGCTGTACGAGCCCGTTGGCGGCACCCTCGATGTCGTCCCGGTCGACCGCCTCCGCCAGCCGCGGTACGGCGTCGGTGTAGGGGTCGGGAAGGCGGTTCGCCCCGCCCGAGAAGACCATCCGCCGGACGGATGCGGGATGGCGCTGCGCGAAGCGGAGACCGACGACCTCTCCGAAGCAGGCGCCGAACAGATTCACCTCGGGCACGTCGATCTCCGTCAGCGTGTGCTGGACGGCATCGGCGAGGAAGCCGATGTCGTAGCGGGCCGGCAGGAAGTCCGAGCTGCCGTAGCCGGGGAGGTCCACGGTGATCATCGTGCACAGCGGCGCCAGCCACTTCTCGTGCCCCTGCCAGGAGTACCGGTCCTGCGACGAGCCGCCGAGCAGCAGCAACGGGGCCGTGCGTGGCGCGGGCTGACGGACGATCCGGCACGTGTACGCGAAGCCCTCGAAGACGAGCGCCCGCTCCTCGGCCGGTTCCGGGCGCTGCGCGCCGAGTGGTGGGTCCTGGGCGATGACGGCAGTGCGCATGAACGGCTCCGGGGGGCGGAAACGACGGGGAACCATTCCATGATTACCAGCAACCCTCACTATTCGGACGTAATCACTCAATTGTGGGCGATCCCATCCGGGGCGGGTGCGTGCCAATGCCGCGCCCGTCCGCTCAAGGGCGCCTTAAGACGGACCGCGCAGGCTCGGGCCGTCCACCGGCAGTGGTGGTCGGACTGCCCGGACGCCGGCTGCGTGCGATTCAGTGATGGGAGACACCATGGCCACGGTTGCGAGCACCGCCGTGGGTGAGCGGACCGGACCGCTGGACCGGCTGCGCGCCCTCCACGCCGAAGGACGCCTCGCCGGGGCGTACCCCGAGATACCCGGCCTCCTGGCCGAACTGGCCGCCGGGGGAGAGCCCGCCGGGCCGCCCGCGCCGGACCTGGTGCGGGCCGGACAGCTGCTCTTCCGCCTCGACCCGGGGGACGTGCTGCGCGAACACCCCGGCACCGACACGCTCACCGTCGCGGTCACCGGCCACTCCACCCTGAACGGGCTGACCGCGCCGCTGACCGCCGAACTCGCCCGGCACGGCATGCTGCTGAAGCTGCACACCGGCGACTACGACGCCTGGTTCCGCGATCTCCAGGACCCCGGCAGCGACCTGTACGCGGCGGGCGCCGACGTGGCGCTGTGCGTGCTGGACGCCGACGTGGTCTTCGACGAACTCCCGCACCCCTGGCTGGTGGAGGACGTGGAGCGGGTCGCCGCCGCCAAGCTGGCGCTGATCGGCTCGCTCGCCGAGCGCTATCTCGCCCACGGCTCCGGCACCCTCGTGCTCAACACCCTGCCGCTGCTGCGCACCCATGCCCGCCGGCTCGTCGACGCCCGCTCGCGGGCCCGGCTCGGCGTGCTCTGGCGGGAGTTCAACGCCGGGCTGCTGCGGCTTGCCGCCGTCCACGACCGGGTCCACGTCGTCGACCTCGACCCGCTGGCCGCCTCCTGCGGCCCGGTCAACGAGCCGAGGCTCGCCGCCTACGCCAAGGCGCGGCTCGGCGACGAACTCCTCGCCTGCTACGCCCGCGAGGTCGGCCACCTGGTCCGGGCGCTGCGCGGACGCACCAAGAAGGTGCTGGTGGTCGACCTGGACAACACCCTGTGGGACGGCATTCTCGGCGACGACGGCCCGGACGGCATCGCCGCCGCCACCACCTACCGGGGCGAGGCGTTCGGCCGGTTCCAGAAGGCGGTCGGCCAGCTCGGCGCCCAGGGCGTGCTGCTCGCGGTGTGCAGCAAGAACGACCGCGAGCCCGTGCTGGACGTGCTGCGCGACCACCCCGACATGGTGCTGCGCGAGACCGACTTCGTACGGATCGCCGCCAACTGGGAGCCCAAGGACGGCAATCTGCTGGACATCGCCCGACGGCTCAACCTGGGTGTGGACAGCTTCGTCTTCGCCGACGACTCGCCCTTCGAGTGCGGTCTGGTCGCCCGGAGCCTGCCCGGCGTCGCCGTGGTCCGCCTCGACGAGGAGCCCGCCCTGCACGTCGAGCGGCTGCTCGCCGACGGCTGGTTCGACGTCGCGGAACTCACGGCGGAGGACCGTTCCCGCGCGGAGCAGTACCGCACCGAGGCGGCCCGCGAGGACCTGCGGGAGAGCGCGGCCTCCATGGACGAGTACCTCGCGGAACTCGGGGTCGAGGTCACCCTCTCGCCGGTCGCCGAGCACGAGACGGCCCGGGCCTCCCAGATCTCCCTGCGGACCAACCAGTTCAACCTGACCACCGAACGGCTCCAGCAGGCGGAGATACGGTCCCGGCGGGACTCGGCCGGCCACCTGGTGCTGGCGATCCGCTCCCGGGACCGGTTCGGCGACAACGGACTGGTCGGGCTGGTCCTGGTCGACGCCACCGGGGGAGCCGGCGGGAGCTGGCACATCGACAACATGGTGCTGAGCTGCCGGGTCTTCGCCCGCGGCATCGAACAGACCTGCCTGGCCGCCGTGCTGCGCGAGGCCCGCGACCGGGGCGCCACGGCCGTGTACGCCCGCTACCGCCCCACCGCCAAGAACCACAAGGTGCGCGGACTGTACCCGTCCGTGGGCTTCACGGAGACCGGCGAGGACGCGGAGGGCACCGTGACGTTCCGCCACGACCTGACGGACGAGACCCTGCCCGAGCCGCCGGCGCATGTGCGCCTGACGGCGGACCTCGCCCCCCGGCCCACGGCGTGACGGCGCACGACGGCATGGGACGGGCCCTGCGACGGGCGGCACGGCGGGCCGCCCAGTCGGTCAGCCGGTTCCTGGTGGACGGATTCGGCGCACTCGCCGGCATCTTCGGCATGATGCCGCCGCACGCCGTCGACACGGCACAGCAGTGGTGGCACGAGAAGCTCGACACCGGCGCCCCGCCGCAGCTCGGCCCCCTGCTGCCGCTCGACGAGCCGCCGCCCGCCCACCCGGAGCGGCTCGCCGCGGGGGTACCGCTCACCCCGCGCGAGGAGGAGCTGTGGGCGCAACTGAACCCGCCCCAGAGCCGCAAGAGGAGCTTTAGGGGCGGATCCGACGATCGGCACGGCACATGACGGCCCACATGACGGCCCACATGACGGCCGACGTGCGGTCGACACCTCAGTCAGTCGGTTCAACCGGTTTCAACGCGATACGAGTCGCTTCTAGCGAGGGGAAAGACGGTGGCGGAATTCGGTTCATTCGCGGAGCTCGTGCTGACGCGGTCGGACGAACGGGGTGACGCGGACGCGTTCGTGTTCCTCGCGGAAGGAGTACGGGGCAAGGAGCCCGAGCGGCTGCCGTACCTGGACCTGGACCGCGCCGCCAAGGACGTGGCCTCCTGGCTCCAGGAGAGGGGCCTGGCCGGACGTCAGGTCCTGCTGCTCTACCCGTCGGGACTGGACTTCATCAAGGCCTTCGTGGGCTGCCTGTACGCGGGAGCCGTCGCGGTGCCCGCCCCGCTGCCCTCCGAGCAGGGCCAGCACTTCCGGCGGGTCTCCGGGATCGTCCGCGACGCCCGCGTCGGCGCGGTGCTGACCCTCACCGAGCACGCCCCCGAGGTCGAGGCGTGGCTGGCCGCCGAGGGCTTCTCCGACGTGCTGTGCCTCGCCACGGACCGCGGCCCGGTGGGTGACGCGGGCGCCTGGCGCGACCCCCGGCTCGGACCGGAGCACCTGGCGTTCCTCCAGTACACCTCCGGCTCCACCAGCGCGCCCAAGGGCGTCATGGTCTCGCACGGCAACCTGCTCGCCAACGAGGCGGCCATCGCCCGCTCCACCGGCAACACACCCGACACGGTGATCGGCGGCTGGCTGCCCTTCTACCACGACATGGGGCTGATCGGGCACGTCCTCCAGCCGCTGTGGCTGGGCACCGTCAGCGTGCTGATGTCCCCGGTCTCCTTCCTGCGCAAGCCGGCCCGCTGGCTGGAGATGGTCAGCGAGTACGGCGTCAACGCCAGCGGCGGCCCCAACTTCGCGTACGACCTGTGCGTGCGCCGGGTCACCGACGCGCAGCTGGAGGGTCTCGACCTGTCGACGTGGCGGACCGCGTGCAACGGCGCCGAGCCGGTACGCGCCGAGACCCTGAAGGCGTTCACCGAGCGCTTCGGGCCGTACGGCTTCCGGGCGGACACCATGTTCCCCTGCTACGGCATGGCCGAGACCACCCTGCTGGTGACCGGCACCCCCAAGGGACGCGGGGCGCTGCTGCGCGAGGTGGACGCCGCCGGGCTGGAACGCGGCGTCGTGGAGGGCCCCTACCTGGGCGCCACCCGGCGGGCCCTGGTCAGCAGCGGGGTGGCGCGGGCCGAGGACTTCGAGGTGCGGATCGTCGACCCCGACACCCTCGTGGAGCGGCCCGAGGGCCGGGTCGGGGAGATCTGGGTGCGCGGCGCCAGCGTGGCCTCCGGCTACTGGGAGCGGCCCGAGGTGAACGCGGAGATCTTCGGCGCCCGCATCAAGGGCCAGGAGGAGCTGGGCCCCTGGCTGCGCACCGGCGACATGGGCGTCCTGGGCGGCGGTGAGCTCTTCGTGACCGGCCGGCTCAAGGAGATGGTCCTGATCAACGGCCGCAACATCTACCCGTACGACGTGGAGAACGCCGTACGCGCCCTGGACCCCGCCATCGGCACAGGGGCCGTGTTCGCCGTCGACGCCGGCGACCAGGAACACCTGGTGGTGATCCACGAGATACGGCAGAGCGCGGCGCAGACGGACCTGAAGACCGTCGCCACCCGCATCCAGCGCCTCGTGGGCCTGGAGTTCGCCGTCCCGGCCGGCAACGTCCTGCTGGTCCGCCCCGGCACGATCCGCAGGACGACCAGCGGCAAGATCCAGCGGACGCTGATGCGCAAGCTGTTCCTCGAAGGCGCCGTCACCGCGCTGCACTCCGTGCTGGACCCGGACGTGCGGGAGCTCCTCGACGCGGCCGGCGAGCCGGCCCTGGTCCCGGTGGGCTGACATGGAACATCCTCCCTACCGCGTCGCGCAGGAGCTGGAACTGCTCCTCGGGGACCCCGAGGACCCCGCCACCGTGTTCTCCCACGCCCGCAGCCTGGAACTGGACGAGCGGGAGGAGTTCCCGGCCGACATCTGCCAGGAACTGGCGGACTGGGGGCTCCAGGACTTCTACGTCCCCGTCGAGTACGGCGGCCGGCTCACCGACTACGAGACCGTCATGCAGGTCATGAGGGTCGTGTCCCGCCGCGATCTGACCGTCGCCATCGGGCACGGCAAGACCTATCTGGGCGCGGTGTGCGTCTGGGTCGCCGGCAGTGCCGAACAGGCCCGCGCCCTCGCCGCGGACATCCGGGCCGGGCTGCCGGTCTCCCTGGCCCTCACCGAACGCGCCCACGGCAGCGACCTGCTCGCCGGGGACGTGCTGGGCGAGCCCGACGACCGCGGCGGCTGGCACGTCACCGGCGAGAAGTGGCTGATCAACAACGCCACCCGGGGCCGTCTGCTCTCCGTGCTCACCCGCACCGACCCCGACGGCGGGCCGCGCGGCTTCACCGTGCTGCTGGTCGACAAACGGCGGCTGCGGGAGGGCGACGAGTACCGCTGCCTGGACAAGATCCCCACCCATGGCATCCGGGGCGCCGACATCAGCGGTATCGCCCTCGCCGCGGCGCCGGTGCCCGCGGAGGCGGCGGTCGGGCCGGTGGGCGGCGGCGTCGAGACCGTGCTCAAGGCGCTCCAGCTCACCCGCACCATGTGCGCATCGCTCTCCCTGGGCGCGGCCGACCACGCGCTGCGGATCGCCCTGGACTTCGCGGAGACGCGCGAGCTGTACGGGCGGCGGCTGGTGGAGCTGCCGCAGGCGCGGCACGTCCTCGCCTGCGCGGCGGCCGACGTACTGGCCGGGGAGGCGCTCGCCACCGTCGCCGCCCGGTCCGTGCACACCGCCACCGACGAACTGAGCGTGGCCGCCGCCGTCACCAAGTACCTGGTGCCCACCGGCACCGAGGGTGTCATCGGCGAGCTGACCCGGCTGCTCGGGGCGCGGGCGTTCCTCAAGGACGTACACGCCCGGGGGATGTTCCAGAAGGTCGACCGGGACCACCGCATCGTCGGCCTCTTCGACGGCAACACCCTGGTCAACCTCAACTCCCTGGTCAACCAGTTCCGTTCGCTGATCCGCGGCTGGCGGCGCGGCGGCGGCGACACGGCCGGCGCGGTCCGCGCCTTCGACCTGTCCGCGCCGCTGCCCCCGCTGGACCCGGCCCGGCTGTCCCTGGTGGCGCGGCACGGCAGCGGCATCATGGCCACGCTGCCGGACTCGGTGGCCGCGCTGCGCGCCGAGGCCGAGGGGCGTCCGGAGCTGAAGAACGCGCTGGCCTCGGCGGAGCGGCTGCTGGCCGTGACCGACCGGGTCCACGAGGAGATGGACGCGTACCGGACGGTGGTCTCCGACGTCCCGCCCGCCGCCTTCGACGCCGCCCGGCGCTACAGCCTCTGCCTGGCCGGGGCCGCCTGCCTCGGCCTGTGGACGCACAACCACCGCGCGGCGGCCGGGGGCCGCACCGGGGCGCTGTGGGCCGAGGGCCTGTGGCTGTGGCCCGTCCTCGACCGCCTGCTGGTCCGCCTGGGCGACCCGGACGCCGGCAAGCCCGACGCCTACCCCCCGCTCCTGGACCACCTGAGATCCACCCGCACCACGGGCAGCCTCTTCTCCCTCCTCCCCCTCCGCCTGCGGGGAGACGCGACGACCACCGGCGGCCCGGAACCCGCTTCCGCGCCGACGGTCACGGGCCCGCGGCCCGCCGACGCTCAGGCGTCCGCTGCGGCGGGCGCTGTCGGCCGTGGCGCCGCGCCGACGGCGGCCGGGGCCGGCCGTCACCTGCCCGTGACGGCCACCGGTGGACCGGCTGCCGACGGTCCGACGGGGGCGGAGCCCGCTTCCGCGCGGTTCGTTGCCGCGCTGGCAGTCACGGGCAGCGGCCGGGACGCCGACCCGGCCACGGGCCCTCGGCCCGGGGCCGGGCTGGCGCCCGCTGTGGCGGGCGGCGTCGGCCGTGGCGACGTGTCGACGGCGGCCGGGGTCGGCCGTCACCTGTCCGCGTCGGGTGCCGGTGGACCGGCTGCCAGCGGCCCGGCGGAGGGGGAGCCCGCTCCCACGCTGGCAGCCACTGCCGACGGCCGGGACGCCGGCCCGGCGGGCCCTCGGCCCGCCGACGCTCATGCGCCCGCCGTGGCGGGCGACGCCGGCCGTGGCGGGCGGGACGGCGCGTCGGGGGAGGCGGGGGCCGGTGGCCGGTGGCCCGCCGGCCAGGGACGTGGAGCCGGCCCGCAGGGCGGTCGCGTTGATGTGCACGTACACACCCATGAGGGGACGTCATGCTGAGGGATTCCGCCGTCCGAGGGCCGCGTGGCACGGCGGCCCCGGCCGACCGCACCGTCGATCCGGCCGGGCACGCGGCGCAGGAGAGCGCCGTCCGGGCCAGGATCGCCGACCTGGAGAAACGCTTCGGGGACCCGAACGACCCCGCCAACCCGCTGGGCACCGCCGGACTGCTGGCCGCCGACGAGGCCGGTGAACTCCCGGCCGCCGGTGAGCGGTTGCTCGACGACTTCAACCTCAACGCCGAGTTCGTGCCCACCGCCCTCGGCGGGCGGCTGGACCGGCTCGACACGCTCGTACGGGTGATGCGCCAGGTGTTCCGGCGCGATGTCGCCCTCGGCCTCGGCTACGGCATCACCTCCTTCATGGCCGCCGTCAACGTGTGGACGGCCGGCCGCGAGGAGCAGCGGCGCCGGCTGGCCGACCTGCTCCTGGACGGCTCCAAGATCTCCGTCGCCTACCACGAACTGCCGCACGGCAACGACTTCGTGCGCAACGAGTTCCGCGCCGACCCGGTGCCCGGCGGCTTCCGCCTCAACGGCCGCAAGGAGGTCATCAACAACGCGGACCGGGCCGCCGCCTTCGCCCTGTTCAGCCGTACCGACGACGGCCCCGGCAGCCGCAGCCACTCGGTCCTGCTCGCCGAACGCGACCTGCTCGACCGGGAACGCTTCGAGGTCCTGCCCCGCTACACCGCCGTCGGCGTACGCGGCTGCCGGCTGTCCGGGCTGGACTTCACCGACTGCCCGGTCCCCGACAGCGCCCTGGTCGGCGCGCGCGGCCAGGGCGTGGAACTCGCCCTGCGGTCCTTCCAGATCACCCGCAGCGCCATCCCCAGCATGGCGGTCGGGGCCCTCGACACCAGTCTGCGCACGGTGGTGCGGTTCGCCGTCGGGCGTCAGCTCTACCGGCGGTCCGTGATGGAGATCCCGCACGCCGCCGCCACGCTCGGCGGCGCCTTCCTCGACCTGCTGATCTGCGACAGCATGGCGACGGTGGGCACCCGCGCGGTGCATCTGCTGCCCGACGAGACCAGTGTGTACGCCGCCGCGGTGAAGTACCTGGTGCCCAAGATGCTCACCGACACCATGTACGACCTGTCCATCGTGCTCGGAGCCCGGTTCTACGTCCGTGAGGGCGAGTTCGGCCTGTTCCAGAAGCACGTCCGCGACCTGCCCGTGCTCAGCCTCGGCCACGCCGGCTCGGCGGCCTGCCAGGCCACCATCATCCCGCAGCTGTCCCGGCTGGCCCGGCGCGCCTGGTTCTCCGGCGACGAGGCCCCGCCGAGCCTGTTCCGCCCCCAGGAGGCGCTGTCCGGCATCCCGTTCCAGGACCTGGCCCTGGCCAGCGGCCGGGACAGCCTCAGCGCCTCGCTCGTCGCCGCCGTCGACGACCTGCCCAGCGGCTCCCCCGAGGAACTCGCCGTGCAGGCGCTCGTGATGCGGATGCTGGACCAGCTGCGCCAGCTCCAGGAGGACAGCCTGAACCTGTCCCCCCAGGACCGCACCGCCCTCGCCAGCCCCGCCAGCTTCGCCCTCGCCGACCGGTACGCGGTGTTCCTCGCGGCCGCCTCCGTCCTGGGTGTCTGGCGGGGCGCGCGGGACGGCGACGACCCGTTCCTGGCCGACCCGGCCTGGGTGGCCGCGGCACTGCACCGGCTGGCGCGTCGGCTCGGGCAGCGCCCCGCCGACCTGCCGCCCGCGTGCGAGGGCCGGGTGCACGAGGAAGTGCTCCGCCGCTTCCACGAACGCCGCAGCTACGACCTCTACGACACCCCGCTGGCCGGCTGACCGCCGTCCGGATCCGACGCGCCTTCACCGAGGAGTTGCACCATGTCCGTTCCCGCGACCGACCGCACACGCGCCGAGCACACCGTCGAGTCGATGAGCAGCTGGCTCGCCGACCGGATCGCCCTCTACCTCAAGCGGACGCCGTCGGAGATCGTGCCCACCGTCCCGCTGGCCGAGTACGGGCTGGACTCCGTGGCCGCGCTGAGCCTGTGCGGCGACATCGAGGAGGACTTCGATCTCGTTCTCGAACCCACCGTGGCCTGGGACTACCCGACCATCGAGGCCCTGGCCGGCCACATCGTGGAGGAATTCGAGGCCCTGGAGGGCGGGAACCGATGAGGCCTGTCGCCATCGTCGGCATCGACTGCCGGTTCCCGGGGGCGCCGGACGCCGACGCCTACTGGGACATGCTGATGCGCTCCGGTGACGGCGTGCGGAAGGTGCCCGGCGGCCGTTGGGCGGCCGGCGACTTCCACTCGCCCACCGGGGCGGAGGGGCACTCCAACACCACCGAGGGCGGCTTCATCAGCGACCCGGACGCCTTCGACAACGAGTTCTTCACCGTCTCCCCCCGCGAGGCGGCGGCCATGGACCCGCAGCAGCGGCTGCTGCTCCAGTGCGCCTGGCGCGCCGTCGAGGACGCGGGCGTCGCCCCGCAGCGGCTCGCGGGCACCCAGACCGGGGTGTTCGTCGGCATCATGGGCAACGAGTGGGCCCATCTGCACATGACCGACTACGCCCGGGTCACCGCCCAGCTCGGCTCCGGCAACGGCTACTGCATGACCGCCAACCGGATCTCCTACCACCTCGACCTCAAGGGCCCCAGCCTGGCCGTGGACACGGCCTGCTCGTCCTCGCTGGTCGCCGTCCACCTCGCCTGCAACGCCCTGCTGTCGGGGGAGTGCGACACCGCCATCGCGGCGGGCGTGAACGTGGCGCTCACCCCGGCGCTCGGCATCTTCTACACCCAGGCCGGGCTGTCCGCCCCCGACGGCCGCTGCAAGCCCTTCAGCGCCGACGCCGACGGCATCGGCCGCGGCGAGGGCGTCGGCGCGGTGGTGCTGCGCCGGCTGGAGGACGCCGTCGCCGACGGCCAGCCGGTGTACGCGGTGATCCGCGGCACCGCCGTCAACCAGGACGGCCGCAGCAACGGCATCACCGCCCCCAACCGCTGGTCGCAGGAGGAGGTGCTGGGGGCCGCCTACCGCCGGGCCGGCGTCGAACCGTCCGACGTCGCCTTCACCGAGGCCCACGGCACCGGCACCGTCCTCGGCGACATGATCGAGGTCAAGGCGCTCGGCCGGCTGCACTCCGGCCGCTCCGGGCGTCCCCTTGCGATCGGCTCCGTCAAGGGAAACATCGGGCACGCCGAGGGCGCGGCCGGTATCGCCGGCCTCATCAAGGTCGCCCTGTCCCTGCACCACCGGGTGGTCCCCGCCAGCCGCTTCGCGGCCAAGGAGAACCCCGCCCTGAAACTGGCCCAGCAGGGCCTCAGGCTCCTCAAGGCCCCGCTGCGCCTGCGGTCCGGGCCGGCCATCGGCGGCCTGAGCAGCTTCGGCATGGGCGGCACCAACGCCCACGCCGTCCTGGAGTCCGCGCCCCCGCACGCCGCGCGCCCCGAGCCGGGACGCACCGGTGAGGGCAGCGGCCGTACGGGCCTGGGGGCCGGGGTGTTCACGCTGACCGCGCCCTCGCCGGCCGCGCTGCGCCGCAACCTGCTCGTCCAGGCCGACGCCGTGCAGCGGCGCAGGGTGCCGGCCGGCCCGCTGAGCTGGAGCAGCAACCGCTCCAAGACGGGCCACCGCTACCGCTTCGCGGTGCCCGCCCGGGACACCGGGGAACTGGCGGCGGCGCTGCGGGAGGCCGCCGCCGACGACGACGTGCTGGCCCGGCTGTCCGGCCACCCCTCGGGCAAGCCCCTGGTGGCGCTGCTGTTCACCGGGCAGGGCTCCCAGTACCCGGCGATGACCGCCCGCCTCTACGAGGAGTCACCGCTGTACCGGCGGTTCCTGGACGAGGCCGACGCGGCCCTCGCCCCGCACACCCGCGGCTCGGTGCGCGAACTGCTGCTGGCCGCCGACCCGGCGGTGCACCGCACCGGCTGGGCCCAGCCCGCCCTGTTCGCCGTCGAGTACGCCCTGGCGGCGAGCCTGGCCGAACTCGGTGTGCGCCCGGCGCTCATGCTGGGCCACAGCGTCGGCGAGTACGCGGCGGCCGTGCTGGCGGAGGTCTTCCCGCTGGAGCACGCGGCCCGGCTGATCGCCGCCCGGGGCGCCCTGATGGAGGCGCTGCCCGAGGGCGGCGGGATGCTCGCCGTACGGGCGTCGCTCGCGGACGTGGCCGAACTCGCCGACGCCGAGCCGCTGGTCGGCGTGGGCGCGGTGAACGGCCCCCGGGCCACCGTGCTCTCCGGCGACACGGCCGCGCTGGGCCGGATCGAGGAGGAGCTCGGCCGGCGCGGGGTGCCGACCAGACGACTGGAGGTCTCGCACGCCTTCCACTCGCCGCTGATGGAACCCGTCCTGGACCGGTTCGCCGCCGTCGCGGACGAGATCGGCGGCGGCGTGCCCAAGCTGCCCGTGTACTCGACGCTGCGCGGGCGGCTGCTGGAGGCCGAACCGATGGACGCCAAGTACTGGGTCGAGCACATCGGAGCCCCGGTGCTGTTCGGCGACGCCATGGCGCGGCTGCAGGAGGCCGGGCCCACCCACCTCGTGGAGGTCGGCCCCCGTCCGGTGCTCACCGGCATGGCACGGGCGCTGCGCTCCGCCGCCGGGGCGACCACGCACACCGTGGCCCCCGTCCCGGCGGAGGGCGCGGGCGGCCGGGAGTTCGCCGACGCGGTCGCGGAACTCTTCCGCACCGGACTCGACCCGTGGTGGGACGCCGCCTACCCGGAGGACGAGCGCGTCCCGCAGCGGCTGGCCCCGTACGCCTTCTCCGACACCAGCCGGTTCTGGACCCGCGGCCCCGTCCGGGCCGTACCGGCGACTGAGCTCGCCGCGGCGCCCGACGTTCCCGCCGACCGGGGCCGGCAGGCGGAGCAGCCGGCCACGGACGGCCGCGGGGCGGTCCTGACGGCCGTACTGCCCCCGTCCGGGGAGGACAGGACCGATCCGGTGGCCCGCGCCGTGACCGAGGCCGTCGCCGAGGTCGGCGGCTACGCCCCGGACGAGGTGTCGCGCCTGTCCCTGCTGTACGAGGACCTCGGCTTCGACTCCGTGATGGTCATGGAGCTGAAGGACCGGCTCCAGGAACGGCTGAGCGGTCTGGAGGCGATGAGCGTGCAGGACCTGCTGCCGCAGCTGTCGTCCGTCGGCGACCTCGTCGACTACCTCCAGGACCGGCTCGGCACGGCCGTCGCCTGAGCGACCCGCGCCGCCCCGTCCGTACGTCCCTCCTCGGCCGATTGTGAGAAGGAAACCGTCCGATGCAGCCACCGCAGTCACCCCAGCAGCCCTCGTCCGCCCCGTCTTCGTCGTCCGAGCCCGTCGCCCATCTCGCCGGGGCCGGCACCGCCCTGCCGGGCGATCCGGTCGACAACGCCATGCTCGCCCGGACGCTCGGCGTCAACGAGGAATGGATCGACGTCTTCATCGGCACCCGGACCCGGCACTTCGCCCGCGACCTGACCAGCGGGGAGGTGCGCTGGTCGCTGGCCGACCTGTGCGCCCGCGCCGGCGAGCAGGCCCTCACCGCGTCCGGTGTCGCTCCCGACGAGATCGACTTCGTGGTCATGGGCACCGCGACCCCGGACCATCTCATGCCCGCCACCGTCAACCATGTCGCCGACCAGCTCGGCCTGGACCAGATTCCCACCTACCAGCTCCAGTCCGGCTGCGCCGGAGCCGTACAGGCCCTGGAACTGGGCCGCACCCTGATCACCGGCGGCGGGCACCGGGCCGGCCTGGTGATCGGCGGCGACGTGTGCAGCAAGCATCTCGACCTCGACCGGGACCTGTCCGGGGCGGCGCCCAGCGACCTCGTCAACTACGTGCTCTTCGGCGACGGGGCGGGCGCGGCCGTGCTCACCGCCGAACCGCGCGGGGAGCGGGTGGCGGTCCGCAGGGTCCTCAACCGTTTCACCGGGCTCGGCCGGCAGCCCGGCCAGGTCATCGAGTGGTTCGGGCTGGCCGACCGGCACGAGGACCGGCAGGCGGTGCGGGAGGACTACAAGGCCATCGAGGAGTCCGTCCCCGTGATGGCCCTGGAGATCCTGTGGGAGCTCCTGGAGGACCTCGACTGGTCCCCCGAGGACGTGGACTTCCTGCTGCCGCCGCAGCTGTCCGGCCGGATGACCCGGCACATCACCGAGCAGCTCGACCTGCCCGGCGCCGTCGAGGTGTCGTGCGTCGCCGAGACCGGCAACAACGGCAACGCCCTGCCCTTCCTCCAGTTGGAGGCGCTGCTCGGGAAGATCGGCCAGGGGCAGCGGGCGCTGGCCGTCGCCGTGGAGTCCAGCAAGTGGATCAAGTCCGGTTTCGCACTCGAGAAGATCTGACCCGCACCTTGCCCGGGAGGGCCGTACCCATGCAGACCATCGACGACTTCGTCCGCCTCGTCAGGGACGAGCTGGGCATGCCGCTGGCGGAGCACCAGGTCTCCGCCGACCTCGACCAGTTGCCCGACTGGGACTCGCTCTACCTGTTGAAACTCGTCACCGCGCTGGAGCAGGCCACCGGCCGTTCGCTGCCCGTCGGCCGGCTCCTCGAGGCCCGCAGTCTCGGCGAGATCTACCGGCTGGCGGCGGGCACATGACCGGGGCCCGGCCCGGCGCGCCGACCCCCCTGCGGGTCCACCCCGAACGCCGGCGCCGGCACACCCTGTACTTCCTGGAGTACGCCGCCCGGCAGCGGCCCGTCCACCTCGACACCGACATCGACATGACCCGGATCGAGGCGCACCGGGCCGCCGCCCGCGCCGCCGGCCGGCGGTACTCGGTCGTCACCTATCTGCTGCACGCCACCGGCCGGGTGCTCCACCGCCACCCGGGGGCCAACGCCACGATGGTTCCCGGCGGGCTCTTCGGCCTGCGCGGACCGCGCACCGTACGGTTCGCGCAGGTCACCGCGAAGCTGGCGCTGGACCGCACGGTGGACGGGGAACGGACCGTGCTCTCCGCGCTGCTGCCGGGGCTGGAGAGCGCCGACCTGGAGTCCGTCCAGGAGCGGATCGACCGCTACCGCGGACCGGGCACCGACCGGCTGCCCGAGTTCCGCGGTGTCCGGCTGCTCGGCCGGCTGCCGGTGCCGCTCGGACGGCTCGCCTTCGCCGCCGCCCTGCGCAGCCCGGCCCGTCGGCCGACCGTGCTGGGCACCGTCGCGGTGAGCTCGCTCGGCCACCGGCCGGTCGACGGCTTCCACTCCAGTGGCGGCACCGCGGTCACCCTGTGCGCGGGCCGCGTCGTCGAGCGGCCCGTCGTCAGGGACGGGGAGGTGGCGGTCGCCCCCGTGATGCGGCTCGGCCTCACCTTCGACCACCGGGTCATCGACGGCGCCACCGCCGCCGACGTCCTGGACGACCTCAAGCAGACCTTGGAGGGCTTCGATGACGGCGCGGAGGAGGACGGCGTCAAGCCCCTCGTTCGGGGAGCCGATCCGCATCTCCGGCCGTGACGGAGCATGGGACCGGGTCCGTGCGGACCTCGAGGAGCACGCGGTCGCCGTACTGCACGCCCGGCTCGCCGACTGGCGGCCGGACCGGGCGGGCGGCCCCAGACTGCGTGCCCTGCTGGGCCGGGACTGGGAGCGGTATCTGGACATGACGCACCCGGACGTCCGGACGCGGTTCGCCGCCTCCCGGGTGCTGCTGAAGTTCGCCGCGGCGGTGGCGCTGAGAGTGCCGCCGCAGGTCGTCGAACTCGGGTACGGCCCCACCGGCCGGCCCTATCTGCGCGGCTACGACGCGGTGGACGTCAGCCTCAGCCACACAGAGGACCTGCTGCTGATCGGGCTCAGCACCAAGGGCCTGATCGGGGTGGACGCCGAACGGGCGGACCGCCCCCTGTACACCAGGGGGCTGCACCGCCATGTCTGCACACCGTACGAACTGAAGCTCCTGGAACGGCTTCCGCCGCATCGGCGGGAAGCCGTACTGGTGCGTCTGTGGACGCTCAAGGAGGCCTACAGCAAGGCGATCGGACAGGGACTGCGGTTCCGGTTCACGGACTTCGGCTTCGGCGCCGACGGCCGGCCGCCCCGGGTGCTGGCCCCGGACGGGGCGCCCGGCACCGGCGTCGAGTGGGAGTTCCGCACCTTCTCGGTGGACGGCGGCTACGTCGTCAGCGTCGCGGTGAGCAACACCGGGTTCGGCGGTACGCGGGACACGGCGGCGCAGACCATGCTGGATCCGCGGGTGGTCGCCGCGGTCGCCGAGGCCCTCGGCGACGACCCGGAGGACGACGACAGCACCGCGGAGGCCGAGCTGATGGGCTGGTGAGGCGGAGGACGGTCGTAGGACGGCCGCAGGACGGCTGGTGACACGTGCCGGGCCGCGGAGAGGGGAGTCCCGCTCCGCGGCCCGGCACGTGGCGTTGGGGGCCGGCGCGTATCCCTGTGCGGGCGGTCATGCGGGCCGCAAGCGGGGCTCAAGGGAGCACCGACAGCATGTTCTTGGGCGGGAGCCCGGCCGGGGGAAACATCCCCCGCTCCCGGCACGGGCGCCCGCCCGCACCTCGTGACGACCTCCGGGCCTCCGGGCCGCATCCCCTCCCCGGGGCCGCCCCTCGGCTTCCGGAGCAGACGGAGGAGAGCCATGAACCAACTCGACGAGCTGAAGCAGTTCGCCCTGCTGCACGCCCGCGGCCAGGGTCTGAGCGAGCGCCAGGTGTCGGCCGTACTTCCGCGGATCACCAACGACGAACCCGGGCACCCCGAGTCCTGGGCCCGGGTGTGGAGCGCGGAGGCCGGCCGGCTGGCCTCCGCGGGCCGCCCGCTGGACGCCTGCCGCCGGTACGCCCTCGCCCGCTTCCCGTACCACGGCGACGACGACCGCGCGAAGGCGCAGGCCAACTGCGTCCGCACCTTCGACGACTGGCGTCGCCGCCGCGGCATCGAACGGCTGGTCCTCGACCACCCCGACGGCACCGTCGCCTGCTGGACCGCCGGACTCGACGCCCGTGGCCGGCGCCCCCTGCTGCTGATCATGGGCGGCATCGTCAGCGTGAAGGAGCAGTGGGCGCCCCTGCTGCCCCGGCTGGCCCGCCTCGGGTACGCGGCGGTGGCCACCGAGATGCCGGGCGTCGGGGAGAACACCCTGCGCTACCACGCCGACTCCTGGCGGCTGTTCCCCTTCCTGATGGACCGGCTGACCGGCCGCGCCCGGGTGGCCGACACCTCGGTCCTCGGCCTGAGCTTCAGCGGGCACCTCGCGCTGCGTGCCGCCGCCGAGGACCCTCGGATCCGCAGCGTGCACACCGTCGGCGCCCCCGTGGCCGGCTTCTTCACCGACCCCGACTGGTGGCCCCGGGTGCCGGGCGTCACCGTGGACACCCTGTGCAGGCTCACCGGGGCCGCCGACCCCGGCCGGTTGCGGACGCTGCTGCGGGACTTCCCGCTCGGCCCCGACGTCCTGGCCGCCGTCGACATCCCCGTCGGCTATGTCGTCAGCGCCCGCGACGAGATCATCCCGCGCGCGGAGCAGCAGCTGCTCGCCCGGACGCTGCCCCGGGTCCGCTTCAAGGAGTTCGACGACGTCCACGGCTCACCTGCGCACCTGGGCGCGATGCGCAAGTGGCTGATCGCATCCCTGCTCCGGGCCCGGATCACGGGGCGCAGGCCGGTCGCCCGCACCCCCCGAGAGCGGCACGTGGCCCCGTAGCCGCGGGCAGTCGTGCCTTACGCCTGGTCCGCACGGCCCACGCACCTCAGAGTCGCGGGCAGTCGTGCCTCCCCCAGTGCCTCAAGGGCCTGGGAGGTGCCCCCAGCGGCACGGGTGGGCGCGACGGCACCCCGTAAGCGCCGGGCCGCGCGACTTCCCCCCGGTCCGCACGCGCCCCGGCCACTTCACACCAACGTCCACGCAATCTCGCCACACCGATCCCGAGGCGGTTGCCATGCCCACCGTGAAGACCACTCGTCCCCCGACTCCCCGGTTCGCCCCGTGGCGCACCCCGACCCGCACCGCAGTCCCTCCCTGGCGCACCCTCGCGTCGCTGGGAATCGCGCCCGACCTCGACGATTCCGGCGCCGCCGACCCGGACTCCGGCGCGGACGCGGGCACCGCACTGATACCGCAGGAGGCCTGACCGTGCCCGTCACCCCCTTCACCGGCGCCCGTATGCGCCCGTTCCGGCCGGGACCACGCGCCGTGGCCGTCAACGAGGTCCGCGTCCGCACCCGTCAGCTGCACGGATACCGGCACGCCTACCGGATGGCGGGCAAGGGCCCGGCCGCCGTCGTGCTGATCCACGGAATCGGGGACTCCTCCTCGACCTGGGCCGAGATCATCCCGGGCCTGGCCTCCCGCTACCGGGTCGTCGCCCCCGACCTGCTCGGTCACGGGGCGTCCGCCAAACCCCGGGGCGACTACTCGCCCGGCGCGTACGCCAACGGACTGCGCGACCTGCTCAGCGCCCTCGGCATCGAGCGGGCGACCCTCGTCGGGCACTCGCTCGGTGGCGCGGTCGCCGCGCAGTTCGCCTACCAGTTCCCGGAGCGGACCGAGCGGCTGGTGCTGGTCGGCAGCGGAGGCATCGGACGCCAGGTCACCCCGCTGCTGCGGGCGGCCACGCTGCCGGGCGCGGAGCTGATGCTCGCGGCTCTGCAACTGCCCACCGTGCGGTGGCAGTTGACGCAGTGGGTGCGGCTGTTGAAGGTGCTCGACACCGGGCTCGGCGTGGACGCGCCGGATCTGCTGCGGGTGGTCGACGCGCTGCCCGACGCCACGTCCCGCAGCGCCTTCGTACGGACCCTGCGGGCGGTCGTCGACTGGCGTGGGCAGGTCGGTACGTTGCTCGACCGCAGCTATCTGACGCAGGGGATGCCGACGATGCTGGTGTGGGGCGGGCGGGACATGGTGGTGCCGGCGATCCACGCGGGGCTGGGGCATGTGTCCATGCCGGGGAGTCGGCTGGAGATCTTCGAGGACGCGGGGCACTTTCCGTTCCGGGCGGATCCGGAGCGGTTTCTTGCCGTGCTGCACGATTTTGTCTCCGGGACGGAGGCGGCTCGGTTCAGTGCGGAGGAGTGGCGGCAGTTGTTGCGTACGCGGCGGGCGGATGCGGGGCGGAAGCGGCGGGGTGGGCGCCGGCGGGCTGCCGCGGGGTGAGGTGCCCGGCGTCTGGGGCTGGGCGGGGGTGGGTCGCGCTGCCCGGCGCTTGCGGGGTGCCGCCTGCGCCCACCCGTGCCGCCCCAGCGGCACGACTGCCCGCAGCTGGGCGGGGCGACCGCCCGTAGCTGGGTCAGGAGCGGGTGGGGGAGATTAGCCAGATGCCCGGTTGGATTTCTGTGGCGTGGGGGGTGGGGGTCGTGAGGCGGGCCGTGGTGCGGCGGAGGTATTCCGTCCAGCGGCGGTCGCCCAGGCGTTCCGCCGCGCCCCGGCACTGCGCCAGCTGACCCGCCGCCGCCTCCTCGCGGCCGAGCCGCAAATTGACCAGGGCCAGCCCGTTCAGCGCGGCCACCGCGCCCCGCCGGTCACCGCCCGCCGAGCAGAGCGCCAGCGCCCGCCCGTAGCGCCGCGCGGCGGCCCCGAGCCGGCCCTGGCCCAGCAGGATGTCCGCCGCGCCGATCCGGCAGCGCGCCGCGCCGATCCGGTCACCGACCAGACCGAACCCGTGCTGAGCGGCGCCGTAGTACGCCATCGCCCGGTCCGCGTCACGGCGCTGCCAGGCGAGGTCGCCGAGCGAGTACCGGATCGCCGCCTGCGCCGCGACGTCCCCGGCGCGCCGGGCCGCGTCCAGCCCCAGCCGATGGGTCTCCTCCCAGTCCTCCCAGGCGGCACAGGCGTGGAAGTACCCCGCGGCGCTCCCGGCGAGCTCCCACACCAGGGACCACAACCCGGCCGCGTGCGCCTGCCGTACCGCCTCCACCAGCCCCGCCGCCTCCTCCCGGAACCAGCGCAGCGGGCTCGTGCCGACGACCGCGCCGGCATCCACCCCCGTACGGACGGGCGCGGGGTGTGCCCGCCAGTCCCGCCCGGGGGCCAGTCGCCGGTCCGCGTGCCGGGCGAGCTCCAGATACGCCCGCCCCAGCCGCTCCGCGGCCTCCCGGCGGGTCCGCTCCCCGTCGGGTTCCGTGGTCCTCAGCTCCGTGGCGAGGACACGCAGCAGCGAGTGGAAGCCGTAGCGCGGTGCCGGTCCGTCCGTCCGGGCCTCCAGCAGATGGGCCCGGACGAGTTCCTCGGCGGTCTCGTGGGCCTGCGCGGTGCCGGTGCCCAGCAGGACCGCCGCCGTCCACGCCGCGAAGTCCGGGCCCGGGGCCAGCGACAGCAGGCGGAACGCCCGCTGCTGCGCGGCCCCGGCCTCCTGATAGCCCGTCAGCAGGGTGGACCGCAGGTCGAGGTCGCCCTCCCGCAGCACACCGAGCCGGGTGCGCTCGTCGCGCAGCCGTTCCGCGAGCGCGGCCGCCGTGGTGTGCGGACGTGCCGTCAGGGCGGCCGCGGCCACCCGCAGCGCCAGCGGGAAGTACCCGCAGAGCCGGGCGATCTCCCCGGCCGTGACCGGGTCCCGCGCCATCCGCTCCCCGCCGGCGGCCATCAGCAGTTCCACCGCCTCGTCCGGGCGCACCGTGTCCAGCGCGATGTGCCGCGCGCCGTCCAGCGCGGGAGCGCCGCGCCGCCCCGTGACGATCACCGCGGACGAGTCGCCGGGCGGCAGCAGCGGCCGTATCTGCTCCTCGGACGCGGCGTCGTCGAGGACGAGCAGCAGCCGGCGCCCGTGCATGGCCCGCCGCAGCCGGTCCGTCACCTCCTCCGGGTCGGTGAGCCAGGAACCGGGAACGTCGTCGACCAGGCGGCGCAGCAGTGCCGTCCCCGCCTGGGCCGCGCTCAGCGGACCGCCCTGCGGCCCGCGCAGGGAGACGAACACCTGGCCGTCCGGGAACAGGCCGGCCACCCGGTGCGCGAGGTGCAGGGCGAACGCGGTCTTGCCCACACCGGCCGGCCCGGACACGGCCAGCACCGCCGGCCGCCCGGCCCCGGCACGCAACGCCCGCTCCCCCTGGACCAGTTCACCGTGGCGTCCGACGAACCCGGGGGCCGCGGCCGGCAGCACCGGCGGCGGACCCGGGACGGGACGGCCGCCGGCCGCCCCAGACGTACCCGGCGCGGCGGCTCGGGAACCCTGAGCACCGCCCGCCCCCTGCGCACCGGAGGTGCCCGCCGCCCCGGCCTTGTCCGGACGCCAGTCCAGCGCCGGATCGCGCCGCAGGACACGCTCGTGCAGCCGGGCCAGCGCGGGCCCCGGCTCCACCCCGAGCTCCTCCACCAGCGAGTGCCGCAGCCTGCCGTACACCCGCAGCGCGTCCGACCCCCGGCCCGTCCGGTACAGCGCCACCATCAGGTGGCCGTGCACGCTCTCCCGCAACGGGTGCTCGTTGGCCAGCGCCAGCAGCTCACCCGCGAGTTCCTGGTGGCGGCCCAGCCGCAGATCGGCGACGATCCGCTGCTCCAGGACCTCCATGCGCAGTTCGTCGAGGCGGATGGCGGCCGACTCCAGCCGCACACCGTGCGGGATCCCCGACAGGGCCGGACCCGTCCACAGGGCGAGGGCCTCGTGCAGCAGCCAGGAGGCGTGCACGTAGTCCCGTTCCTGCAAGGCCGTACGGCCCTGGGCGCGCAGCCGCTCGAAGCGCGGCAGGTCGAACTCCTGCTCGGGCACCTCCAGCAGATAGCCGGGCGCCCGGGTCAGCAGCGCCCCGACCCGCTCGGCGGATCCGTCCTCGGTGAGCACCTTCCGCAGCTGGGACACATACACCTGGAGCGTGGTGGTCGCGGTGCGCGGTGGTTCGGTGCCCCACAGCTCGTCGATCAGGGCGGGCGCGGGAACCACCTCCCCGGACTGCATCAGCAGCGTGGCGAGCAGCGCCCGCGGTTTAGCCGCGGAGGGGGTGCGGGGAGCCAGGCTCACCGGCCCCAGTACCCGGAAGCGCATGACAGGGCTCCTTACGAGACACGGTGGGAGAGAGAGGAGTGCGGTCAGCAGTCCTGGAGGAGGGTGGCGGAGGCGGTGCACAGCACGCGGCTGCCCTGGCTGAAGGCCAGCCGGGTACGGACCGTCGGCCGGCCGGCGCCGTCGCGCACCGGATCGTCGGCGGCAACGGTGCAGGTCAGCGGGAGGTCGGCGTCCCCGAAGCCGCGGAAGGACACCCGCCACTTGGTCAGCACGGCGTGCGCCGCCTCGAACCCGTGCAGTTCCGCGGCGGCGATCAGCGAGGCCTGCCGGGACGCCTCCAGGAACACCGGCCCCGGTACGTGGTCGCCGGGACGGGCACGGAAGACCTCGTGGCCCGCGGCGGGCAGCACGGGCAGGACGAACTCGCCGTCGACCGGGCCGAGCGGCGGACCCACGACTACGTTGTCAGGCCGACCCCTCCCCACCCGCTCGGGCCGCACAACGGCGGACTCCGGCTCCCCGACGCCCGCCGCCCGGCCCGGCGTGGTGCTGTACAGGCTCTCCCTGCGCCCCAGGGCGCGATGGGTCTCGTACACCTTCGGCATCAGGAACAGCAGCCGTGCCCGGGCGCTTCCGCAGCTCACCCCGTCGATCGCCACACCGCCCCGGCAGTCGAGGCCGCGCGGTATCCCGTGGACCACGTCGAGAGGGGTCAGGGTGATGTCCAGGGACACATGGGCCGGGTCGCCGGTGTCGCGCCAGGGCGCGAGGTCGAGGACGTCGAGCCCGCTGGAGACGAAGACGGCGGGGCGTTCGGCCGGCACCCGGAAATACTGGTGCGCGACGAAGTGCGTGGCCTGGCGCAGGCATTCCGCCACGAACAGCAGATCGTGGAAGACTCCCGGCCCGTCGTTGAACGTGGCGTGCCCCCGGGGCAGTTCGGCGGACAGGGCGAAGTGCTGCTCCGCCGGCGCGGTGGCGTCCAGCAGGAACCCCTCGGGCGTCGCGGGTCTGTGCAGCAGATGGAGCGGGGCCACAAAGCCCTGTTCGGCGGCGGGAGCGGACGGTGCGTGGGTCAGGGACGCGGTGGAGGAGGCCGCGAGCGTGCGGTCCATGATCAGCTCCTTTGTGAGTGTGCTCCGGGGCTCGAGGGCCGCGGTCGGCGCGCACAAACGCCGTAGAGGCGACAGCGAAAGGTTTCCGCCATCGCCCCTACGGTGTCCCAGACCACTGCAATCGGCCTGGAACGGGACTGGACCTTCAGCCGAGCCGGGATCCGGCGCCGCGACGACCGGCTACGCGGCCTGGCCCGCCCGCTCGGAGACCAACGGGTGGTCGGCGCTCAGCGGCCCCGCCGCACTCGCCCCGCCCGGCGAGCCGAGTTCGGTGAAGACCTCGGCGTCAGCGGTGCGGTAGTCGCTCCACCGGTCCGGCACATCGGCCTCGAAGAAGATGGCCTCCACGGGGCACACCGGTTCACAGGCGCCGCAGTCCACGCATTCGTCCGGATGGATGTAGAGCTTCCTGGGGCCCTCGTAGATGCAGTCGACCGGGCACTCGTCGATGCACGCCTTGTCCTTGATGTCGACGCAGGGCTGGGCAATGACATAGGTCATGAGGGACGCTCCACGGTCCAGGTGTTGTTGGTGCCTGTGAGAAGGGATTGCAGGTCGCCCTTGCCGTACCGCTCGACGGCCTGGTCCAGCTGGTCGGCCATGAGGGTGTCGTAGACGGGTCGTTCGGTGTTGCGGAAGACGCCGATGGGGGTGTTGTGGAGGGTGTCCGGGTCGGCGAGCCGGGACAGCGCGAAGGCGGTGGTGGGGGAGGTGGCGTGGGCGTCGTGGATGAGGACGTCGGCCGCGTTGTCGTCCGTGACGGTGACGATTTTGAGGTCGCCGGTGGCCCGGTCGCGGACGACGCCCTTGGAGCCGTCGGTGCCGAAGCGGATCGGCCGGCCGTGTTCCAGGCGGATGACGGCTTCCTCGGCCTGCTGGCGGTCTTTGAGGACTTCGAAGGCGCCGTCGTTGAAGATGTTGCAGTTCTGGTAGATCTCCACGAGTGCGGTGCCGGGGTGGTCGGCGGCCTGGCGCAGCACCTCGGTGAGGTGTTTGCGGTCGGAGTCCACCGTGCGCGCCACGAACGAGGCCTCGGCGCCGATCGCGAGTGACACCGGGTTGAAGGGTGCGTCGAGGGAGCCCATCGGCGTGGACTTGGTGATCTTGCCGACCTCGGAGGTGGGGGAGTACTGGCCCTTGGTGAGGCCGTAGATGCGGTTGTTGAACAGCAGGATCTTGAGGTTGACGTTGCGGCGGAGGGCGTGGATGAGGTGGTTGCCGCCGATGGAGAGGGCGTCGCCGTCGCCGGTGACGACCCAGACGCTGAGGTCGCGGCGGGAGGTGGCGAGTCCGGTGGCGATGGCGGGGGCGCGGCCGTGGATGGAGTGCATCCCGTAGGTGTTCATGTAGTACGGGAAGCGGGAGGAGCAGCCGATGCCGGAGACGAAGACGATGTTCTCCTTCGCCAGGCCGAGTTCGGGCATGAAGCCCTGGACGGCGGCGAGGACGGCGTAGTCACCGCAGCCGGGGCACCAGCGCACTTCCTGGTCCGACTTGAAGTCCTTGGCGGTGAGTGCCTCAGTGGGCATGGATGGCCTCCTTCAGCGCCGTGGCGAGCTGCTCCGCCTTGAACGGCATGCCGTTGACCTGGTTGTAGGAATGGGCGTCGACCAGGTACTTCGCCCGGATGAGGGTGGCGAGCTGCCCGAGGTTCATCTCGGGGACGACGACGCGCTCGTAACGGGCGAGTACCTCGCCGAGGTTGTGCGGGAAGGGGTTGAGGTGGCGCAGGTGCGCCTGCGCGATCGGCTCCCCGGCGATACGCAGCCGGCGTACCGCCGCTGTGATCGGGCCGTAGGTGGAGCCCCAGCCCAGGACGAGGGTCCGGGCACCGTGCGGGTCGTCGACGTCCAGATCGGGGACGTCGATGCCGTCGATCTTGGCCTGGCGGGTGCGGACCATGAAGTCGTGGTTGGCGGGGTCGTAGGAGATGTTGCCGGTGCCGTCCTGTTTCTCGATGCCACCGATGCGGTGTTCCAGGCCCGGCGTGCCCGGGACCGCCCACGGCCGCGCCAGCGTCTGCGGATCCCGCTTGTACGGCCAGAACACCTCCGAACCGTCGTCCAGGGTGTGGTTCGGCCCCTGCGCGAACCGCACCCGCAGATCCGGCAGTTCCCCCAGGCCCGGGATCCGCCAGGGCTCCGACCCGTTCGCCAGATACCCGTCGGAGAGGAGGAAGACCGGGGTGCGGTAGGTCAGCGCGATCCGGGCCGCCTCCATCGCCGCGTCGAAGCAGTCGGCCGGGGTTTTCGGTGCGACGACCGGGACGGGGGCTTCGCCGTTGCGGCCGTACATGGCCTGGAGCAGGTCGGCCTGTTCGGTCTTGGTGGGCAGGCCGGTGGAGGGGCCGCCGCGCTGGATGTCCACGACCAGCAGCGGCAGCTCCAGCGACACCGCCAGCCCGATCGTCTCCGACTTCAGCGCCACACCGGGGCCGCTCGTCGTGGTCACCGCGAGGGAGCCGCCGAAGGCGGCACCCAGCGCCGCGCCGATGCCGGCGATCTCGTCCTCGGCCTGGAAGGTGCGTACGCCGAAGTTCTTGTGCTTGCTGAGTTCGTGGAGGATGTCGGAGGCCGGGGTGATCGGGTACGAGCCCAGGTAGAGCGGCAGGTCCGCCTGGCGGGACGCGGCGACCAGCCCGTAGGACAGGGCGAGGTTGCCGGAGATGTTGCGGTACACCCCCGGCGGGAACGCCGTCGCCGCCGGAGCCACCTCGTAGGAGACGGCGAAGTCCTCGGTGGTCTCCCCGAAGTTCCAGCCCGCCCGGAACGCGGCGATGTTCGCGGCGGCGATGTCGGGCTTCCGGGCGAACTTCGACTTCAGGAACTTCTCCGTGCCCTCGGTGGGCCGGTGGTACATCCATGACAGCAGGCCGAGGGCGAACATGTTCTTGCTGCGTTCGGCCTCCTTGCGGGTGAGGTCGAACTCCTTGAGCGCCTCGACGGTCAGCGTGGTCAGCGGGACGGGGTGGAGGTGGTAGGCCTCCAGTGAGCCGTCCTCCAGTGGGCTGGTGGCGTAGCCGACCTTCTGCATGGCCCGCTTGGTGAACTCGTCCGTGTTGACGATGATCTCCGCGCCGCGGGGGAGGTCGCCGATGTTGGCCTTGAGGGCGGCCGGGTTCATGGCGACCAGGACGTTGGGTGCGTCGCCGGGGGTGAGGATGTCGTGGTCGGCGAAGTGCAGCTGGAACGACGACACACCCGGCAGAGTCCCGGCGGGTGCGCGGATCTCGGCCGGGAAGTTCGGCAGGGTGGAGAGGTCGTTGCCGAAGGACGCGGTCTCCGAGGTGAAACGGTCGCCGGTGAGCTGCATACCGTCACCCGAGTCCCCCGCGAACCTGATGACCACCCGGTCCAGGCGACGTACTTCCTTGACGCCGGTCCCGGCCGGCAGCGGCCGGGCGTGCTCGATGTCCACCGTCACGCGACTCGTCTCCTTCGGCATTCCGACGCACGGTCCGGGCCCGGCTGTCCGGCCTCCCCCGTGCGCTGACGGACCGGGACGCTAGAGAGCGGGCCTTGAGGCGGACCAAAGCGCACGAGGTCGGCCAGCCACGGTGGGCGGGCCCCGCAGGTTCAGCAACGGTCCAGTGGTTCTCCAGGACGGATCGCGACGCTGGGTCGCGGCCGGTGGGCAGTCGGAATCGGTTGTTCTTCTCCTGGTGCCCGGCCGCGGGCGAACGTCCTGCCCGCCTTCACCGCGTATCGGCCGGCCGTCACCCGCTTCCGCTTGAAGGAGCACACATTGGACGCGTCAGTTCCGGCCTCCCGCCGTACCCTTCTCAGGTTCGCCGCCGTGGGCGCCGCGGGCGGGGCGCTCGCCGCCGCGCCGCTCCCCGCCTTCGCGCACTCCGGTCGAGGCGGGCGCGGCGGACACTCCGCCGCCCGCTGCCCGCTGCCGGGCACGCTCACTGTCACCGCCCCGAACCTGTACCCGGAGGGCGTTGCCTGGGACCCGACCAGAAAGGCGTTCCTGGTCGGGTCGAGCACCCAGGGCACGATCTCCGTCGTACGCCCGGACGGCTCGGTCACCCCGCTGGTGGCACCGTTCGCGCAGGTCTCGGTGCTCGGCATCACGGTGGACGCCCGGCGTCGCCGTGTGGTGGCCGCGTACACGGACTACTTCGGCCGGCTGCTGGGCATCGTGGACCCCTCGCTGCCCCCCGTGTCCGGCGTGGGCGTCTTCGACCTGGCCACCGGCGCCGTGCGGCACCTGGTGGACGTCTCCGCGGGGGCCGAGATGCCCCGGGCCAACGATGTCGCCGTCGACGAACGCCACGGCGACATCTACGTCACCGACACCGGTGTCGACACCGTGACCCGAGTGAGCCACGACGGCACGGTCCGCCGGGTGATCACCGACGAACGCTTCACCACCGCCGACACGGGACCCAACGGCATCGTCCACCACCCCGCCGGGTTCCTGCTCATGGCCAAGTACGACGGCGGCCGGCTGTTCCGCATCGACCACCCCCGCTCGACGCGCCCGGTGGTCCGCGAGGTCCGGCTGGACCGCCCGCCGACCTCCCTGGACGGCATCGCGCTGCGCCCCGACGGCTCCCTGGTCGCCGCCGCCAACGATCTGTCGCTGTCCGGTGGACGCCAGGGCAGGGACCACGTCGTGGTGCTGCGCTCCACCGACAACTGGCGTTCCGCCCGCACGGTGCAGGACCGGACGTGGCCGATCGAGGACCCCACGACGGTCGCGGTCACGCCGTACGGCGACTACGTGCTCAGCGGCGGGCTCCGGGAGGTCCTGACCGGCATCCCGTCGGCCACACCCGGCCAGTTCCAGCTGCACCGCCGCTGACACACCGCCGCGCGGAGGCGGGCCGTGCCGGACACCGCCCCCTCCGCGCCCGCGCGGGCCGTCCCGCCCTTGCCCGGCCACCACACCGACCCCACCCGCCCAGACCTGCCACCGGGAGTCCTTCATGGCGCCCCTGCCTCACGACAGTTCACCGCCCGATTCCGCGTCCCCCGCCCGTACCGAGCAGCCGCCCGCCGGACTGTTCACCGCGCTGGCCCGCCTCACCGGCAACCGGCCCCGTCTGCTGCTCGCGCTCACCGTGCTCCTCCTCGCCGGGGCGGTGGTCCTCGGCAGCGGGGTGGCCGACCGGCTGCGCAGCGGGGGCAGCGGCGGTGTCGTCGACCCGTCCTCCGAGTCCTCGTACGCCGCGGAGATCCTGGAACGCGAGTTCCCCGGCGCCCGCCCCAACCTGGTCCTGCTGGCCCGCGCCGACGCGGGCGTCGACGACGCCGGGGTGGCCCGGCAGGCCCGGGAGCTCGCCGCCCGGCTCGCCGACGAGCGCGGCGTCACGGGTGTCACCTCCTACTGGGACACCGGCTCCCAGGCCCTGCGCTCCGAGGACGGCCGGGAGGGCCTGATCGTCGCCCGGCTCACCGGGGACGACCTGGCGGCCGAGCGCACGCTGGAGGAGCGGATCATTCCGCACTTCGACGGCGGGCAGGGCGACCTGTCGGTCCGGATCGGCGGCAGCGTCGCGGTCCAGCACGAGCAGCAGACCTTCATCAGCGAGGACCTGGTGCGCGCCGAGCTCATCGCGCTGCCCATCACGCTGATCATCCTCATGGTGGTGTTCGGCAGCGCCGTCGCCGCGCTGCTGCCGATCGGCATCGGCGTGATCGCGATCCTCGGCACCAACGCCGTGCTGCGCGTGCTGACCTCGTTCACCGACGTCTCCGTCTTCGCCACCAACCTCACCACCGCCCTCGGTCTCGGCCTCGCCATCGACTACGCGCTGCTGATCGTGCGCCGCTACCGGGAGGAGCTGGCCCGCGGCCGGGACATGCCCGGCGCGCTCGCCGCCACGCTGAACACCGCCGGGCGGACCGTGCTGTTCTCCGCCGCGACGGTGGCCGTCGCGCTGGCCGCGATGCTGGTCTTCCCGCTGTACTTCCTGCGGTCGCTCGCCTACGCCGGGATCAGCGTGGTGGTGCTCGCCGCCGCGTCCGCGCTGCTGGTGCTGCCGGCGCTGCTCGCCGTCCTCGGCCGGCGGGTCGACGCGCTGGACGTGCGCAAGCTCGTACGGCGGGGGAAGCGGGAGGAGGGCCGGGCCGACGGGGCCGGAGCGGGCTGGGCCCGGCTGACCGGGTGGGTGATGCGCCGGGCGCCGCTGGTGGCCACCGGCACGCTCGCCGTTCTGCTGCTGCTCGGCGCGCCCTTCCTGAACGCCCACTTCGGCACCGCCGACTACCGGCAGCTGCCCGACTCGGCCGAGTCCCGGGTGGTGCAGGAACACATCAGGGACGACTTCCAGGGCAGCCCCACCGGTGTGGTCGAGGTCGTCACCCGGCAGGCAGGAACCGCCGAACTGGGCGCGTACGCCGAGGAGTTGTCCCGGCTCGACGGAGTGCTGCGGGTGGACGCCCCGACCGGGGGCTACACCGACGGCCGCTCCGTCGGCGCCGGGCAGCCGGGCCGGGTCTCCGGAGACATCGCGTATCTGACCGTCGTGCCCGGCGTGGAGGCGATCTCCGAGGACGGCAAGCAACTCGTGCGGGACGTACGGGCGGTGGACGCGCCCTTCGCGACGTACACCGCCGGGACGACCGCGGCCCTGATCGACAGTCAGAAGGCCATCGGCAGCGGGCTGCCGTGGGCCGTCGCCATCATCGTGCTCGCCACGCTGGCGCTGGTCTTCCTGCTCACCGGCAGTGTGCTGATCCCGGTGCAGGCGGTGCTGCTCAACGCGCTCAGCCTGACCGCGATGCTCGGCGCCGTGGTGTGGGTCTTCCAGGACGGCAACCTGTCCGGGCTGCTGGGCTTCACCCCGACCGGGAGCGTCGAGACGGCGCTGCCGGTGCTGATGTTCTGTCTCGCCTTCGGACTCTCCATGGACTACGGCCTCTTCCTGCTGTCCCGGATCAAGGAGGAGCGGGAGCGCGGCCGTGACCACAAGGAGGCCGTCGTGGCGGGCATGCGCGGCACGGGCGGGGTCATCACCGCCGCCGCGCTGGTCCTGTCGGTGGTGATGGTGGCCATCGGCACGTCCCGGATCACCAACACGAAGATGCTCGGACTGGGCGTCGCCCTGGCCGTCCTCATGGACGCCATGGTGATCCGCACGCTGCTGGTGCCGGCGGTGCTGTCCATCACCGGCCGGGCGAGCTGGTGGGCGCCCGGCCCGCTGCGCCGGCTGCACGCACGGATCGGCATCAGCGAGAGCGGCCCGGCCCGCCGGGCTCCGGCTCCGGAGCCCGGGGACTCGGGCGCGGGGCCCGACGCACGGGTACGCGACGCAGCGGACCCGGCCCCGACGGACGCACGCGAACCGGACACACCGGCCCACCGGGCCGCCGAGCCCGCCGCCCCACTCAGCGCGGCGGCGGGAAAACCCGCCGGCTGACCCCCGCCCGGCACCCACGCGAGCCACGGCCGTGAAGACGGCCCGGCCTCGAGCGCGGGCCTGCGCCGCGACCCGAGCGTGGCACGGGCCCGCCTCGTGCGCACTCCGTGAGCCACGGCTCCGGACGACGGTGCCGGCCTGCGTCACCGCCCGAGCGTGGCGCGGGCCCGCCCCGTGCGCGCGGCGTGTGCCGGTGCCTCCGGCACGGTTGCGGGTGGCGGGCGCGAGCCCGTGCCGTGCGCACCGGTGAGGGTCACAGGCCCGGGCGCGGGTCGGCGCGGTCCGCGCAGGTGGGCCACGTATGCGGGAGGACCGAAAACCGGTCCTCCCGCATCTCGCTTTGGCGCCGCGCAAGCCGGCGTCATTAGTGTCCGGGACGCGCGGTCGGGCGGACACCGGATCGACAGAGTGCGGTCGGCCGGACCACGGGGACCGGCGAATCCGTGACGCGTCCCCCGACCGCCGCCCAGCCCACACCCGGATCAGCCGCAGCCGTGTCCCGGCCCGGGCCGTTCACCGTCGTATCGACGCGGGAGCCCGGGCATCCACGGAGCAAAGGGGGAGCAGTCCGATGACATCCACGCAAACCGCCGGGCCGCGTGCGCAGTCCGCACGCCCGGCCCCGGCACCGGAGGGAGACGCCATGGCCGTCGACACGGTCGTCGTCGACTACGGGGGAGTGCTGACGAACCCGCTCGTCGAGATCTTCGCCGCCTTCGCCGACCTCGCCGGGATCGACGCCGGCGACCTCGCCCAGGCGTTCCTCGCCGCCACGGAACGCCACGGGGAGACCCCGATGGCGGCCCTGGAGACCGGCGGGATCAGCGAACGGCAGATGGTGGACCGGATCCTGGCCGAACTGCCCGAGGGCTCCGGCCGGATCCTCGCCGACGGGCAGGGCTTCGGCGAGCTCTGGTTCCGCGGCCGGCGGCCCAACGAGCCGTTCCTCGCCTTCCTGCGCTCCCTGCGCGCCGCCGGCTACCGCCTCGCCCTGCTCACCAACAACGTCCGCGAATGGGAGCCGCTGTGGCGGGCCCAGATCCCCGCGGACGAGCTGTTCGACGTCGTCGTGGACTCGCACCGGGAGGGCGTGCGCAAGCCCGACCCCCGGATCTACCGCATCCTGCTGGAGCGGCTCGGCACCACCCCGGAGCGCTGCGTGTTCGTCGACGACACCGAGGAGAACTGCCGGGCGGCGGAGGAACTCGGCATCCGGTCGGTGCGGTTCACCGACACCGCCGCAGCCGTCCAGGAGATCGCCGGACTGCTCGGCTGCCCCGCCGCGCCGGCCCCGGCCGGGACGACGGGAGGTGCGGCGCGATGACCGCACCGGTTCTGATCGTCGGCGCGGGGCCCACCGGGCTCACCGCCGCCTGCGCCCTGTGGGACCTCGGCGTGCCCTGCCGCGTCGTCGACCGGCGCCCGGGCCCCGGCACCGCCCCGAAGGGGCTGGTGCTGTGGAGCGGCGCGCTGGAGTGCCTGCGCCGCCTCGGCGTCTCGGACGAACTCGCCCGCGTCGCACTGCCGTTGGCCGGGGCGTCGTACTGGTCGCGGGGCCGGCGCACCGGCGCCGTGCGCTTCGGCGGGCTGGAGAACACCGCGTTCCCGGGCCCGCTGTGCGTACCGCAGCCGGTCACCGAGCGGGCGCTGCACGAGCGGCTCACCGACCTCGGCGGCACCGTCGAGTGGGACACCGAGGTCGTGTCGGTGACGGTGGACCGCGGCGGCTCCGCCGAGTCGGCGACCGTCACGCTGCGCTCGGCCGTCGGCGAGCAGACGGTGACCGTGCCGTGGCTCGTCGCCGCCGACGGCGCCCGCAGCCTGGTGCGCGACAGCGTCGGCATCCCCTTCGAGGGGCACACCTTCGACCGTACGTTCCTGATCGGCGACGGCCGGCTGGACGGCGCCGGCGCCGAGGCCGAGGTGCGGCACCACATCAGCCCGGACGGGGTGCTGGTGATCGTCCCCCAGCCGGACGGCCACCGCGTCTTCTTCGACATGGAGCCCGACGGACGCACCGAACCCCCGTCCACGGAACTGCTCCAGCGGCTCCTCGACGAACGCGGGCCGGGCGGACTGCGGCTGCGGGACGTCCGGTGGTCCAGCCGCTTCCGGGTGCACGCCAAGGTCGCCCCGCGGTTCAGGGAAGGGCCCGTACTGCTGGCGGGCGACGCGGTGCACGCCCACACCACGGCCGGCGGCCAGGGACTCAACACCGGTGTCCAGGACGGCTACGACGTCGGCTGGAAGCTCGCCGCCGTGGTCCGCGGCTGTGATCCGGCCCTGCTCGACAGCTACGAGGCGGAGCGCCGCCCCGCCTCCGTCCGGGCGGTCAGGAACGGCGACCAGCAGACCCGGATGTGGCTGCTGCGCAGCCCGCTGGCCCGCACGCTGCGCGACACCGTGATGCGGGCGCTGTCCGGTGCCGGTCTGCTGGAGAAGAAGGCCCTCCCGGTGCTCGCGCAGCTCGACCTGGACCACTCCGGGAGCCCGGCGGTGGCCGACCTCGCGGGCGCCTCGGCCGCCCCGCGCGCCCTGCGTCCCGGCCGACGCGCCCCCGAGCTGTCGCTGACCCCGGTGCACGGCACGGCGGAGACGTCGCTGCACGCCCATCTGGCCGCCGGACGGCACACCCTGCTGGTGTACGGCGACGGCGAGGCGGGACGGCGGGCCGCGCGGGCCTGGACGGCGCTCCGGGAGCGGGGTGCCGAGGACACGGCGCGGGTGCTGTGGATCCGGCCCGCGGACACGGACGGGGGTGACGTCCCGCCGACCGGCGCCGGATTCGCCGTCGTACGGGAACGGACGGACACGTGGGCCGGGGCCCGTGCCCCGTGGTGCGCGTATGTGCGGCCAGACGGTGTCGTCGCCGCCCGGTCGGGCCCGGACGGCCTCGACGCCCTCCTCGCCCGTGTGCCGTCCCGTCCGTCACTCGCCACGCCGGCGCCGGCCGTCCCGCGCTGACGCGCCCCCGCCACCGAACTCTTCCGGAAGGACCCGCCATGCCCATGCCCGCATCCACGCCCGCGTCCACCGTCGCGGTGGACACCGTCGAGCAGAACACCGTCGAGCAGAACGTCCTTGAGCAGAACGCCCCTGAGATAGAGCTGAGTTACGACGCGACCGTTCCCCGTGCCCTGGTGCACAGAGCGTCGATAGCCGAGGTCTTCGTCACCGACTCCGCCCCGACCGGCGAGGACTCGTTCGTCGTCGCCGCGCAGCTCCCGCGCGGCCATCTGATCGGCGAGAGCTCCCCGTTGTACGACTTCACCCTGCTGGTGGAGGTGGTGCGGCAGGCCGGTGTCCTGATCGCCCACCGCCATCTGGACGTGGGCCTGGAGTCCGTGTTCATCTTCCGCAACCTGCGGCTGCGCACCGTCGCCTTCGAGCCGCTGCGCATCGGCCGTCGGCCGGCCGACCTGCGGGTGACCGTGGACGTACGGGCCCGGCGCAACCGGGCGGGACGCGTGCAGGGGTTCACCTTCACCGGGGACGTCCTGGTCGACGGCAGGCCGGCCCTGACGGGGGAGGGCGGGCTGCTGATCCTGTCCAAGGCCGCCTACCGCACGCTGCGCGGCCGGCGTCAGGTGCCCGACCACCCCGGGTTCCTGCTCCCGCGCTTCACCGCCGCCGAACCGTCCGCCGTGGGCCGCAGGGACGCCCGCAACGTGTTCGTCACCCATCCCGTCGTCGAGGGCGAACCGAGCTCGTACAGCGCCCAGTTGGTGGTCGATACCGGCCATCCGCACGTGTTCGACCACCCGTTGGACCATGTGCCGGGCCACCTCCAGATGGAGGCCGCGCGTCAGCTGGCCGTCGCCTCCGTCGCCCGGCAGCACGGCGTCGACCCGTACAGCCTGGCGGTCGCCTCCATCACCACCGACTTCACGGACTACGCGGAACTGGACCGGATCACCCGGCTGCGGGCGTCGGTCGAGAACTTCCGCTGGGACGAGGAGCTGGGCACTTTCGTCACCGCGGTCCCCGTGGAGGCGGTACAGGAGACGACGGTCACCACCGCGATGCGCCTCGAAGTGGCCCAGTGGGTTTGAACTTTCAATAAGAATCGCGTCGCGCTCCCCCGTAATCCCTCAGTCCCGTAATATTCCAGCCAAAAGGCATCGGTAGCACCATCCGAGCCCGACGGGGGAGCGCATTGATACGCATCCTGCTCGCCGAGGACATGCACATGGTTCGCGGGGCCCTGGTGGCCCTGCTGGCCCTGGAGGATGACCTGCGAGTGGTCGCGGAGGTCGAGCGCGGTGACGTCATCGTCGGCAGGGCACTTGACTGCCGCCCTGACGTCGCCGTCATCGATGTCGACCTGCCCGGCCTGGACGGACTGAGCGCGGCGGAGCTGCTGGCCGAGCAGCTGCCGTCGTGCCGCACCTTGATCCTCACCAGCCTCGGCCGGCCCGGGACGCTCCGCAAGGCGCTCGCGGCGCAGGTCGGGGGCTTCCTGCTCAAGGACGCGCCGCCGGACCGGCTGGCCGACGCGGTGCGTCAGGTGGCGGCGGGCAAGCGGGTGATCGATCCCCAACTGGCCCTGGCGGCCTTCGACAACGGTGAGAACCCGCTGAGCCCGCGTGAGGTGGAGGTGCTGCGGATGGCCGCGGACGGGGCGGAGGCCGCGGAGATCGCCGGCCAGCTGTTCCTGTCGGTGGGGACCGTCCGGAACTATCTGACGACGGTCGTCACCAAGCTCAACGCCCGCAACCGGGTCGACGCCATCAGACTGGCCAGGGACAACGGCTGGCTGTGAGGCCGAACCGGCCTGTGGTCAGCCGGTGTTGCGGGAAGCAAGCCGCAGCGGGGCCTCGGCCCGCAGTACGAAGTGACCCGTCTCGTCCACTCCGGAGGAGAGCCGGCCCCCGACGGACGTCAGCCGGTACTGGAGGTTCTCCAGGCCGCTGCCGTCCGGGGCGGCCGACAGGTCCCAGCGGCTCGACGTCCCGCGCTGCGCCCCGTCGTTGGAGATGACCAGGACCATCTCCTCGGAGTCGGTGGTCCAGCTCTCGATCCGGCAGTTCTCCGCCTTGCTGTGCCGCAGCAGATTGGTGATGGCCTCACGGAGCACCGTGGCCATGATGGTGTCGATCTCCCCCTCGGGCGGCTCACCGCGCAGCTCCGTCGTCACCTGGATCCCGGCCGCCTCCAGCACCGACCGCGCCGACACCGCCTCCACGGCCAGGGACATCTCCCGGTAACCGCGGGCCACCGTACGCACGTCGGACAGGGCCTGCCGCGAGATCTCCAGGATGCCGGTCAGCTCGTCCAGCGCGCGGTCCGGGTGGCCGCCGACGAGGCGGCAGGCCAGCTCGCTCTTGAGGGTGATCGCCGACAGGCTGTAGCCGAGCAGGTCGTGCAGATCGCGGGCGAACCGCAGCCGCTCCTGGGTGACGGCCAGCCGCGCGAAGTCCTGCTGGGCCTCCTGCACTTCGAGCACCAACTGGGCGAGCTGGCTGAGCCCGTACACGATCAGTGCCGTGAGGACCGTCGACACGGCGATGTACACGGAGTTGACGGGGTCCATGTCCAGGAGCGGCCCGGTGCCGCAGGCCGTCGCGACGACGACCCCGAACAGCGGCCACGCGACGGCCGGCCGGAGCACCAGCAGCACGGAGGCGCCCAGGAAGCCGGCCATCCCGGCCCAGCCGAACCCCAGGGCGAACAACGGCAGATAGGTCAGCAGCGCCTGGAGGGCGAGGGTCCATCTGCCCCAGCGTTCCCGGAAGCGGCGTAACCGGTAAGCGGTGTGGACCAGTTGCAGCAGGAAGATGAGGCCGAAGCCGAGGGTCGAGGCGACCAGGACGAGCGCTCCGGGCTCGGCGTCCAGGATGTTCAGGAAGCCGACCAGGACGAAGCCGCACTCCACGGTCAGGACGAGACTCAGGGCGAGCTGGGGCGGCGGAGCGCCGACCCCCAGCATGCGCATCGCGGCCGAGAGCGCGGGTGCGTCACCCGAACCCGCACCGGATGTCTCGACCGAGGTTTTTCCGAAGCCTCTGCCCGAGGGCGATCCGGCCAGCTGCATGCGTGCTCCCCCACCACGAGATCAGCTCAGGGCCTCAGTCTAGGGATTGCGCATGAATTCGAAAGCTTGAATGTAGGATTCATGAACGAATAGCGGGTGACCTGGGGAGAGCCCGCGGCCGCCGCTCCTCGCGTCGTGTGCCGAGCGCGAATCCGCCGACACCTGGCTCGATCCGCCAGTCCGTACCGGTGGTACGGGCCGCCAGTTCGACGTCCCCGCTGCCCAGCGCGCACGGCGCCAGACCCATCGCGGTGGCGATCAGATACATGCTCTGGGTCACCGCGCCCACATGTTTGAGCGTCAGCGCGTAGGCGAGACCGCTGTACTTCCACGACAGCCGGTGCAGGCGCGAGGTGATGGTGATGACCACCGACGGCGGCTCGGCCAGCCCCGCCACGATCCGCGCCTCGTCGAGCCGCTCCGACACCGCCGACTCCTCCTCGGCGTCACCGATCCGCACCAGACAGTGCTCCAGCGGGGCGTAGTAGTGGATGCCCGCCGGGATGCCGGCGCAGTCCCGGACGGTGAGGTAGAACTCCAGCTCGTACGCGCGGCCACCGCTCGGGTAGGGACGGTCGGTGTACGCGTCCGACGGGCCGTCGCCGCGGTGCTCGCGCAGACCGCGCACCCGCAGGGCCCGGTAGAGGAACTCGCCCAGCGCGGCGACGGTGAGCCGGTCCGTGCCGTAGGAACGGATGCTGCGCCGCTCCTCCAGCACGGTGGTCAGCGGCGGGTCGGCCGCCGCCACCTCGCTCAGCGAGGGCTTCGGCAGGACCGTGCGCGGGCCCTCCGGGAGGGGCTTGACCGGGGGAGAGGGAGGCATGACCTCGGCGAGCGGATAGGTGGCGCCGAAGTCGGCGTCGTGCCGGCCCAGCGTGGAGCGGCTGTGGAAGAGCAGGTCCACGGCGGACCAGGTGCGCAGCGCCGGATCCCGGTCCTCGGCGAAGTCCGGGGCGGCCGGACAGCCCTCGGCGGTCACCGCCGGGGCCTCCTCGTCCCCGGTGCCGTCGGGGCCGCCCGTGGCGGCGGGGACCGCCATGCCGGTCGCGACCAGCAGGGCGATGATCTCCGAGACCGTCTGGACGGTCAGCGGCACGGCCGCCGCGACCTCCTCGGTGGTGACCGGGCGGCCCAGCATGCCGACCACCCAGGAGGCCTCCGGACCGTGCAGCACCACCCGGTGCAGCGAGGTCGGGGACTCCAGGACGAAGCCCTGCCCCTCGCTGCGCAGGAACGCGAACCGGGACAGCCGCACCGGCTGCCGACGGCCCACCGGCACCGGCCGGAGGCGGGCCGTCGGGGCGATCGGGACGGCGGACAGCAGCAGACGGTCGGCCCCCTCCAGGGTCAGCGAGCGCACGACCATGTGCTGCAACCGGTGCAGCACCACCAGGATCTCGGCCTTGGAGCCCGCGGACGGGCCGACACCGAGCCCGCGCGGCGCGCGGTCCGGGCCGGCCGGCACCAGCTCGGCCGCCACGTTCGTCAGCGAGATCGGGCCGAGGCTCATCCGGCGCAGCGCCTCACGCACCGTGGGTCCCACGCCGCGCAGCCGCACCTCCCCCCATCGCCCGGAGAGCAGGACGGAACCGGTAGCACCGCTCGTGTCGACCAGGACGTCCTCGCGGAGCGACCAGAGGGAGACACAGCGCCTGACGTCCGGCGCACCGGGGACCTCGCCGGACGGGCTCTCGGCTGACATGGGAACTCCTGAGGGGGGCACGAAGAGACGGCGGTGGGGGCGCCGCGGGGGGTCGGGGGCAGGAATCGACGGAACGGGAATCGCAGGAACGGGAATCGCAGGAACGGAGATCGTGGGACCGGGGATCAGACGAACAGAGGTACGGGATTGAGGGATTCGTACGGTGTCGGCTCGGGCAGCCGGCCCAGCCGCACCGGTACGTCGAACAGCCGGCCCGCGGCGAACCGGGCCCAGAAATGGCGCAGGCCCGGCACCACCACCCGGACCACCGGAAGGCCGATGTCCGGCCTGGTCTGGTCGAGCACCAGCAACTCCATGCCGTGGTCCCGCAGCAGCGCCACGGCCGTGTCGACGTCGTCCCTGAGGTCCGGGCTGTGCCGGTGGGCGAAGTCGGCCGGGCCGCGCTCCGGGTGCGAGCCGTCGGGCAGCAGATGGGGCTGGTTGCGTACGGTGGCGCCCCACCACCAGCCGAGCAGGTCCGCGGCGGTGGAGCCGTATCCGGTGCCGTCGCGCCGGGCGTCGGCCACCACCGGCAGCAGCTGGTTCATCTCGGTCAGGGCGCGGCGCAGCGCGACGGCCGGGTCGAAGTGCGCGCCGAACCCCAGCATGATGTCCTCCGCCGGTTTGTCGGTACGCCGGGACAGGGCCGCGAACACCGGCACACCGAGGTCCGAGGTGAGGTCCAGGGCCCACACGTCGCGGTTCAGGGACCGGTAGACGTCCAGCAGTTCCGCCGTCCAGGCGTCGCCGAAACCGCCGGGACCGGTCAGGCGCACGCCGGGCTGGCGGGTGCGGTTGTACCACCACAGCGCCACCGCGTCCCGTTCGACGAGCTCCAGGAAGCCGTGCAGGATCGCGTCCTCGAGGCTGCTGCCGGCGGCGCAGCCGTTGGAGTCGGCGCGCAGCGAGCGGCGCCCCGCCACCGCGGGTACCGGCCCGTCCGCCGGGCCCGGGAAGTACAGCATCCCGGTGGGCAGCAGCCGCTGCCGCCGCCCGGTGAGCGACCAGACCGGCGTCCAGTCGACCGGGGCCAGGTCGTCGAAGGGCTCGGGGACCTGGTGGAACGAGCTGTGCAGGGCGTTCCACCGCTCACGGTCACGGAACTGCCGGGGATCGAACAACTGGCAGGCGTCGGGGGACACCGCCGCCTCGCCCAGGCCGCGCAGACTGTCCCGGACCCGCGGCTCGTCCCCCTGAAGGGTGCCGCTGTAGCGCTCCAGCGCCTCGCACATCGCGCTCACCCGGGCGTCGAGCGCGGTGACTCCCTTGCCGCCACTGACCTGACGCAGCCCGGCCCGCAGCCGCTCCAGGTCGCCACCGCCCACCGCGGGGTTGCGGCCGGCCAGGTAGCAGTGCAGGCCGGCCGGTGCCCTCGGGTCCCGGCGGATGTCCTCGATCACCCCGGTGACGGGGCTGATCAGATGCCGGTAGTCGTCGTGGACGTCCTGGGTGGAACAGGCGCGGTGGCCGCCGGCGCCGTACGGCGTCTTGGGCCGGGAGACCACGGTCACCGGGCGCCGCACCTGCTCGGCGACCAGACCGGGGTCGCCGCAGTCCGGGCACTGGGGGCGCCGGCGCAGCTCGTGGTGGCGGGTCGTCAGGGTGAGGGTGTCCAGGGTCAGTACCGAGGACTGGCCCGGGTAGCGGTAGCCCGCCAGCCACTTCGCCGCCTCCAGCGCCGTCAGTTCGGCGGCCGCGGTCGCCGAGCAGGACAGCCGGGCGGGGGGACGGGGCACCGGCCCGGTCAGGCCGAGGGCCCGCCGCACCGGTGCCTCGTTGGTCCGGTGCCCGCGCAGCCGGTGGGCCAGACAGGACCAGCAGGGGCCGGAACCCGGCCGGAACACCGGGCCGATCCAGGCCGCCGACCCGCCCGGCCGGACCAGCAGCCAGGGCCGCCCCGTGACCTGGTGGGCGGCGTCGATCTCACGCAGCCCGGGGTTCAGATAGTCGTCGCAGACGACGACGGACAGCTGGCGGGCGCCCGTCCGCACGCCCCCGTCCGCGCCGTCGCCCCACAGGTCGCCGCCCACCACCGACAGCCCGGCGGCCCGGCAGGCCGCCAGCACACCGTCGGAGCTCGCGTCGCCCACCGTCAGCACCCGCAGCGCGGCCGTCGCCAGCCCGTCGAGGGCCTCCGTGCCGTCCAGACCGGCCAGCTCCCAGTACGCGCGGGCGGCACCGCGGGCCGTTCCGGCGCGGGCGCCGGGCTCGGCCGGGGCGTACCCCACGAGACCGGCCTGCGCCAGCCGCGCGATCAGCCGGCCCGCCTGCTCGGCCGGGATGTCCGGAGCGGCCTCCCGCAGCACCGACGGCAGGTCCCGGGTGCCGTCGAGCAGCGGCACCAGGGCTTCCACCCGGCCGCCCTGGAGCGCCGTGACCCCCCGGTCGGACAGCAGATACGCGGCGTCGTCGGCGACGACCTCGGCCCTGAGATGGCTGCGGAAGCCCACGCGCCGCCCGCTCGAGCCGGCCGGTGCGCGCGCGGGACGCTCACCGAAGACAGCGGTCACCTCGCGACCGCCCGGTCCCCGGCCGTCGTCAGGCCCGGCTCCGGCGCAGGCTCGTCCGCCCAGCACAGGCAGCCCGCCGCGTGCGCCAGCGGCGCCGGACGCGAGAGCTCCTCGATGGACAGCTCCTCCATCGGGTTGTCGGGCAGCGCCGGGGGCTCCTGGCCGGCGGCGAGCGTCACGCCGAACTCGGCGAGGACCGACCGGGCGTCGGCCCCGTAGCGGCCGGCCAGCTCGGGATCCAGCCAGGCACAGGCGACCAGTTCCACGAACCGGGCCTCCTGACCGGCCTGGAGACCGGCTCCCATGGTTCCGTCCGTGCCCGGCGTGATCTGAGGAACGGGAAAGATTCCTTCGTACACGTTGCCCTCCGCGTGAGACCTGACTGGATGTCCGACTGGCTGTCCGAGGCCGTGGTGACCGGCCCGGCAGACCAAATTGTTCGATCGCGGGAGGGGGTGAGGACAGTGTTCCGTTCACGGCTCTCCCATGAGTTCGTCATGGGGTGCGCCGTTGGCGAATCACACCGGGGCGGTGAACGGCTCACTGGGAGCGCGAGGCCGGCCGTGCCATCGTGGAGCGCCCCGAAGAAACCTCGCGGTTGGTGGGAGGAGAACCGATGGAGATCCGGGTCCTGGGGCCGTTCGTCGCCCGACTCGATGGCATGTCCGTGGTGCCCAGCGCGGCCAAGCCGCGCCAGGTACTGGCCCTGCTGGCCCTGCGTCCGGGACAGGCGGTGACCGTTTCCTCGTTGCTCGACGAACTGTGGGGCGACGCGCCGCCGCGGACCGCGCCCGCCACCCTCCAGACGTACATCCGACAGTTGCGCCGGATGCTCGGACAGGCACTGGGGCCGGGCGCGATCCGCGGGCCCAAGGACGTGCTGTGCACCCGCTACGGCGGCTACGCGCTGGACATCGCGCCGGCCGAGGACGCCACGGAGTTCCAGCGGCTGTGCGAGGCCGGCCAGACGGCGCTGCGCGAGGGCTCCGCGCCGGAGGCCTCCCGGCTGCTGCACCGGGCCATGGCGTTGTGGCGTGGCGCGGCCCTGGCGGACGTACAGATAGGGCGGGTGCTGGAGGTCGAGGCGTTACGGCTGGAGGAGACCCGGCTCGGCGCGCTGGAGGCCAGGGTCGAGGCCGATCTGCGGCTCGGCCGGCACGCCGCGCTGCTGGGCGAACTGACCGCCCTGGCCGCACAGCACCCCCTGCACGAGACCGTGCACGCCCAGCTGATGCTGGCGCTGTACCGCTGCGGACGGCCGTCCCACGCGTTGAGCTCCTACCAGCGGTTGCGCCGCACCCTGGTCCGGGAGCTGGCGATGGAGCCCTCACCGCGGCTCCAGCGGCTGCACCAGGCGATCCTGCGGGCCGACCCGGGCCTGGAACTCCCCGACGCGGCACCGTCCGGCGGCGCGGGCCTGACCGCGGCGTACCTGGCTCCCGCCTCCGCCTGACCGTCCCGGCACACCCGCTCCGTCTCCCGCTCGCCTCCCGTACCCGTCCCGGTTGCTGCGTTCCGGCCGTTTGGCCCGCCTTAAGCGCCGCTGCCGACGCTGGGGGCAGCGCGGGCCGCGGCCCTCACCCGGCCACCGCGTACCGAGAGGAGAACGGGGCACTATGACGCGATATCTGAGGCGTGGTGACACGGACCGGAACGGCCGCCTCCGCATGTTCTGCTTCCCCTACGCGGGGGGCGGTGCCTCCGCCTACGCCGGATGGCAGCGCCGGCTGGGGGACGCGGTGGAGGTACTGCCGGTACGGCTCCCCGGCCGCGAGGCCCGCATGGCGGAGCCGCGCTTCACCGATCTCACCGCTCTCGTGGCGGACCTGGACCGGGAACTCGGCGACGAACTCGACCACCCCCATGTGCTGTACGGGCACAGCATGGGTGCCCTGATCGCCTTCGCGCTGGCGCAGCACCGCCGGGCGCGCGGCGCACGACTGCCCCACGCGCTGCTGCTGGGGGCGCACCGCGCCCCGCATCTGCCGGCCCCGCCGGTCATCCACGGCTATGTGTCGGACGACGGCGAACTGGTGCGCGGGCTGGCCATGCTGGGCGGTCTGCCCCGGGTACTGCTGGACCGGCCGGACTGGCTGTCGGCGCTGCTGCCCGTGGTTCGCGGGGACCTGATGCTGTGCAGCGGTGCCCCCGAGGTGGACCGCACCCCGCTGCCGGTCCCGCTGCACACCTTCGCCGGCGCCGAGGACCGGCTCGTCACGGTCCCGGAGATACGGGAGTGGGACGCCTACACCACCCGGGGGAGCGAGACCGTGGTGGTGCCGGGGGGCCACTTCTTCATCAGGGACGAGGAGACGACCTTCCTGGACCGCCTCGCGGAGGTCCTGGACCGCTACGCAGCGGCACCGGACCTGGTCCTGGTGGGAGCCTCGGGAGACTGACCCCCAGTCCACACGAACGGCCGCCTTCCCGGCGCGAGGGGAGGCGGCCGTCCGGCTTGCGTCCCCGGGGGCTCCGCCCCCGAACCCCCATCGGCCCTTCGGGCCTCGTCCTCAAACGCCGGACGGGCTGATTTCAGCCGACCGGGGTGCAATTCAGCCCCTCCGGCGTTTGAGGAGCGGGGTCTGGGGCGGAGCCCCAGGTTCGGGACGGGAAGGGGCGGCGGGGGCGAGATACGGGGTCAGCTCCGGTGTGCGGACACGGGCGCCGGCGTGGTGTCGCGGCCGGAGTCGACCGCCGGCACCGTCGGCGTCAGGGACGCCACCCCCTTGCGCCCCGGGATCAGCAGACCGGCCAGAACCGCCCCCACCGCCACCACCCCCGCCGCCAGTGTCAGACCCGCCCCCGCCGCCTGGTCGAAGCCCGCCCTGGCCGTCGCCGCGATGGCCTCCCCCGCCGTGCCACCGGTGCGTTCGGCGAGTGAGAGCGCGCTCTCCAGCGTGCGGGCGGCCGGCTCCGGCAGACTCGTCCCCGACACCTCCCGCGTGTAGCCGGCGGCGAGGACGCTCCCCACCACGGCCACCCCCAGCGCGTTGCCGAACTCCTGCATCGTCATGTCCAGCGACCCCGTCGCACCCGAACGCTCCGGCGGCACCAGGGACATCACCACGTCCGTCGTCGGCCCCATGGCCAGCCCGAAGCCGACCCCGGCCAGGACCAGCCCGCCGAGCACCGGCGGATACCCCTCGCCCACCCGGGCCAGCACGAGAATCCCCGCCGCCCCGACGGCCAGACCGATCGCCACGCTCCCGCCCGGCCCGACCCGTCGCACCACCGCCGGGCACACCAGCGTCCCCAGCAGCACCGCGAACGCCACCGGCATCACCGCGAGCCCCGCCTCCAACGCCCCGTAGCCGAGGCCGAACTGGAGCCGCTGCGTGAGTACGAACAACGTCCCGGCCAGGCCGAACATCAGCAGCAGAATGCTCACGCTCGCCCCGATGAACGGAGCCCGGCGCAACAGCGCGAAGTCCACCATCGGGTGGGAGTGCCCGCGTTCCCACAGCACGAAGCCGGCACCCGCGACGGCGGCGACGGCGAACCCGGTGACCGGCCCCGGCGCGGTCCAGCCGTGCTTCGCCGCCTGGATCGCGCCGAAGACCAGCCCCACCATCGCGGCCGTACCGAGCAGCGCGCCGACCGGATCGGGCCGGCGCGGTGAACGGTCGCGGGACTCCGGCAGCAGCAGCGCCCCGGCGACCAGGACCACGGCCACCGGCACCAGGTTCACCAGGAAGATCGACCCCCACCAGAAGTGGCCGACCAGGGTCCCGCCGACCACGGGCCCGGCCGCGACGCCCAGCGCCGAGGAACCGCTCCAGACGCCGATCGCGCGGGCCCGTTCGCCCGGCGGGAAGACATCGACGAGGACGGCCAGCGTCCCCGGCATGATGAACGCCGCGCCCAGCCCCATCAGCACCCTCGCCGCGACCAGCTGGCCGGAGCCGTCCGCGCTCATGCCGACCACCGAACCCACGCCGAAGACGGCGGTGCCGAGCAGGGTGGCGCGCTTGTGGCCGTACCGGTCGGAGAGCGTCCCGGCGGTCAGCAGCGCCCCGGCGAGGGCCAGCGCGTAGCCGTCCACGATGAACTGCATCCGCCCGATGTCGGCGTCCAGGGAACGCATCATCGCGGGGATCGCCACATTGAGCAGGCCGTTGTTGAGCACGATCGCGAACAGCGCGAGCGAGAGCACGCCGAGGATCCACCAGCGGCGGGGATCCGCGGTATCGGCGCTGGGGGTGAGTCGGTCCTCCGTCATCGCGGCGGTCCTCCGTCGTCCGGGGTGAGTACGTCGTCCGGGGTGAGTACGTCGGCACAGGGGCCGCCCCCACCGTCCCGAACCCCCCTGAAGGCGCACTTGCGGCGCGAACCCCTCAACGCCCACCGCTCAAGCCGCGCTACAGCCCCGCTCCATACGGTCGCGCCAGCGCCGTCCTCGGGTGAGCGGCGGCGACACACCGAAGGGGGTGCCATGGAGGTCCCGGCACGGCTGCGGCAGGCCCGCTCCGCACTGCTGTTGATCTTTCTCGTCCACGGCGCGGTCTTCGCTCTGCTGGTCACCCGTATCCCGGCCATCCAGGATCGGTACGCCCTGAGCGACACCGCGCTCCCGATGTTCCTCGCCGCCGTGCCGATCCTCGCCGGGGTCGGCAGCGTCACCGCCTCACGGGTGGTGCGCCGGCTGCCCGCGCCGGTCCTGGTACGGATCCTCCAGCCGGCGCTCTGCCTGACCCTCGCCGGCGTCGGCGCGGGCCGGACGCTCTGGCAACTCACCGTCTGTCTCACGGTCTTCGGACTGCTGGTGGGCGCCATGGAGGCGACCGTCAACATGACCGGCGTAGGACTCCAGCGCCGCCACGGCCGCAGCATCATGCTCGGCTTCCACGCCGCCGCGAGCCTCGGCGGCATCATCGGCGCCGCGCTGGCCTGGGCCGGCGCCACCTGGGACCTGTCCCTGTTCACCCTGTTCGCGGGCTCGGTGGTACTGCTGCTGCCGGCCGCGATGGCGGCGGGCCCGTACCTCACCCGGGGATACGACCCCGAACCGGCCGGACCCGCAGAGTCCGCAGAACCCGCCGCGCGCCCCGGCGGCCGCGGCTCCGGCATCCCCTGGAAGCCCCTGCTCCCGCTCTGCCTGGTGATGGCCGTGTCCGTCGTCGCCGACTCCACCGCCACCAACTGGAGCGCCAAGTACCTCGAGGACACCCTGCACAGCTCCGAGGCGATGGCCACCGTCCCGTACGCCCTGTACATGGCGGCCACCCTGCTGGGCCGCGGGCTCGGCGACGGCTGGGTGCAGCGCTGGGGAGCGGCCGTCGTGGTGCGCACCGGGGCACTGCTCGCGGCGGCGGGCTGCGCCCTGGTGGCCGCCGCGCCGGAACCCTGGACCGGCGTGTTCGGCTTCGCCGTGCTCGGCGCCGGCCTGTCCGTGATCCTGCCCCAGATCTTCGTGGCCGGCGCCCAGCACCTGCCGGGATCCCCGGACACCGCCGTGGCCCGCATCAACCTCTTCAACTACGTGGGCTTCCTGGTCGGCCCGCCCCTGATCGGATCCATCGGGGCGGCCGTGTCGTTCCGCGTCGCGCTGTGCGTGCCCCTGGTCCTCGTCCTGTGCGTGCTGCCCGTGGCCCGCTCACTGGCCCCGCCCGCCCCCGCCCGCTCCGCCGCGGCACCCCCGCGCAAGGAAACGGCACCGTCCCCGACCACCACCGGCTGACGGAACCTCAGCTTCCCGCGCCCCGGCTGCCCCAGCGGCCGGGGCGCACCCCTGTCCCCGTGATCACCGGTCCCGCCGGGCCAGGTCTTTTAGCCGGGCCAAAGCCCCAGGGCCGACGATCCCCGCAGGGCGGACCCCCGGACCGTCCGTACGTGCGTGTCCGGCGTACGGCCGTCCGCGGGTTGAGCCAACCGACGATGGGAGAACCATGCGCTGGGAAAGCGTCTACGTGGCGGGGACGGGGGCTTGGCTCCCCGAACCGTACTCCGCCCGCGCCGCCGTGGAGGCGGGTGAATACGACCCCGAGCAGTACGAAGCGGACGGCCTGCTGTCCGTGCGGGTGGCCGGCGAGGACGTCGCGCCGCCCGACATGGCCGTCCAGGCGGCCACCACCGCGCTCAAGCGGTCCGGCACCGACCCGGAGACCGTACGGCTGCTGCTGCACAACTACGTCTGGTTCCAGGGCCAGACCATGTGGCCCGTGGCGTCCTACGTCGCCGACCACGCCGTGCACCGGGCCGTGCCGGCGTTCGAGGTGAAGCAGGAGTGCAGCGCGGCGATCGGCTCGCTGGACCTCGCCGCCCGCCACCTGACCACCGAGCCCGGCCCGGCCGCGGCCGTGCTCACCACCGCCGACCGCTTCGCCGCGCCGCTGATCGACCGCTGGCGCGCCGAGGAGGGCCTGGTGTACGCCGACGGCGGCACCGCCCTGGTCCTCTCCAACCAGGGAGGATTCGCCCGGGTGCTGTCCACGGCGACGCGGGCCGACAACCGTATGGAGGCCCTCGCCCGGGGCGCCGGGCTCACCCCGCAGCCCACCCAGGAGCCGTACGACCACGCCGCCCGGTTCGCCCACTACCTGCGCGCCCAGGGCAACATCCGGGAGGCCGCCGAGCGGCTCGTCGCCATGGTGACCGGGGCCATCGAGGACGCCCTCGCCGAGGCGGACACCGCGCGCGAGGACCTTGCCCGGGTCGTCATCCCGACCGGCGGCCGCAGCAAGATGCAGTGGCAGGCGGAGCAGCTGCTGGGGGTGCCGGAGGAGCGCACCACCTGGGACTTCGGCCGGCGCACCGGCCACCTCGGGGCGGGCGACCAGTTCGCCGCCCTCAACGACCTCGCCGAGAACGGCGCGCTGCACCCGGGCGACCGCGTACTGATGCTCTCCGCGGGCCCCGGCACCGCAGGCTGCGCCGTCCTGGAGATCCTCCACACCCCGTCCTGGTCGACCCAGGCCGCCGACCCGCAGACCCCGGAGGTGCGGCGATGACCGCGACCGCGCTCGCATCCGTCCCCGTGGCCGCGCTGATCGACAACGCCGTCGGCACCGACACCGCCCCCCGCGTCGACAACGCCGCCGAGGCGCTGCTGACCGCGGCCGTCGCCCGCCGCCCCGCCGCCCCGGCCGTACGGGACCGCTACGGCGCCTGGACCTACGCCGAACTCGACGCCGCCGCCGACTCCTTCGCCCGGATCCTGAACGGCCACGGAGTCCGCCCCGGCGACCGGGTGCTGGCCCGCGTCGGCAGCGTCCGCGAGTTCGCCGCCCTGCTGTACGGGGCCTGGCGGCACGGGGCGGTCCTCGTGCCGATCAACCCCGGGATGAAGGCCTTCCACCTCCAGGCCGTGCTCGCCGACTCCGCGCCCTCGCTGATCGTCGCGGAGGACGCCGAACGCACCGGCGCCGACGGCCTGGACTGGCCGGCCGGGACCCCGGTCCTCACCGTCGGCGACCTGGACCTGTCCGGACCGGCCGACCCGGCCGCCCGCACCCAGCGCGAGGTCCCCGCCGACCGGCTCGCCCTGCTCATCTACACCTCCGGCAGCACCGGACTGCCCAAGGCGGTGGCCTGCCCGCACGGCCCCGTCGCGTTCGCCGCCCGCGCCATCCAGGAGCGGCTCAACTACCGCCCGGACGACGTCGTGCTCACCGCCGTCCCGCTCTCCTTCGACTACGGCCTCTACCAGATCATGCTCAGCACCCTCGCCGGTGCCGAGCTGCTGCTGTCCGGACCCGCCGACCACGCCCGGCTGCTGGGCTTCGCCCGCGACCACGGGGCGACCGTCGTCCCCCTCGTGCCGTCGCTCGGGGAACTGCTGGTCCGGCTGGCCTCCCGCGACCCGAGGCCCACCCGCGTCCGGCTGTTCACCAACACGGGCGCCGCCCTCAACGCCCCGCTCATCGCCTCGCTGCGGGAGGCCTTCCCCGGCTCGTCGGTGGCGCCCATGTACGGCACCACCGAGTGCAAGCGGATCACCATCCTGGAACCCGACGGAGACCTGGCCCGCCCCGGCTCCGTCGGGCCCGCGCTGCCCGGCACCGAGGTCCTCGTCCTCGACGACGACGGCCGCCCGCTGCCGCCGCGCGAGACCGGTGAACTCTGCGTCCGCGGCCCGCATGTGATGGCCGGCTACTGGCGCGCCCCGGAGCAGACCGCGCTGCGCTTCCGGCCCGACCCGGACGGCGGCCCGGTCACCCTGCACACCGGTGACTACGGCTGGCTCGACGAGGACGGCCACGTCTACTTCCAGGGACGCAAGGACGACCTCTTCAAGAGGCGCGGCTCCCGCATGAGTTCCGTCGAGATCGAGGCCGCCGTCCTGGACATCGACGGCGTACGCGAGGCGGCGCTGCTCGTCCCGGAGGGCGACCGCGACATGGTCCTCTTCGTCGTCGGCGAACGCGCCGGACTGACCGCCGAGCAGGTGCTGTCCCGCCTCGGTGACCGCCTGGAGGCCGCCAAGGTGCCCGACGAGTGCCATGTCCTGGACGCCCTCCCGCTCACCCCCAACGGCAAGACCGACCGCAAGGAGCTGCGCCGCCGGCTCACGGAGGGCAACGATGGCCACTGACCGCGACCACGCCGAGCACCCCACCGACGCCCCGGCCCTGCGCCGGCTCGTGGAGCGGTACGGCAGCCCGCTCTACGTCTACGACCTGGCCCGGGTGCGCACCGCACTGGAGGACCTGCGCACCGCCCTGCCCCAGCCCAGCCGCATCTACTACTCGCTCAAGGCCAACCCCCACCCCGGTCTGGTCGCCGAACTGCGCCGGGGCGGCGCCCGCGCCGAGGTCACCTCGCGCGGCGAACTCGCCGCGGCCCTGGAGTCCGGCCACCCGGCGTCGGAACTGATGTACTCCGGACCCGGCAAGGTCCGCGCGGAACTGGACGAGGCGATCGCGGCGGGGATGCGCACCTTCTCCGCCGAGTCCTTCGGCGACCTCGAGCGGATCGGCGCCGCCGCCGACGCCCAGGGCGTCACCGCCGACTGCGTCCTGCGGATCAACGCCGCCGGAGCGCCCGGCCAGGCCGGACTGCGGATGACCGGCGGCCCCTCCCAGTTCGGGTTCGACCTCGACGACCTCGCCGAGCACAAGGCCCGGCTCCTGGCCCGGGGCACCCGCATCGTCGGCATGCACTTCTTCCCGCTCACCAACGCCCGCGACGAGGAGAGCCTCTGCGCCGAACTGGCCCAGAGCGTCCGCACCGCCGCCCGGCTGAAGGAGGAGCTGGGCATCCCGCTGCACCTCCTTGACCTCGGCGGGGGCTTCGCCGCCCCGTACGCCACCCCCGGCGAGCGGCCCGTCTACCGCGGGCTGCGCACGGCCCTGGCCGGCGTGCTCGACGAGCACCTGCCGGGCTGGCGGGACGGCGAGCCGGTGGTGGCCTTCGAGTCCGGACGCCACCTCGTCGGCGACAGCGGCCTGCTGGTGACCACCGTGACCGATGTCAAGAACAGCCGCGGCACCGCGTACGCGGTCCTCGACTCCGGCATCAACCACCTGGGCGGCCTCTCCGGCCTCGGCCGGCTGCTGCCGCTGAAGGCGCAACCGCTCGACACCCCCGCCCGCGAACGGGAGGAGAACGGGGACGACGAGGGACCCGCCACGATCACCCTCGCCGGCCCCCTGTGCACCCCGGCCGACATCCTCGCCCGCGCCGCCGAACTGCCCGGGGTGCGCCCCGGCGACCTGCTGGCCTTCCCCAACGTCGGCGCGTACGGACTCTCGGCGAGCCTGCTCGGCTTCCTCGGCCACCCCGCCCCCGCCGAAGTCCTCGTCGACGGCGGCGACATCGTCTCCGCCACCCGGCTGGCCCTGCGCCGCGACACCGTGGCGCCCCTCACCGAACCCGCTACGGAGGACACCACCGCCATGACCGACGCGACCGACCTCGCGGCGAGCGCCGCCCCGGCCGACGAGACCGCCGCGCCCTGGGACGAGGCCTACGAGGCGCTGCTGCACGGCGCCCTCCCGAGGCTCGCCGCCAAGGGACCCCTCCGCCCCGACACCAGCCTCAAGGCCGCGGGACTGGACTCGATGGCCATGGTCGAGGTCCTGGTCCGGGTGGAGGAGGCGTACGGGATCTCCGTCCCGGACGACCAGCTGGTGGCCGACACCTTCGCCACCCCGGCCGCGCTGTGGGGCGTGGTGTCCGCCCTGCGGGAGCAGTCCGTCGGATCGGCCTGAGTCGGCGCCCCCGAGGAGACCTGAGGAGAGAGGAGACCCCATGCGGTGGGAAGACGTGTACGTGGCGGGAACGGGGGTGTGGCTCGGCACGCCCGAGACCGCCCGGTCCGCCCTGGACTCCGGCGCGTACGACGCGCAGCAGCACGCGGCGGACGACATCCTGTCCGTCAGCGTCGCCGACCCGTCCATGGCACCCCCGGACATGGCCGTCCAGGCCGCGACGACCGCGCTCAAGCGCTCCGGGCTGGACGCCGAGGACGTGGAGCTGCTGATCCACAGCGGCATCTGGTTCCAGGGCGTCGAGATGTGGCCCGCGGCCTCCTACGTGGCCGGCCACGCCCTGCGCCGCGGCGTCCTCGCCTACGGGCTGGAACAGGAGTGCAACGGCGGCCTCGGCGCCCTGGAGGTCGCGGCCCGGCAGGTGGCCACGGGCCCCGGGTCGTCCGCGGCGATGATCACCACCGCCGACCGGTTCGGCGCGCCCCTGGTACGGCGGTGGAGCAGCGAACCCGGCTTCGTGTACGGCGACGGCGGCACCGCCCTGCTGCTGTCCGCGCGCGGCGGCTTCGCCCGGCTGCTGTCCACGGCCAGCGGGTCCGACACCTCCCTGGAAGCGGTGGTACGAGGACCGGAGCTGCGACCGCTCCCCTCGGGCGAACCCCTGGACCTGCTCGGCCGGGTCGGGCACTACGTGCGCACCCACGGCAGCGTCCGGGAGGCCACGGAGCGGGTCGCCGCGGTGATGAACTCCGTGGTCGACACCGTGCTCGCCGACGCCGGGATCGGCCGCGAGGACGTCGCCCGGGTGGTGCCGCTGGCCAGCGGACGCAGCCGGATGGAGTGGCAGGTGCCGCAACTGCTCGGCATCCCGCTGGAGCGGTCCACGTGGGAGTTCGCCCGCACGGTGGGCCACCTGGGCGCCGGCGACCAGATCGCCGGGTTCAACGACCTGGTCGAGCGGCGGGAGTTGAACCCGGGGGACCGGGTGCTCCTCGTCGGCGGCGGCTCGGGTTTCAGCTGCACCTGCGCGGTGCTGGAGATCCTCGACGCCCCGGAATGGGAGCCCTGGCGCTCGGGCGAGTGACCGGCGGCGGGCCGGGGAGAATCCACCCGGGAACGAGGGCGTTCCCCCGGCCCGTCCGCGACTCCAGCGGCGCTCCAGCGCGCCACCGGATACTGATCGTGACCCCCCACATCCGAGGGAGAGCCGCATGGCAAGTACCGAACCCACCGGAGCCACGAGGAGTTCCACACCCGCACCGCTGCGCGGGGTCTGGGGCGTGCTGGGCGCGTTCCTGCTCGCCTGGGACGTCTTCGAGGTGGTCAAGCACACCGGCTGGGTGATTCCTGCGGCCGCCCTCGGCGCCGTACTGCCCGACCTGTCCCGCCTGGCCGGCCTCGGCCAGTCCACCGGCCCCGGCCGGCTCGCCCCCCGTGCCGTGCCGCTGTACAACCTCCTGCACCGCGCCGCGATCCCCTTCGCCATCATGATCGTCTTCTCGTTCCTGGGCGACGGCCCGGAGGACATCGCGGCCCCCTTCACCTTCGCGATGTCCTGGCTCACCAACATCGCGATCGCCCGATCCCTGGGCTTCGGCCTCCGCACCCCCGACGGCTGGCACCGCTGACGCCACCTCAGCACCAACCAGCCCCTCCGGCGTTTGAGGAGCGGGGTCCGGGGCGGAGCCCCGGGACGGGACGGGAAGGGGCGGCGGGGGCGAAAAAACCCACCCACCACCCCCGTACGCCCGCACACCCCCCCCACAAAAGACACTCAGGCCCGCAGCCCACCCCCCGCCGCTGCGGGCCTGAGCCATGCCCACCCGCCCTCCCGAATCCAGCCGGCCCCCCCGGATCCAGTCGGCCTTTATCCCCCCACAAGCCCCCACTGCGACCCTCGCCAAACAGTCCGCACGCCGGTGAACCCCGAAGCATGGAGGCCACACACGATGGACACCGCCTCAGCGCACCCCGCCGAGCCCGAGGCCGGGCCGGAGGCCGCGATCCCCTACCCCTTCCACCGTCCCTCCGCGGTGGAGGTGCCGCCCGTCTACGAGGAGCTGCGCGCCAAGTGCCCCGTGGCCAGAGTCCAGCTGCCCAGCGGCGACGAGGGCTTCGTCGTCAGCCGCTACGAGGACGCCCGTACCGTCCTCGCCGACCTCCGGTTCAGCCGCGCGGCGATGCTGGCCGAGGGCGCCCCCCGCCTCACCGCGGCCCCGCCCATGCCCGGCAGCCTGTTCACCATGGACCCGCCCGAGCACACCCGGGTGCGCAAGCTCGTCTCCCGCGAGTTCACCGCCCGCCGGGTGCAGAACCTGCGCCCCCGCATCCAGCAGCTCACCGACGAGATGCTGGACGGGATGGAGAAGCTGTCCCCGCCGGTCGACCTCAACCCCGTCTTCGCGTTCCCGCTGCCGGTGATGGTCATCTGCGAGCTGCTCGGCGTGCCCTTCGAGGACCGGGACCGCTTCCGCGCCTGGTCCGACGCCTTCGTCTCGCTCACGGCCCACAGCGAGCAGGAGGTGATGGAGCAGCGGATGGCGATGGTGCAGTACCTCGCCGAGCTGGTCCGGCGCAAGCGCGAGGAGCCCGCCGACGACCTCATGAGCGCCCTGGTCGCCGTGCACGACGAGGACGGCGACCGGCTGAGCGAGCACGAGCTGATCACCATGGGCATCACGCTCCTCGTCGCCGGCCACGAGACCACGGTCAGCATGATCGGCAAGTGTGTGCTCACCCTGCTGCGGCACCCCGAGCACCTGGCCGCGCTGCGGGAGCGCCCGGAGACGATCGAGCACGTGGTCGAGGAACTGCTGCGCATCAACCCCATCGGCGACGGCGGCCCGTTCCGCGTCACCCTGGAGGACGTCGAGATCGGCGGCACCACGATCCCCAAGGGCAGCGGCGTCATCGCGGCGGTCGCCTCCGCGAACCAGGACCCCGACCGCTTCGGTGAGGCCCCCGGCGACTTCGACCTGGCGCGGTCGTCCGCCACCGCCCATCTGGCCTTCGGCCACGGCGCGCACTTCTGCCTGGGCGCCGCGCTGGCCCGCGCCGAGCTCCAGATCGCCATCTCCTCGCTGATCCGCCGCTTCCCCCGGCTGGCCCTGGCCGAGGATGTCGACAGCCTCACCCTGACCAGCGGCATGATGGTCCACGCCCTGGAGCGGGTCCCCGTCACCTGGTGAACGAACCACCGCCACCACAAAGGCCGTTGCCCGGACACCTCGACGAGGGATCCGGGCAACGGCCTTTCAAGGGCGCCCGCGTGAGGAAGGGTCAGACGGGCCGCACGGGCTCCCGCACCACCCGCTCCGCCACGATCGGCCCCGGCTGCTGCACCTGGAAGTACGCCCTCGCCAGCACCCGCTGCTGAAGCCGCCGGTTGCGGTTCACCACCCGGTACAGGGAGCGGCGGAGGACGCCCCCGGCCCGTCCGTGCAGCGCGAAGAGCCGTTCCTGGCGCAGTTGCAGGGCGCGGGAGCGGCGTACGGCCTCCGCGCGGGACTGCTGGAACCGCTCCCCGGCACGCAGCAGCGCCTGGGTGCCGCCGCCGGCCGCCATCGCCTCGTCGATCAGCGGCGCCAGGGTGACCGCGTCGATGATGGCGTGGTTGACGCCCTGGCCGAGGATCGGGGTCAGGGTGTGCGCGGCGTCGCCCATCAGGACCAGTCCGGCCGTGTGCCAGCGCGGCACCACGGTGGTGAAGATGTCCAGCATCGAGGTGTCCGACCAGGACCGCACCTCCTTGCGCACGGTCTCCGACAGCTCCGGGGCGAGCCGGTCCAGCCGCTCGTGCAGCGCGCCGAGGCCCTGGGCGCGCAGGTCCTTCAGGCCGCCCTTGGGGATGTTGAGACCCACCCGGACGCTGTCGGGGTGGGTGGGGATGAACAGGCCGTGCTCGCCGCCGAGGATGCGGATGCGGTACGTGTGGAAGTCCCACTCGGCGGGGAAGGGCAGCCGCAGCCAGATCACGTCCCGGTCCAGCGGCACCTTCTCGTACGGCAGCCCTGACATCTCCCGGACCTTGCTGAACCGCCCGTCGGCCGCCACCGTCAGCGCCGCCCGTACGGTGATCTCCCCGTCCGGGGTGCGGGCGCGCACCCCGGTGACCGGACCGTTCTCGCCCCCTTCCCTGAGCAGGCCCACGGCGGTGGCCGACTGACGGAGCGTGAAACCGGCGTGCTCCCGGCCGACGTCGGCGAGCGCGGACAGCAGGGCGGGCTGCGGCAGCTCCACCGGGTAGGGGTGCGGGTAGCGGTAGTCGGAGAAGTCGGTGCGCATCACGGTGGCGCCGGCGTCGACGATCTCCATGTGGTGCATCTGGGCGTAGGTGCCGTCGAGCCGGTCCAGCAGCCCGAGCCGGTCGAGCAGCCAGACCGAGTCCGGGGACACCGACTCGCCGCGGAAGGACCGGTTGAAGTGCCCGCTCTGCTCCAGTACCACCACCGACACGGAACGCTTGGCGAGCTCCACGGCGAGCGTGAGGCCGGCCGGTCCCCCTCCGACCACGCACACCTGTGCGGTCAGCTCAGCTGTCATCGTCATGCTGCCTCTCCAGCGAACGTCATGGTCGGTCGATCGTGCGACCGCCGCCTAAAGCTCGCCTTGCAGAGACGACCGCGACGCGTCAGTGCCGCTGCGGCTCGGGAGCACCGGACGACGACTCGACCCTGGCCTTCAGCGCGTCCGTAAGAGTGCGGAACCCGCGCTCCGAGGGGGTGATGACCGAACCGGAGAACGGCACCAGGAGCCCGCTGAAGTGCTCGCTCTGGAGTACGTGGGTGCCGCCGTCGCGCGCGGTCAGCTCGAAGCTGTGCACTCCGTCGAAGATGCCCGGCACACCGAACCGGCCGCGCCAGCGCAGCAGCCGCCCGGGCTCGCTCTCCAGCACGGTCGGGCGGAAGACCATCTCCCGTCCGCCGTCGGGCAGCCGGAACCGCAGGGTGAGCCGGGCGCCGGGCACCGCCCGGCCCGCGGCCTCGACGAGGAACGGGTTCCACTCGTGGAACCTCTCGAAGTCGGTGAGGACCGCCCACACCCGGTCGGCGGGCGCGTCGATGTGCACGGCGGACGAGATACGGCGCATGACAGACCCCTGTCGGACAGCGGAAGTGAAATCGGATTCGGATTCGGATTCGGAATCGGACGTCGTCCGGAGTCGGACGCTACCGGCCGCACCGGCCCGGCGCAGCCCACCCCGCTCCCGGCTCAAGCGGCGCTTGAGCGAGGAGCCGCAAGCTCTCCTTCAGCGAGACTCCAGCGCCATGCCCGACGCTGGCGGAACCGGTTCGTCCGTGCCGCGCGCTCCCTTGGGCTCGAAGGAAGGAATCCCATGTTCTCCGCTCTGGGTTCGGCCCTGCACCGGCGGCGGATCGCCGTCCTCCTGCTGGCCCTCCTGGTCACCGCCCTGGCCACCCTGTACGGCGGCACCGTGTCGGAGAAACTCACCAACAGCCTGTCCGACTACGACGATCCGGGCGGCGGCAACGTCGCGGCCCGGGAGATCATCGGACGCGCCACGGGGATCGACCCCCAGCAGGGCTATCTGCTGCTGGTGGAGACCGACGAGCCGGTCGAGGCGGGCGACGCCCCGCCCGCGGCCGTGACCGCCGCCGCGGAACTGTTGCGCTCCCGCCCCGAGGTCGAGCAGGTGATCGACTACACCTCCGACGGCGGCGCCTCGCTGATCGCCCGCGACGGGAGCAGCACCCTGGTCGTCGGCAATGTCCGCGCCATGAACGACCAGGAGAGCAGGACGGCCGAGGAAGAACTCCAGCAGGCCATCGAGGACGACCCCGAGCTGCGCGACAGCACCTCGCTCGGCGGCGCCACCCCCGGTCACGTCCAGGTCGGCCAGGTCTCCGACGAGGACCTCGCCCAGGCCGAACTGCTCAGCCTGCCCGTCATCCTCGTCCTCCTCTTCCTGGTCTTCCGAGGACTGGTGGCCGCGTTCGTCCCGCTGCTCGGCGGCATCGTCTCGCTGCTGCTCACCATGGCGGGCCTGCGCGTCGCCACCGACTTCATGAACGTCTCCGCCGGGGCGATGAGCCTGGCCTTCGCCCTGGGCCTCGGCCTGTCCATCGACTTCGGCCTGCTGATCGTCTCCCGCTACCGGGACGAACTCGCCGAGCACGGACCGGGCGCGCACGCCGTGTGCCGTACGGTCGCCACCGCCGGCCGCACCGTACTCTTCAGCGCCCTCACCGTGGCCGCCGCACTGGCCGCCCTCACCGCCTTCCCCCAGCCCTACCTGCGCTCCATGGGCCTGGCGGGCGTCATCACCGTGGTCTCGGCGGCCCTGTTCGCCCTCCTGGGCCTGCCCGCGTTCCTGGCCGTGCTCGGCAGGCGCATCAACTCCCTGGCACCGCGCCGCTGGCAGCGCACGGCCGACTCCGCGCGGGCCGCCGAGGGCCGCTGGCACCGGATCGCCCGGACCGTGATGCGCCGGCCGGCCGTCTTCGCCCTGCTCGCCACGACGGTCCTGCTCGTGATCGCCTCCCCGCTGGCGGGCGTCCGCTTCACCGGCGTGGACGCGACCTCCCTGCCGGAGGAGACCAGCGCCGGCCAGGTGGCCGCCGTCGTCAGCCAGGACTACGACGCCCAGTCCGCCTCGCCCCTCCAGATCGTGCTCGACACGGGTGACGCCCCGGACCCCGCCCGGCTCACCGACTACGCGGAACGCCTCGGTGACGTCGAGGGCGTGGACGCGGTCGGCGCACCCGTCCAACTGGACGACCGCCACTGGCAGATCGACGCCGTCCTCACCGACGACCCCCTGGACGACCCCGCCCTGGACGCCGTCGAGGCCGTACAGGACGTGACGGCGCCGTACCCCGCCCGGTTCGCCGGGGCGACGGCGGACTTCCTGGCCCAGCGCGAGAGCATCGCCGACAGCCTGCCCCTGGCCGGCGGCATCCTGGCCGTGGTCACCCTGCTGCTGCTCTTCGCCTTCTCCGGCTCGGTGGTGCTGCCGCTGAAGGCCCTGGTGATGAACCTGCTCTCCACCGGCGCCGCGTTCGGCTTCCTGGTGTGGGTCTTCCAGGACGGCAACCTCGGCTTCGCCGCCCAGAGCGGCCTGGAGACCACGACGCCCGTCCTGGTCTTCGCGATCGCCTTCGGCCTCTCCACCGACTACAACGTCTTCCTGCTGAGCCGCATCAAGGAGGCCCGCGCCCAGGGCATGGACGACCGTACGGCGGTGGCCCACGGCCTCGCCCGCACCGGCTCGATCGTGACCTCGGCCGCCCTGCTCTTCTGCGTCCCGGTGGGCGCGCTCGCGCTGTCCCGCCTGGTCTTCATCCAGGAACTGGGCCTGGGAGCGGCCTTCGCGGTCCTCATCGACGCCACGATCGTCCGCGCCCTGCTGGTCCCGTCCCTGATGGCCCTCCTCGGCAAGGCCAACTGGTGGGCCCCGTCCCCCCTCCGCACCCTCCACCACACCCTCCACCTGGACCGCATGGAACCCCCGACGACCCCGGACACCCCCGCGGCCCCGGCCCCCGCCAGGACGAAAACACCGGCCGTCTGACCCGGGGCAGAATGAAGGCTCTCAAAGAGGAGACATGGGGTGGACGTGACGGCGTATCTGACTGAGGCCGATCCGCGATGGGCCAAGCACTCCGGCGGAGAGGGGCACAACGATGCCTTGGAATGGGGCCCCGAGGACGTGGAGCGCGCCGCGGCCTTCCTGGCCGAACTCCCGCCACAGGCCCGACAGGTCTTCGAGTACCTGATCCGCAACCCCGGCCGCAGGATCCACTGCACGGAGCTGGTGGACAAGGTCCTGGCCGGACCGAACGAGGGGGATCCGGCGAAGCGCGTGGCAGGCGTCCTGTCCGGGATGAGCAAGGCACGCGGCAAAAGCGGGCGGAGGTACCCGTTCCACTGGTGGGAGGCCCTCGAGGGAACCGCAGGCGCAACGTACGCGGTCCGCCCCTCGGTGGCCGCGGTGTTCCTGGCCGCGCTGATCAGCGGCTGACCGTCCACTGTCAGTGCACGCGGCTACCGTCTGAGTCGCGCGGTCGGCTTCCGGGGGTTCCAGCTCCGCAGGGAATGGCTGCATCCCCGGCCTGTACGGGGGCGGCCCGGGAGACTCGTCCGGGACCCAACCTACGGCCGGGCTCCGTCGATGGCCAAGCGATGACCCGCCAGAGCCGACCGCGCAACCCGAGCACACGCCCCCGTCCGGTGTCGTTGATGTCAGCCGTCCATCAGATCCGGGTAGGGACAGAGTTCCAGCGGGGCGGTCGGACGGTCGGCCCACTTCCACCAGATGTGCTGGTTGGAGCATCCCCAGACCACACGGCAGGTTCGGCGGTCATCTTCCTCGCGGTGACATAGCGCCATCGCGCCGGCCTTCAACGGGCCACCACACTGGGGACAGGATGGCACGGACTCGGTCGGCATCCCTGCAAGGTACCCCCTTGGCCCTGGTGGCCTGAGCCCATAGCTCGGGAAGCTGCCACCATTTCGAGCCGGCTCGGGCGTTGACCTCCCTTACGTCGTCCTCGTAGTTCAGACCCCTAGCACGATCGGGAGCGCGTCAGGCCGGCCGTAGGCGAGGATGCGTGTAAGTGCCTCCCGCATGCGAGCTATGTCGGCGGCCGGTGCATGGAGGACTGCCTCGACCACCGGGTCATCCAGGAACAGGGCTTGCAGGGCATCGGGGTCGAAGGTGACCCGCAGAATGTCCCCTTCCAACTCCACCGTGCGCACACACCCGTACGCGGTGCCCTGCTCGGGGGTGACAACGCAGTACGAGTCGCAGCCGTTACGGATGTTCTGCGCATCGGGTTCTTCGAAGCCGCACTGGAACTCGAGCGCGAAGCTCTCCCCGCCTTCTGACTCGGCGACTCCGGCAGTCAGGGCATAGATGTCCGGGCCGGGCTCGTGCCATCCGTAGGCGATCTTCGCAGTGAATCTGTAGGTCACAGGCGTGTTCTACCCGACCAGGTCCATGGCGTGGTTGTGGAAGCGGCGTTCGGCGGCGCGGCATGGGGCGTTGAAGAAGGTTCGTTGAGCTTCGGCAAGGTCGCAGTTCAGGAGGGCCATGGTCACGAACACAGCTTCCACGCCGTGGCACCCGTTGTCTTTGTGTGGGACGGCCGATCCCGGCCGTCACCGCTCCCGTCGGTAGGGATCGGCGTACGGTTCCATGGATTGGCGGACCTCTTCACGGACAGGGTCCATGAGTGGACCGGGGGCGTAGTAGCGGGCGCGCGCCTTGCCGTGGGGAATCAGCCAGCCACTGGCGACAAGTTCACGAATGTCGCGGATGGCCTGTTGGTCGCTGAGGTCCGCGTCCTGCTGGTAGACCGTGCGGCGGACCTTCGCGTCGGAGAAGGCGGGCAGCAGGGCATAGACGACCCGTTCGTCCAGGCCGGCCGCTTCGACGGCTTCGACCAGGCGAGTCCAGGCGCGGGACATCACGTCGAAGCGTCGCTGGGCCTGCTGGGCCTGACGGTGGTGGGCGGTCAGACAGAACCGGATCCAGGGACGGGTGTCGCGCTCCGGGCTCCAGTGCGGGCCGCCTACGTCCTCCAGGACCTGGTAGTAGGCGTACGTGTTCTGCCCCCGGCCGAGCCACTCCTCGATGGAAGAGAATTCGGGCGGCATCAGGGCCTCGCGGGAGAACACAAGGGTGGACAGGGCGCGGGACATGCGCCCGTTTCCGTCCTTCCACGGGTGGATCTTCACGAGGTTCAGGTGCGCCATGGACGCGCGAACGTGGACGGGGGCGTCGAGGTCACCTTCGTTGAGCCAGTCGACGAACTCTCGCATCAGCGCGGGAACATCGTCGTGGTCCGGTGCGGTGTAAGCGGGGACCATGGGATCGTCGGGGCTGGTGACGTAGACGGGCCCGTCGCGCCAGCGGCCGGGGCGCTTGTCCAAGTGGTGGCCTTGCAGCATGAAGTGCAAGCCGTTGAGCAGGCCGGTGTCGTACCGGAAGTCGTCCCCGGCGTCGGCGAGGGCCTGGATATAGGTCATGCCCCGCTGATAACCCTCCAGCTCGGCACGCGTCCTCTCCCCGGTTTCCAGAGGTTCCTCGCCGGACATGAGCGCTTCCACGTCATCAACCGTCGCCGCGTACCCCTCGATGGTGTTCGACCCGGCGATCGCGCGGGCGGTGAGGTTGCGGCGCAGCTGGCGGGTCCAGCGTGGAGTGGCCCGCAGCATGTGACGCAGGGCGCGGCGCATCGATTCGATCTCGTCGAGGACCCGCAGGTCGTTATCGCTCAGGGGCGGGGTCGCATAGAGCACCCAACAATGACACAATGATTGTGTCATTAAGTCAAATCGTTGCGAGGTGGCCCAGTCAGCGCATGGCGCCGGTGGAGCGATGGGTTCCCGGGCGACATGAGCCTGGTTGTCAGGACGCATCCAGTCGGGCCGGGGGGCAGACATGGACAACGGTCTAATCGCGCTGATCGCCGCGCTCGTCGGCGTGATGGGCACCCTGCTGGCTCCCATCTTCTCCCAGCGCATCGTCTCGCGCTTTCAGGAGCAACAGTTCGAACGACAACAGCAGGCCGTACAGGCCCAGTGGGCGCGCGACCGGGAGGAAGCCCGTCTGGCCGAGCGGCGGGCGTCCTACATCGCCACCAACACGGCCTATCGCCGTTATCGCATCCAACTCATGAACTACCTGTGGGATGTCCATCAGGGCACGGTGACGCCCGAGTGCCGTGACGAGCTGGAGGCGGCACGCCATGCCCATCACGCCGCCTTCGCGGAAGCGCAGCTGGTCGCCTCATCCGTCGTACTCGCGGAGTTGGACGCCATAGCGAGAGAACTTGCCCAGGCGTACCGACGGGTGAAGCGCCTCGAGGAGGGGAATCCGGTGAGGTCGTTCGAGGAGATCGAGCAGGATCTCCAGGACCTCTGGGACCGCTGGAAACAAATGCGCGGCCTGATGCGAGCGTGCCTTGGTGTGGAAGATCCTCCGCCGGGTCTGCCCGCGAGCCAGGGCCGCTGACGCGCGTCGGGCCGGTGCGGGTCCGGTTCGGTTCGGTCAGTAGAGGACTGAGGGGAGATACGCGCCGTCGGGGTCGTGGTAGAGGCCGATGCTCATCAGGCTCATCAGCTGGACCACCTGGAGGCCGTTCGCCAGGCACCACCGCAGCAGGGGGCTGTTGCTCGCGGGCACCAGGATGCCGGGGCCGCCGAAGGCGGGTGCCGAGGCGATCAGGGCCTGGACGTCCGAGGTGGTCTCGGCCACGGCGTGCGCGAAGAGCGCCAGGCCCGTGGCGTACCCGGTCACACGGCCCTCGCGCTCGACGACCCGGGCCGTGCCCTGCTTCAGCGCGTCGGCGACCTCGCCGCCGCGGTCGGCGCCGTGGACCCTCCGGCACACGTCATTGCAGGCCTGGAGGTCCGCGTCCGTGGCCTCCCGGACGGTGTGCCCGGGGATCTCCCGCAGGATCGCCGGCCCCTGCATGCAGGCGACGGTCTCCCGGAACATGAACCCCAGGCCGGCGTACAGCGAGAACGACCTGTTGTGGTAGCCGCTCTGCAGCAGCCGGATCCCGGGCGCCCCGCGCTCGGCGGCTCGGTCCATCACCGCTCGCATCAGCAGACGGCCCGTTCCCCGGTTCTGGACGGCGGGGTCGACGGTGATGGGTCCCACCCCGCCGATCGGCGAGCGTTCGTCCAGGAAGTTGCTGCCCACGATCCGCCCGTCCAGCTCGGCGACGACGCTGTGGAACGACGGGTGGGTCAGTGCCCCCTCGATCAGCTCGACACCCACCTCCGGGCTGGGAATGTCGGGCGGAAAGCCGTGCTCACGAGCGATCCCCGCGAAGGCCTCGAAGCAGATCCTGCCGCACTCCTCGACATCGCTCGGCGTACCCGGGCGCAGAACGAGATCCATGATCCCCATCTCCTTCAGCGCGCCTCACCCATGGAGGACGGCCTCCTCCTTCCATGGTCCGCCCGCACCGGTGGGGCCGCAACAAACTGCTCGGTTGCGTCCAGGCCGTCTCCCAACAGCCTTGACACTGAAAGAAGTTGACCCTTCCACTGGCGCAGCACTCCCCGTATCGTCGTCGCGGGGGCGACCAACCCCCACTTTCGGGGGCAAGGGACAGATGTCCGAGCAACGCGAGCACGCCGATCATGTCTCGGCGTCGGTGTGGGGGCGACGCGCGGTGGCCGCCGCCGGGCCCGCCACGCTCAGCCTGGAGCGTCAGGCCCTGCTGGTCACCGTGGTCCTGCGGATGTCCGGCGCCGCGGTGGCCGCGGTGGTCGCCCTGCTGGGGCTGGAAACGGCGGAGAACCCCGTGTGGGTGCTGCTGTCCGTCGGCGGGGTGCTGGTCTGGGCGGGCCTGTTCGGCGTCCGCACGCTTCACGGAGGACCGGCCTCCCGGTTCGGAGTGGGGGACGTCGTGATCTGCGCCGTGCTCTGCCTGCTCCACGGCCGGCTGGTCCCGGCCCCGGTGCTGGCGGCGTCCGCCGGCTCCGGATGGGTCGACCTCATCGCCAGCGTCACCGTGCTCAACGCACAGTGCTTCCTGCGCCAGCCCCACGGACTGCTCGCGGCCGTGGTGATCACCGCGGCCTACACGGCCGGTGCCCCCGGACTACGGGAGGCGCCCGTCGTGCTCCTGCTCCAGGGCATGCTGAGCGCCGGGATGTTCGTCCTGCTTCGCCGTGCCGCTCGGTCGGCGGACTCCGCGCTGGCGGCCAAGGCCGAGGCCCACGCGAAGGAGCTGGCCAGGGCGGCGGCCAGGGCGGACGAACGCGATCAGCAACGGCGGCTGCACGACACCGTGCTCGCCACCCTCACCATGGTGAGCACGGGAGCGATCACTGAGCGTTCCGAGGTGCTGCGGCACCGAGCCGTCGCCGACCTCCGCGTGATCCAGGGACTCGCGGCGGACACGGACGACGACGCGTACCCGGCGGGTGCGGCCGGCTCCGACGGCACAGCCACGCCCCTGGTCCCCCTGGACCCGGCGTTGCGCGCCGCCGCCGTCGCGCCGAGACCCGGACTGCCCACGCTGACCGTGGAGTTCGGGCTCGTTCCGGTGTCGCTGCCCCGCCCCGTCGTGACCGCGCTCGCCGACGCCGTCGCGGAGGCCCTGACGAACGTCGTCCGGCACGCCGGCACCACCACGGCCCAGGTGCGGGCGCGGCCGTCCGGAGCCGGTGTGGTCGTGGACGTGCTGGACGTGGGACACGGCTTCGATCCCGCTGCCGTACCCCCGCACCGCAGGGGCCTGCGGGAGTCCATCACGGGGCGGATGGCGGCGGTGGGCGGCGACGCGCGCATCGAGACGCGGCCCGGCGACGGGGTGCACGTCATGCTGCGGTGGCCCCGGTGAGGAACGATCCGGGCACACCCGCGGGGGAGCCGGTCGCGGTCCGGTACAGCCATGTGATCAACGTCGTGGTCGTGGTGATCGTCGCGGTCTGGCACTTCGGCTACGACTCGCTGATCCTGGTCCGGGGCTGGTCCCGCTACGAGCCGGCGTGGGTGGCGCTGGCCTCCTGGCTGGTGCTCGCCGTCGTCCAGCTGATCGGCTCCGTCCTCCTGCTCCGCTCCGGGCTGCGCGGCCGTCTGGCCCCGCTGCTGACGTCGGTCGCGCTGCTGGCCGGCGTCGCCGCCGTCGCGACGTATCCGAGGGGCGAGGCGATCAGCGACGTCAGCTGGGCCGCGAACACCGTCGGCTGGTTCGGCGTACTGCTCCTGATGCGGCGCCCGACGCGCGAACTGGTCGCCCTGCTGGCCTGCACCATCGCGATGACGACGGTCGCGCTCGGGGTGAACGGCGACCTGGACGCCCAGGTGGCCTGGTCCCGTCTGATCGCCCAGTCGTACACCACGGCCGGTATCCAGCTCACCTTCGTCCTGCTCACCCGGGAGGTGCACCACGCCGCCCGGCTCACGACCAGCGCGGCACGGGCGCAGGCCGACCGCATGGCGCGACAGGCGGCCCAGGAGACCCGGCACGCCGAGCGGCGGAGGCGCTACCGCTATCTGCGGGAACGGATCGCACCGCTGCTGCACGACCTGGCCGAGGGCCGGGCGCATCCGGGGGACGACGCCGTGCGGCGGTCGAGCGCGATCGAGGCGGCACGGCTGCGCAGGCTGTTCGCCGAGACGGAGGACGCGGCCCACCCGCTGCTGCACGAGTTGCGTGCCTGCGCCGACGTCGCCGAACGACGGGACGTGGACGTCACGTTCGTCTGCTACGGCGAACTGCCCGACGTCCCCGTGGCGGTGCGCCGGGATCTGACCGAGGGCCCGCTCCTGGCGCTGGCGTCGGCGAAGACCTCCGCCCGGGTCACCGTCGTCGTGACGGCCGGCGAGGTGACGGTGAGCGTGGTGGCCGACGCGGCGGCCCCCGCGGCACCGCGCACGATCCGCTCCGCCGACACATCGGTGGTGTTCGACGAGAAGGAGAGTCTGCTGTGGCTGGAATCCCGATGGCGCATACCGGGACCGCGTTCGACGTCGGCATCGTCGACGACCACCCGGTGGTGATCGACGGTGTCCGGGCCTGGCTGGCCGAGGAGCCGAGCCTGCGCGTCAGACACACCGGCGACACCACGGCGGGCCTGCGCCCCGGCGCGGTGGACGTCCTGATCGTGGACCTCAACCTCAACGGGCGGCTGGTCACGTCGGACATCGGCGAGCTCGCCGCCGAAGGCCAGCGGCTGGTCGTCTTCTCGCAGTTCACCGACGAGTCGCTGGTGATGGACGTACTGAACATGGGCGTGGCCGGGTTCGTCACCAAGAGCGAGGGCCAGGCCCATCTGCTGCACGCGGTGCGCGCCGCCGCGGCGGACCGGCCCTACGTGCCGCCGACGACGGCCGGCGTTCTGGTGTCCGACCGCAGCCCGGTGGCGCCGCAGCTGTCCCAGCAGGAGCGGACGTCGCTGCTGTGGTGGTTCCAGTCCATGTCCAAGGCGTCGGTCGCCCGCCGCATGGGCGTCTCCGTGCACACCGTGGACATGTACATCAAGCGGGCTCGGGTGAAGTACGCCCAGGTCGGCCGGCCCGCACCGACGAAGACCGACATGCTGGCCCGTGCGCTCGAGGACGGTCTGATCACCCCCGCCGAGCTCGCGAGCTCCGCCCCGCGGACGCCGCCGACCGCGTGAGGGCCGCTCGCTAGACGGCGCGGGAGAAACGGCGGGCCGCCAATACCAGGGCGGCGAGGCCGAGCACGCACATCACCAGCAGCTCGACCAGGAGCGGCGGCGTCCAGCCTGCCCAGTCGGGACCGGTCGGGAGCGCGCCGCCCGGCGCGGCCCATGCCACGGTCTGCCGCAGCGCGTCCACGGCGTAGGTCAGCGGGTTGACGAGCGTCAGCGCGGCCAGCCACACCGGCAGGCCCTCCACCGAGAACATCGCGCCCGACAGGAAGAACAGCGGCAGCATGGTCACGCCGAGCGCGGACTGGAACGTCTCGATACGGGTGATGCGGACGGCCGCCAGGGTCACGAGCGCGGTCAGGGTGAACGCCACCAGCGCCAGTTCCCCCAGCAGGGCGAGCAGCAGCAGCGGATCGTAGGGCAGGCCGGCGAGCCCGGCGAACGCGAGCAACAGCCCGCTCTGCGCGGTCGCCGTCACCGTGCTGCCCAGGCACTTGCCGACCAGGAAGGTGTCCCGGCGGACCGGCGCGACCAGCACGGAACGCAGCAGCCCCGTCTCACGGTCGCGCACGATGGACATCCCGGCGTTCAGCGCGGGCATCTGCACGGCCATCATCAGGATGCCCGGGTAGACGTACGTCATGTAGTCCCCGGTGCCGGACGTGGACCCGACCATGGCGCTCAGCCCGGTCCCGAGCACCACGAAGTAGAGCAGCGGGTTGAGCAGCGTCAGTCCCGCCTGGGCGGGGCTCGCGACCAGCCGGGTCGCCTCCCGTCGGACCAGCGCCCGCAGCGCGGCCAGTTCGGCGGCGCGTCGGCCGGAAGGCCGCGCCGTGAGCCGGCCGGGGCGCTCCGTGATGGAGTCCAGCACGTCGGCTCCTCCTTCTTCCTCTCGCCTGCTACGGATTCCGCATGGAACGGCCGGTGTGGTGCAGGAACACGTCGTCCAGGCTGGGCCTCGTGACGGTCACCGAGGTGACGCCCGTGGTCAGGTGGGCGCACAGCCGCGGAACCCAGCGCGCTCCGTCCGCCGTCCTGACCCGCACACCGTCCGGCGTCGTCTCGGCGTCCAGACCGAACCGCTCGCGGATCGCCCGGGCCGTGTTCGCGTCGTCGCCCGTCCTCAGGTGCACGACGTCGGCGCCGATCGCCGACTTGAGTTCGTGAGGAGTCCCCTGCGCCACCAGACGGCCGTGGTCCATTACCGCGATCCGGTCGCAGTTCTCGGCCTCCTCCAGGTAGTGCGTGGTCAGGAAGACGGTGACCCCGTCCTGCCGGACGAGCTCGTGCAGTTTCTGCCAGACCTGTGCCCGGCTCTGCGGGTCGAGCCCGGTCGTCGGCTCGTCGAGGAACAGCACCCGCGGCCGGTGCATCAGGGCGCGTGCCACCTCCAGCCTGCGGTGCATGCCGCCGGAGTAGGTGCCGACCGGGGCGTCGCCGCGGTCGGCGAGGCCCACCATGTCGAGCAGCGAGCGGGCCTGGGAGCGCACGTCGCGCCGCGGCATGCCGTAGAGACGGGCGTGGAAGTACAGGTTCTGCCACCCGGTCAGGTCGCGGTCGGCGGTCGGCTCCTGGAAGACGACGCCGATCCTGCGCCTGACCTCGTCGGGACGGTCCGCGACATCCGCTCCGGCCACGGCCGCGTGCCCCGCGCTGGGGCGCAGCAGGGTGGACAGCATGCCGATGGTGGTGGTCTTGCCCGCGCCGTTGGGACCGAGGAAGCCGAACGTCTCTCCCGCCGCCACCGTCAGGTCCAGGCCGTGCACGGCCACGGTGTCGCCGTGGACGCGCCGCAGGCCGCGGGTGCGGATCGCCGCGGGTTCGGGAGCGCTCACCGGCGGGGCGGTACGGTCATGATGACGTGGAAGGCGCGGACGTGGGCGTCGTCCTCGCCGACGGGCTCGCCGTCCACGGCCACCCAGGCGTGTGCCCCGAAGGGTTCGGTGACCACGCCGGTGCACCACTGCGGCCAGGTGCCGCCCAGCCGGCACAACAGCGCCGCCGCGACGGAGCGTTGCAGACAGCGGGGGCCCGCGCAGGCCAGGCTCACGTACACCACCGCGTTGCGGGCCCGCTGCGCCTGCGCCACGCTCGCCGGGCGTGCGCCCCGGCTCGCGAACGTCAGTACGCGGCGCAGCCGGGCCGGCGGCAGCAGCGTCAGCAGGCGTGCGACGCCGGCGGCGAGAACGGCGGGGGCGCGCAGGAACCAGGGCGGGGGGTCGGCGGTCTCGAGGCGCAAGGTGGTCCCGCCGCTCACGGGGCGATCACCTTGGCCGTGCGCAGCGCGTCGAGCAGGCTCTCCACGTGGGCGGTGGCCCGGTCGGTCGCGTCGGGGTAGCGCCGCATCAGCGTCCGGGCCGCCTCCTGCGGTGACTCGCCGTCCAGCAGACAGCGCAGCACGACGGCACCGGTGCGGTTCAGCATCCAGTAGCGGCCGTTGCGTTCGTCGAGCAGCACCGTGCCGTTCTCGGTGTCGGCGACGGACACCCCGGGCACCAGGGCGAAGGTCATCGTGCCTCCTTACGCGGTTCGGGACGAGGGCGTGCCGGCGGTCGTGGCCGCGGGAGGGAGGGCCCGCAGCCACAACTCGCAGGCGAGGGTGGGGTCGAAGGGCATGAGCGGCCTGGTGTCCGCGTGGGTGGTGACCAGCAGCCGGCGCAGCGCCGTCCCGTCGATCAGACCCATGCGGGCCAGACGTGTGTCGGCCGCGAGGTCGAGCAGTTCGCCGCGGCGTCGGCGCAGGCCCGCGTACAGGGTGGGGCTGGCGTCGTCCTTGCCGGTGCGCTGCAGGATCCCGGCCGGCACGACGCCGTCCAGCGCCCGCGCGAGCACGGGCTTGAGCCGGTCCGGGGCCACCCGGTCGGCCAGCCGCACGGACAGGACGGCCTCCAGCACCCGGTCGTCGGTGTAGGGGGCGTGGAAGGAGACGCCCGCATGCGCGCCGATGCTGGAATTGCGGCGCATGACCGTGCCGTTGACGCGGTTGATCCAGATCATCTCGTGCTGCACCGGGAGCGCCGCCAGCGGCTCGGGCCCCAACGCGATCGCCTCGCGCAGCAGACGGCGTACGGTCGAGGCGGCGTCCGGGGTGATCCAGGGCGGCAGCTTCGCCGAGACCTCCCAGTACGCTCCCGAGCCCCAGGCCCGGTCCGCGGCGAGTTCGTCCGCCTCGGTGGCCAGCCACCGCCGGTAGGACGGCGCCGCCGCCATCGTGCGCACCGTCGTGGCGAGCGACCAGCGGCGCTTGGACCGCAGCGCGCGCACATGCGGCAGCGCGGTGGCCGGATCGCGCCGGAGCAGACCGTGCAGGCACATCGTGCCGGGGAGGAACAGTTCGTCGCCGCCGACGCCCTGGAGATGACGACGTGCGCCCAGGGAGGCGACGAGGCGTGCCTGGTGCTCGACGGTGGCCCTGGCCCGGACGAACATCAGCGGGCCCTCCCGGTCGTGCCGGGTGTGCTCGAACGGCGCGTACCAGTCCGGTGTGTCCGTCGGCGGCACCACCACATGGCGGGCGCGCGGCAGTGCGGCCGCCGCCCGGCGCGCGTGGGCCAGGTCCTCGCCCCGGCCGCCGTGCGCCTCGTAGTGCAGGGTGGCCAGGTCGGTGTCGGTCGAGCGGTCGGCGACGAAGCACAGGCTCGTCGAGTCGAGCCCGCCGGAGAGGTCGGCGCTCACCACCCGCTGTCCCGCGGTCCGCGCCGCGACGGCGTCGAACAGCGCCTCGCGGACGAACCCACCGTCACCCAGGGGTCGTTCGGGCGGGGGAGCGGTCCACCAGCGTCGGGTGCGCCCGGCTCCGTCCCGGCCGATCTCCAGGCAGTGGCCGATGCGCGGGCTGCGCACGCCCCGCCACACCGAGCCCTCGCTGAGCGGCTCGGGAGGCCCGAACGGGGAGAGCAGTTCGAGCGCCACTCGTTCCTCGTCGACGCCCGCGCCGATACGTTCGGCCAGGGTCTCGGCCCGGGAGGCCGCCAGCGTCACGCCGGCGAAGCGCGCGTAGAAGACCTGACAGGCGGTGGACAGCGTCCCCTGGACCCGGACGTCGCCGTCGAGCGACGCCACGAGGTGGAAGCTGCCGGCGTACAGTCGGGCGAGTTCGTCCAGGTCCGCCAGGGACCGGACCCTGCCCAACCGGGCCTCCAGGGCATCGGGGCGAACAGTCGTGCAGCCGAGCAGGGCCAGTCGACGGGGGCCGGAGGAGACGCACACGATCTCGTCGTCCGGCCAGTCGCCCACGAGCCAGGGGCGCCCGGAGTGGTGCTCGATCACCTTGGGACGCGGCAGCCCGGGAGACGGCGCCGGCGCGAGGGCCTGTGCGCCCGCCGAATGGTCGGGAAGTACCACGAACTCCATGCGTATCCTCCACCGGAGTGCCAGAGTGGGGTGGCCCGACCGGCATGTGGCGTCGGTCGGGCCACCCCGAGGTGGAGTGACCGGGGTGCGGTACGGCCGGTTCGTCAAAGCGTTGCGCCGGCGGTGCCGTCCGTGTCACTCGGCCCTGTGGGGCCTACGGGTGGCTCAGAGCCACCAGGCGCCCCACGGGCTGTCGAGCCAGTAGCCCCGCGAGGTGAGCTGGGTGAGCTCGGCGAAGTCGCCGACCTCGATCAGGGTGGGAACCTCGTACACGTTTTCGTTGGCCACGAAAGCCACCTCCGTCGGTCGTGTGGCGCCGGGTGTTCCCGGACACCGGATATGGGTGCGGCGGGACGACCGTCTCGCTCGCCCGGTCCGTCCGCCTGGCACAACGCTATGGACGGGGCGACACCCGCGCACGACACCTGTTCGGGTAACACACTCCTGTTCGGTTCGGTCCGTCTCCACGGACTGCGGCGGCGACGACGGACAAGAACCCATGGGTGACCGGCCTCTGGGGTTCGGTGGGGGCGGATGGCTCCGTCAGGCCCGCGCCTCCGGGGGACGACCGGGCCGGGCGTGCTGCCGGCTGTCCAGGGGGTGGCGTTCGGGGCGGTGGGGGTCCGGGTGGCGGTGCCCGTCCCGGCGGCCCGGGTCAGGGGCCCGGCAAGCGGCGTTCATGGCGGCCGGCACCGGCCCCGACCAGCAAAAAGCCCTCCCGAACGGGAGGGCGGAGACTTGCGCCCCCGGCAGGACTCGAACCTGCGGCCAAGCGCTTAGAAGGCGCCTGCTCTATCCACTGAGCTACGGGGGCCGGGTGTGGTGGCCCGTCGTCGTGGTGCCCGGGGTGCGGGCCGGGCCGTGACGGTGCCGGAGACAAGGATAGGGCTCCCGCATCCTTGTCCCTGTTGCCTCGCCTCCGTGGCTCGATGTGGAGGTTCGGTGAAGCGGTCCTGATAATCGCAGGCAGGTACGAATCGTGCACGGTATTTGGCCTCTCGCGCACCGGGTGTTGTGCACTCGTTATGCCTGGGCTGTGCGGACGTCTCAGTCGTCCCTTCCATCCCTTGTGTTCTGTCGGCGCGCAGACATGCGCATATGCTTCAGAATTCCCCTAAAATTGGGCATTCTTCGCATGTGGTGACCTTGGACGTACGGCCTCAGCTGCTCGACGCACTCTCCGCCCTGCGCGACCGTGTCGCCGCCGCACGCTTCCCGCTGCCCCTGGCCGGGGCCGCACGCGCGCGTGCCAACCGCGACGAACTCCTCGCGCAGCTCGACGACTATCTGGTGCCCCGGCTGAGAGACCCCGAGGCGCCCCTGCTGACCGTCGTCGGAGGATCCACCGGGGCCGGGAAGTCCACCCTGGTGAACTCCCTGGTCGGCCGTCGGGTCAGCGAGGCGGGCGTGCTGCGGCCCACGACACGGACGCCGGTGCTCGTCTGCCACCCGGAGGACCACCACTGGTTCAGCGGGATGAGGGTGCTGCCCGACCTCACACGCGTGTGGCTGCCCCACCACAGGGACCCCGCGGACGACCTGCTCCTCCCCGGCGAGAACCCCGCGCGGGTGCTGCGCGTCGAGACCGCCGACACCCTGCCGCCCGGCCTCGCCCTCCTGGACGCGCCCGACATCGACTCCCTGGTGTCCGACAACCGGGTCCTCGCCGCCGAGCTGATCAGCGCCGCGGACATCTGGGTCATGGTCACCACCGCCGCCCGCTACGCCGACGCCGTCCCCTGGCACATGCTGCGCACCGCCAAGGAGTACGACGTCACCCTGGTGACCGTCCTGGACCGCGTACCCCACCAGGTGGTGTCCGAGGTGTCCCGGCAGTACGGTGCCCTGCTCACCAAGGCCGGGCTCGGCCACGTACCGCGCTTCACCGTGCCCGAGCTGCCCGAGTCCGCCTGGGGCGGCGGGCTGCTGCCCGCCTCCGCCGTGGCCTCGCTGCGGACCTGGCTGGTCCACCAGACCCTGGACCCCGCCGCCCGGCAGCACGTGACGGCCCGCACCGCGTACGGCGTCCTCGACTCCCTCAGCGCCCGCATGCCCGAACTGGCCGGTGCCGCCGCCGCGCAGTACGCGGCGGCGCTGCGGCTCACCACCGCCGTCGAAGCCGCCTACGACAGCGAGCACGCGCGCGTGCGGGGCCGGCTCCAGGCCGGAGCCGTACTCGCCGGGGACGCGCTCAAACGGTGGCGCGCCTTCCCTCTCGACTGCACCCCCGGCGAACTCCTCGACACCCTGGTGGAGAGCCTGAGCGCGCTGCTGCTGTGCGCCGTCGCCGCCGCCGACGAGCGCGTCGACGACGCCTGGCGGCGCGAACCCGCGGCGGACGCCCCCGAGCTCGCCGGCCGCGACCGCGCGCCGGAGAGCGCCGAGCACCGCATCGGACTGGCCGTGCGGCGCTGGCGGCGCGAGCTCGAGGAGTACGCCGAGGACGAGGTGCGCGAGCTGGACCGCGGCGTCGCACCCGATCCCGAGACGGTCGCCGCGCTGGTCGCCACGGCCCTGCTGGGCGGCCGCCGGGCACGCACCGCCGGAGAGGGGCTCGCCGAGCGGATCGGCGCGCACGGCGCGCTGCGGCTGCGCGACCGGGGCGGACGGCTGCTCGTCGAGCACGTCAACCGCGTGATGCACACCGAACGCGAACGCCGGCTCGCCCCGCTCGACGCGCTCGAGGTGCACGCGGAACCCCAGGCCGAACTCATCGCCGCCCTGTCCGTACTCCAGAAGGAGAGGTGACCGGTGACCGCCGTCACTGACCAGGACCACACCGAGCACCCCGAACACCACGACCGCGACGACGCCTCGGACGCCCCCGCGCGTACGGACGACGCCTCCGCGCGTGCGGACGAGGGAACCCCCTGGGACGACGGGCTGATCGCACGGCGGGTGAACGGGAGCGCCGGGGAGGAGCAGGCCGGGACGACGGCGTCCAGGGCGCCCGGGACCCAGACCGTTACCCCCCTGGCGTACGACCCGGGGCTGCGGTCGCGGCTCGAGGCGCTGCGCGAGCTGGTCGGGCTCTCCCGCACCCGGCTCGACAACCGGACCCTCGCACAGGCGGGCCGGGTCCTCGAAGAGTCCACCGCGCGGCGCCGGCTCTCCGGACAGCACACCGTGGTCGCCATCGCGGGCGCCACCGGCAGCGGCAAGTCCCAGCTGTTCAACGCGCTGGCCGGGGTGCCCATCTCGGAGACCGGCGTACGGCGGCCGACCACCGCCGCGCCCATCGCGTGCAGCTGGAGCGACGGCGCGGCGAGCCTCATCGAACGCCTCGGCATCCCGCCCCGGCTCAGACGGCGCCCCCTCCAGGCGACCGCGGACGCGGACGAGCGGCTGCGCGGGCTGGTCCTGGTCGACCTGCCCGACCACGACTCGGCGGCCGTCCAGCACCGGGAGCAGGTGGACCGCGTCCTGGGGCTCGTCGACGCGGTCATCTGGGTCGTCGACCCCGAGAAGTACGCCGACGCCATGCTGCACGAGCGCTATCTGCGGCCCATGGCGGCCCACGCGGAGGTCATGTTCGTCGTCCTCAACCAGACCGACCGGCTGCCGGGGGAAGCCGCCGAGCAGGTCCTGGACGATCTGCGGCGACTGCTCGACGAGGACGGCATCGTGCTGGGTGAGTACGGCGAACCCGGCACGACCGTGCAGGCGCTGTCCGCGCTCACCGGCGACGGGGTCGGCGAACTGCGGGAGTCGCTCGCCCGGTTCGTCGCCGAACGCGGGGCCCCGGCCCGCCGGATCTCCGCGGACGTGGACATCGCGGCGGCCCGGCTGTGGCCGGTGTACGCGACCCGTCGGCGCACCGGGCTGAGCGAGGAGGCGCGCGAGGAGTTCTCGGACCGGCTCGCGGACGCCGTGGGCGCCACCGCCGCGGGCGAGGCGGCCGAACGCGCGTGGCTGCGCAACGCCAACCGGGCGTGCGGCACGCCGTGGCTGCGGCTGTGGCGCTGGTGCCAGGAGCGGAACGAGCCGTCCACCGGACGGGTCGCCCTGCGCGGGCAGCCCGACGAGGAGGCGACGGCCCGGCAGCGCGTGGAACAGGCGGTCCGCACGGTGGCCGACCGCGCCTCCGCGGGACTGCCGGCGCCGTGGGCGCAGGCGGTGCGGGAGGCGGCCGTACGCGGCTCCCAGGGGCTGCCGGAGGCGCTGGACGAACTGGCCGTGCGCGCGGGACTGCCGCCGGGGAGGCCGCCGCGGCCCGGATGGTGGCCGCTGGCCGTGCTCGTCCAGGCGGCGATGACGATCCTTCAGTTCGTCGGCGGGCTCTGGCTGCTGGGGCAGATCATCGGGGTCATGGCGCCGAACCTGGGGGTGCCGGTGCTGCTGATGGTGATCGGCATCGTCGGCGGCCCGATCGTCGAGTGGAGCTGCCGCATGGCGGCCCGGGGGCCCGCACGCCGGTACGGGCTGGAGGCGGAGAGACGGTTGCGGGAGGCGGCCTCCGGGTGCGGCCGGGCCCGCGTCCTGGATCCGGTGGCGGCGGAACTGCTGCGGTACCAGGAGGTACGGGAGCAGTACGGGCGGGTCGTGGGGGCCGGCCGCGCGTGACGGCGAGCGGGCCGACGTGAGCGGAGGGCCTCGTTCGGGTGGCGGGGATGTCCCCAGGCCGGGGGTGGTCCACAGCGCTCAGCGGGCCCGGCCCGGCGGAGGCAGTCTGGCTTCACGGCGATCGCGGGACGGATCGCGGTCGCCGAGCCGGACGGCAGCCGTACGGGACGGGCCCGTACACGAGGGAGGGAAGAGCGATGAACGAGACGACGGTGTGCGTGGTGGGCAACGTGGCGACGCGGCCGGTCTACCGGGAGACGGTGTCCGGGCCCGCGGCCAGGTTCCGGCTCGCGGTCACGTCCCGGTACTGGGACCGGGAGAAGAGCACCTGGGCGGACGGGCACACCAACTTCTTCACGGTGTGGGCCAACCGGCAGCTCGCCACCAACGTGGCGGCGTCCCTTTCGGTCGGCGAACCGGTGATCGTCCAGGGGCGGCTGAAGGTGCGCACGGAGACGCGCGAGGGGCAACCGGACTGGATGTCGGCCGACATCGACGCGGTGTCGATCGGCCACGACCTCGCCAGGGGCACGACGGCCTTCCGCCGCGCACAACGACCGGACCAGAGCCCCACACCGGACCGCTCCGAACCCAACTGGGAAACGACGGGCGAGACTTCTCCGCCCGCCGGGGACTCGAAGGCCCAACACCCGGCCGAGTCAGCCATGGTGACGTGAAATCAGCGACGGACGCCGCTCGGCGTCACTGACCGAACTGAGGCTTATCGGCAGATGCGTGCCGAACCATCCCGGGTGGATTTGTCGATAAGCCCTGCCCGCGAACGCTCCCGCGATAACGATTCCGATTCGGATCACTGCTCCGACGCGATCACCGGCAAGCGCGCATCGCCGTCTCCTTAGGATGCCGGGCATGGCTCCCGGGGGTTCTCGGGGCCGGTGATTCTGCTGGTGGGACCGTCCCCCCACGTCAATGGGTCCCGCTCGGAAAGGATTTCGGTGTTTGCTTCGTTCTCCGCGCGGTCCGCGCGCGGACGTGGGTCGGCCCGCCTCGCCGCGGGGACGCTGGTGTCCGGACTCGTCGCCGCGACCGCGCTGGCCGGCGCCGGGACGGCAGCCGCCGAGGACGACGAGACGGTACCGGGTCACAGCGGGGCGGCAGCGACCATAAGCGGTCTGAAGACGTACGGCGCGGCGGTGATACGCGGCGCCGCCGGGGACCAGCAGGTGTCGGCGGGACTGTTCGAGATGTCCGTCGAGGGCGGCGGCATGCTCCAGACGTACTGCGTCGACATCCACACGCCCACACAGAAGGACGCCAAGTACCACGAGACCGCCTGGAGCGGGACCTCGCTGGGCACCAACAAGGACGCCGGACGGATCCACTGGATCCTGAGGAACTCCTACCCGCAGGTCAACGATCTCGCGGCGCTCGCGAAGAAGGCCGGAGTGCGCGGCCGGCTCACCGAACAGGACGCGGCGGCCGGCACCCAGGTGGCCATCTGGCGGTACTCCGACGACGCGGACGTCGACGCCGTCGACCCGCAGGCCGAGCAGCTCGCCGACTACCTCCAGAAGAACGCCCGCGACCAGCGGGAGCCCAAGGCGTCGCTGACCCTGGATCCGCCGGCCGTCTCCGGCCGCCCGGGTGAGCGGATCGGCCCGGTCACGGTCCGCACCGACGCACGCAGTGTGACGGTCTCGCCGCCGGCGGACGCCACCACGAGCGACGTGCGCATCGTGGACAAGGACGGCAAGCCCGTCACCACCGCGGCCGACGGCAGCCGGCTCTTCTTCGAGGTGCCCGAGGACGCGGCGGCGGACACCGTGGAGCTCACGGCGCAGGCGTCGACCACCGTGCCCGTCGGCCGTGCCTTCGTCTCCGACAGCCGCAGCCAGACGCAGATCCTCGCCGGGTCCAGCGAGTCCACCGTCTCGGCGACGGCGAGCGCCACCTGGGCGCTGGAGGGCGCGATACCCGCGCTGTCCGCCCGCGAGAACTGCGCCAAGGGCGGTGTGGACGTCACCGTCACCAACCAGGACGACGAGCCGTTCACCTTCGAACTGGCGGGTGAGGAGCACACCCTCGCGGGCGGCTCGTCCCGGACGGTGACGGTCGCCCTGAGCGAGGACCGGGCGTACGACTTCACGGTCAAGGGCCCGGGCGGCTTCGAGCAGCGGTTCACCGGCAGGCTCGACTGCCTGACCCGGGCCGCCGAGACGGGCACCACCACCCAGACCCTCACCGGCCCGAGCGCCACCCCCGTCGCGGGCACCACCCCCGACACCAACCTCGCCGAAACCGGCTCCTCCGGCGCCACTCCCTGGATAGCCGGCACCGCGATCGGCCTGGTCGTCCTCGGCGGCGCGGGCCTGATCATCGCCCGACGCAGGCAGACCACTCCGGGGGAGTGAGCACCGACGGGTCAGAGCCGCCAGGCCGAACCGTTCTCCACCTGTCCGGCCATGCCCCCGCCGCCCGCGCTCACTCCGCCGCGCGGGGCCGGGCGGTCGCCGTCGTCGGCGGTCTCGAACCTGCCGTCCCGCAGCTGGAACCGCTGAACCGGTGAGCAGCCGATCGACGGGGTGATCAGCAGGCTCACGGCGAGGGGCGCGGGATCGGTGCTCGCCGTCGAGAACTCGCAGACGGCGCCCCGCCCGGTGACCGGGAACCAGAACCAGCTGTCCGCCGCACCGACCTGCACCTCGTCCGACCGCACGAACCGCCCGTCCTGTCGGACGAAGGCGGTCAGGCGGACGGAGGCCGCCAGCGGGTCGGCGGTGGAGCGGATGGCGGTCAGGGTGACCTTGACGTTCTCGTCCGCGTCCAGGACGGAGGACGCGATCTTCCTGGTCTCATCCGCCCGCCCGGCGCGGACGTCCGCCTCCGTGCCACCGGCAGGGGCGGTCAGCAGGGCGACGGTCGCCGCAGCGCTGACCAGTACCGCACCACCGCGCACGAGCGCGGCCGTTCGTATCGGCATGATTCCTCCCTGATGCTCATGCGTCGACTCCGCGTATGAAGGCCCCCTATCCCTTCCAGCCGATAACACGAAATCCACCCGAATCACCCGTTCGCGCGGCATCGCGTCACCCGGTCGGAGTGGTGGAGGAGTTCGTCCGACCTGACCGTGCAGGAGCGGTCGCAGGACCATGCGTACGCGACGTATGCGCCCATGGGCGCGACTAGGCATCGGACTCGTACCGAGCGTCCGCACCGGGCCAGCCGCGAGCCATGAAGGGCGGCCGGTCGAGACGGTCGAAGCAGCGTATGAGGAAGTCGCAGAAGGTGCCGGCGGTCTCGAACCAGTCGCCGCATCCGCTGCTGATGACGATGCGCCACTCGTCGGGGTCCGACTCGATCGAGAGGAAGTAGTACTCGCCACCGTCGTCGTCCGAGCCCCAGGCGATGAGACCACCGGGGTCGGGGTGGAACGGGTACGGATACAGGTCCGGGGCCCCGAGCCGGGCACAGCGCCGGTCCTCCAGCGACCACAACCGGTCCAACTCGGCCCGATCGGCTTCCAGGGGCCGGTTCAAAGACAGGTAGCCGTCGATGCTTCCCGGCCCGTACAGGTCCAGGAACGCCTTGTAGTCCGACGGCAGCCCGACACCCAGATACTCCTCGGAGGCCGTCCACAGACGCGCCCTGGCCCAGCCCCAGGGCTCCGGCTCACCCAGCAGCGCTCTCAGGCGGGAGAACGACGACGTCATGCCACCCCCGTCGTCGACCCGGCATCCGGCAGGTTGTGCCACTCATGACCACATCCCCCGGCGCAGTACAGCGTCCGCCTGCGGGTGTCGGCGACGCCGAAGAGGGCGATGAGCAGGCGGAAGGACTTGGTTGGTTCGTAGGCCGGAAGGTTCCCCATGCCGAGCGCCACTTCGTGAGCATCACCGCGGGCGTGTGGGTGGGGCGGATGCCGGAACGCGCGATGCTTTCCGGCACGTCCTCCTCGCGGGCGCGGGCGCGGGCCTGGCCGCAGAACAGCACCAGTGCGTGCGGGACCTTGCGTCGGCCGTCCTCCGGGAGTCCCTCGAACCACTCGACACCCCTCGGCCGTGGGCCGTCGCCCTTGCGCCGGCTCGTTGAGGATCACCTCGTGCGCGTGCAGCACGGTTTCTCGTGCCCTGGTGCCACAGTGATCCGACGCAGGCGACGTCCACGAAACCCCAGGTCGGAGGAGTCGGGCCATACGCGTTTCCTCACAGGGGTAGCGGTACGGCAAGATGGGGTGTATCTGCCCACTGCCAGATTTCAAGCTGCCGGACGGTTTCTCTTGGCTGAGTTCATTTACACCATGCGCAAGGCGCGCAAAGCGCACGGCGACAAGGTGATCCTCGACGACGTCACCCTGAGCTTCCTGCCGGGGGCGAAGATCGGTGTCGTCGGTCCGAACGGTGCCGGTAAGTCGACCGTTCTGAAGATCATGGCGGGGCTGGAGCAGCCGTCGAACGGTGACGCCTTCCTCACTCCCGGTTACACCGTGGGCATCCTGCTCCAGGAGCCCCCGCTGAACGAGGACAAGACCGTCCTGGAGAACGTCCAGGAGGGTGTCGCCGAGGTCAAGGGCAAGCTCGACCGGTTCAACGAGATCGCCGAGCAGATGGCGACCGAGTACACCGACGAGCTCATGGACGAGATGGGCAAGCTCCAGGAGCAGCTCGACCACGCCAACGCCTGGGACCTCGACGCCCAGCTGGAGCAGGCCATGGACGCCCTGGGCTGCCCGCCCGGCGACTGGCCGGTCGCCAACCTCTCCGGTGGCGAGAAGCGCCGCGTGGCGCTGTGCAAGCTGCTCCTCGAGGCGCCCGACCTGCTGCTCCTCGACGAGCCCACCAACCACCTCGACGCCGAGTCGGTGAACTGGCTGGAGCAGCACCTCGCCAAGTACGAGGGCACCGTCGTGGCCGTCACCCACGACCGGTACTTCCTGGACAACGTCGCCGGGTGGATCTGCGAGGTCGACCGCGGCCGGCTGCACGGCTACGAGGGCAACTACTCCAAGTACCTGGAGACCAAGGCCGCCCGTCTCAAGGTCGAGGGCCAGAAGGACGCCAAGCGGCAGAAGCGGCTCAAGGAAGAGCTCGAGTGGGTGCGGTCCAACGCCAAGGGGCGGCAGGCCAAGTCCAAGGCGCGTCTCGCCCGGTACGAGGAGATGGCCGCCGAGGCCGACAAGATGCGGAAGCTGGACTTCGAGGAGATCCAGATCCCGCCGGGCCCGCGCCTGGGCAACGTGGTCGTCGAGATCAACAACCTGAGCAAGGGCTTCGGCGAGAAGCTGCTCATCGACGACCTCAGCTTCACACTGCCGCGCAACGGCATCGTCGGGGTCATCGGGCCGAACGGCGCGGGCAAGACCACGCTGTTCAAGATGATCCAGGGTCTCGAGGAGCCGGACTCCGGTTCCATCAAGGTCGGCGAGACCGTCAAGATCTCGTACGTCGACCAGAGCCGCGCCAACATCGACCCCAAGAAGACCCTGTGGGCCGTGGTCAGCGACGAGCTGGACTACATCAACGTGGGTCAGGTCGAGATGCCGAGCCGTGCCTATGTCTCGGCCTTCGGGTTCAAGGGACCGGACCAGCAGAAGCCGGCCGGGGTCCTCTCCGGCGGTGAGCGCAACCGCCTCAACCTCGCGCTCACCCTCAAGCAGGGCGGCAACCTGCTGCTCCTCGACGAGCCCACCAACGACCTCGACGTCGAGACGCTCAGCAGCCTCGAGAACGCGCTGCTGGAGTTCCCCGGGTGCGCCGTGGTCGTCTCCCACGACCGGTGGTTCCTGGACCGTGTGGCCACGCACATCCTCGCCTACGAGGGCGAGTCCAAGTGGTTCTGGTTCGAGGGAAACTTCGAGTCGTACGAGAAGAACAAGATCGAGCGGCTCGGCCCGGACGCCGCGCGTCCGCACCGCGCCACCTACAAGAAGCTGACCCGGGGCTGATCTCTTGCGGCACATCTACCGCTGCCCGCTGCGCTGGGCGGACATGGACGCGTACGGCCACGTCAACAACGTGGTGTTCCTCCGCTACCTGGAGGAAGCCCGTATCGACTTCCTGTTCCGCCCGGAGAAGGACTTCAAGCAGGGGTCCGTGGTGGCGCGCCACGAGATCGACTACAAGCGGCAGCTCGTCCACCGGCACACGCCCGTGGACATCGAGCTGTGGGTCACGGAGATAAGGGCGGCGTCCTTCACCCTCACCTACGAGGTGAAGGACGACGACCTCGTCTACGTCCGCGCGTCGACGGTGATCGTGCCGTTCGACTTCGAGTCGCAGCGTCCGCGCCGGCTCACCGAGGAGGAGCGCGAGTTCCTCCGGGAGTACATGGACGCCGATGACGAGGAGGAGGCCGTCGCCGCATGACGGTGCTCCACCTCGCCGACGAAGGGGAGGCCGCGGATCTCGCGGCCTTCCTCTCCCGGCTGCTGCACTACGACCGTTCCGCCGCGGTGCGGTTGCAGGCGGCCGGCACGGCGCTCGCCGTCTTCGGGCGGCCCCCGTCGTTCGAGGTGCTGGCGATCCGCGCCGTACGGCTGGCGAAGCCGTACGAGAACGGGCTCGACGTCACCCTGGACGTGACCGTGTCCGCCGGTGAGCTGCTGGAGTCGGTGGACGAGTCCGCCGCCACGGCCGCCGTGCCGGGTGCGGTGACCGGACCGCCGTGGGCCGGGGTGCTGCCGCCGCGCGGCGGCTGGCGGGCCGAGCCCGGACTGCCGGCGCCGCAGGAGCTGCGCGGGCTGGTCGCCGCGTCGGTCGCGGAGTTCCGTTCCCGTACGGAGGAGCTGGCGCCGGACCGGCGCACCCGGGCCGAGCTCGACCGGATCGGGCGGGAGATCTGGTCCCGCACGGTCGCGGAGACCGGCCTTCCGGTGCGGGCGGTGCACGCCGCCCAGTCGCTCGGGTTCCTGCGGGGCGCCGAGCAGGGGCTGTTCTCCTCGGGTTCCTGGCTCCGGCTGCGCACGCCCTACGGGTCGGTCGCCGTGCGCCGGGCGGGGCTCGGGCCGCTGGGCCTCAGCGTGCGCTGAGACCCGTCCGCCCGCTCACTCCCGTCCGCTGTCGTCCGGGCGGACGGCGATGTGGTCAGGTTCCAGTTCCAGCGCGACGCGGTCGCGCATCCCCAGGGCCCGTGTGTACTCGGCGGGCAGCTGGAGGCGGCCGGCGCGGTCGAGCATCGCGTACTCGCGGGCGACCACGGTCTCGTGGCCGGTGGCGGCGTCCACCTCGCTGCGCCGCAGCACCTCCGTGGAGGTACGGCCGTCGCGGATGGCGACCGTGCGGCGGACCTCGCTCGCCACCGCCTGGTCGTGGGTGACGATCACGATGGTCGTGCCGAGCCGTTCGTTCGCGGTGCGGAACGCGCCGAAGATCTGCTCCGCCGTGTGGGAGTCGAGTTCGCCGGTGGGTTCGTCGGCGAGCAGCACCGACGGGTCGCCGGCGAGGGCCACCGCGATGGCGACGCGCTGCTGCTGACCGCCGGACATCTCCTGCGGACGCCGGTCCCGGCAGTCCGCCACCTCCAGCAACTCCAGCAGCTCCAGGGCGCGTTCGGCGCGGGCGCGGCGTGCGGCCCGGGAGCGGCCGCGGCGGCCGGCGAGTTGCATCGGCAGGGCGACGTTCTGCGCCGAGGTCAGATACGGCAGCAGATTGCGGGACGTCTGCTGCCAGACGAAGCCGACGACCTCACGGCGGTAGGCGAGGCGGTCCTTGGCGGTCATCGTGAGCAGGTCGCGGCCGGCGACCCGGGCCGCGCCGGCCGTCGGGGTGTCCAGCCCGGCCAGGATGTTCATCAGGGTGGACTTGCCGCTGCCGGAGGCGCCGACGAGCGCCATCAGCTCGCCCTCGCGCACCAGCAGGTCCAGCCCCTGGAGCGCCTGCACCTCCACGCCGTCCGCGGTGAACACGCGGACCAGCCGGTCGCAGGTGATGAGCGCGTCATGGCCGTAGGCGGGGCGGTCACGGTCGGCGGTGACCCGGTCGGCCAGCTCGGCGAGCGTGGGATGCGAGGTCATCGTGGGCCTCCTGCTTGGAGAGGGGGGACGCGAGGGTTCACCGGGCATCGCCCGCCCTCAGCTCGCGGACCGAGCCCCTGCGGCCCGTCCACCACGCCTGGGCCGCCGCCGTGCCGATGGTGACGGCCACCACGGCCAGTGCGGGCACCAGCAGGGACACCGGGTCGGTGCGCAGCGCCGCCCGTCCCGCCGGGGAGGAGGAGGCGGAGACGGCGATGGTCGACAGATCGATACCGGGGGACAGCAGCCGGATGGCGGCCCACGCCGTGACGGTCCCGCCGGCCGCCGCGAGCAGCGCCTGCGGCAGGGACTCCAGCACGAGCAGGCGGCGGCCCTGGGCGCGGGTGAGACCCATGGTGCGCAGCCGGGCCAGCAACGCGGCCCGCTCGGGCGCGGCCCGCAGCAGCGTCAGCAGCAGGGCGAGTACGGCGTACCCGGCGCCCGCCGCCACCGCCGCGGTGTAGACCCGCTCGGCGCCGGACTGGAGGGGCGAGCCGACGTACGCCGCGAGCCTCTCCGTACGGAGCTGGACCCGCGCGGCACTGCCCGCCGCCTCGCGGAGCGCGTCCGCGTCCGCGTGAGCGCCGGTCACCAGCAGCGCGGTCGGACGGGCGGAGCGGCCCGGCAGCCCGGACCGGTCCACGACCAGGAACTCCTCCCCGACGACCGCGGGGGTCCGCTCCCGCACCGCCACGATCCGTACGGTGACGAAGCCGCCGTCGTCCAGCCGCACCGGGAACGGCCGGGTGCCGTAGCGGTCGGCGACCGCGGGGGAGGCCAGGGCGGGCAGGTCCTCGCCGCCGGACGCCGTCAGCCGGTCCGCGGTGACGGCGCCGAGGCCGGTGTTCCGGGTGAGGGCCGCGTAGCCTTCCGGGTCGACCCCGGCCACCGGGACGACCAGCCTGCCGTCCTGGGGATACGCGTACGAGGAGACGCTCACGGCGGTGACGTCCCGTACGCCGGACACGCGCCCGAGCCGTTCGGCCAGGCCGGACGGCAGTGGCCGCAGCGCCTCGACGCGGGCGTCGGCGCCGACGGCGACCGTGGCCGCGCGGTCCCGGGCGTCGGCCACACCGGTGAGGACGGACCCGCCGAAGGCGGCGGTGGTCAGCGCGGTCAGCAGCGCCAGCAGGGGCAGCACCGCCGACCCGGACGCACGGCCGGCGCGGGCGAGTGACAGCGGACCGACCACGCCCCGCAGCCGCCCGGCCGGGCGGGCCAGCCCGCGCAGCGGCAGCGGGTACAGGCGCACCAGCACCAGCGCGGTGATCATTCCGACCAACACCGGGGCCAGCGAGACCAGTTCGTCCCCCGACGCTCCTTCCCCGTCCGACGTGCCGCGGGTGCGGAGCGCCACGACCGCGCCCACCGCCAGGGTGAGCAGCGTGAGTTCGGCGACCGTGCGACGCCGTGAGGGGCGGGCCGAGGCGATGTCGTCGCGGGCGGCGTGCACGCGGACCGCGCGGTGCGCGGCGACCGCCCGCAACGGCAGTGCCACACAGGCGAGCACGGCCACGGCGCCGGCGGCGACAACGGCGTACGGCAGCCGGGGCCCGGGGACCGTGAGCCGGGCGGCGGCCAGCCCCAGGGCGGCCGCCGGTACGGCGACCACCGCCGTCTCCGCCAGCAGCCGGCCGGCGAGACCGGGCAGGGAGGCGCCGCGGGCGCGCAGCAGCGTGAGTTCGGTGCGGCGCCGGTCTGCGGCGAGGCCGCCCGCCATCAGCAGGACGACGGCCGCGACCGTGCCGGTGCCGAAGGCGGCGACGGCGACCAGCGGCGCGATGGCGGAACGCAGTGCGCCGTACTCGGCGAACACCTCGTCGAGCGTGGCCTCCGACTCCACGTCGTCGGAGACGGCCGTCCGGGCCCGCTGGAGCAGCGGGCCGGCCTCCAGGGAAGCGACGGCGGACGTCGTCCGGGGCAGGTCGTGGGCGTGCATCGCGGAGGCGTCGGGGGCCAGCAGCCAGTACCGCTCGGGGCCCCCGGCCGTGCCCAGCGTCACCGGGGCCGCGTCCGGGTGCAGCAGCAGCGCGCCCATCCAGAACACGCTGCGCTGCGGGTCGCCGGGGACGTTCGTCAGGTACGGGGTGCGCAGCACGGAGGTGGCCGACCAGTACGCCTCCTGGGGCGCGCCAGGGTCGACGATGCCGGTGACGCGTACCGCGAGCGGGTCGCGTTCCACACCGGGCACGTGGAGCACGGACCCCACCTCGATGTTCAGCTTCCGTGCCGTCTCGGCGCTGACGGCGGCCTCGACCGCCGCCGTGGCCGCGGTGACGTCGTCCGGCGCCTCGGGCAGCCGCCCCTCCCGCAGCCGGGAGTGCTCGGCGAGCCCGCTCTGGGCGACGAGGCGGAACTGCGGGGGGACGTCGTCCGGCATGGCCAGCCAGGGGTCCGGGACCTCCAGCGGCCGGGTGGTGCGCACCCCGTGGGTGGACTGGTCCGGGTCGAGCGGCAGGGATCGGCCGGGCAGCGGGAAGATCTTGGTGTAGGCGTCGCGCACCGCGTCCTCACGCAGCCGCGCCTCCCGCTGTTCCTGCGTCAGGGCGAGGTCGGCTTGGGCGCTGCTGTAGAGCTGCACGGTGGTGCGGGCGGGGCCGGCGGCCTCCATGGACCGGCGCAGCCCCGCGTCGCCGTACCGGTCGACGGCGAGCGGCAGCGCGGCGGCCAGGAACGCGGTCACCGCGACCAGCAGCGCCAGCGCCACGGCTCCACCGGGCGCCGACCGCAGCCGCGTACGCACCCAGGGAGCGACGGCGCGCGGCCGCCTCGCGGTCCGGACGGTCACGTCACTCGCCTCCCCGTTCGCGCAGCGAAGTCACCGGTGCCGCCCTGCGCAGCGCCAGGACGGCCGTGATGAGCAGGGGGGCCACCGAGACGGCGGCCAGCAGCGCGGCCACCCGCGCGGCGGGCAGTTCCACCAGGACCTCGGGGACCGGGCGGGTGGCCTCCGCCGTCAGCATGATCAGGGGAATCACCGCCCGGGCCAGGACCGCGCCCAGCAGCACGCCCACACCCAGCGCCAGACCGACCAGCACCCCGTGCTCGACGAGCACCACCCGGGCCAGCCGCCGCCGGGAGGCGCCCAGGGCGCGCAGCACCGCGAACTCGGTGGACCGCTCCCGCAGGGAGCCCGCCGCGCTCACCGCGAACCCGACCGCCGTCAGCGCCGCCGCCGCGAGGGCCGCCGCGCCGAACACCGCGCCCGGTCCGGCGCCGAACGGGTCGTCGCGCAGCTCCGCGGCGATCTCGTCCCGCACCACGACCCGGGACGGGTCGATGTCGGGCCGGTCGCGCAGCGCCGCCGCCACCCGTGCCGACGCGCCCGGCGCGGTCGCCAGCCACCATTCGTTCGGTGGCGCGCTCCCGCCCTGGCGGGCCTGGACCAGCCGGTTGACGGAGCGCAGGTCGACCAGGAGGGCGCCGCCGTCGTCCTTCGCCCCGGTGGGCGTGGACGGCAGCTCCCGCACCGCCCGGACGATCCGCACCGGCACGGTGGAGTCGCCGATCCGCACGTCGACCCGCTGTCCGGGACGGGCGCCCGTGGAGTCGAGGTACCGGTCCGTGGCCAGGGCGGCGACCTCGGGCGCCGCCCGCTGCGGGACCCGGAGGCCGATGGTGAGCGGCGAGCCCCGCCACGACATGTCCACCGGGACGTAACCGGTGCCGTAGTCGACGGTCGTGGCGTCGCCCGAGGTCACGCGGGGCAGGGTCGGGCTGGTCCGCGCGCCGGGGGAGGGCGCCGCGCCGTCCGCGCGTACCGACGTCTTCCACTTGTCCGGCAGTCCCAGCTCCCGGTCCCGCCCGCCGGAGTCCGTGGCGGTCAGCGCCGCGAGGGTGAGCCGGTGCCGCTCGGCCTCGCCGACCGGCTGGTAGAGGTCCAGCTGGAGTCCGGTCAGCGTCAGGGCGCCGAGCGGCGCGTCGGCGACCGCCGCCAGGTCGAGGGCGAGCGTGTGGGGCCGTCCGTCGCCGTGGAGCCGGCCGAGGTCGAGCGCCCACGAAGTGCCGTAGGAGTCGACCACGGTGGCGCCGACGTCGACCGCCGTCCCCGGTTCCGCGCCCCGCAGCCGGGCCGTCAGCGCCAGGCGCGCGGTGCCCGACGGCACGCGGACGCCCGCCACGGTGCCCTTGGGCGCCAGCTCGGCCGCCATCGTGCGCAGGGGCGCCGGGGCGAGGTCGGAACGCATCAGCACGGTGTCCGCCGCGTGCGCCGTGTCCAGCGCCAGCACGGTCGCCGTACGACCGCCGGAGAGCGGCACCGTCGTACGGACGGCGGGAGCCGCCGCGCGTACGCCGGGGACGGCAGCGTACGCCTGGGTGCGGCCGAAGCCGGAGTCCCCGGCGGCCAGGACCCGCACCCGTGCCCCGGCCCGGAAGTCCGCCTGGTCGTCCTGCGAGCGCTCCCAGGAGGAGGCCTGGCCGATCGCCAGCATGCCCAGCGCCACGGCGAGCACCAGCAGCAGCATCGGGCCCGCGCCGCGCATCGGACGGCGGCTGAACTGCCAGCCCGCCAGCGCCCCCGGCAGCCCGCGGCCGGCCGCAGCCCGCCGCTCGGCCAGCCGCGCCACCGGCGGCAGCAGCCGCAGCGTCAGCACCGTACCGGCGAGCAGCGCCAGCGCCGGGGCGACGACGAGCAGCGGATCGACACCGAGGTCGTCGCCGACCGCACCGGAGGGCCGACGGCTCAGCTGCCAGTACGCGACGCCCGCCACCACCAGCAGTCCCAGGTCCGCGCCCGCGCGCACCACGCCGGGCAGCGGCTTGGCACGGCCGGCCCTGAAGGAGGAGGTGAGCGCCGGGACCGTGACGGCCAGCGCGCAGCCCAGCGCCACCGCCGCCGCCACCAGCCACACCGCGCCGCGGCCGGCGACCGTGCCGACGGCGGCGTCCGGACGCAGCCCGATCCGGGCCAGCGCGCCCTGCCCGGCCAGCAGCCGGACGAGCGGTCCCGCGAGCAGCGGGGCGCAGGCCGCCGCCGGGACGGCCAGCAGCAGCGCCTCCAGCGCGGCGAGCCGGGCCACCTGGGCGCGGGACGCGCCGCGGGCCCGCAGCAGCCGGGTCTCGCCCGCGCGTTCGGAGCTCAGCAGCCGGGCCACCAGCAGCAGGGCGCAGCCGGCGAGCAGGACCAGCTGGAGGGCGATGATCAGGAGGGTCGAGCGGGAGACGAGCAGGGAGCGCTCGACCCGGTCGAGCACCCCGGGCAGCCCGCTCGTCGCGGTCGCGGTGCCGCCCAGCGCCTCGTCCTCGGGCAGCGCGGCCGTGCCCTCGCGCGCCGCCGTGCGCAGCGCGTCGATCCGCTCCGTGCCCATCGCGGAGAAGTCGGCCGACGCCAGCCACCCCGACCCGCCCGCGCTGACCCGGTCGCCGTTGAGCACGGAGGGGTCGGCGAGCAGCGGGCCGTACGTGGTGAAGTGCAGCTTGACGACGCCCCGGCCCTTCAGCTCGTCCAGCTGCCAGTACGGGGCGGTGGTGTTCACGGGCCGGTACACGCCGGTGACGCGCACCTTCGCGGGCGGCCCGTCGAGCCGGTCGGTCAGCGTGAGCCGGGCACCCGGCCGCAGGCCGAGGGTGCGGGCGGCGGCCTCCGGGAGCGCGGCCTCGATCTCCGTGCCGGCGCTCTCCCGGGGCATCCGGCCCTCGGTGATCCGCAGCTGGGCCGGGTCGAGCGCCGCGAAGTGCGTGAGGTCGGGGTCGTCGGTCTCCGCGCGCCGCTCCGGCGTGCGCAGGGAGTCGGGCAGGGCGTACGGGCCGGAGCGGGTCAGGGTGCGCAGGGTCACCGGCAGCCCGTCGAAGGCCTCGCGGGCTCCTTCGCGTACGGCGGCGCCGGCGGCGGAGCGACGGCCCGCGGGGATGTCGGCCTTGACGGCGAGCGTGGTGGCGGCGGCGTCACGTGGGTCGGACAGGGCGTGGCGCAGGGCGGCGTCGCCGATGGTCGTGGAGTACGCGGTGAGCGTCGCCAGGACCGATGTGGTGAGCAGGACCGTGAGCAGCGCGGCCGCGAGCAGCGGCCGGTGCGCCCGCGCACGGGCGAGCACGAATCTCGCCCACCCCCCAGCGGCAGTCACTCAACCCCCCGTGGTTGTCCAGACCTCCGGGTGATGTTGTCAGAGGGGCCGCGGTGGGGGTAACCGGTCGGAGCGCGGGCTTGACCGGATTGTGATCGGAATGCGGTCAGGGATCACCGAAATCTGACCGGAGGGGTCGGGGATCCCTGCTCAGTACGGACTCGGTCCGGTCTCAGTCCGGGGAGTTGATCATGGAGGCGGCCGCGTAGGTCAGGTACTTCCACAGGGTCTGCTCGTGCTCCTCGGACAGGCCGAGCTCGTCGACGGCGTCCCGCATGTGCTTCAGCCACGCGTCGTGCGCCGCCCGGTCCACCTTGAACGGCACGTGCCGCATCCGCAGCCTCGGGTGGCCGCGGTTCTCGCTGTAGGTGGTCGGACCGCCCCAGTACTGCATGAGGAAGAGCACGAGCCGCTCCTCGGCCGGGCCCAGGTCCTCCTCGGGATACATGGGCCGCAGCAGTGGGTCCTCCGCCACTCCCTCGTAGAAACGGTGGACGAGCCGGCGGAAGGTCTCCTCCCCGCCGACCTGCTCGTAGAACGTCTGCTCCTGAAGCGTGCCGCGCCGAATCTCTGTCACGCCGTCCATGGTCTCAGACGGGACGGCGTAGGACCTGAGCCCTAGGGCCCTACTGTGGAGGCATGGGCGGGCAGGAGCGCGAGGTGCCTGACGGCCCCGCCGCCTCGGCGCGGGCGGGGCTCGTACGCGAGATCGGCGCGAGCGGGGCGTTCGACGCCGACCCGGTGTGGCGGGAGGCGTTCGCCGCCGTGCCGCGCCATCTGTTCGTGCCGTACTACTACGTCGGCGTCGTCGGTGGATACGAGCGCCGGTGGGGCGAGAACGCCGACCCCGACGCGCGCGAGCGGTGGCTGCGGGGCGCGTACGAGGACACCCCGCTGGCGATCCGGCTGCGCGACGGCGAGCTGATCTCCTCCAGCAGCCAGCCCTCCCTCATGGCGCTGATGCTGGCCGGACTGGAGGTCCGGGACGGGCAGAAGGTGCTGGAGATCGGCACCGGCAGCGGCTACAACGCCGCCCTGCTCGCCCATCGGCTCGGCGACGACGACCTGGTCACCACGGTCGACCTCGACCCGGACATCACCGAGTCGGCCCGCCGGCACCTCGACGCCGCCGGGCACCACCCGGCCGTCGTCACCGGTGACGGCGCACGCGGGGTGCCCGCACGCGCCCCCTTCGACCGGATCATCGCGACCTGCGCCCTGCCGTCCGTCCCGCGCGCCTGGCTCGCCCAGTGCGTCCCGGGCGCCAGGATCCTCGCCCCGTTCGCCACCGGCCTGGTCGCCCTCAGCGTGCGCGACGCCGGGCACGCCGAGGGACGCTTCCTGCACACGCCGGCCTACTTCGTCCCGCTGCGCGGGGCGAGCCGGTCGTGGAAGGAACAGCCCGATCTGGAAGGGCTGCCGTCCACGGCCCGGGGGAGCGACCTGTTCCGGTTCCTGCTGGCCCTGACCGCCGGCGCCCTCGCACCACGGGAGGCGTACGACGTCTGGGAGCGCGAGGGCAGGCCGCAGCGCGAACGCTACGGCCTCACCGTCGACGCCGGGGGCGACCGCGCCTGGCTGGACGACCCCGAGGGGCCGTACGTCTGGCCGGTGCCCTAGGGCCGCTCAGCCGCGGCGGATCGTGATGGTCGTCCAGGCGCCCACGTGGACCCGGTCGCCGTCCTGGAGCGGGACCGGGACGAACGGCTGGATCGGCTCGTCCGAGCCGTTGACCGTCGTACCGTTCGTCGAGTTCTGGTCGACGACCGCCCAGGTGCCGTCCGGCTGCTGCACCAGCACCGCGTGCTGGTGCGAGACGCCCGGGTCCTCCGGCGGGGTGGACAGATCGATGTCGGGGGTGTCGCCGGTGGAGTGGCGGCGCCGGCCGATGGTGATCTGGTTGCCGGTGAGCGTGCGCTGCTGCTCGGGCGAGTACGCGGGCAGGTTCAGGCCCGCGGCCTCGGGGCCGGAGCGCTGCATCATCGCCATGAAGTACTCACGGTCCGGACCGATGGTCGCGGTCCAGGTCGCCGGGCCCTGCGGCGGGCGCGGCTGCTGCGGGAAGCCACCGGGGCCGGGCGGCGCCTGGGTCGCACCGGGCTGCGGATAGCCGTAACCGCCGCCGTGGCCGGGGCCGTTCGGGCCGCCGGGACCCGCGCCACCGGGGCCGCCGCTCGGCGGGGAGATCACCCAGTCGTCGTCACCGCCGCCGAAGGCGGGTCCGCCCGGCTGCGGGCGGCCGGTGTCCTGCGGGTACGCGGGCGGGGCCGGCGGTCCGGACTGGAACGCCTGCGGAGTACCGGGGCCGTTGGGGCCACCGGGGCGGTTCGGATCGCCGGGGCCGTTCGGGCCACCCGGACCACCGAAACCACCAGGGCCGTTCGGCCCGCCAGGGCCCCCGGGACCGTTCGGGCCGCCGGGCCGGTTCGGATCGCCGGGACCACCGAATCCACCTGGCCCACCGGGGCCGTTCGGGTTCCCAGGACCGCCGGGACCACCGGGGCCGTTCGGGCCCGCAGGGCCGCCGGGACCACCGAAACCACCGGGCCCACCAGGGCCGTTCGGACCTCCAGGACCGCCGGGGCCGTTCGGGCCCTCAGGACCGTTCGGGCCGCCGGGACCACCGAAACCACCAGGCCCACCGGGGCCGCCGGGGCGGTTTGGATCGCCGGGACCGCCGGGGCCGTTGGGGCCACCGGGACCACCGAAGCCGCCAGGTCCACCGGGCCCACCGGGCCCGCGCGGGCCAGGCGGTGGCGGTACCGGGCGGGACGGGTCGCCGCCGAAGCCGGGCGGGCCCGGAGGGATCGGCTCGGCGGGCCGGTTCATCTGCGAGGGACGCGAGCCCTGGTAGTCGAAGGAGTCGCCGCCGCCGTACGACGGACCGCCGGGCGGCTGCTGGAAGGGCCCGCCCGGACCGGGGCCGGGGGCCGGCGGACGCGGGGCGGCCGGGGTGTACGAGGTCGCCGTGTTCGTCAGGAAGTTCCAGCGGCACTCCTCGCAGAACGGCGCCGCGCCCTCACGCGGCGTACGGCACTGCGGGCACAGCTCCGGCTGGGCGCCACCGGGTCCGCTGAAGCCACCGGGTCCGCCGGGGCCACCGGCGGGACCGCCGGGCGGCGGGAATCCGTAGCCGCCGCCGGGCGCGGGCGGCGGGGGAGGAGGTGGGGGCACGGCACCCGCCATGCGGTGACCGCACACCTCGCACCAGTCGTCGGAACCCGACTGGTGTCCGTTCGGGCAGGTCGGCATGTCGGCGCTTCCCCCTCTCCTGTCCGGCCGGTTCCGGCCGGTTTCTCCAACCCCGAGGGGTCAGGCTCGATTACTTACCGATCACTTCTTTACACGAACAGTCTTTGTCGACCGAGTCTCGAGCGTCATCTCGTCGGCCTCCTCGACCTTCGCCTTCAGTCGCACAGTACCCGTCGCGGCATCGACGACGTCCACCACCTTCGCAAGCAGTTTCGCAGTATCCGCGTTGCCGGACGCGCTCGCGAGCTGAACGGCCCTGCCCAGTTTGGCCGTTGCTCCGTCGATATCCCCCACTTTGCGCAGATCGAGACCCTCTTGGATGACTTCCGCCAGTTCGGCCTGCCCCGTGTAGTGGGCGACCTGAGGGTTGATCGACGTCGAGGCGGCCATGTCGTCCGTCCACACGGCCCGGACCAGCCCCTGCGCGCCGAGGTTCCGCACGCTGCCGTCCGGCTCCGGAATCACCAACGACAGCCGGGCCGCGAGCATCTCCTGCCCGATGCCGGCGGCCGGGACCTCCACGCAGACGTGGTAGTCACGGGACTCGTCACCCCAGGAACCCAGCGGGTAGTCGCCCGCGCGGGGGCCCGCCTCCGCGCGGCGTTCGGTCAGCTCCTCGACCGTGGGCGCGACCTGCTTGACGAACCTCACGGTCGTACCGACCGGCGTCCACAGCCGCAGCGAGACGTCCGCGACCTCCTTGCCCATCGCCGTCTCCATCATCTGCGTGAAGTCGGCGGCGAGACCGGCCGGGTCGGCGACGATGTCGGCGGTGCCGAGGAGGGCGGAGGCGATGCCTGTGACTTCTTTCACTTCCCAGTCGGTGCCCACACCGCGGGCGTCACAGGTGAAGCGTCCGGCGCAGGCGTCCAGGGCCGCCTTCAGGTCCTCCGGCGACTCGTGCTCGTTGCGGCCGTCGGTGAGCAGGATGCCGTGCCGGATGGCCACGTCCGCCGAGGCCAGCAGCCGGTCGGCCAGACCCAGCCAGGTGCCGATCGCCGTGCCGCCGCCCGCGCTCAGCCTCCGCAGCGCCTGCTTGGCCTGCTCACGGGTGCCCGCGTCGGCGACCGCGAGGCCGCCGCCGCCCGGATAGACCTCCTTGGCCACGTGCGTTCCGCCGACCACCGCGAAGTGCACGCCGTCGCGCAGGGCGTCGATCGCGGCGGCCGTGGCGTCCCGGGCGTTGCGCATCTTGGTCGGCGGGTAGTCCATCGAGCCCGAGCAGTCGACCATGAGGACCACGGCTGCCGACGGCCCCTCACCGGGCGAGTAGAGGTGGGGCGCCGTCACCGCGCTGCCGATGGTGCCGCCGCCGGTCGCGGTCACCGTGACGATGGCGTTGACCTCGCGGCCGCCCTCCGGCAGGTACTCGTTCTGGTACACGTCCACCGAGAACTGCGGCACGTTCGATTTCGACAAATTGGCCATGCCTGTTTCGATCCCCCTTGGCTGCCCCGACGGCGCGGGGCGACGACGGATGACGGACCGGTCCCCTCCGGTCCGTTGAGGCTTCCCCCTGAGAGGGGTCCCGTAAGCGGCCTCAGGCCGATCCTGCCCCCTGCGGGACGGCCGGGAACGGCACGAGGGCCACTGTTACGTTGTCGTGGCCCCCGCCGTCGAGGGCGTGACCGACCAGCACCCGGGCGCCGTGCAGGGGCCGTACGGCGGCGTCCGCGGGCACGGCCTCGGCCATGTCGTCGGCCGACTCCGCGTAGTTCCACAGGCCGTCCGTGCAGACCACGACCACACCGGGGCGGTCCGGCTTGAAGGACGCGGTGTGCGGCTCCAGTTCGTAGGCGTCGGCGCCGAGCCAGCCGGTGATCGCGTGGGCGCGCTGGTCGGCGTAGGCCTCGGCCTCGCCCATCAGGCCCGCGGCGACCATCTGCGCGGCCCACGAGTCGTCCTCGGTGAGCCGGGCCGCCGGGGCGGAGCGGTCCACCGGCACCCAGTAGGCGCGGCTGTCGCCGACCCAGCCGACCACCAGCAGGCCCGCCGTCACCACGGCGCCGACGATGGTGCACGCCGGGGCGTTCTGGTGCGGGGCGTGCTCACGCGCCGCGGCGGGCTCGTCGGCCAGCGCGTTGACCGCCTCCGAGGCGGCCACGATCGCGTCGTGCATCGCCTGCTGCGGGTGCGTGCCCCGCGGCAGGGCGGCGAGCAGCGACTCGCTCGCCGCGCGGGAGGCGGCGAGTGACGCCTCGTCGGGGCGGGTGGCGGAGGAGACGCCGTCACAGACGATCGCCACGGAGGCCGGGGAACCGTCCGGCAGCGCGGCGGTGCCGACGGCGAAGGCGTCCTCGTTGCGGTGGTGGCGCAGACCGCGGTCGCTGACCGCGGCCAGGGGGCCGCATTCCTGTTCCATGTGGTCCCGTTCGCGCGGCTGGGCGTGGCCGCAGTTCTCGCAGTAGCCGTCGTCGTCCACCCGGCCCGCGCGGCAGGCCACGCACACCGCGGCACTCCCACCGGCCCGCGCCGGCTCGGCGGCCACCCGCGGGTCCGGCGCCTGGAGCGGGTACTCGTCGGGCTGCGCGGCCGGTGAAGCGGCGGACGCCTCCTCCGGCTCCGCCCGCCGGTCGAAGCGCACCCCGGACGACGGGGCGGGCGGCGCCGCCGGCGGGGGCGGCGGTACGGCAGCGGGGGCGGGCGGCGGCGGCACGGCGCCGTTCGCCAAGGGCGGTACGACGGGAGCGGCTTGGGCCGGCACCGGGTCGGCGGGGCCGTCCGGGGCGGGCCAGGCCGGGGCGGCGGGCGGGGCCGACGGTGGCCGGACCTGGCCGCGATCCGCCGAGGACTGGGGCGGCACCGAGCCGTTCATGGCGATCGTCGGCTCGTCCCGCGGCCGTGCGGGGACCGTCGACAGGTCGTATCCGCACGCACCGCAGAAACGATCACCCGCCTCGAGGGGTTCCTCGCAGCTCGGGCACTTCGACAGAGCGGCCTGCTGGGGCATCTGCGACATCAACTACACCCACGTCCGGGGGCGGTAACGATTGGCACGTTCCACCAGGTCGATCCTCTCCTCGCCGCTGCGCGCCAGCCGGGCCAGCGTGCGGTACGAACGCTCCAGGCCGAAGCGCAGGCCCCGCTCGTCCAGACCGCTGCCGAGCAGCGTCCGTCCCCCGGCGGCGGGAGGGGCGGAACCCTGGCCCCCGGAGAGTACCCAGTCCAGCCCACAGCCGAGGACCTCGGCCGCCAACTGCTCGCGGCGCGCCGGATCCAGACCGTACGCCTCCAGGGCCTCGACCTGCCCGGCGGCGGCGGTCAGGTCGTCAAGGAACGGTACGTCACCGGCGGCGGCCGTACGCCCACGCAGCCGCGCCCGGACGGACGCCACCCGCGCGGCCGTGTAATGGATGGAGGACTCCGGCACCGACTCCAGCGTCCGCACGGCGCCACGCCGGTCCCCGGCCGCCAGCTGGACCCGGGCCAGCCCGAACGCCGCGCTCACATAGCTCGGGTCGGTCGACCACACCAGGCGGTAGTACTCGGCGGCGTTGTCCAACTGCCCCAGCACCTCCGCGCACACGCCGAGCGCCAGCTTCGGCGCGATCTCGCCGGGGAACGCGTCGTAGATCGCGTCGAAGGCCAGCGCGGCGCCCTCGTGGTCGCCGGTGACCAGCGCGGCCACGCCCCGGTACCAGACCACCCGCCAGTCGTCGGGGTCCCGTTCCTCAAGCTCGCGCAGCGCCGGCAGCGCGGTGGACCACTCGCCGGTCTCCAGCCGGGCGCGGATCTCGCGCAGCCGGGTCTCGGCCGACGGGGCGGGAGCGGCGGCCAGCGCGTTGATCAGCTCACCGGGCGCGGACGCCAGCAGACCGGCGAGGAAACCGGCGTTGGGGTCGGTGGGGTCGACATGCGGCACGGGCAGCGCGAGCGCGGCGGTGGGGCAGTCGACGGGCTTGACGAGGGCGGACGGAGGCGGAGCGGGGGAGCCGCCGGCGGGCGGAAGCGCCCGCTGCCCGTTCCGGGGACGGGGGACCGTCCGGGTGCCCAGGCGGGAGACGTCCCCGTTCAGCGCGGGGAACAACTCCGTGTCCGTCACCCGCAGTTCCGGGCCGAAGAGCGTCGACAGCGCCGGGCGGGCCCGCCCCGACTGGAGCGAGACCACCTCGCGCAGCACACCCGTCAGCTGCTCGGTCATCTCCTGTGCCGAGGCGAAGCGGCGGGCCGGGTCCGGGTCGGTGGCGCGGACCAGGAGCCGGTAGAACGACTCGTACTGCCGGAAGACCTCGATGTTGTCAGGGTCGGGCAGCGAGTCCACGTAGACGTTCGTGTAGCCCTGGAAGTCGAACGTGAGGACGGCGAGCGTCCGGGCGACCGTGTACAGGTCCGACGCCACCGACGGCCCGACGTCGGCCACCTCGGGCGCCTGGTAGCCGACCGTGCCGTAGATCGCCGACTCCTCGTCGTCCATCCGGCGGACCGCGCCCATGTCGATCAGCTTCAGCTGGTCCTCGGTCTGGATCGCGTTGTCGACCTTGAAGTCGCAATACAGCAGGTTGCGGCTGTGCAGATGACCGAGCGCCTCCAGGGCCTCGATGCCGTACGCGCAGGCCTGCTCCACCGGCAGCGGATCGCGCCTGCCCTCCGGGGTGCGGCGGCCGTTGGCGATCTCCTTCAGGGACTTGCCGCCGAGGTACTCCATGACGATGTAGCCGTCGAGGGAGCCGGTGCGCTGGTCGAGGTGCTCCACGAAGTTGTAGATCCGCACGATGTTGGCGTGCTCGATCTCCGCGAGGAAGCGCCGCTCGGAGATCGCCGCCGCCATCGCGTCCTGGTCGCCCGTGTCCAGCAGGCCCTTCAGCACCACCCAGCGGTCGGACACCGCCCGGTCCACGGCGAGGTAGATCCAGCCCAGGCCGCCGTGCGCCAGACAGCCGACCACCTCGTACTGGCCGTGCACGACGTCCCCGTCGCGCAGCTTCGGGACGAACGAGTACGGGTGACCGCACTTGGTGCAGAAGCCCTCCGTGCGCCCCGGCCGGCCGCTGCGGGCCCGGCCCACCGGCGCCCCGCAGTCGGAACGCGAACAGAACCGCTTCCGCTCGGGCACCTCGGGGTTGTCCAGCACCATCGCCCGCGGGTCGGGGCGCGGGATCGGCGGCACCTCGACCAGTCCCGCGCCGAGCCGGCCCCGGCCGGAGGAGCCGGCGGCGCCCGCGCCGGAGCTGCGCACCGACACCGAGCGGCCCGTGGTCCGGCCCGAGAGCGAGCGGGAGAGCCGCCCGGAGACCGACCGGCGCGACTTCGACGACTGGGACGACGTACGCGAACTCCGGCTGCTGCGGCTGCCGGTGCTCGCGCTGCCCGACGACCCGCGCGAGTCGTGGCCGCCCACCGTGATGCCGGTCGGGGCCGAGCCGACCATGCCGGTCGGCGACACGACCGGGGCCAGACCGCAGGTGTCGCAGTACAGCTCGCCGCCACCGACGTCCTCGTACGTGCCGCCGCAGTCGGGGCGCTGACAGGTGCGCGGGGCCGCCTGCCCGGTCCCGGACCCCTGGTTCTCCGGTTCGCTCATGACGCCGCCTCCCCCTTGTCGCTCATGCGCCGGGCCCCCTCCGGTCGTCCGGCACGCCCTGGCCGGGCACCCGCGGCGCGGAGCCGAGGAGTTCCGTGGCCGCCTGCTGGTAGCGCAGCACCGCCTGGTCGGCGGCGCGCAGATCGCAGGGCGCGCTCCACAGCATGCGGCGCGCCTTCTCGTACCGCTCCACCAGGACGGGATCCTCCGCCAGACCGTGCCGGGCGACCTTCGCCTTGTACGCGTCCAGCCGCCCGCGCAGCTCGGCACGGACCGCCAGCGGTGCCGTGACCGCGGTCAACGACTCGCGGGCCCGCAGCAGTTCGTCCTCCGCCTTCTGCTCCAGGGACTCCAGGAGCGGGGACAGCCGGTGCCACTGGGCGTGCCTGCGGTACTCGGCCGCCGTCGACAGCTGCTCCTGCAACGCGGTCGGCGGACCGCTCACCACCGGCACCTCCGTCGCGGCGATCTTCGCGAGGACCTCGCCGCGCGCGGTACGGGCCTCCGCGAGGGTGCGGTCGGCGCGCGACAGCACGTCCCGCAGCCTGACGATGCGCTTCTCGGCGTCCTGGCGGACCGTCAGCACCGCGTCGATCTCGCGGCGCACGTCCTCCAGCGCGCGTGCCTCACGGTCGTAGACGGTGGTGTCGGGCCGTCCGCCGCCCGGCGCCGAACTGCCCTCCGCGCGCTTCCAGAACGCCAGCGGGTCGGACACCACCTGCTCGCGCAGCCGGGTCAGGGTGCGGGTGATCCGCTCCAGGTCGTCGCCCGCCGGGTGTTCGCCCGGCCGCACACCGACCGAGTGGGCGAGCCTGCTGGTGCGCTGGAGCTCGGCGGAGAGTAAATCGATCCGCGCGGGCAGCGCCGACCACACCGCGTCCGCCGCGACGACCATGTCGAGCGAGGACGCGTACAGCTCGTTCATGCGGTCGACGAGGGTGGCCAGTGAGTACCGCTCGCTGAGTCTGCCGGGCCCGGCGCCGTGGAGTGTCGGCGCGTGGGCCGTCGCCGTCGCGCTGCCGGCCACGGTCACCGAGTCGCCGCGCAGCAGCTCCGTCAGCTCCACCAGGTCCTCACGGCTGGACCAGCGGCGGCGGGCCCTGATGTCCCGCGCGGTGCGCAGCGCGTCCGTGTACGCGTCGAAGTACGTCCACAGCAGCGTGATCGCCGCCTCCGTGGCCGTCCAGCGCTCCTCGGTCAGACCGGTGAGCCGCGCGCCCTCCAGGAGTCTTCGGCCCGCGTGGTCCTGCAAGGCGAGGAGCGAGGTCTCGATCGCCTCGTGCTCCGCGCCGAGCCGCGCCAGCGCACGGTCCACCTCGTCCCGGTCCATCACCGGCCCGGTGGGATCCGTGTCGGCCATCGATCACCTCTCGCTGCGGGGTTGTTGACGGTGGGTGGGGAGTGTCCGGCTGGGGTCGGATCGGTGTCAGCTCGTGCGCAGGTACTCCGGGTCGGGCGGCTCCGAGTCGGAGGGGTCGTCCCCCAGGGTGGCCGACAGCCAGTCGCGGTACGACTCCCGCCAGCCGGCCTCGTCGTCCGCGCGGAAGTCCACCAGGATCTGGTTGACCCGGCGGACCAGGTCGTCCGCGTCCTTCTTCATCGCCACGCCGTAGTACTCGGTCGTGAACGCCTCGCCCTTGAGCTCGACCGTCGGATCCTGCGCGGCCTGGCTGGCCGCGAGCGCGGCGTCGGTGACCACCGCGTCGACCTCGCCGAGCTGGAGACGCACCAGGCAGTCCAGCTGGTTGGGGACGGTGGTGCGGATGTCGGTGGACGCCGGGAGCCGGCCCGCCTCCTTGTCCGCCTCCAGATTCGTGTACGCCGTGGAGCCCGTGGCCGTGCAGATCTCCTGGCCCGCGAGGGTCTCGTCGTATCCCTCGATCGGCGAGGACTTCGGGGCCAGGACCTGCTGGCCCGTCTTGAAGTACGGTGCGGAGAACGCCACGTCGTCGATGCGGTCGCAGGCGATCGTCATCGTGCGGACCACCATGTCCACGCGGCCCCCCTGGATCGCCGGTACGCGCTGGTCGGTCGGGATCGCCTTGAACTGGACGGCGTCGCGGTCGCCGAGTATCTCCTCGGCGATGCGGTGCACCAGGTCGATGTCGAAGCCCTCGAGTGTGCCGCTCTCGCCGCTGTTGGGGTCGCGGTAGCCCCAGCGGTAGCTGTTCTGGTCGACGCCGACGATCAGCTTGCGCTTCTCGCCCTCCCGGTTCTTGATCGCCTCGATGGTGGGGCCGTCGGCGTCGGCGGGGGAGAGGGTCTGCTTCTCGGGGGCCGTGCAGTCCTCGGCTGCCCGCGCTTGTGCCTGCGCCTGCGAGACGGGTTGGCCGGCCGGTTTCGCCCGGGTGGTGGGTGGGGTGGTGGTGCAGGTCAGGAGCAGCGCGAAAACCAGCGCCAGGGCGCAGGCGGTGGCCATCGCGCCCACTCCGCCCCAGCCCTTCAGGCGGGCCCGCAGGTGTCGTGCGACCATCGTCATGGCCCCCTTCGGCTCTGTCACCCGTCCGTTCATCGGTACTCCGACAGCCTGCGGCCGATGCCCAGCACCGCGCCGGCCGCGCCCAGTACGGCGAGGACCGCCGCGCCGGCCGGCAGGCCCGTCAGCGCGTCCCTGCCGTCCCCGGCCGCCAGCTTGAACTCCTTCTCCTCGTGGTCCAGCGCGGTGGCCAGGTTGTCGTCCACGCTGTCGAAGCACTCGCCGGTCGCGCCCTCGGCGCCGATCACCATGTCCAGCGCCTGCTGGTAGTTGCCGTTCTCGTCCTGTTTCCGGGCCGCCGCGTGGCGCTTCTTCCACTCGGTCATGTTGCCCACCGCGGAGGAGACCGGCTTCGCGCCGATGTCGTCGTCCGCGAGTCGCTCCGCCTCGGCCAGGCCCTTGCCGAGGGCGTCCATGTCGCGGCCGAAGTCGTAGTCGTAGGCGTCGAACGTCTTCTTGCCGACCTTCTTCGTCTCGGCGCCCCGCGCCACCAGGGTCAGGTTCTCGTTGCCCCGGGCCTTCAGGGAGGCGATACGGGCGTCGTGCAGCACGTTGAGCGAGCGGACGCCGTGATCGTAGGAGTCGTTGAGGCCCGAGCGGGCGAGGGTGTGGCCGACCGTCAGCCAGAGGAGGACGACCGTGGCGGCCGTCGTCGCCGCCACCAGGCCGTGGTTGAGGACCCGGTTGGTGCGGAGGTAGTTGCGGCGCATGGCCCAGGCGAGGGCGGCCAGGGCGACGACGCCGAGGGCGATCGCGGCCCAGGGGTAGGGGGTCGCGTCGGCGTAGTCGGAGCGCAGGCGCTGGTTCTCCCTGGTGTAGAGGTCCTCCGCCGCCGGGAGCATCTCCTTCTGCATCTTCTCGTTCGCGTACCGCAGGTAGGCGCCGCCGACGGGGAAGCCCTGGCGGTTGTAGGTGCGGGCGCGTTCGACCAGGCCCTTGTACTCGGGGAGGAGGCGGTTGAGCTCGGTGATCGTGTCCGCGGACGGGGAGCCCGGCTCGGAGTTCGCCGCGGCGTTGACGAGTTTGTCGGCGGCGGTGCGGATGCGCTTCTCGTAGCGGTCCCTGGACTCCTCGGTCTCCTGACCGCCGGCCAGGAAGCCGCTGGACGCGGCGGTGTTGGCGTCGGCGAGGGAGCGGTAGATCTCGGCGGCGTCCGAGCTGAGGGGCTGGCTGCTGGTGAGGACGTCGTCGGCGGCCGCGGCCCTGTCGGTCATCTGCCAGGCGGTCACGGCGCCGAAGGCCACGACGAGGGCGGCGAGGACCGCGCCGATGATGCGCAGGCGGCCCGGCTCCGTGGCGGCGGCCTTGCGGAGGCGGTCGACGCCCTCGGCGAAGGCGGTGCGGCGGGGTGGTGCGGGGGTGTTCGCGGGGGTGGGTTGGGGCGGCACCGCCGGGAGTACGGGCGTGGCGGTGCCGGGTGGCGCCGCGCTGTTCGGCGTGTGTGTCACTTGACCTCCCCCATGGTCATCCTTCGCGCCAAGTATTGCCGTCGGGGCCGACATTCGCACCGGCCTTGGCACGATCTTGATCCGATCGCTGCACCCACCCTGCCCACGAACACGTCCTGGAAATCAGTTCGGTTCCCGTGCCCACGGTTGGTGGGTGGGTCGGGGCCGCGCCGGGGGTGTCCGTCCTCGGACCGGCGCGATTGGGTCACTCGGAGAGGCGCGGGGCGCGGACGCGCCAGCCACTGCGGGCGGCCACCCCCGCCCCGTCCCCTTCCGCCGTACGCGGCTCCCCGTCGCGTCTCCCGCGGGCAGCCGTCTGCCGTATGCCGCCCATCCGCGGGCAGTCGTGCCGCTGGGGCGATGGGGGTACCTCCCGCTCGAGCGAAGCCGAGAGTGGGGGAGGGTGGGCGCGACGGCACCCCGCAAGCGCCGGGCCGCGCGACCCACCCCCGGCCCGCACCAACGCGGAGCACCCCGCACGGCGCCGGGCGCCACAAACCCACCCCCGCACAGGGAAGAGGGCGGCACCCAACTCCCAGGCACCGCCCTCCCACGCGGGCGTCTACTTCGTCGTACTCGGCGGCGTCAGCGGCGAAGCCGCAACCGACTGCGGGGACACCGTGCTCGAGTACACCGACGGCGGCGCCACCCCCGCCGAGGGATCGGCGACCTCGACGTCCTCCGTCGCCGTCGCACCCCCCACGATCCGAATCCCACGCGCATCGAACGCGCGCTTGATACGCCAGCGCAGCTCCCGCTCCACGGTCAGGGACTTCCCCGGCATCGTCTTCGCCGAGACCCGGACCACCATCGACTCCAGCAGCACCGAGTCCAGCCCGAGCACCTCGATCGGGCTCCACAGGAGCTCGTTCCAGGGCTCCTCCTTGCCCATCTTCTCGGCGACCTCGGTCAGCGTGGCCTTCACCCGGTCCAGGTCCTCGTCGGAACGGACCGTGACGTCGACGTTCGCGGTCGCCCAGCCCTGGGAGAGGTTGCCAATGCGCTTGACCTCGCCGTTGCGCACGTACCAGATCTCGCCGTTGTCGCCGCGCAGCTTGGTCACCCGCAGCCCGACCTCGATCACCTCACCGGAGGCCACCCCCGCGTCGACCGTGTCGCCGACGCCGTACTGGTCCTCCAGGATCATGAAGACGCCGGAGAGGAAGTCCGTCACCAGGTTGCGCGCGCCGAAGCCGATCGCCACGCCCGCGACACCCGCCGAGGCCAGCAGCGGGGCCAGGTTGATCTGGAACGTGCCGAGGATCATCAGCGCGGCCGTGCCCAGAATGAGGAAGGACGCCACCGAACGCAGTACCGAGCCGATCGCCTGCGAGCGCTGGCGGCGCCGCTCGACGTTGACCAGCAGACCGCCGAGCGCCGTGCCGTCCACGGCCTGGGCGGTCCGGGACATGCGGTCGACCAGCCTGGTGATCGCCCGCCGCACCACCACTCTCAGTACGGCCGCGATCACCAGGATCAGCAGGACCCGCAGACCGATCGCGAGCCACGTCGACCAGTTCTCCTCCACCCAGCCGGCGGCGTTCGTGGCGCTCTCCTGGGCGTCCTGGAGCGTGGGTACCCGGGGTGTCCCGGACTCCGAGGGCGTCGGCGACGGACCGGCGGCCGTCAGGACGGCGGACAAGGACACGGCAGGTACCTCCAGGTGCATCTCTGCCCCCGGTGCGTCGGTCAAGGTGTTCAAGGTCACGAAAGGGTCACCGTCGCGGGCAGAACCACCACACTAACGGGGCATTGTGGGGGGATCGGCCCGCCCTGTGAAGAAGAGACCGGCCTCACCTGCGCTTGAACAGGCCATGATCCTGGGGATGAATCGGGATGTGGTCGAAAACACTCCCAGCCCGTTACCGGGAGATGGTGGCGCGTTCACCAGGCATGAGGGGAGACTGACTACGGATCGTCCCGGCGCGAGCCACGCGCCGCCGGCGTACAAGGAGGCCGTCCGTGCCGCATGTCCTGGTCCTCAACGCGTCGTACGAGCCGCTCGGCGTCGTACCGCTCCGCCGCGCGCTCGTGCTCGTCCTCGAGAACAAGGCAGTCTGCCTCGAGGAGACCGGCGCCTATCTGCACAGCGCGACCGTCACAGTCCCCGCACCCAGCGTGGTCCGGCTCAAGCGTTTCGTGCGGGTTCCCTACCGGGGGCCCGTTCCTCTCACCCGCCGGGCGCTGTTCGCCCGCGACGGGGGCCGGTGCATGTACTGCGGTGGCGTCGCAACCAGCGTCGACCACGTCATCCCGCGCAGTCGCGGGGGCAAGCACGTCTGGGACAACGTGGTGGCGTCCTGCCGCCGCTGCAACCACGTGAAGGCCGACCGTCACCTGTTCGAGCTGGGCTGGCGCCTGCGCCACAAACCTGCCCCGCCCACCGGCCTGGCCTGGCGCATCATCGGCACGGGCCATAGGGACCCGCGCTGGCTGCCGTATCTCCAGCCGTACGGCGCGGACGACGCCATGGCCCGGATCGACGGCATCTCCGCCTGACCGATCCGGGCCTTCGTGTTCGGTGCGGCACCTCTGGCTCGTGGCGCGCGGCCGGCCCCGGGAAACCCCCGTTCCCCCGGGGCCGTCCGGGTTCACGCGTACCGCAGCTCCGCCGGGCGGATGGTGCGGCGCAGGAGGGGCAGGGCGGTGGCGGCGGACAGGAGGCAGGTCGCGTAGACCGTGAGCGGGACCAGCAGGGCCGCCCAGGGCCATGAGCCCGATGCGAGCGAGGCGTAGCCGGTGCCGACCGCCATGCCGCCGGCCCCCGCGAGCAGCAGGGCCGGTGCGAGCGGCAGGGCGGTCTCCAGCAGCAGCGCCCGGTTCAGCACCGTGCGCGGCACTCCGGCGGCGGCCTGTGCCGCCAGGCCCCGGCGGCGGGTGGCGAGCGACTCGGCGGTGCCGACGGCGAGACCGGCCAGGGTGATCGCCAGGCCCACCGCGATCGCGGCGGCGGTCAGATCCAGCCCGGTCGTGTAGTACGCCATGCTCTCCCCGCGGTACCTGCTCTCGCGCAGCGTCTCCAGCAATCCCTGTCGTACGCCCACGAACGCGGTGCCCACGACCGTCACCAGCAGCACCGCCGCGTGCGTACGGGCCGCCGCCCACGGGTCGTCGCGCAGCCGTTCCGCCGCGATCAGCGTCGCCGCCGAGCGGGCTCGTACTGCCAGGGTCCGGCCCACGAGACGGCAGGTGGCCCCGGACAGCCACACCGAGCCCGCGCCGACCGCGAGCAGCGCCGCGAACACCGTCATCGGCGTCTGCCACTGCCTCGGGCCCCGGGGCCCGGTCGAGGTGGTGGTCGCCGCGAGCAGCGCCAAACCGGCCACCAGCAGCAGCGACAGCAGGAACAGCCCTCCCGCCCCGCGCCCCGAACGCGTGGGGCCGACGCGGCGCACCCGGCCGAGCGGCGAGGCCACCACCCGGCGCAGCGCCAGCGCGCCCGCCGCCGCGCCCAGCACCGGCACGGCGAGGGGGACCAGTACGACCAGGGCCCAGGTGAGCGCGGCCGGGCGCTCCCACAGCCGGAGCAGGACCGGTACCGAGACGACCGTCGCGACCGCCGAGCCGAGCAGACAGGCCGGCCCGGTCTCCAGCGCGGCGATCCGCCGCACCTGGCCCGGAGTCGCCCCGGCCAGCCGCAGCGCGGCCAGCCGCCGGTCGCGGTGCACGGCCCCGATGCGGGCGCACTGGCCGAGGAACCCGAGCACCGGGACCAGGAGCAGCAGCAGGGCGAGGATCACCCCGGAGCGCGTGCCGGGTTCGCTGAGCAGGCCCTCGGCGAGGGACACGGTGTAGTCGTTGCCCCGCAGGGAGGCCAGGACGGCGGCCGCCAGCGCCAGCCCGGTCGCGAGGGCCGCGCCGGTCGCGGTGAGCCCGATCCGCCACCACTCCCGCCGGTCGGAACCGCGGGTGAGCTGCCAGGCGAGGCGCAGGTCGGCATTCAGGGACGTCGTCATGCCGTCACCTCCAGCGGGGCCACGGCCCCGTCGCGCAGCTGCACTTCCCGGTCCGCGTACGCCGCCACCTGCGCGTCGTGGGTGATCAGCAGCACCGCCGTGCCGGCCTCGCGGGCCGTGTGCACCAGGGCCGTCATCACCTGCTCGCCCGCGAGTGAGTCCAGGGCGCCGGTCGGCTCGTCCGCGAAGACCACCCGGGGGCCTGTGACCAGGGCGCGGGCCAGCGCCGTCCGCTGCGCCTGCCCGCCGCTCAGCTCCCCGGGCCGCAATTCCCCCTGCCCGCGCACCCCGAACCGCTCCAGCCACTCCCCGGCCGCCGCGTGCGCCGTGGCCCGCTCGGTGCCGGCCAGCATCAGCGGAAGCGCCACGTTGTCGAGCGCGGTCAGCTCCGGGATCAGCTGGCCGAACTGGAACACCACCCCGAATTCGGTGCGGCGCAGCTCGCTCAGCCGCTTCTCCGGCAGCTCCTCCAGCCGCTCGCCCGCGTAGGTCACCGAGCCCTCGTCGGGGCGGACGATGCCGGACAGACAGTGCAGCAGCGTGGACTTGCCGCTGCCGCTGGCGCCGGTCACCGCGAGGATCTCGCCCGCGCGCAGCTCGACGGAGGCGCCGCGCAGGGCCTCGGTCCTGCCGTGCGCCTTGACCAGCCCGCGGCCCGCGAGCAGCGGCCCCGCCGTGTTGTCCCCCATGCTCATGCTGTGTCGACCTCCGCGGTCAGGGTGGTGAGCCGGGCCGCCGTCGTCGTCATCCAACGGAGGTCGGCGTCCAGATGGTTGAGGGCGAAGTCCGCCGAGAGCACGGTCGCCAGATCCGCGCCCCGCGCCGACTTCACCGCGGTGAGCTCCCGCATCCGCTCCATGTGGGCGGCGCGCTGGGCGCGCAGATACGCGGCCGGGTCGCCGGCGGACAGGATCGACACCACGACCTTGGCGAAGATCTCGTTCGTCACGAACGGCGCGGGCGGGGCGATCTCCCCGGCCCAGCGCGACAGTTCGCGCGTCCCGTCGTCCGTGGCACGGTACATCGTGCGCTCCGGGCCGCCGTCCGAGTCGGTGCCCTCGACCTCGGCGAGGCCGTCCCGGACCAGTCGTTGCAGGGTCGTGTAGACCTGCCCGTAGGCCAGCGGGCGGGCCTGCGGGAAGCGTTCGTCGTGGCGTCGCTTGAGGTCGTAGCCATGGCTCGGCCCCGAGGCGAGCAGGCCCAGCAGGATGTGGCGGGTGCTCATGGCGCCATTATGTACTGAGTACATGTACTGAGTGAATAGTGATCGAGGAAAAGATCCGCACCGGGTGCCGGGTGCCCGGCGGGGGCTCTCAGTCCGCGACCGCGTACGCCTCCACCGACCACAGCGAGTAGCCGTACCGCGTGGCCCGCTTCTCGCCCTGGACGCGGATGTGGCGCACACCGGGCTCGTCCATGCGGACCGTCTCCCGGCCGCCGCGGCTCTCCCGCACCGTCGCCGCCGTGCGCCAGGTGCGGCCGTCCCCCGACACCTCGACGCGGTACGCCGACGGGTGCGCCTCCTGCCAGTGCAGCGCGACCTTCCCGAGCCGTACCGGGCGCTCCAGTTCGACCTGCCACCAGGCGTCGTCGTCGACCGGGGACGACCAGCGCGTCTCCGGGTCGCCGTCGTTCGCCGCCCGGGCCGGGAAGTCGGGCGTCTCGTCGGCCGAGGAGCCCGCCCGGCCGGTGCGGGCCAGGTCGGGGCCGCCGGTCCGGGGGACGGCGTGGACCGTCAGGGTGCGGGTCGCGCCGGCGAACGCGAGCCGGACGGCGTACGACCCGGCAGGTGTGCCCGGCTTCACGGTCACCTCGACCGGTACGTCCACGGGCGTACCGCGCGGGACGGTCAGCGCGTCCTCGGGCACCCGGACGTCGAGGCCCTTCGGGGCCTCCACGGTCAGTTTCCCGCGCACCTCGGCGGGGCGCAGCGAGCCGAGGGCGGCGGTCAGCCGCCGGGTGCCGCCGATGTCGGTGTCCGCGCGGTCGCCGGGCAGCTCCAGGGAGGCGGCGGCCGTGTCCGCGAACCAGGGGACCAGGTGCCGGACCTCTGAGGCGCCCGCGCCGGTCACCCGCACGGCGTCCACCGGATCGCCGGAGCCGGCCGGCAGCTCGGTGGCGCCCGTCGCCGACAGCGCGCCCAGCCGGCGCCACCCCCCGCCCGGGGCGCGGACCTCCACGGCCCCGTCCGCGCCGGGCTCGGTGAGCACCGTCACCGCGTTCAGCGCGCGGGCGCGCGGCAGACGGAGAGTGGGGTCGCCGGCGGACGGGGCGGGCGGCTCGTGGTCGATGCCCGCCCAGCTCTCGTACGCCTGCTGCGCCCGGCTCAGGAAGGGGTCCAGCACGCCCTCGCCGACCGTCACCCGCGACGACTCCAGCCGGGCCCGCTGCGCGCCGAGCCGCCGGTACGCCGTCCAGGCGCCGCCCGCGTCCCCGGCCCGCTGGGCGTGCAGCAGGTCCAGGGCGGTGGTGCCCGCCTCGCCGTAGCGGGCCAGTCGCCCCGTCCAGGGGGAGACCTCGGCGGCGAGCGCGGTCCCGGACAGCCGCTCCGGCAGATCGCGCAGGACGGTGAAGGCCGCGCGCAGCCGCCCGGCCGCCCGTGTCCCGTCGTCCCCGCGAGTGGTCGCGCGGGTCCGCCAGAACTCCTCCATCAGCGGACGCAGATAGGCGGACTCCTCGCCGCCCAGCACCGAGGACGCGGTGTTCGCGGCCAGCGCGGTCAGCGCCTGACGGCGCCGGGCGTCACCGCCCGCGAGGTCCGCGATCGCGGCCCGCCAGGACTCCTCGGGGCGGTAGTCGCGCGGGTTCCAGGCGAAGTCCGCGGCGGTGAACAGGGGGATGCGGGACGCCTCGGGCTGGGCCATCGCGTTGGCGAGCAGCGCGGCCGAACCGGCGGCGACGGCCGGTTCGCGGCCCTGGTAGGGGCCGAGGAAGATCCGGCCGGGTGCGTAGTCGTTCACCGGGTAGTTGTCCATGGTCACCAGCGGATGCCCGAACACCTCCCGGGCCTTCGCCAGTTCGCGGCCCTTGATGGTGCGCGGCACCACCCCGACCCCGGTCCACGCCACCTCGACGCCCGGGTCCAGTTCCCGGGCGAGGGCGCGCCGGTACGCGGTCGAGCCGTCCTCGTAGTACTCGGTGGGCATCAAGGACAGGGCGGCCGAGCCGGGGTGACGGTCGGCCAGGTGCCGGGCCACCGCGTTTGCCACATGGGCCTGGGCGCGGGCCGCGGCCTCGGGGCCGGAACCGAACCGGTCGGCGTCCGCCCCGCAGTGCCACTCGCTGTAGCTGACGTCGTGGAACTGGAGCTGGAAGGCGCGGAAGCCCAGCGACCGCATCGCGTCCAGCTTGCGGGTCAGCGCCCGCAGGTCGTCGTCCGAGGCGAAGCACATCGCCTGGCCCGGCGCCACCGCCCAGCCGGGTGTGACGTGGTTGCGCCGCGCCCGCTCGGCCAGCTCCCGGAACTCCGCGCGCCGCTCGGCCGGGTACGGCTCACGCCAGCGGGCCTGCCGGTGGAGGTCGTCGCCGGGGGCGTACAGGTACCGGTTCTGCTTGGTGCGGCCCATGAAGTCCAGCTGCGCCAGCCGCTGCTCGTGCGTCCACGGGGTGCCGTAGAAGCCCTCGGTGACGCCGCGCACACGGGTGGCGGGCCAGTCGCGTACGACGGCCGCGGTGATCGTGCCGTCGCCGGGGCGCGTCAGCCGGCGCAGGGTCTGCACGGCGTGGAACTGGCCGTCGCCGTCCGCGCCGGTGAGGGAGACGGTCCCCTTGCCGACGGACAGTGTGTAACCGCCGGCGGGAAGGGCGTGCCGGGGGCCGCCCGGGGCGCGTTCCGTACCCACGCGCACCACGAGCGCCCCCTCGGGCCTCGGTGCGCCGGGGGCGGTGAACCGGCTCGCGCCCGCCTGCCGCAGCAGCGCGCGGAGCGCGTCGAGGGCGTACGCGTCGGCCGTCGCGTCGGCGATCAGGGCGACCTCCTCGGTCACCTCGACCGGGGCGCCGTTGGGGCGCAGGGAGTGCGGGCGCGGCCACACGGCCGGGGCCGTCGCCCCGGCCGGGTCGGCGGCGGGGGAGGTGGTGGTTCCGGGCGCGGGCGGCGCGGCCACGGCGGCGGGTGTCGCGCCCAGGGTCCCCGCGAGCACGGCGAGGGCGAGCGCGGCCCCCGTGGCGTTCGCCGTCCTCCCACGCCGCAGCCGCACGGGCCCCTCCTGTCTGCTCGACGCGCTCGACTTCGCTTGACGGCCGTCGGCCCGGTGGCCGATGCGGCCGTGTCCATTCCGTTACCAAGCAACCCAGAGCCCACCACCTGTGCGGTGAACGTGTCAATGAGAGTGGCCGATGTGGCGTATTTGTCCCACTGTGGGGGGAGGGGATGGGAACAGAGTGTGAGCAGAAGCACGTCGGGTGACTTTGTGCGTCTGGCCTCGCGTCCGCTGGGTAGGGCTGCGAGATGACCCGCACGCCGTGCTCGTTGAGGAGGCCATCTGTGGCTGCACCGGCATACGTTCCTTCCCCCACCCTGTCCAAACCCGCGGCGGAGCCGTCCGCCCGGCCCGACGAACCGCACTTCTGCGTCTTCAGCGCGGAGGGCTCCTGCGCCGAGGTCCCGCTGACCAGCGAACCCCCGCTGCCCGACGCCGAACCCCTCACCAGCGAACCGCCGCTCGCCGACGCCACCCCCCTGACCAGCGAGGCCGACGGCTTCCTGGACTCCTCTGACTCCTCCGGGCTCGACTCCTTCCCGGCCCAGTACCGCCCGGAGCCCTAGGTGGCCGCGCCACGGCCGGCCGAGCCCCCTTCCGAGGACCTGTCCCGGCTCGCCGCCCTGCACGGCGTCGCCACCTCCTACCACCCCTCCCCGGACCGCACGGTCGCGGCCTCGGCCACCGCCGTCACCCTCGCGCTGGCCGCCCTCGGCGTGGACGCGGCCACCCCGCGCGCCGTCCGCGACGCCCTCGCCGCCCGCGAACGGGAACTCGGCGAGCGGCTGCTGCCGCCCACCGTCGTCGGCTGGGGCACCGACACCCCCGCCGCCCTGACCGCGCTCCCCGACGGCACCCGTCTGCACGTGCGCACCGAACAGGGCGAGACCCGCGCGTCCGCCGAGCACCTTCCGCCCGGAGTGCACGAGGTCACCGCCACCGCCTCCGACGGCCGCACCGCCCGCGCCCACCTGATCGTCGCCCCGCCGAGGCTGCCCGCGCCCCCGGGACGCTCGTACGGGCTCCTCGTCCAGCTCTACTCCCTGCTCTCCCGCCGCTCCTGGGGCATGGGAGACCTCGCCGACCTCGGCGAACTCGCCGGCTGGGCCGGACGCGCCCTCGGCGCGGGGTTCGTCCAGGTCAACCCCCTGCACGCGGCCGTCCCCGGCGCCCCCAGCGACCCCTCCCCGTACCGGCCCTCCTCCCGCCGCTTCCCGGACCCGGTCCACCTGCGGATCGAGGACGTCCCCGAGTTCGCGTACGCCGTCGGGCGCGCAGAGGGCCACGACCGCGTACGCGCCCTGCTGGAGCGGGCGGCGCGACTGCGCGAGGCGGTGCTGGACAAGGGCGCGCTGATCGACCGGGACGCCGTGTGGGAGGCCAAGCGGGAGGCATTGGAGCTGGCGCACGGGATCCCGCTCGGCCCCGGCCGCCGCGCCGCCTACGACGACTTCCTCGCCGGACAGGGCCAGGCCCTGGAGGACCACGCCACCTGGTGCGCGCTCGCCGAGGTGCACGGCCCCGACTGGCACCGGTGGCCCGCCGCCCTGCGCGACCCGCGCTCACCCGGGACCGCCCGCGCCCGCCGCGAACTGGCCGACCGCGTCGACTTCCACTCCCGGCTCGTCTGGCTCACCGACGCCCAGCTCACCGCCGCCCAGCGGGCCGCCCGCGAGGCCGGGATGCCGGTCGGGATCGTGCACGACCTCGCGGTCGGCGTGCACCCCCGTGGCGCCGACGCCTGGGCGCAGCAGGAGTACTTCGCGGCCGGCATGTCCGTCGGCGCGCCCCCGGACGCCTTCAACGCGCGCGGCCAGGACTGGGGGCTGCCGCCCTGGCGCCCCGACCGGCTCGCCGACTCCGGGTACGCCCCCTTCCGCGCCCTGCTCCGGGCCCTCTTCCGGTACGCGGGTGCCCTGCGCATCGACCACGTCATGGGCCTGTTCCGGCTCTGGTGGGTCCCCGAGGGCCACCCGCCCACCGAGGGCACGTACGTCCGCTACGACGCCGAGGCGATGCTCGCCGTGCTCGTCCTGGAGGCCTCCAGGGCCGGGGCGGTGGTGATCGGGGAGGACCTGGGGACCGTCGAGCCCGGTGTGCGGGAGGCGTTGCGGGAGAGGGGTGTGTACGGCACGTCGGTGCTGTGGTTCGAGCGCGACTGGGACGGTGACCGTCGCCCGCTGCCGCCGGACGGCTGGCGCGCGGACTGCCTGGCGACCGCCACCACCCACGACCTGCCGCCCACGGCCGCCCGGCTCAGCGGGGAGCACGTGGAGCTCCGGGACAGCCTGGGGCTGCTCACGCGGTCCCTGGAGGAGGAGCGGGCGGAGGCCGCCGCCGACACGGCGGAGTGGCGGGAGCTGTTCACGCGGCTGGGGCTGATGGGGGCGGACGCCTCCGAGGAGGAGGAGATCCGGGCCGTCTACGGCTGTCTGCTGCGCACACCGGCCCGCATGATCGGCGTCTGGCTCCCGGACGGAGTGGGCGACCGCCGCCCCCAGAACCTCCCCGGCACCTGGGACCAGTACCCGAACTGGCGCCTCCCGATCGCCAACACCCAGGGAAGACCGGTCACCCTGGAGGAACTGACGGCGTCCCCGCGGCTCCGGGCCCTGATCGACGCGTTGAGGGAATGAGCCCCACCGCTTCCGCGGGCAGTCGTGCCGCTGGGGCGATGGGGGAGGCACCCCGCAAGCGCCGGGCTGCGCAAACCCACCCCCGCCCACCCCTTACGGCACCCCGCCCGCGCGCGGCGACACCGCGTTGGATACTTTGGGGACCGTGGACAAGAAGAACGCCCTGCGCGCCGGCGCCCTGGCAGCCGGTACGACGCTGATGATGCTGCTCATGTCGTCCCCCGCGCTCGCGCTCACCCGCGACGACGGTGACGACCCCGGCACGGGCCTGAGCGTCGTCGAGACGCTGGGCCTCTACGTCGTGGCCCCGCTCGTGCTGTTCGTGGTCATCGCCGGCCTGGTGATGATCGGCGACAAGTCGCACAAGAAGAAGGACACGACCACCTCCAACATCAGCACCAAGGCCGAGGCCAAGGTCTGATCCCGGCCCGCGCGAGCGGCCCGCACACACTTTCCCGAGGGCGCCGGCCCGTCACGACGTACACGCATCCGCCGTACGTCGTGACGCCGGCGCCCTCGGCGCGTTCATGAGGGCACCGGCCTCACGAACCCCTCACGCCACCGGGTACGGCGCGGTGAGGTAGCGCTGCACGGTGGGGGCCAGCCAGGCCACGATCTCGTCGGGATGCAGCGCCACGGCGGGCGGGAACCGCAGCACATAGCGCGTCAGCGCCAGCCCGAGCAGCTGCGATGACGCCAGCGCGGCCCGCGCCGGGGCCTGTTCGGGGTCCGGACACACCCGGCGGGCGACCGGCAGCAGCTGGTCCCGGAAGATGCCCTGCATGCGCTCGGCCCCCGCCTGATTGGTCGCGCCGACCCGCAGCAGCGCCGTGAGCACCTCGTTCGACTCCCACATGCCCAGGAAGTGCGTCACGAGCGTCCGGCCGGCCTCCTCCCGGGGCACCGAGACCGGGTCCGGCAGCCTCAGATCGATGGAGACGGCCGCCGCGAACAGCCCCTCCTTGTTGCCGTAGTAGCGCATCACCATCGACGGATCGATGTTCGCGTCCTTGGCGATGGCGCGGATGGTGGCGCGCTCGTAACCGTCGGCCGCGAAGCGCTCGCGGGCCGCGTCGAGGATCGCCGTGCGCGTGGCCTCCGAGCGGCGCTGTTGCGCGGGGGGCGTGGGGGAGGCGGAGGGCCTGTTCCGATTCATGCCAACAACCGTAGGCCAACATCCGTAGGCCAACAAGTGTTGACTTCACCGTCCGGGCCGCTCTACCGTTGCCAACGAGCGTTGACCAACAAATGTTGGCCAACAAGCGTTGGCTCCCAGGAGGCCTCCCATGAACGGCACTGGCACCGGCACCAACACCCACAGCAGCCACGGCACCCCCTCCCCCCGCCCCGTGATCGTCGTCGGCTCGGGCCCCACCGGGCTCCTCCTCGCCGGCGACCTCGCCGCCGCCGGCGTCCCCGTCACCCTCGTCGAGAGGCGCCCCCGCGAGATCAGCAACCTCTCCCGCGCCTTCGGAGTGCACGCCCGCACCCTGGAGCAGCTCGACGCACGGGGCCTCGCCGACCAGTTGCTCGCCACCGGCAGCACCATCACCGAGCTGCGGCTCTTCCGCCGTCTCTCCCTCGACCTCGGCACGCTGCCGTCCCGCTTCCCGTTCCTGCTCATCACCCCGCAGTACGAGGTCGAGCGGCTGCTGGAGCGGCGGGCGCGCGAGCTCGGCGTCGAGTTCCTGCACGAGCACGAGGTCGTGGGGCTGCGGCAGGACGACACCGGCGTCGCACTCGACGTGCGCGGCCCGGACGGGGCGGTCGTCACCCACCGCGCGTCCTACGTCGTGGGCGCGGACGGCCACCGCAGCGCCGTACGCCAAGCGGTCGGCCTGCCCTTCCCCGGCGCCGCCGTCATCAAGTCCCTGTTCCTGGCGGACGTGCGGCTCGCCGAGCCGCCCGCCGGCGTGCTCACCGTCAACGGCACCGGCGACGCCTTCGCGATGATCGTGTCCTTCGGTGACGGCTGGTACCGGGTCATGGGCTGGAACCGCCGGCACGAGGTCCCCGACGACGCCCCGCTCGACCTCGACGAGGTGAAGGAGGTCACGCGCCGGGCCCTCGGCACCGACTACGGCATGCGGGACGCGCGCTGGCTCTCCCGCTTCCACAGCGACGAGCGGCAGGCGCCCGAGTACCGGGTCGGGCGGGTCTTCCTCGCCGGTGACGCCGCGCACGTCCACTCACCGGCCGGCGGCCAGGGCATGAACACCGGCCTCCAGGACGCGGCCAACCTGGGCTGGAAGCTCGCCGCGGCCGTCAAGGGCTGGGCACCCGAGGGCATCCTGGACACCTACCAGACCGAGCGCCACCCGGTCGGCAGGGCCGTGCTGCGCAGCAGTGGCGGACTGGTCCGGCTGGCCCGGGCGCAGAACCCGGCGCTGCGCACCGTACGCGCCCTCGTCTCCGCCTTCGTCAACGTGTTCCGTCCCGCCCGCACGAAGGCCCTGGCCCAGATCTCCGGCATCGGCTACCGGTACCCCGCCCCGCGCGGCGCCCACCGCCTCGTCGGCACCCGTGTCCCCGACGCGGCGCTGCGCGGCGGACGCCTCTACGAGGCGCTGCGCGGCGGGCGGTACGTACTGATCACACCCGGTGAGACGGCGCGGGGCGGACGCGAGGACCGACTGACCGTGGAACGCTGGGCGAGCGACCGCCGTACGACCGTTCTGGTGCGCCCCGACGGATACGTGGCGTGGGCGGCGGAGTCGGCCGACCCGGCGGCGGTCGAGGCGGCGCTCGCCGCCCACCTGGGGTGAGGGCGCCGGATGCGGCCCCTTCCCCTACGCCTCCAGCTCCTCGAGCCGCTCAAGGTCCTCGCGCACCGACTCCCGCTCCCGGGCGGTGAGTCGGATCGCGGTGGCCCGGGCGCGGGCGGACGCCGCGGTCTCCTCGTCGCCGAGGCGCCCGGCGACGTCCGCGCGCAGCGCGAGCAGGCGCAGCAGCTGGACGGGCGAGGGCCGCTCGTCCTCGATGCGCAGCACCCGGTCGATGATCTTCGCGGCGCCCGCCGGGTCGTCCCTCGAGTCCGCGAACAGGGAGGCGTTGTGGAGGGCGCGGGCGAACGTCTCCTCGGGTGCGGGCCGGTGGTGCAGGTCCCCGCTCGTCGGCTGCCCGACGCGGAGACAGTTGCCGCCCGGATCGGTCAGGAGGAACTGCCGCACGCCGTGCGAGGTGTCCTTCAGCGGCCCGATGCGGGGCAGCCCCCGGTTCGGAACCCTCCCGTACGCCTCCTTGAGCCCGGCGCGGAAGGCCGCGTAGAGCCCGTCGACGTCGTCGGTCAGGACGCAGCACGTGCTGAACGACTCGGCCGGCTCGTACCGCTTCATCCCGAAGAAGTGGAGCTGAATGCCGCCGCGCTCCACCACCGCGTACGGATTGGGGCTCCTCTGCTGGAACGTCACCTCGAACCCGAGGGCGGCGTAGAAGTCGAGCACGGGCGGGAGGGTCCGGCACGGCAGTATCGGAATCGTCTTCTCGCTCATGCCGGCATACTAGTCAAACTTGAATAGTATGATGCCGTTAGATGCGAGAACGATGCCTTCGAAACGGAAACACCGAGGGCGCCCGGCACGAACACCGGGCGCCCTCGATCCCCGTAACCGCCTAGGACGCCGCCGCCGCGTCCGCCGCCTGGGCGCGCAGGGCGCGTTCCACGCCCGCGCGGGATTCCGAGACCAGGCGGCGCAGGGCCGCGTTCGGCTCGGCGGAGGTCAACCAGGCGTCCGTCTTGTCCAGGGTCTCCCCGGAGACCTGGATCGACGGGTACAGCCCGACCGCGATCTGCTGGGCGATCTCGTGCGAGCGGGACGCCCAGACGTCCGCCAGCACCTCGAAGTACCGGTCCGTGTACGGCGCCAGCAGCTCGCGCTGGTCGGTCTGGACGAAGCCGGCGATGACCGCCTCCTGGACGGCGTTCGGCAGCTTGTCGGACTCCACGACCGAGGCCCACGCCTCCGCCTTGGCCTCCTCGGTCGGGCGGGCCGCACGGGCGGTAGCCGCGTGACGCTCGCCGGCGGCCGTCCTGTCCCGCTCGTACTCGCCCGCGATCTCCGTCTCGTCGAACCGGCCCACCGCCGCCAGCCGCTGCACGAACGACCAGCGCAGCTCGGTGTCGACGGCCAGCCCCTCGACCGTCTGCGTGCCGGCCAGCAGCCCTTCGAGCAGGTCCAGCTGCTCCGGCGTACGGGCCGTCGCCGCGAACGCCCGCGCCCACGCCAGCTGATGGTCGCTCGCCGGCTCGGCGGACCGCAGGTGGGCCAGCGTGGCGTCGGTCCAGCGGGCCAGCAGCGCCTCACGGGCGGCAGGGTCGGCGTACAGGTCGATCGCCAGCTTCACCTGGCGGTGCAGCGACTGCACGACACCGATGTCGGACTCCTTGCCGATGCCCGACAGCACCAGCGACAGGTAGTCGCGTGCGGCGAGCTCCGCGTCCCGGGTCATGTCCCAGGCGGAGGCCCAGCACAGGGCTCGCGGGAGGGACTCGGCGAAGTCGCCGAGGTGCTCGGTGACGAACGCCAGCGACTGCTCGTCCAGGCGCACCTTGGCGTAGGACAGGTCGTCGTCGTTGAGGAGGACGACCGCCGGACGGCGCTTGCCGGTCAGCTGCGGTACGGCCGTCAGCTCGCCGTCGACGTCCAGCTCGACGCGCTCCCCGCGCACCAGCTTGCCCGTCGCCTCGTCGAGGTCGTACAGGCCGACCGCGATGCGGTGCGGGCGGAGCGTCGGCTCACCCTTGGCGCCGGCGGGCAGTGCGGGAGCCTCCTGGCGGATGCCGAAGGAGGTGATGACACCGTCGCCGTCCGTCTCGATCTCCGGGCGCAGGACGTTGATGCCGGCCGTCTCCAGCCACTGCTTCGACCAGGTCGTCAGATCGCGGCCGGAGGTCTCCTCCAGCGCGCCCAGCAGGTCGGACAGGCGCGTGTTGCCGTAGGCGTGGCGCTTGAAGTACGCCTGCACGCCCCGGAAGAACTCGTCCTCACCGACGTACGCGACGAGCTGCTTCAGCACGGAGGCGCCCTTGGCGTACGTGATGCCGTCGAAGTTGACGAGCACGTCGTCCAGGTCGCGGATGTCCGCCATGATCGGGTGCGTGGACGGCAGTTGGTCCTGGCGGTAGGCCCAGGTCTTCATGGAGTTCGCGAACGTCGTCCACGAGTGCGGCCAGCGCGAGCCGGGCGCCGCGGCCTGGCAGGCGATGGAGGTGTAGGTGGCGAACGACTCGTTCAGCCACAGGTCGTTCCACCACTCCATGGTGACCAGGTCGCCGAACCACATGTGGGCCAGCTCGTGCAGGATGGTCTCCGCGCGCACCTCGTACGCCGCGTCCGTCACCTTCGAGCGGAAGACGTACTGGTCGCGGATGGTCACCGCGCCCGCGTTCTCCATCGCGCCCGCGTTGAACTCCGGCACGAACAGCTGGTCGTACTTCGCGAACGGGTACGCGTAGTCGAACTTCTCCTGGAACCAGTCGAAGCCCTGCCGGGTGACCTCGAAGATCGCGTCCGAGTCGAGGTACTCGGCGAGCGACGGCCGGCAGTAGATGCCGAGCGGGACGGACTGCCCGTCCTTCTCGTAGACGCTGTGCACGCTGTGGTACGGGCCGACGATCAGCGCCGTGATGTACGACGAGATGCGCGGGGTCGGCTCGAACGTCCAGACGTTCTCCTGCGGCTCCGGCGTGGGCGAGTTGGAGATGACGGTCCAGCCCTCCGGCGCCCTCACGGTGAACTGGAAGGTCGCCTTCAGGTCGGGCTGTTCGAAGCTCGCGAACACGCGGCGGGCGTCGGGCACCTCGAACTGGGTGTACAGGTACGCCTGGTCGTCGACCGGGTCGACGAACCGGTGCAGACCCTCACCGGTGTTGGTGTACGCGCAGTCGGCGCTCACCCGGAGGATGTTGCGGCCCCTCAGCAGGCCGGGCAGGGCGATGCGGGAGTCCGCGAAGACCTCGGCCGGGTCGAGGGAGTCCCCGTTGAGGGTCACCTCGTGCACGGTGGGGGCCACCAGGTCGATGAAGGACTCCGCGCCGTCGCCGTCCTCGGCGACGTCGAAGCGCACCGTGGTCACGGACCGGTAGGTGCCGCCCTCCTGCGCGCCGGAGAGGTCGAGATCGATCTCGTACGAGTCAACGGTCAGCAGCTGCGCCCGCTGCCGCGCCTCTTCGCGAGTCAGGTTTGTGCCAGGCACGCGGTCATCTCCTCGATATGTGTGGGTTGCGCCATCCTTCCACGCGGCATCGGGCTGAGGCGATGACCGAGCCGGACCATGGGGATTCCCCTGTATCGGCCGGGGCCGAAGGGGGGCAGCGCGACGTCCGGAACCCGCCGGCGGTCCAGACCGCCGGGGGCGAGTCTGGAGAACATGACGACCCACATCGCACGCCCCGTCCCTCCACCGGTACTGAAGGAGCTGCTGGCGGCCGACGACGCCGGCCGCCCCGCCGTCCCCCGCACCGACGACGAGGGCGGCGCCCCGCTCCGCTGCTGCCTGCGCCGCAGCACCCCGGGCGAGCGCGTCGCGCTCGTCACCTACGCGCCCCTGCGCCGGTGGGCGGCCGAGACGGGCGCGGACCCCGGCGCCTACGACGAACAGGGCCCCGTCTTCGTCCACGCCGAGGAGTGCCCGGGGCCACAGGGCGCGGACCTCCCCTTCACCAACGCCCACCGCGCCCTCCGCCGCTACTCCGCCGAGGGCCGCATCCTGGGCGGCCGCCTGGTCGAGGCACCGGAGGACTTCGGACCCGCCCTCACCGAGGCCTTCACCGACCCCGAGGTGGCGCTGGTGCACGTACGGGCCGTCGAGTACGGCTGCTTCCTGTACGAGGTGCGGCGGGGCGACCGGCGGGCCGGCTAGCGCGGTGGCCGCTGGTGCCCCGGGAACGGCGAGGAGGCGGGCACACCCGGTCCCGGGGTGCCCGCCTCACTCTCACGTCGTGGTGGTCAGCCGCGCAGTTCCCGCGCCACCAGCTCCGCGATCTGGACGGCGTTCAGCGCCGCGCCCTTGCGGAGGTTGTCGCTGGAGACGAACAGCGCGAGGCCGTTGTCCACCGTCTCGTCGGGGCGGATGCGGCCGACGTACGACGGGTCCTGGCCGGCGGCCTGGAGCGGGGTGGGGATGTCGCTGAGCACGACACCGGGGGCGTCCGCCAGCAGCTCGGTCGCGCGCTCCACGCTGATCGGGCGGGCGAAACGGGCGTTGATCTGGAGCGAGTGGCCGGAGAACACCGGGACGCGCACGCAGGTGCCGGAGACCTTGAGCTCGGGGATCTCCAGGATCTTGCGGGACTCGTTGCGCAGCTTCTGCTCCTCGTCGGTCTCGTTCAGGCCGTCGTCGACGAGGTTGCCGGCGAGGGGCAGCACGTTGAAGGCGATGGGGCGCTTGTAGACGCCGGGCTCGGGGAAGTCGACCGCCGCGCCGTCGTGGGTGAGCTTGTCGGCCTCGTCGATCACCTTCTGCGCCTGGCCGTGCAGCTCGGCGACGCCCGCGAGACCGGAACCGGACACGGCCTGGTACGTCGCGACGACCAGCGCCTCCAGGCCCGCCTCCGCGTGCAGCGGACGCAGGACCGGCATCGCGGCCATCGTGGTGCAGTTCGGGTTGGCGATGATGCCCTTGGGGCGGTCGGCGATCGCGTGCGGGTTCACCTCGGAGACCACGAGGGGGACCTCGGGGTCCTTGCGCCAGGCGGAGGAGTTGTCGATCACGACCGCGCCCTGCGAGGCGACCTTCTCGGCCAGCGCCTTCGAGGTCGCGCCGCCCGCCGAGAACAGCACGATGTCCAGGCCGGTGTAGTCGGCGGTGGACGCGTCCTCCACCGTCACGCCGTCCAGCTCGGAGCCGGCCGAGCGGGCCGAGGCGAACAGGCGCAGCTCCGTGACCGGGAAGTTCCGCTCCTTGAGGATCCTGCGCATGACCGTGCCCACCTGACCGGTGGCTCCGACGATTCCGACCCTCACGGCGACTCCCTACTGCGTCCTGGTTTGTTCCTGAATGCCTGGCCGAGGCTCTTCCATCATGCGGCCGACCACGGCCCGCCTGTCCAATTCTTTGCGGATCCTGCCCGCCAAGTGGGACGGCCCGGTGGCGACCACCGGTTGCGGACCTTCGGCTGTCACGTCCCTGAGCTGCAGAAATTCAGCCGCCGGGGGCCGTGGACCGCAAGGTCCCCTGCCCGGTCCGGCCCGGACCACACGGAGGTGTGACGTACGCCTCGGCCGGCTCCGGAGAACCCGGTCGAACGTTCCGGGCGGGAGCGGCGTCGTAGAGGAAACAGGGTGAGGGGGGTGGCCGGTGCTGCGCGGAAGGACCCGGCGCGGCCGGGGGTCGTCGCACGTCGTCACGGACGACGATCCGCTGGACGCGGCGCAGGAACGCCGGGTGCGGGCGGTGCTCGCGCTGGGCGGGGTACCGCAGGCGGACCTGCCGGACGGGGTGCAGCAGGTCCGCCTGCGGCTGCTGGAACGCGCCGCGAGCGGGCGGGAGGCGCCGCGGGACGTCTCGGCGTGGGCGGCGGTCGTCGCCTCCAACCTCGCCATGGACTGGCACCGGGCCAAGCGCCGCCAGGAGCGGCTGGGCGAGCGCCTCGCCGCGCTCCGGCCGGCGGAAGCGCCTTCGGGCGAGGAGACCAGCCTGCTCTCCCTCGCCGTGGCCCGCGGCCTGGACGAGCTGCCCGACGCGCAGCGCCAGGTCGTCGTGCTGCGCTTCTACGCCGACCTGCCGGTCCGCTCCATCGCCGAGCAGCTCGGCGTCCCGGAGGGCACGGTCAAGAGCAGGCTGCACACGGCGGTACGCGCCCTGCGCACCCGCCTGCACGAGGACGAGGTGGTGTGACATGACCGCCCATGACGAGCACCGGGACCCGTCCGGCGACGGCACGGCCGGGAACGGCCCCGAGCACGGGGACGGCCCCGAGCACGGTGACGGGACCGGCGGCGGCGCGTACGGCGGTACGGACCCGCTGATGGCCGCCCTGCTCGACGAACCACTGCCCGCGGGGGCCCGCCAGGACCCGGCGTTCACGGCCGCGCACCGGTCGGCCGTCGCCGACATCGCCGTCCTGAGGGACCAGCTGACCCTCCTCGGAGCCGTCCTCGCGGCCGAGGAGGTCACCCTCGCCGGGAACTCCACCGGCACGCAGACACCCGCGACGGAGCCGACGGCCGCCGGAGAGGCCGGCGGCCCGGCGGGGCGGGGCGGGGCCGTGGAGCCCGGCTCCGAAGCCGGGTCCGCTGCGGGGGCCCCGGGGGCGGAGTCGGCGGACCGGGAAGGCGCGGGCGCGTCGGCGGGGCGCATGGGGGGCGTGCGGCCGAGCGGCGCGCCGGGGGCCCGGAGCGGGCCGACGCCCGGGAGCGGGGCGGAGGCCGGGGAGGCGCCCGTCGTCCGGGCGGCCGTGAGGCAGCCGGGGGACAGCCGGCCCGGGGCCGGGGAGCCGACGGCCGGGCGGTACCCGGGCGGGGGGCGGCCCGGGACGGCCGGGGGCTCCCGTGGTCCGCACCGTCGGCGCCGCCGCCCCCTGAAGGTCGCCCTCGGTGCCCTCGTCGCCGCTGCCGCCGCCACCGTCGTCGTCGGCATGGGCTGGCTGGTGACACAGCCCGGCGGGGTGTCCGGCTCGGCGGACAGCGGCGCCGCTCAGGCCGACTCCAAGGAGGCGGGCGGCGATGACGCGGGCGGGGTCGCCTTCGGCAGCCCCCGCTACCTCGCCTGCGCCGCTGTCGTCGCCGAGGGCACGGTGCTGGCGGTCGACCCGGTGCCGGGGGACGGGGCGGAACGCGTCACGCTGGACGTGAGCCGCTTCTACAAGGGCGAAGGAGGGGACGAGGTCACCTTCCTCCGTGACCCCGCCGGCGATACCCCGCTGCACGAGGGCGACCAGGTGCTGATCGGCCTGCCCGTCGCCGGCGCCCACCCGGACACGGTGGTCGTCGGGGAGGCGGACATCGCCCCCGAGCGGGCCCGGATCACCGCCGCGCTCCCCGAGTCACGCACCCTGACCTGCGGCTGAGCACGACGGGCCGGGCACGACGAAGGGGCGGGCGCCCGTACGGACGCCCGCCCCCTCGGTACCACCGGTGCCTACGGAACGACCTTCTCGATCGCCACGTTGCCGACGCCCGCGACCGTGCCGCGCGCGTTCACCAGCTGGACGCGCCCGAAGAACGCGCGTCCCTCGGGAGCCGCCGCGGCGACGGTGACGTCGCCGGAGACGGTGGCCGAGTCGCCCGTGCCGAGCTTCACCGCGGAGCCGTCGACGGTGACGGACCCGAGCGAGGCGGAGAAGAACACGTCCCGGTAGTCGTAGTCCGTGGAACCGGCCGGGACGGAGTAGCCCACGACCTCCACGGTGTACGTACCGGCCGCCGGGGAGGCGATGGACACCGACTCCTCCGAGTCGCCGTCCGCGGACTGGCCGACCTGGTTGCCGTCCTTGTCGTAGACCGTCAGGTCCAGGTCGGCGGAGGCGTCCGAGACGTTGCCGATGGCCACGTCGAGCGACGTGGCACCCTCGGGCACCTCGACCGTCGTGGTGCGCGTGTCACCCGTCGCGATGGCCGGGCGCTCCGTCTTCGACGAGCCGAGCGGGCCGCCCACCAGCTTGCCGTCCAGCGCGGCGTACTCGTTCGTCACCTTCCACGAGGCGGCGGTCGGCGTACCGACCTTCGCCTCGGGCACGGTCACGGTCTCCGGGTCGAAGGCCGCGCCGAGGACGGCGACGTCCACCTTGTACGGGTTGTCGAGCAGCGGCGAGGTGCGCCGGGCCTCGACCTCGATCTCCCACACGCCCGGCTGCGGGTTCGCGTACGAACGCAGGTCGGGGCGGCAGCCGTTGCCGTCGTTGTAGTTGTTGTAGCAGTTCGGCGTGGACGTGCTGTCGGACGGGACGCCGTACGGGTGGATGGAGATGAACCGGGTCTGGCTCTTGTCCTTCAGCCCGCTCATCGCGACCTCCAGCGTCTTCGCGCCCTCGGGCACGGTGACGAAGTAGGAGGTGGTGCTGTTGCGCTGCACCGAACCCGACACGGAGTGGGTGTGGTTGAGCGGCGCGGAGACCACGACGGTGGTCAGGATCTGCTGGTCGACGCCCTCGGTGCGCGGGTCGTCGACCTCCAGGATCGCGCTCTTCAGACCGGCCGAGCCGGGCGCGGCCTGGACCTTGACGGTGACCGGCTCGTTCAGCGGCAGCGAGATGTCGTCGTCGCCGAGGACGCGGAACGTACGGCCGGCGTTGTTCTCGATGTCGAGCTCGTGCCGGATCGCGCGGTCGGGACCGGACGTACGGGTGATCGTGACGTCGTACGTCTTCTTCTGACCGGCCTTCAGGCCGCCCTCGCGGTCGTAGAGACCGGTGCCGAAGCCCGGGGTCTTCAGGAACTGGTCGATCGCGGTGTCGACCGGGGCCTTCACCGTGTAGTCGTGCGCGGTGGCGCCGTCGCGGATGGCGTCCCAGGCGTCCTCGATGTCGATGAGGCCGGCGCCCTCCTCGTAGGCCTGCACACCGTTGATGTGCTCGGCGGTGGAGGTGAGGGCGGTGCGCAGCTTCGCGGGCGTGAGGTCGATGCGCTTCTGCTTCGCGGCGGACAGCAGCAGCGCGGACGCGCCGGCGGCCTGCGGGGAGGCCATCGAGGTGCCCTGGAGCATGCCGTAGCCGGCCGGCAGGTCGTAGCCCGCCTCGGCGACCGGGGCGCCCGGCATCCAGGTCTGGATGGTGTTGATCGCCGCGCCGGGAGCGACCAGCGTCGGCGTGAAGCCGCCGTCCTCACGCGGACCGCGCGAGGAGAACGGCATCATGGCGTACTTCTTCTCCACCACGGAGCCGTAGTTGGCGGCCCAGGTCTCGCGGGAGACGGACGCGCCGACCGAGATGACCTTGTCGGCGAGCGACGGGTCGCCGATGGTGTTGGCGCCGGGGCCGGAGTTGCCCGCGGAGATCACCAGCTGGACGCCGTAGGTGTCGATCAGGCGGGTGTACAGCTCGGCGCGGGCGTTGTTGCCGTCGTTCAGCGCCGGCAGACCGCCGATGGACATGTTGACGATGTCGACGCCCCGCTCGGTGACGAGGTCGATCATGCCCTCGGTGAGCGCCACGTTGGTGCAGCCACCGGACCAGGTGCAGGCACGCGAGGAGACGAGCTTCGCGCCGGGGGCGGCGCCGTCCATCCGCCCGCCGAACAGGCCGTTGGCGGCGGTGATGCCGGCGACGTGCGAGCCGTGCGAACCCTCGATGACACCGATGTTGACGAAGTCGCGCTTCTGGCCGATCCAGTCACCGCCGTAGGGGTCCATCGGGACGTCCTTGCGGATCTCCACGACGAACGGCTGGCGCTCGGCGACATCGGTGTCCGGGTCGTCGGTGCCGAAGTACCCGATCTGGAAGCCGTCCTTGTACGGCTTCATCGGGGTGTCGTCGCCGAAGTCCTGGTTGTTGTTCAGGTCGACCCGGACCGTGCCGGCCGCCGGGTCGTACAGCAGACCCCACACGTCGGTGGTGTCGCCGTCCCGGTTCGCGTCGCCCGCCGCGTCGCCGCCCGCGGTGGACGACTCGCGGAACAGGCTGACCTGGTACGAGCCCGCGGGCGCCGTCCATGTCCGGCCGCTGTAGGTGAACTCGGGCCCGGAGACGGGGGTCACCTGGGGACGCCAGGTCGCGTCGCCGTCCACGATCGGGTCGGTCGCCGTCACCCAGTCGACGATCTTGCGCTCGCCGGTGGTGGTCTTCTGGAGCGCCGGGTGGCCGAGGTCCACGCCGGAGTCGAGGATGCCGATGGTGACGCCGCGGCCGTCCGCCTTCGGGTTGTCCTCGACGAACTCGACGGCGCCGGTCTCGAAGGACGGGTTGTACGGGTTCTCCGCGGGGGTCCGCTTCCCGGGGGCCGGGTAGCTCGCGGTTCCCTTGCCGCCCGCCTTCCCGGCGGTGTCCGCGGCGGGCGTCGGGTCGTCCAGCGGGATCTCCTCGCGCAGGTCGACGCCGTGCACGGAGGAGAGCTTGGTGGCGGCCGCGATCGCCGCGTCCGCCCTGCCGGTGGGGACGGTGGCGCGGACGTAGCCGAGCTCGTCGTGGGTCCGGCCGACCGAACCGCCCTTGACCGCGTCCAGTTGCTCGGCGACCTGTTCGGTCTTTCCGGGAGCGGTGGCGATCATCATCGTGACGTTCTTGGCGCCGTCGGCCTTGGCCTCGGCGAGGAGGTCCGCGTCGTCCGCGCCGAGCTTGTCGTGCGCGGACTTGACGTCCGCGTCGGCGGGCGCGGCGGGCGGTGTGTCGGCGGCCATGGCCAGGGGGATCGGCCCGGCCGCGGAGAGCGCGGCGACGAGACCGGCGGCCACGGCGATGCGGGCCACGCGTCTCGCGCCCGGTATCGGTTCGCGCTGCGGGGAGTGGGTCATCGGCATCCCTTGTAAGTAAAGGAACGATCGTGGAGCGACCGGAGCCGAACGACCCTGGCCGCGACGGTCCGGAATGCGAACCCGGACGATCGTTGAGCCTTACGCAAGGGGTGGATGTTTGGCGAGGGTTGGCCGAATCGAAATGGATGTATGGGGAAAACCCCCGATGCGCTTATGGGGAGATGACCCCGCGAAGACGACAAGTCGCCCATGCGGCCCCCGCGGTGCCGGACACCGGGTTAACGTCCCCGGATGCGACGGAACCTGAGGGTGGCGGCCTACGCCGTGGTGGTGCGCGACGGACAGTTCCTGCTCGCCCGGTCACCGGGCCCCGGCGGAGTTCCCGAGTGGGTGCTGCCCGGCGGCGGCATGGAGCACGGCGAGGATCCCTACGACACCGTGCGACGGGAGGTCGAGGAGGAGACCGGCTACCACATCGAGGTCACCGGACTCCTCGGCGTGCACTCCACCCGCCGGACCTTCCCCGCCCGCTTCGGACGCTCCGTGGACCACCACGGCGTACGGCTGGTCTACGAGGGCCGGATCACCGGCGGCGAACTGCGGAACGAGATCGGCGGCTCGACCGAACTCGCCGCCTGGCAGCCCCTGGACGCGGTGCCGGACCTGGTCCGTGTGCGCATGGTCGACATCGGCCTGCGGCTGTGGCGGGAACGCCCGGCGGCCGGGCGGGTGGAGACGGCGTAGAGCCGGCGCTGCCCCGTGAGATGAACGCAAAGTGACCGTTCCCCGGCCGGTGCGGGAGCGGTCGGCGACGCCTGCGACGCTCCGGGAGCGGTCCGAGATCGACGTACGGCGATCGGCGTTGCGCGTTGCCGTCTCGTTCATGCACAGGTCATCCCCGGTGCCAAGCATCCAGTACGAGTGGGACGCCCGCCCGTCGGGCGCCCCGCGACCACTGCCGACGCGTTCGCACCCGGGGAGACAAGCGCCATGTCGCGCATACGCTCAGTCGCCGGCTCCACTGGACTCCACCGCCGTTCACTCCTCGCCGCCACCGGAGCGGTGGCCCTCTCCGCCGGCGCCGGCTACGCCCTGTGGCCCGGCGAGGGCCGGGCCGCGGCCGCCGCGGACACCGGCTCCGCCGCGGAGGAGGCCGTGCTCGCCTCCTCCCGGAAGGCACCGGCCGCCCCCCTCGCCCCGTACACCCGCGGCACCACCGTCGCCGCGTCGGCGGCCCCGCGCGGCGGACCGGGCTACCGGCGGCTCGGTGAAGGACCCGGCTGGGGGCGGGTCGTGCGCGGCGAGCTGGCCGGACCGCGCTCCGGACGGGCCGGCCGCCGGACCGCGCTCGCCGCGTTCGTGCAGCTCACCGACCTGCACATCATCGACACCCAGCATCCGCTGCGCCTGGAGTACCTGCGCTCCGCCGACGTGCACGCGTGGCGGCCCCAGGAGGCCCTGACCGTCCAGGGCGCGGTCGCCCTGGTGGAGCGGGTCAACGCGCTGCGGGGCGCGCCCGTCACCGGATCGCCGCTGCACTTCGCGATGACCACCGGCGACAACACGGACAACAACGCCCGCTCCGAACTGGAATGGTTCCTGACCGTCATGAGCGGGGGCCGCGTCACCCCCAACACCGGGGACCCGCGCCACTACGAGGGCGTCCAGAACAGCGGACTCGCCCGGTACTGGCAGCCGGACACCGACGTCCGCGACGCCGACAAGCAGCTCGGCTTCCCGCACCTCGACGGCTTCCTCGCGGCGGCCGTCCGCGAGGTGAACAGCCCCGGCCTCAACCTGCCCTGGTACTCCACCGTCGGCAACCACGACTCGATGCCGCTCGGCTGCTACGCCTCCCACGGTGACTCCCGCCTCACCGAACTCGCGGTCGGCGGGCGGAAGCTGATGGACCTGCCGGCGGCGGAGGCACTCCGGCTCCAGCAGTCCATCAAGAAGGCCACGGACCCCAGGGGCGTGCGGTACGGCGAGTTCCTGGAGGCGCACGCGCGCGCCATGCGGTCCGTCACCCCCGACGAGAGGCGCGCCCCCTTCACCCGCGACGAGTACCTGCGCGCCCATCTGGACCCGGCGTACCGGGGCCCCGGCCCGGTCGGTCACGGCTACTCCGCCGAGAACCTCGACGCGGGCACCCAGTACTACGCCTTCCGGATCTCCGACGACGTCCTCGGCGTCAGCCTCGACACCACCGACCCGGGCGGCCACTACAACGGCTCCCTCGGCACGGCCCAACTGCGCTGGCTGGAGCGGACGCTCGAGGAGAACGAGGACTCCCACGTCCTCGTCTTCAGCCATCACACGAGTACGTCGATGAGCAACACCCACCGGGACCCGGCCCGCCCCGAGGAGCGGCGCCACACCGGTGCGGAGGTCGCCGCACTGCTCGGCCGGCACCGGAACGTGGTCGCGTGGGTCAACGGGCACATCCACCGCAACGCGATCACCCCGCACACCGGATCCGGCGGCGGCTTCTGGGAGATCTCCACGGCCTCCCACGTCGACTTCCCCCAACTGGCCCGGGTCATCGAGCTGGTGGACAACAGGGACGGCACGCTCTCGCTCTTCACCACCCTCGTCGAGTCCTCGGCCCCGCACCGCACGGACTTCGCCGACCTCTCCCAGACCGGCCTCGCCGCGCTCTACCGCGAGCTCTCCTTCAACGCGCCCGGTGCCCGCACGGACCTGGCCGGCGACCCGGGGGACCGCAACACCGAGCTGGTGCTCGGCACACGCTGACCGCGCACGGAGGGGCCGCCCGACGGCCCCTCCCCACCTACCGGGGCAGCACCACGACATACGCCGCCGGGTCGCGGTCGGCCGACGCCATCAGGGCCGTACGGACCACCGCCGCCTGCTGCTCCATCGCGTCCCGGAGCCGGCGCGGGGTGACGTGGACAACGGTGATCCCGAGGCGTTCGAGGTGCTCGCGTTTGCGGCTGTACTCGGACCACTCGTCCTCGTCGTCCGGCCGCCCGCCGGGCCGCGGCGCGCGGGTGTCCAGCTCCACCCCCACCGAATGCTCCGGCCAGTACGCGTCCAGTCCGCCGAGACGCGGACCGCCCGGCAGCCGCAGGTCGACGTTCCAGCAGGGGTCCGGCAGGCCGTGTTCGCGCACCATCCGGTACAGCCGGGACTCCGCCAGCGCCCGCCCCTCGGCCAGCAGCGAGTCCACCGCGTCCACCACGTGCGGCCGGTTCAGCAGCTTGGCCGCGGTCAGCTCGCGCACCACCGCCGCGGGTTCGCAGAAGCCGCCGCGCACCGCCTCCGTCAGCAGCCGGCGTACCGTGCCCGCGTCCGCCAGGCCCGCCACGGTGTCGGCCAGCGCGCGGGGGACCGGGGCCACCGGAAGGCCGGTGACCAGCTCAGGGACGGGCGGGGAGGCGGTGCGGACGATGCGGGCGCAGCCCGTCGAGCGCAGCCGGCGCAGCCGCGGGACCAGGACGTCGACGACCTCCAGGGACGGCAACGGGGGAGTGGAGGAGAAGCCGTGCAGGGTCAGCGCGGCCGGTCCGGTGATCATCGCCTCCCCGGGGGCGGGGGCGGGCGGTCCCTCCGTACCGGGCTGGACGGGGACGCCCACGGCCCGCTCCCGTGCCGCGTACAGCAGCACCGCGTGCAGCCGCTCCTCGCTGGTCGGCGGGCCGGGGTGGAGCAGGACGACGCCGGGGAGCAGCCGTTGCCAGGGCCCGCCGGGGCGGCACTGCTCGGCGGCCTTCGCGGCGGAGACGCCGTGGGCCCGCAGCTGTGCGTGGGTCAGCACGCGGCGGGCGCCGTCGGCGAGGTGGTGCAGGGGGCGGGGGGAGAGCGGGGTGTTGTGGTTCATGCCCGGCAATTTCCCGCCTCCGGCCCGCCCTCGAACCCCTGTTACACGCTCGTCGACAAAAAGGGACAAGCCTGCCCTAAAGGACGCTTGTTCGGATACCGAAAACCCCTGGTCCGTTCGTACGTGGGCCAGGGGTTACGGCTGTGATTGACCGAATTCCGTAACGACGACGGAACGCCAATCATGGGCCATAGCTACCAGAGCTATGCGGCGTCGCACTCCTGCCCGCGCAGGGCCCGGGCCAGGTCGTCACGGGCCTCCAGGACCAGGCGGCGCAGCGCCGGGGCCGCGTCCTCGTGGGACGTCAGCCACGCGTCCGTCGCGTCCAGCGTGGCCTGCGAGTCCTGGTAGGTGGGGAACAGGCCCCGGACCACGTCCATGCCGATCTGGATCGACCGCTCGGTCCACACCCGCTCGATCGCCGCGAAGTACTTCTCCGTGTACGGCGCGAGCAGCTCCCGCTGGGAGGACTGCGCGAAGCCCGAGATCGTCGCCTCCACCAGCGCGTTGGACAGCGCGTCCGACTCCACGACCTGCGCCCAGCACTGCGCCTTGACCGCCGCCGACGGGCGGGCGGCGAGACAGCGCACGTGGTGGCGCTTGCCGGAGGCGGTGTCGTCCCGGGCCAGCTCCGCGTCCAGCGCCTTCTCGTCCGCCACCCCGTGTGCGGCCAGCGGCTCCAGGAACGCCCAGCGCAGCTCCTGGTCGACCTCCAGGCCGTCGACGGCCGACGTGCCGTTCAGCAGACCCGCCAGCAGGTCGAGGCCCGCCGGTCCGGCGGCCGTGCGGGCGAAGAACCGCGCCCACGCCAGCTGGTGCTCGCTGCCCGGCTCGGCGTCGTACAGCTCGCGCTCGGCGCCCTGGGCGAGCAGCGCGCCGAGCCGCTCACGGCGGTGCGGCGCCGCGTAGTGCACCAGAGCCGACTCGGCCCAGGCGTGCAGCATCTGGAGCACCCCGATGTCGGACTCGCGTCCGGCGAACCGCAGCACCAGGTCCACGAAGTCCCGCGCGGGCAGCAGCGCGTCCCGGGTCATGTTCCACAGCGCCGACCAGCACAGGGCGCGGGCGAGCGGGTCGGTCAGCGAGCCCAGGTGCTCGCGCAGCGTCGCCAGCGACGTCTCGTCGAAGCGGGTCTTGCAGTACGTCAGGTCGTCGTCGTTGACCAGCACCAGCTCAGGCGCCTCCGCGTCCGCCAGCTCGGCCACGACCGTACGCGCCCCCTCGACGTCCGTCTCGGCCTGCGCGTAGCGCTCCAGGGTGCCGTCGCCGGTGCGCCGGTACAGGCCCACCGCCACCCGGTGCGGGCGCAGTTCGGGGTGCGACTCCGCGGCCTCCTGCACGATCGCCAGCTCGTCGACCGTGCCGTCCTCGCCCAACAGCACCTGGGGTGTCAGGGAGTTGACCCCGGCCGTCTGGAGCCAGGACCGCGACCAGGCGGCCATGTCCCGCCCACTGGTCTCCTCGAGGACCGACAGCAGGTCACCGAGCCGCGTGTTGCCGTACGCGTGCCGCTTGAAGTAGCGCCGGGCGCCCTCCAGGAACGCGTCCTGACCGACGTACGCCACCAGCTGCTTCAGCACGGAGGCGCCCTTGGCGTAGGTGATGCCGTCGAAGTTGAGCTTGGCGTCCTGGAGGTCGCGGATGTCCGCGGTGATGGGGTGCGTGGAGGGCAGCTGGTCCGCGCGGTACGCCCACGCCTTGCGGCGGTTGGCGAAGGTGATCCAGCCGTCGGTGAAGCGGGTCGCGCCGACCAGCGAGAACGCGCCCATGAAGTCCGCGAAGGACTCCTTCAGCCACAGGTCGTCCCACCACTCCATGGTGACCAGGTCGCCGAACCACATGTGCGCCATCTCGTGCAGGATGACGTTGGCCCGGCCCTCGTACGACGCCCGCGTCACCTTCCCCCGGAAGATGAACTCCTCCCGGAAGGTCACCATCCCCGGGTTCTCCATCGCGCCCAGGTTGTACTCGGGCACGAAGGCCTGGTCGTACTTCCCGAACGGGTACGGGTAGTCGAAGTGGTCGTGGAAGAAGTCCAGGCCTTGCTTGGTCACCAGGAAGACGTCGTCGGCGTCGAAGTGCGGGGCGAGACCCTTGCGGCACATCGCGCCGAGCGGGATCTCCAGGCGGGTGCCGTCCTCGAAGACCCGCTCGTAGGAGTCCGTCACATAGTGGTACGGGCCGGCCACCACGCACGTGATGTACGTCGAGATCGGCTTGGTCTCCGCGAACCGCCACACCCCGTCGGCGAGTTCACCGGCGCCGTTGCTCCACACGGTCCAGCCCTCCGGCGCCCGCACCTCGAAGCGGTACGGGGCCTTGAGGTCGGGCTGCTCGAAATTGGCGAAGACCCGACGGGCGTCGGCCGGCTCGTACTGGGTGTACAGGTACACCTCGCCGTCCTCGGGGTCGACGAAGCGGTGCAGGCCCTCGCCGGTGCGGGAGTAGGCGCACTGCGCGTCGACCACGAGCTCGTTGTCGGCGGCCAGGTCCTCCAGCAGGATCCGGGAGCCGTCGAAGACCTGGCCGGGGTCCAGGTCGCGCCCGTTGAGGGAGAGGGCCGTGACGCCCGGCGCGATGAGGTCCGCGAAGCTGCTCGCGCCCGGCTCGGCGCAGCGGAAGCGGACGGTGGTGACGGACCGGAAGGTGCGCGGACCCGCGCCGCTGTGCTCGCCGACCGCGGAACGCAGGTCGAGGGACACCTCGTACCCGTCGACGGACAGCAGGGCTGCCCGCTCCCGGGCCTCGTCGCGGGTCAGATTCTCACCGGGCACGGGCGGACTCCTCATGCGTCGTCGACAGGGATGAACAGGACCGATCCTGCCATGTGCCCCTGACGCGGGTGGGGCGGGAATGGCGGGGACCGATCACGTTGTTCACGAGCACAAGGTTTTCTCTCTCGAGGAGCGACATGTCGGACAATTCTCCCGCCACTCCCGTCGACTTCTGGTTCGACCCGCTGTGCCCGTGGGCCTGGATGACCTCCCGCTGGGTGCTGGAGGTGGAGAAGGTGCGAGACATCGAGGTCCGCTGGCACCTGATGAGCCTGGCCGTCCTCAACGAGGACAAGCTCGACGAACTCCCCCCGGAGTACCGCGAGATGCTCGAGGTCAAGGCGTGGGGCCCGGTCCGGGTGGTCATCGCGGCGCAGGAGGAGCACGGCGCCGAGGTGCTCGGCGACCTCTACACCGCGCTCGGCACCCGTATCCACAACCAGGGCGAGGGTCCGGAGAAGGAGGCGGTCGCCGCCGCGCTGAAGGAGGTCGGCCTGCCCGACTCCCTCATGGAGCACTGGGACGCGACCCCGTACGAGCCCCAGCTGCGCGCCTCCCACAAGGAGGGCATCGACAAGGTGGGCCAGGAGGTTGGCACCCCGGTCATCGCGGTCCCCGGTCCCGACGGCGAGGAGATCGCCTTCTTCGGCCCGGTCGTCACCCCGGCCCCCAAGGGCGAGGCGGCCGCCCGGCTGTGGGACGGCACCCTCGCGGTGGCCTCCGTCCCCGGCTTCTACGAGATCAAGCGCACGCGGACGAAGGGGCCGGACTTCAGCAACCTGTGACGGTCAGTCCAGCACGGGTACCTTGATCGGCGCGGCGAACGGCTTCTTGTTGAAGCCGGTGCGCAGGTTGCGGCACTGCTTCCCGGTGTCGGTGTCGAGCACGTTCACACAGAGCCAGAACTCGCCGACCGAGGACCGGCCCAGCCGTTCCTTGAGCCAGTCCTCCTCCTTCTTGTTCAGTTGGCGGTGCAGCTGGTCGCCGTCGCAGGTCAGGCAGTAGTCCGTCATCGTCCTTTGTGTCGCCATCGCGTAACCATGACCCGGATTGCCGCATGCCGGAAGCCCCCGCGAGTCACGTCCTCGCGGGGGCTCCCCTTTTTCCGCCTGCCGGGTGAACGGTGAGAAGGCGATCACGGGGCAGGACGGTTATTGCCACTTACTCGCAACTGCACGCTAACAGCAGCAAGGGCTGTCCGTGAGCCCCCGCGCGCGAGAACGGCCCCCGCGTGTCCACGCGAGGGCCGTCCGGGGTGGGTGTCAGGCGCGGGCGCGCGCCCGCTGCCAGGCGTAGCCCACCAGCGCCAGGACCAGCGTCATCCCGCCCGTCGAGTACAGCTGCACGCGCGTGTCCGGCTCCCGGGCCATGAGGACGAAGATCGCCGCCATCCCGGCTAGCGCCACCCACGTCAGCCACGGGAACGCCCACATCCGCACGACCAGCCGCTCCGGCGCCTCCCGCTCCAGCCGGCGGCGCAGCCGCAGCTGGGAGACGGCGATGAAGATCCAGACGGCGAGGATCACCGCGCCGATCATGTTCAGCAGCCAGGAGAAGACGTCGTCCGGCCGCCAGTAGCTCAGCAGCACGCACAGGAACCCGAAGACCGAGGAGGCCAGGACGGCGACCCGGGGCACCCCGCCCGACACCCGGCCGAGCGCCTTCGGTCCCTGGCCGCGCTGCACCAGCGAGTAGCCGATGCGCGAGGCGCCGTAGATGTTGGCGTTCATCGCGGACAGCAGCGCCACCAGCACCACGACGTTCATCAGCTGACCGGCGCCGGGGATGCCGAGGCGGTCCAGGGCGGCGACGTAGGGGCCGGACTCGACGACCGCGGGGGAGTCCCACGGGACCAGGGTGACGATGACCGCCATCGAGCCGATGTAGAACAGGGCGATCCGCCACATCGCCGTGCGGACCGCGCTCGCCACGCCCTTGACCGGGTTCTCCGACTCGGCCGCCGCGATGGTCACCGTCTCCAGGCCGCCGTACGCGAAGACCGAGGCCAGCAGGCCGATCACCAGGCCCTCGGCGCCGTTGGGAAGGAAGTCGGTGAGGTGGGAGGCGCCCGGGGAGTCCGTGCCCGGCAGCACGCCGGCGACGGCCAGCACGCCCAGCACCAGGAAGAGGGAGATCGCGCCGACCTTGAGGGCCGCGAACCAGAACTCGAACTCGCCGAAGTTCTTCACCGCCGCCAGGTTCGTCCCGCAGAACACCACCATGAACAGCGCCACCCACGCCCACTCGGGCGTGCCGGGCAGCCAGCCGCTGACGATCTTCGCGGCGCCGATGCCCTCCAGGCCGACCGCCGTGCACAGCAGCACCCAGAACGACCAGCCGGCGGTGAACCCCGCCCAGGGACCGATCGCCCGCTCGGCGTGCGCCGAGAAGGAGCCCGACGACGGATACGCGGCGGACATCTCGCCCAGCATCCGCATGACCAGCATCACCAGGAGGCCGGAGAGGGCGTAGGCGACGACGATGGACGGGCCGGCCGCGGCGATGCCCGCCCCGGAACCGACGAACAGCCCGGCGCCGATCACCCCGCCGAGGGCGATCATCGACAGATGGCGCTGCTTCAGGCCGTGCGAGAGGGAGGCACCGTCCGTTTTCGGGGGCGTCTCGACTGTGGTGCTGGGCATGGGCGCGGCTCGTCCAATGCGGGAGACGACAAAACGTCGCCCAGTCTGGGCGGCCTCCCCGCGTTCACGAGGAGGCCGCCCAGCATATGGACACGTGTCATGCGGAGGGTGACAGTCCGCTTACGCGGCGACGGTCGTGTAGTGCGAGGCGTCGCCCTCGATCGAGTACGACTCCTTCCCCTCGATGCCCACCGGGATGTCACCGGCGACCGTCACCCGGTTCAGCCGGCGCGGCAGACCGTCGTAGTTGTCGATGGCGTAGTGCTGGGTGATCCGGTTGTCGAACAGCACCAGCTGGTTGGGCGACCAGCGCCAGCGCACCACGTTCTCCGGCCGGGTCACATACGCCTGGAGCAGGTCGAGGACCTTGCGGGACTCGCCCGCCGACAGTCCCACGACGCGCTGCGCGAACCCGCCGATGAACAGCCCGCGCTCCCCGGTCAGCGGGTGGACCCGCACCACGGGGTGGACGGTGCGGTACTTGATGGAGGTGAACCGGGCGCGCCGGGCCGCCTCCGCCTCGTCCACGGCCTCCTCCGGGACGGCGTAGTCGTAGTCGTTGGTGTGCTCGGCCCACAGGGTGTCGGCGAGCCCGCGCAGCGGCTCGGGGAGGCTCCGGTAGGCGGCGGCCGAGTTCGCGATCAGCGTCTCTCCGCCGTAGGGCGGGATCGTGATGCTGCGCAGCGTGGTGACCTGCGGCGGGTTGAGCACGAAGGTGACGTCCGTGTGCCAGTTGTTGGCGGCGCGGCCGCCCTCGCTGTCCACCGGCAGGACGTTGGGGACGCCGTCGACGGCGGGCACCGTCGGATGGGCGCCGGTGATCTCGCCGAAGTGCCGGGCGAAGGCCTGCTGGCCCTCGTCGTCGAGGTTCACGTCGTCGATGAGCAGGGTCTTGTGCTCGTTCAGGGCGTCCCGGAGGGCGGCGACGGTTCCGTCGTCCAGCGGCCGGGAGATGTCGACGCCGGAGACCCGGGCGCCGATGTTCGCGGTGACCTTGGTGATCCGGAGGTCGGTCATGGTGGGTTCCTTCCGTGGGTGGGTCAGACCAGGGCGGTCGCGGTGGGCACGTCGGCGACGTGCTGGTTGGCGGGGCGCGGGAGGCCGTAGCGCTCCCGCAGGGTCTGCCGCGCGCCGTACTCGGTGCGGAGCAGGCCGCGGGCGCGCAGGATCGGCACGACGTGGTCGACGAAGGTGTCGAGGCCGGACGGCAGGACGGCCGGCATGATGTTGAAACCGTCGGCGGCGCCGAGGGAGAACCACCGCTCGATGGTGTCGGCGACCTGCTCGGGCGTGCCCGCGAAGGTCAGGTGCCCGCGTCCCCCGCCGAGCCGGCCGATCAGCTGCCGCACGGTGAGCCTCTCCCGCCGGGCCAGCTCCACGATGAGCGTGTAGCGGCTCTTGGCGCCCTCGATGGCGTCCTCCGGCGGCAGCCCGTCGGGCAGCTCGGCGTCGAGGTCGAGCGAGCCGGGGCCCAGACGCAGCAGCTCCTCCAGCCGGCGCACCCCGTGCTCGTGCACGATGTGGTCCTCCAGCACCTGCTCCTGGCGCCGCGCCTCCGCCTCGGTGGAGCCGACGACGGGCACGATGCCGGGCAGCACCTTGATGTGGCCGGGGTCGCGCCCGGCCGCCGCCGTACGGGCCTTGAGGTCGGCGTAGAAGGCCTGCGCGTCGGCGAGCGTCTGCTGCGCGGTGAACACCGCCTCCGCGTACCGGGCCGCGAACCGCTTCCCGTCCTCGGAGGAGCCGGCCTGCACGAGGAGCGGATAGCCCTGCGGGGTGCGCGGGACGTTGAGGGCGCCCTCGACGCTGAAGTACGTCCCCTTGTGCCGGGGCGGATGGATCCTGGCGTCGTCGCCCCAGATCCCGGCCGCCTTGTCGGCGACGATCGTGTCGTCCTCCCAGCTGTCCCACAGCTTGAGGGAGACATCGAGGAACTCGGCGGCGCGGGCGTACCGCTCGGCGTGCGCGGGCTCGGCGTCCAGACCGAAGTTGCGGGCGGCCTCGGCGCCGGCCGTGGTGACGATGTTCCAGCCGGCCCGGCCGCCGCTGATGATGTCCAGCGAGGCGAATTTGCGGGCCAGGTTGTAGGGCGAGTTGTACGACGTCGACGCCGTGGCGATCAGCCCGATGTGCTCGGTGGCCGTCGCCAGGGCGGTGAGCAGCGTCAGCGGCTCCAGCGCCCCGGCGGGACGCTGGGCCACGGTGTTCCACAGCTGCGGTCCGTCGGCGAGGAACAACGAGTCGAAGGTGCCCCGCTCGGCGGTCCGCGCCAGCCGTACGTAGTGGGCGAGGTCGAGCGCGTACGGATCGCTCTCCGGGAGCCGCCAGGAGGCCTCATGGTGGCCTGTGTTCATGAGGAAGGCGTTGAGGTGAAGCGTTCTGGGCATGGAAGTTCCTTGACTTGGCAGGAGGCGGGGCTGCGATTCAGCCCGTCCGGCGATTGAGGACGAGGCCCGTTCAGGGCCGAACCGGGGAGCAACAGCCGACGCTCACGACACCTCCTCGGTGACACCGAGCGCCTTCAGCAACCGCGTCCGGTACTCACCGTGAGAGTGGGAGCCCTCCCGGTCGACCACCAGGTCAAGCCCGATACGCCCCTGCTCGAGCACAAGCACGCGGTCCGCGAGGACAATCGCCTCGTCCACGTCATGGGTGACGAGCAGCACGGACGGCCGGTGCCGCTCCCACAACTGCCGCAACAGCGCGTGCATCTTGATGCGCGTCAGCGCGTCCAACGCCCCGAACGGCTCGTCGGCGAGCAGCAGCTCCGGCTCCCGTACCAGCGAACGGGCCAGAGCGGCCCGCTGCGCCTCACCCCCGGACAGCTCACTGGGCCAGGCCCGCTCCCGGCCACCGAGACCGACCTCGGAGAGGGCGGCCCTGCCGCGCTCCTCCGCGTCGGCGCCGTCCAGCCCCAGCAGGACGTTGGGCAGGACCCGGCGCCAGGGCAGCAGCCGGGAGTCCTGGAAGACCACCGACACCCGCTCCGGCGCGGTGAGCGTTCCGCTGCCCGCGACCCCGTGGTCGATCCCCGCGACGGCGCGCAGCAGGGTGCTCTTGCCGGAGCCGCTGTGCCCGAGCAGGGCCGTGAACTGTCCGGCGGGCAGATCGAGGTCGATGCCGTCGAGGACGGTACGCCCCTCGAAGGAGCGGGTCAGCCCGCGCAGGCGTACCGCCGGCCGGGTCAGCTGCTCAGTGTGCGGCGCCATGACAGCACCCTCCGTTCGATCAGGCGGACGAGGGTGTCCGAGACGAGGCCGAAGATGCCGTAGACGACGAGGCCGACGAGGATCACGTCGGTCTGGCCGTAGTTCTGCGCCTGGAACATCATGTAGCCGAGTCCGCTGGTGGCGTTGATCTGTTCGAGGACGACCAGGCCCAGCCAGGAGCCGGTCACGCCGAGCCGCAGCCCGACGAAGAAGCCGGGCAGCGCGCCCGGCACGACGACCTGCCGGACGAAGGCGAGCCGGGACAGCCCCTGCACCTCCGCCAGTTCCACGAACCGGTGGTCGATCCCGGACAGCGCGGAGTGCGTGTTCAGATAGATCGGGATGTAGACGACGATGGCGATGATCGCGATCTTGAACGTCTCGCCGATGCCCAGCCACAGGATGAACAGCGGGATCAGACCGAGCGTCGGAACCGCCCGGTTGAGCTGCACGCTCCCGTCGATCAGCGCCTCGCCGGTCCGGCTGAGCCCGGAGGCCAGCGCGAGGACGATGCCCGCGGTCAGGCCGATCGCGAAGCCGGAACCGGCCCGCTGGAGCGAGGTGAGGATGTCGTCCGGCAGGGTGCCCTCGGTCCACAGCCGGGCCCCGGTCTCCACCACCGTCCAGGGCGCGGGGATCGCCCCGGGGTCCAGCTGTCCGGCGGCGGAGGCGGCGGCCCACAGGACGAGGACGAGTGCGGGGCCGAGCAGCCGGGTCGCGGGCAGTCGTCTGCCGGGGGAGAGGCGCCGTCGGCGGCGTACCTGGTGTTCCTCCTCCTCGACGGCGGCGGGCGGTGCGGCGGCGGTCGTGGTCACGGCGGTCACCTCCGGTACTCCTCGGGTACGGCCTTCGCGGCGAGGGACTCGAAGCGCCGGTCGAAGAGCTCGCCGACATCGAACTTCTTTACGAAGCCGCCCTCCGCCAGCAGATCGGCCGTCTCCTGCTCCCAGGCGACCGCCTCGTCCCAACTGGGCGGGAACAGCGGCTTGTTGGCCAGCTTCGTGATCGACTCGGCCTGCGCGAGGGTCAGGTTCTGCGTCTTGACGTAGTACTCCCGGTTCCATTCGTCCGGGTGCTCGTACTGCCACACCGCGCCCTTGGCCCAGTACGGGATGTACGCGGCGATCGCCGCGGCCTTCGCCCGGTCGGCCAGCACCGTGGCCGGCGCCCACAGCAGGTTGAGCAGGTCCACCACCTCGGTGGGGATCGTCCGGGCGCCCTTGGAGCCGTACTGCTTCAGATAGGACGGCGCCTGACTGATGCCGAGCGGTGCGATGTCCACCTGGCCGGACTGGAGGGCGGTGAGGAACTGGGTGCTGGTCAGCGGGACCAGCTCGGCGTCCTCGTACCGCAGCCCGGCCTCCTTCAGGGCGCGCAGCAGGACCACGCCCTGGGCCTGGCCCTGGGAGAAGGCGAGCCGCTTGCCGCGGAAGTCCTCGACCGTGCGGATGTCGCTGCCGGGTTTGGTGGCGAAGAGGTAGTTGGGCTTGCGGGTGATGTTGATCGCGACGATCTTCGCGTCGAATCCCTGGTAGTACGCCTGGATCGGCGGGATGCCGGCGTTGTTGGCGAGGTCCAGGGACCGGGCGCGGAAGGCGTTGATGACATCGGGACCGGCGCCGATGTTCAGCCAGTCGCTCACCTCGAAGGGCAGGTCGTCCAGGCCGGCGAGCTTCAGCTGGAGCTCCTGGAGGTTCTGGAACGAGGAGATCTTCAGGCTCGTACCGGCGGGGACCTTCGTGGCCAACGGGTCCTTCAGGGACGCCTCGTCGGCCGCGGCGCCGGCTTCGGCGCAGCCGCTCAGCCCGGCCGCGGCGGCGGTGACGCCGAGCAGGGAGGTGAGGAAGAGCCGCCGGTCGATGCCGGACGCTGGGGGTGCGGGCATGGGGAACTCCCGGAGTTCATGAAAAGGGCACAGGGCGAACGCAGGGCAGGAATGGGCGATGAATTCCGGGCAGGGAAAAGCCAGGGAAGGGAATTCACGCAGAAAAGGATGGACGCTGCGGGTGCTCGCGCGTCAACGTGTCAGCAACAGAGGGTGCGACAGCTCATGACCAGGAGTTTCCTGTCCTCGGAGGAGGTCTGTCAATATTCGGAGTTTCTGAATTAATTCGGCGCGGGTGAAACGCCCAGCGGATCCCGGTAGAGGACGTCGAGAGCCACCGATCCGCCGGCCACCGCCAGCACGGAATCGGGGAAACTCGTCGGGACGACCGTGGCCGCCCGCTCCTCGTCGAGTTCGGCGCGCAGCGCGGCCAGGCAGTCGGGCCGGTGGATGACGCCGATCTCGGTGACGACGACGCTCTCCGGATTGAGCACATCGGTCAGCAGTCCCACCGCGCGCCCCACCATGCGGGCCCGGTCCAGCAGCAGCCGTGCGGCCACCGGGTGCCCGGCCGCCGCCGCGTCGACCACCGCCGCCGGGTCGGTCCCGTCGGTGACACCGGCCTCCCGGGCCCGCCGGCACAGGGTGCGTTCGCTCAACTCCGCCTGGAGGCAGCCGATCCGGCCGCACGCGCAGGGCTCGCTGCCGCCCGTGAGCGGCAGATGGGCGATCGCCCCCGCCTGCGAGCGGGGACCGTGGTGCACCTCGTCATGGGTGGCGAACGCGGCGTCGACCATGTTCCCGGCGAACAGGTGCAGCGCGCTGCGGCTGCCCCGCGCCGCCCGCCCGAACAGCCGCTCCGCGTCGGCCAACGCCCGTGCGTGCCCGTCCACATGGACCGGCAGCCCGGTGTGCGCGCCGAGCGTCTCCCGCACCGCGACCTCGCGCCAGCCCAGCAGCGGATGTTCGACTACGGTGCCGGCCTGCCGGTCCACCCAGCCGCCGGCCGCGAAGCCGACACCCAGCGGCCGGGCGTCCGGCACCCGGTCCAGGAGGGCCGTCAGACCGTCGGCTGCCCGCGCCAGCACCCGCGACGGCTCGGTCCCCTCGTGCCGCAGCCGCCGCTCGGCCAGCACCCGGCCGCGCAGATCGAGCACCGCCACCGTGGTGTGCGGCACCGCCACGTGCACACCGCCCACCACCAGCCGTGAACGGTCCACGTCCACCGGCAGGTGCGGCCGCCCGACCCCGCCCGACCGGCGGGGCGCCGCGGCCTCCCGGATGAGTCCGAGCCGCGCCAGCCGGGCGCAGTGGTCGGTCACCGAGGCGGGGGACAGCCCGGTGAGCCGGGCGATGGTGCTGCGCGCCACCGGCCCGTGCTCCAGCACGGACCGCAGCACCACACTGGCACTGGTCCGCCGCCGGTCGGGGTCGGCGACGCGTGGTACGGGAGAGGGGGACGGGGAAGGGGGTGCCGCGGTACGAAGCATGGGGAACTTCCTCGGGAACGGGTCCGACACTGCGCCGTCGTACGGGAGTCGAGGCGCGCCGGATCCGCTCCGCCCGCCTCGCTAGAAGAGGCGACAGGCGGAGGCGCCCACGCGTCGCAGGTCGACGTGGCGACGCGAGGTGAGGTTCCGGGACTGGGCGACCATGGCTCGAAGCTAGCAAACGGGCTCCGCGCTGCCCAGACGGCGACCGACGGGCGAGACGGCCCCCGGGACGCGGCACGGCATGTTTGGTGGATCCCTACAGCCGCCGTTCCCGGGCCGCCTGTTGGCGACACCACGTCACCTCAGTGACCGGCGTCACCTCTCACCCCTGGTCACCCCCGACCTTTGTGCGGAGCCCACCAAGTCCGCGTCGCCGCCTTTGTCGAGCGCTGACGGTGATCGACGCGCGGGCGCCGGTATAGCGTCGCGGTGTCCCCAACTGCCCTCACCCCGCGGAGACCCCATGAGCACCGCCACCGTCACGTCCGCCCGATCCGGACAGGTCCTCGCGGACCTCATCCCCGCCTCCCGTGTCCGGGACGCCGCGCTCGTGTTCGGCGGCGCCGCGCTCACCGGCCTCGCCGCCCAGATCGCGGTGCCCGTGCCCGGCTCCCCGGTGCCGGTGACCGGCCAGACCTTCGCGGCGCTCCTGGTCGGCACCGCCCTCGGCGCCCGCCGCGGCTTCGCCTCCCTCGCGGTGTACGCGCTGGTGGGCATGGCCGGGGTGCCGTGGTTCGCGGAGGGCAAGTCCGGGATGGGCATGCCGTCCTTCGGCTACGTCCTCGGCATGCTGCTGGCGGCCGTCGTCGTGGGCGCGCTGGCCCGCCGCGGCGCCGACCGCTCCGTCTGGCGGACGGCGGGCACGATGGTGATCGGCTCGGCGATCATCTACGCCGTCGGCGTGCCGTACCTGGCCCTCGCCACCGGCATGTCCGCCTCCGCCGCGATCGCGGCCGGCCTCACCCCGTTCCTCCTCGGCGACGCCCTGAAGGCGGCCCTGGCGATGGGCGTGCTGCCCACCGCCTGGAAGTTCATCAACAAGCGGTAACGCCCGGGTTCCACGGCAAGAGGCTCGGCGGGGCGCGCTGTACGGCGCCCCGCCGAGCCTCTCGCTGTTGGTACGGAGTGCCTCAGCCGGCCGGGATCTCGTCCCGGGCCTCGGTACGGCGTCCGGCCACCCGCTGCTTGACGAAGGCGATGGCGAGCACGATGCAGGCGACCATCAGCGACAGCAGCATCGTCGTCCGTCCGTCGTGTTCGGTGTCGGTCAGCATGTAACCGAGCACGAACACGATCAGCGCGGCGCTGGCCCACGTCAGGTACGGGTACAGCCACATCCGCACGACCAGCTTCTCCGGCGCCTCGGCCTGGATGATCTTGCGCATGCGCAGCTGCGAGAAGCAGATCACCAGCCACACGAACAGCGCGACCGCGCCGGAGGAGTTGACGAGGAAGAGGAAGACGGAGTCCGGGAACTTGTAGTTGAAGAAGACGGCGACGAAGCCGAACACCACGGAGACGAGGATCGCCGTCCGCGGCACACCGCGGCCCGTGGTCCGGGCGAACGCCTTCGGCGCGTCCCCGCGCTGACCGAGCGAGAAGGCCATCCGGGAGGCCGTGTACAGCCCGGAGTTGAGGCAGGACAGCACGGACGTCAGCACGATGAAGTTCATGATCTGACCGGCGTGCGCGATGCCGAGGGAGTCCAGGGCGGCGACGTAGGAGCCGTCCTCGGCGATGGACGCGCTGTCCCACGGCAGCAGACAGACCACGACGAAGATCGAGCCGAGGTAGAAGACGCCGATCCGCCAGATGATGCTGTTGGTCGCCTTGGTGACGGCCCGCTGCGGGTCCTCCGACTCACCGGCGGCCAGGGTGGCGATCTCGCTGCCCATGAAGGAGAACACGACGAGCAGGATGCCGGTGAGGATGGCGCCGGCGCCGTTGGGCAGGAAGCCGCCGTGGTCGGTGAGGTTGGCGAGGCCCGCCTGGTCGCTGTCGACACCGGGCAGCACACCGAAGACGGCCAGCCCGCCGATGACGATGAACGCGCCGATGGCGACGACCTTGATCCCGGCGAACCAGAACTCGAACTCGCCGTAGGAGCCGACGGACACGAGGTTGGTGGCGGTCAGCACGACCATCACGATCAGGGCCCAGCCCCACTGGGGGACGGCCGGTATCCACCCTTCGAGGATCGCGGCACCGGCGGTCGCCTCGACCGCGAGGACGACGACCCAGAAGAACCAGTAGAGCCAGCCGATCGTGAACCCGGCCCAGGGGCCGAGCGCCCGGTCGGCGTGCGCGGAGAAGGACCCGGAGGTCGGGTTCGCCGCGGACATCTCACCGAGCATCCGCATCACCAGCACCACGAGCGTGCCGACGAGCGCGTACGACAGGAGGATGCCGGGGCCGGCGGTGGCGATGCCGGTGCTGGAGCCGACGAACAGGCCGGCGCCGATGACACCGCCGATCGCGATCATCGACAGATGGCGGTTCTTGAGTCCGGCCTGGAGGCCGGAACCGTGCCCTCCGGGACTGCCGGCGGATCCTTCGGGTTCTGCGGGGCCTCCGGGGCCGCTTCCGGCCTTGTTGAGCGTCGGCTGCGAGGTCATGGAACAGATTTCCTTTGCGCCGGGGGGAGCTGCGCGCCGTAGGGGACTACGGGCCGGACCAGTGAAACGGAGGTGAACGGATTCGGGAACCTTCGAATCCATATCGTTACTTGAGCTTTTCCTGAGGTTCTGTAATTCTCCTCACGTTTTCAGCGGCGCCACCCGGCGCGCTCCCCCGGCAGGCCCCGTGTCACACTCGGACCATGCGCGTGTATCTCGGCTCGGACCATGCGGGCTACGAACTCAAGAACCACCTCGTCGAGTGGCTCCGGGAAGCGGGCCATGAGCCCGTCGACTGCGGCCCGCACATCTACGACGCCCAGGACGACTACCCGCCCTTCTGTCTCCGCGCCGCCGAGCGGACCGCCGCGGACCCCGACGCCCTCGGCATCGTGATCGGCGGCTCCGGCAACGGCGAGCAGATCGCCGCGAACAAGGTCAAGGGCGTACGGGCGGCCCTGGCGTGGAGCGAGGAGACGGCGGCCCTGGGCCGCCAGCACAACAACGCCAACGTGGTCGCGGTGGGCGCGCGCATGCACTCCCAGGACGAGGCGACGAAGTTCGTCGAGACCTTCCTGAGCACCCCGTTCTCCGGTGACGAGCGTCACATCCGCCGCATCGAGATGCTCGCGGACTACGAGACGACGGGCGACCTGCCCCCGATCCCGGCCCACCACCCGCAGCAGTAGCCGGCGAGCGGGGCGAAGCGGACGGAGCGGACGAGGAACGAGCGAGGGGGGACCCACCCGTGCCCGAGGGTCACACGATCCATCGGCTGGCCGAGGACTACGCCGCGGCCTTCCCGGCCGGGATCCCCCTGCGTGTCACCAGCCCCCAGGGCAAGTTCAGCGACGCCGCCGCCCTCCTCGACGGCACACCGCTGCACACCACCGACGCCCACGGCAAGCACCTCTTCCTCGGCTTCGGCGGCCCCGAACCGGCCGAGTGGGTCCACATCCACCTCGGCCTCTTCGGCAAGGTCACCTTCGGCCCGGCCCCGGTGCCACCGCCCACGGACACCGTCCGCCTCCGCGTGGCCGACGACCGGGCGTACGTCGATCTGCGCGGCCCCACCACCTGCGCCCTGATCACGGACCCCGAGAAGCAGGCGGTCCACGACCGGCTCGGACCCGACCCGCTGCGCCCCGACGCCGATCCGGCCCTCGCGTACCGCAGGATCAGCCGCAGCCGTACGACGATCGCCGCGCTCCTCATGGACCAGAAGGTCATCGCGGGCGTGGGCAACGTCTACCGCGCCGAGGTCCTCTTCCGGCACGGGATCGACCCGTACCGCGCGGGCCGGGACGTCACCCCGGCCGAGTGGGACGCCGTGTGGACCGACCTCGTCGCGCTGATGCGCGAGGGCGTGCGCCTCAACCGCATCGACACCGTCCGGCCCGAGCACACCCCGGAGGCGATGGGCCGCCCGCCGCGCGTCGACGACCACGGCGGCGAGGTGTACGTCTACCGCAGGGCCGACCAGGCCTGCCACATCTGTGGCGGCGAGATCCGCACCGCCGACCTCGCCGCCCGCAACCTCTTCTGGTGCCCCGCCTGCCAGCGCCGCTGAACCTCAGAAGCCGTGCGGCAGCCACGGCGCCGCGTCGCTCCCGAACGCCAGGGACGCCTCCGCCAGCGCACCGCGCCGCAGTTCACGCACCCGCCCTGCCGCCGCGAGCGACCCGAGACTCACCCCGCCCAGATAGGCCGCGCCCAACTCCCGTACCGACAGGGCGAGATCGGCCGCGTCCTCCGTACGCTCGCAGGACGCGCCCTTCGCGTCCCCGGTCAGCCGCCAACGTCCGGCGTTCCAGGCGCAGAAGGCGTCCTCCACCTCCAGCACGACGTCCACCGGAGCCTGGTACGTCCGCTGCTGGAGCGCCGCCCCCACATCGACGAGCCGCACGTACAACGCGTCCCGCAGGGCCGGACGGCACCGGCGTATGTCCGACACCAGGTACTGCCAGCTGTCGTCGACCGGCCGCCCCCGTGCCACCAGCGTCGACGTCAGGTCGATGTCGAACAGGAACCGCCACAGCGCCGCGCCCGCCGCCGGATCCAGTGCGTCCAGACCGCTGAGGACCACCTGGCCGTCGGGCCCGCCCGGTCCCCAGGACGGCTTCACACGGAACCGGGCGTACCCGACCGTCTCGCCGTCCCGCTCGGCGACCACGCACTGAAGCGGTGACGCGCCGCCCCGCTCGCTCTCCGGGTCGAGCACCCCGAGCCGCTCCCAACCGGGCCGGCGCGCCAGCATTCCCGGCCGGCCCGGCACCAGCCGCGCGTAGACCGCCTCGCACGCCTCCAGCGCGTCGGCGGGCGCCACGTATCGCAGCCGTACGTCATCCGTACCGGCCGGCACCGACAGCCCCGCGCGCCCGGTGTCGATCTCCGCGTCCGTCTGGAAGGTCGCCGCTCCGTACCCGAACCGGCCGTAGATCGCCGGCTCGGACGCCGTGAGCACCGCCAGCGGCTCGCCCCAGGAGCGGACGTCGTCCAGCTGTCGTCGCATCATCGACGTCAGCACACCCCGCCGCCGGTGCGTGGCGGCGACGCTGACCATCGTGACGCCCGCGGCCGGCACGGACGCGCCGCCGGGCACGGTCAGCCGGAAGGTGAAGGCGCCCGCCGTGCCCACGGCCTCGTCGCCGTCCCAGGCGCACAGGAAGCGGCCGAACTCGGTGAGCGAGTTCCAGAGTTCCCGCTCCTCCTCCGCCTCCGGGGTCCCGCCGAAGGCACGGATGAGGTTCGCGTACGACTTGTCCCATTCGTCCGGCCGCAGTTCCCGGATCTCGGGCGCGGGGCCCCTCTGCTCGTTCGCCATGAGCCATGCCTACCAGGGCGATGCGGGACGAGCGAGAGAATTTCTCCCGTGCGGCCCCACGACGGCGTCCGGTGAAGTTCACTGTGAAGTCCGTCCCCGACAGAGGGACAACCAGGACCTCCCGTGCCAAGTGGCCGGTCCGATGGATAGGGTCCCGAACTAATGGCAGCAGGACGAGAGCGGCGCGCGGAAGCCGACACGTTCACGGCCCGGTTGAGGAAGCAGTGGCACCGGGCCCGCGTCGGCATGCGCCGGGCCGCCGTCGACTACTTCCGCGGGGACGGTTCCGACTGGGTCGCCCTGGCCGGACTGCTCCTCAGCGTCCCGCTGATCGCGGCCGGGACGCTCGCCAACTCCGTGTGGTGTGCCCCCTCCGCCCTGGCCATCCCGATCGTCGCCGGCGGACTGCTGCTGCGCCCGGCGAGCCTGCTCGGCCTGTACGCGGCCGCGGCGACCGCGCTGATCGTGGAGTCCGTGCAGCTCGGCCCCTACACCGAGGGTGCCGCCCGGGTCACCCCCGGTGTGGTCCTCGTCGTCGCCGCCTGCGGCTTCTTCGGGCTGCTCGTCGCCCAGTTCCGCAGCCGGGTGGGCGTGCCCTGGCGGCGCGGCGGCACCATGCTGTTCGACCTGCGCGAACGCATCCGGGTGCAGAGCAAGCTGCCCAAGCTGCCGGACGGCTGGCACCGGGAGATGGCCCTGCGCCCGGCGGGCGGGCAGTCCTTCTCGGGCGACTTCGTCGTCGCGGCCCGCACCAACGGCGGGCGCACCCTGGAGGTCGTGCTCACCGACGTCTCCGGCAAGGGCATGGACGCCGGTTCGCGCGCCCTGCTGCTGTCGGGCGCCTTCGGAGGCCTCCTCGGCAGCCTCCCCCCGCACGCCTTCCTCCCCGCCGCCAACGGCTATCTGCTCCGCCAGGACTGGGACGAGGGCTTCGCCACCTCCATCCACCTGGTGCTCGACCTCGACTCCGGCGACTACGAGCTCTACTCCGCCGGGCACCCGCCGGGCCTCCAGCTCAGCGCGGGCAGCGGCCGCTGGGAGGAGAAGGCGGCCGACGGCCCGCTGCTCGGCGTGTACGACGGCGCCCAGTTCGACTCCGTGAAGGGCTCACTGCGCCCCGGCGACGTGCTGATGCTGTTCACGGACGGCCTGGTGGAGACCTCCGACCGGGACATCGTCGAGGGCATCGACCGCCTCACCGGCGAGGCGGACCGCTATGTCGCCGGCGGCTTCCACGGCGCCGCCTGGCATCTCATCGAGGCGGTCGCCAAGGACGTCAACGACGACCGCGCGCTGCTGCTCATCTGCCGCGAGGGCCCGACGGCCACCGCTCCCCGCTGACCCCGGCACACTGGACGGGTGACCGAGACGACACCGCGCACCCCGATGACCATGGCCCAGGTCGAGGCCACCGCCCGCGCCGCGCACACCGGCCAGACCGACAAGGCGGGCCGGCCCTACGCCGAACACCTCCGGGCCGTCGCCGAGGGCGTACGGGCACGCGGCGGCGACGAGGAGCAGATCGCGGCTGCCTGGCTGCACGACGCCGTCGAGGACGACAGGCTCACGGAGGAGTGGCTCGACGGGGCGGCGCTGACCCGGCGGACCAAGGACATCGTCCGCGCGGTCACCAAGCGGTCCGGGGAACCGCCGGAGGAGTACGCGGCCCGCATCCTCGCCACCCCCGGCGCGCTGCTGGTGAAGGAGGCGGACCTGGCGCACAACGCCGACCCGGCCCGTCTCGCCGTACTGGACGGGCCGACCCGCACACGACTGACCGAGAAGTACGCGCGGATGCGCGCACTCCTCGGTCTCGTTTAAGTGGGGATGCGGGCCGGACCGCCGGCTAGGCGGAGACCTTCTCGCGGGTCTCCCGCTTCTCCGCCCGCTCGCGTTCGCGGGCCAGTTCGGCGGCGTCCCGCTTGAACGCCCACTCCATCCGCGGCTCCATCACGAACCGGAAGACCCGCTGCACCGGCCTGCCGCACAGCACCGTCACCAGGACCGCCGCGAGGACACTCACCGCGATCTCACCGAGCGGCTGGTGCAGCACGTCGTGCTCGAACCAGCCCCGGTAGTCGCCGGCCTTCACCACGAACCCGTGCAGCAGATAGCCGTACAGCGTGCCCGCGCCGAGCGCCGTGAACCACATGTGGCGGCCCGGCACCCAGGCGAAGAAGCAGGCGGTCAGCAGCAGCGAGCAGCCGAACATGGCGAGCACCATGACCGGACCGGCCCACCAGGGCGCGCCCAGCTCCTGCGCGGCGTCACGGTGGTAGAACCAGGCGGTGTTCATCCGCGGCACCGCCCACCAGCCGAAGGCCAGCGCCACCGCGAACACCGGCACCGCCAGGATCCGCACCGACCGGCGGCGCACCATGTGGAAGTGCTCCGGCTTCATGCACAGCCCGAGCACGAAGTACGGCAGGAACTGGAGCACGCGCTGAAGATCGAGGTCGTCGCCGATCTCGGGGGTGACGCTCGCCAGCACGGCGATGCCGAGGGCCAGCGGCAGCGGGTGCCGTACCGCCTTCCAGATCGGCGTGGTCAGCCGCCAGACGAACAGCGCCACCAGGAACCAGGTCAGGTACCAGGGGTCGAGAAGGCTGATCTCCTGCTGCGGGTCGTTGTCGACGACCCGCTTGAAGAGCGGGTAAGCGGTCTCGAACACGATGTACGGCACGGCGACGCCGGTGATCAGCCGCCGCAGCCGGTCGGGCCGCATGTCGAAACTGCGCGAGAAGAAGCCGGAGATGATGATGAAGGCCGGCATGTGGAAGGAGTACACGACCGAGTACGCCGCCTCCAGGACCCGGCTGTCCCCCTTCAGGGGCTCCCAGGCGTGGCCGACCGCGACCAGCACGATCGCCAGGTACTTGGCGTTGTCGAAGAAGGCGTCGCGCTGCTTGCCGGACGGCGCCGGCCGGTCGTTCCGCGGGCTCTTCGTACGCGGACTCGGCACTCCGGGCGCCGGCGACTGTGCCGGGGGGAGCGGCGTCCTGTGGTTGCCGTACGGTCGCTGCGAGTCCGTCACTGACCCTCCCGGCCGTAACTCGGGGAGTCGAACGGTGAGCTCGCTGCGCTTGCGGGGGACGAGGCAGCGTGGAACATCTGAGGCACCCTAGCGTTGTCCGCGGGATTTCGTAAAACGCCCGACGTCGATCCTGGTATTCGCCTCGGATACCCCGGATTGGGGAATGCGTGTCATGCGTTCGGCGTGATGGTCAACACACTGTGCGCATATGGGGCTTGGTCGTCGTACAGGCCGTCCTTGTCATGATTATTCCGGACGAAGTAACGCATAAGACCAGCAGGCGACTCCGGTGATATGTCCAGCTTCGTTCGACTTCTCCCGGTCGCCCGCGCGACTGTTGGAGCATCTGCGGCGACAATTCGAATTAGCTGCGAACGCATTGTGTGGATACGGAAGCGATCCCTTTGAATTCCCTGTGCGGGTACCCCTTCGAATTGCCGTGCGACACAGTCCCGTTGGCCCCTGCGGGCGGCCGAGCGCGGGCGGGTCCGGCCGGCGTGTGACGGACGATGCGTCAGCCGCCGCATAGGGGAGCCGTGTTGGTGGCACGATGGTTCTGGCGGGGTGCGCGGGGTCGCGTCGCCCGGGCCGGGGAAGCGGAACCGACCGAGGGTGTGATCAGTTGTGGCCATTTCACTGTCCGTGGTGCTGCTGTTGGCGATCATCCTGGTGGTGCTGCTGAGAGGTGGCTCCATCAAGGCCGGCCCGGCGATCGTCGCCGTCCTCTTCGGCTTCTTCCTCGCCTCCACCGGCATGGCCGACGACATCCAGCGCTTCCTGGACTCGATAGCCGAGATGATCAACTCAATCAGCTTCTGACCCCGCCCCGCCCCGCGCGGCACTCGTCCATGAGAACGGCCAGGGCCACAACCCGAACGGACGTGGTCGCGTCGCGTGCCCCGTGATCGTGCCGGAGCCTGAAGGCGTGACCGATCGCAGGGCCGGGCGAGTCCGTACGAGACGATCACGCCTGGTGTGGGCCGGCGCCGCCCTGATGGCTGTGGGTGTGACTCTGCTGGCTGTGGTTCTCATCAGCGGTCTGACATCGTCGAACGATTCGACGCGGCCGTCTCCCACGCCGCCCACCAGCGAGGAACCCCCGCCGCCGACTCCTCCGCCGACCACCGGCGAGGAACCCCCGCCGCCGACTCCCGCGCCGACCGGTGAGGCGACGGAGGACTCGCCTCCCGCCGCTTCCTCTCCCGACACCACCGGCCACGAGACCGACTCGGCGCCGCCACAACCACCGTCCGCTCCCGCGGCGGCGACCGTCACGGTCACGGCGACACAGACGGTCCTGTCCGGGGGCGGCGGCGGAGGGTCGGGGCTCGACGTCCCCGGCACCATCACCGCGGTCGCGGGGCTGCTCACCGCCGGAGTCGGGGCGGCCTCCTTCCTCGCGGGAAAGAAGAGGGAGGCACCTTCTTCGGCCGACGGGTCCGCGCCCCGGTGAAGCGATCAGGGCCGGGTCGGAGGAGAGATCCTCCGACCCGGCCCTGAGCCGTCACAGAGCGGGCGACGGGAATCGAACCCGCGTAGCTAGTTTGGAAGACTAGGGCTCTACCATTGAGCTACGCCCGCACAGCGCGCGCCGCGAGTCGGTGACCGCGGCACTGACAGGCATCGTAGCGGGTCGCACGCCCTCGCCGCACACCCGTTTCCGGGCCGTCGCCGGCGCCGCACCGCGCCCGGGAAATGCGGAGGCCGTTCCGCGTGGGTGCATGTACCCTACGTCTCGCACCAGACGGGGTGTGGCGCAGCTTGGTAGCGCGTCCGCTTTGGGAGCGGAAGGCCGTGGGTTCAAATCCCGCCACCCCGACCAGCCACCTGATCACGCACCGGTGATCGCCTTTTGGGTGCCGTAGCCGCTGCCGTTACTATGCAAGCTGCACGCCCGTGTGTCTCTGAAGTCCTCCGGGCGGCGAATCGGCCGGACCGTTCTGGTCCCGGCAGAACCCGAGAAGTCAGCCACAAGGAGACCGAACCGTGAAGAGCGCCGTGGAGACCCTGAACCCGACCCGGGTTCGGCTCACTGTCGAGGTGCCCTTCGAGGAGCTCAAGGACAGCCTCGACGCGGCGTACAAGAAGATCAACCAGCAGGTCACGGTGAAGGGCTTCCGCAAGGGCAAGGTCCCGGCCCGGGTCATCGACCAGCGGTTCGGCCGCGGTGCGGTCCTGGAGGAGGCGGTCAACGACGCCCTCCCGAAGTTCTACACCGACGCCGTCAACGAGGCGGAGCTGAGCCCCCTCGGCCAGCCCGAGGTCGACATCACCGAGCTGAAGGACGGCGAGACGCTGAACTTCACCGCCGAGGTCGACATCCGCCCCGCCATCGAGATCCCGGACTACTCCGGCATCGAGGTCGAGGTCGACGCGGTCGAGGTCACCGACGAGGACGTCGAGAAGTCGGTCGAGCAGCTCCGTGAGCGCTTCGCCTCCACCTCCCCGGTAGAGCGCGCCGCCGAGGACGGCGACGTCGTCACCATCGACCTCCAGGCCAAGGTCGACGGCGAGGTCCTCGAGGACGGCGTCGCCGACGGCGTCTCGTACACCATCGGCTCCGGCGAGCTGCTCGACGGCATCGACGACGCCGTGAAGGGCCTGGAGGCCGGTGGCGAGGCCACCTTCACCTCCGAGCTCAAGGGCGGCTCGGCGGCCGGCAAGGAGGCCGAGGTCACCGTCAAGGTCTCCCAGGTCGCCGCCCGTGAGCTGCCGGAGCTCGACGACGAGTTCGCCCAGCTCGCGTCCGAGTTCGACACCCTCGAGGAGCTGAAGGCGGACAGCCGCAAGCGCCTGGAGAACATGAAGCAGTACGACCAGGCCACGCAGGCCCAGGAGCGCGTCCTGGAGAAGCTGCTCGAGCTGGTCGAGGTCCCGGTCCCCGAGAAGCTGCTCGAGGACGAGATCAACACCCGCAAGCACAACCTCGAGCACCACCAGCTCGGCCAGATGGGCCTGGACCTCGCGAAGTACCTGGAGATCCAGGGCAAGACCGAGGAGGAGTTCGAGACCGAGACCCGCGAGGCCGCGGTCAAGGGCATCAAGACCCAGTTCGTGCTCGACGAGCTCGTCAAGCAGGAGAAGCTCAACGTCAACCAGGAGGAGCTCACCGAGCACCTCATGCGGCGCGCGGCCTCCTCCGGCATGTCCCCCGACCAGTTCGCCCAGGCCGTCGTCGAGCAGGGCCAGGTCCCGCTCCTCGTCGGCGAGGTCGCCCGCGGCAAGGCCCTGGCCGTCGTGGTCGAGAAGGCCACGGTCAAGGACACCAACGGCGAGATCGTCGACCTCGAGGACGAGGAGGAGGACGAGGCCGCCGAGTCGGCCGAGGCCGCCACCGAGTCGGCCGAGCCGGCCGCCGAGGAGAAGACCGAGGGCTGACCCTCGCGTCACCTCTGACGAGCGTGAAACGGGCCCCGGGTACTTTGTGACCCGGGGCCCGTCGTCCACCCTCCGGGGCGCGGGGCAGTGTCCATATGCGGCTCCGCCGCGGGGCGCGACCAGCCCTCCACCGGGCCGCCGTCGCCCGCGGGCTCGCGGCCCCCGCCGGGAAGGCGAACGGCGCTCCCCGCGGAGCACACCGCGAAGTACACCCCTCTACGCCCCCGGCGAACACCCCCGTTACCGGGATTCCCCGGCGGAGCCACCGCGTTAGGGTCCATGAATACGGGGCCGGAGAACCACCCGGCAAACCGCCGGAGGCCCCCGCAGGGAAACGTGAGACGGCCCGGCGCCGTCGTAAGACGAGCAGGTGGATACGTGACGAATCTGATGCCCTCCGCCGCCGGCGAGCCTTCCATCGGTGGTGGCCTCGGCGACCAGGTCTACAACCGGCTGCTCAACGAGCGGATCATCTTCCTCGGCCAGCCGGTCGACGACGACATCGCGAACAAGATCACCGCGCAGCTGCTGCTCCTTGCCTCCGACCCGGACAAGGACATCTACCTGTACATCAACAGCCCCGGCGGCTCCATCACGGCCGGCATGGCGATCTACGACACCATGCAGTACATCAAGAACGACGTGGTGACGATCGCCATGGGCCTGGCGGCCTCCATGGGCCAGTTCCTGCTGAGCGCCGGCACCCCCGGCAAGCGCTTCGCGCTGCCCAACGCCGAGATCCTGATCCACCAGCCGTCCGCCGGTCTCGCCGGCTCGGCCTCGGACATCAAGATCCACGCCGAGCGGCTGCTGCACACCAAGAAGCGCATGGCCGAGCTGACGTCCCAGCACACCGGCCAGACGGTCGAGCAGATCACCCGCGACTCCGACCGTGACCGCTGGTTCGACGCCTTCGAGGCCAAGGAGTACGGCCTCATCGACGACGTGATCGCCACGGCCGCCGGCATGCCGGGCGGCGGCGGCACCGGGGCCTGACCGCCCCAGCAGCCCCAGCCGACCGCCTCAGCCCCTTTCAGGAGACACCGTGAACACCTTCCCCGGCAGCGGCCTGTACGACCGCATGCAGGCCACGCAGGACATGCGCGCCGCCGCCTCCGAGGGCCGCTACACCGGTCCCTCGGCCGAGTCCCGCTACGTCATCCCGCGCTTCGTCGAGCGCACCTCCCAGGGCATCCGCGAGTACGACCCGTACGCGAAGCTCTTCGAGGAGCGCGTGATCTTCCTCGGCGTCCAGATCGACGACGCCTCCGCCAACGACGTCATGGCGCAGCTGCTGTGCCTGGAGTCGATGGACCCCGACCGGGACATCTCGGTCTACATCAACAGCCCCGGTGGCTCCTTCACCGCGCTCACGGCGATCTACGACACGATGCAGTACGTCAAGCCGGACATCCAGACGGTGTGCATGGGCCAGGCGGCCTCCGCCGCCGCCGTCCTGCTGGCCGCCGGCACCCCCGGCAAGCGCATGGCGCTGCCGAACGCGCGCGTGCTGATCCACCAGCCGTACAGCGAGACCGGCCGCGGTCAGGTCTCCGACCTGGAGATCGCCGCCAACGAGATCCTCCGGATGCGTACGCAGCTGGAGGAGATGCTGGCCAAGCACTCCACCCGGCCGCTCGACAAGATCCGCGAGGACATCGAGCGCGACAAGATCCTCACGGCCGAGGACGCGCTGGAGTACGGCCTGATCGACCAGATCATCACCACCCGGAAGATGGACAACTCCAGCCTGCGCTGACGCGGGGCGGGGGTGTAACGTCTGCCGCCCCTTGGCACGGTTTGGCACGGTCCACGTCAAAGTGAACCGTGCCAAGGGGGGCCCGAACGGGGGGCTCGGCAAGGTACCGTCGGACATAAGGCAGCACCAGGAGCCGCCGGACGTTGACGTCCGCGTCTCCCAGGCGAAGGGGAAGCACACCGTGGCACGCATCGGTGACGGCGGCGATCTGCTCAAGTGCTCGTTCTGCGGCAAGAGCCAGAAGCAGGTCAAGAAGCTCATCGCAGGGCCCGGTGTGTACATCTGCGACGAGTGCATCGATCTCTGCAACGAGATCATCGAGGAAGAGCTCGCCGAGACCAGTGAGGTCCGCTGGGAGGAGCTGCCCAAGCCCCGCGAGATCTACGAGTTCCTCGAGGGGTACGTGGTGGGGCAGGAGGCGGCCAAGAAGGCCCTCTCCGTCGCCGTGTACAACCACTACAAGCGCGTCCAGGCCGGCGAGAACGGCGGCGCCCAGGGCCGTGACGACGCCATCGAGCTGGCGAAGTCCAACATCCTCCTGCTGGGCCCCACGGGCTCCGGCAAGACCCTGCTGGCGCAGACCCTCGCCCGCATGCTGAACGTCCCCTTCGCGATCGCCGACGCCACGGCGCTCACGGAGGCGGGATACGTCGGCGAGGACGTCGAGAACATCCTGCTGAAGCTGATCCAGGCGGCCGACTACGACGTCAAGAAGGCCGAGACCGGGATCATCTACATCGACGAGATCGACAAGGTCGCCCGCAAGAGTGAAAACCCGTCGATCACCCGCGATGTCAGCGGCGAGGGCGTACAGCAGGCCCTGCTGAAGATCCTGGAGGGCACCACGGCCTCCGTCCCGCCGCAGGGCGGCCGCAAACACCCGCACCAGGAGTTCATCCAGATCGACACGACGAACGTGCTGTTCATCGTGGGCGGCGCCTTCGCCGGACTGGAGAAGATCATCGAGGGCCGGGCCGGCGCCAAGGGCATCGGCTTCGGCGCGACGATCCGCTCCAAGCGGGAGATGGAGTCCAAGGACCAGTTCGAGGAGGTCATGCCGGAGGACCTGGTCAAGTTCGGCATGATCCCCGAGTTCATCGGCCGCCTCCCGGTCATCACCAGCGTCCACAACCTGGACCGCGAGGCCCTCCTCCAGATCCTGGTCGAGCCCCGTAACGCGCTGGTGAAGCAGTACCAGCGCCTCTTCGAACTCGACGGTGTGGAGCTGGACTTCGAGCGCGAGGCCCTGGAGGCCATCGCCGACCAGGCCATCCTCCGCCAGACCGGCGCCCGCGGCCTGCGCGCCATCATGGAGGAAGTCCTCCAGGGCGTGATGTACGAGGTCCCGTCCCGCAAGGACGTGGCCCGCGTGGTCATCACGGCCGACGTGGTCCTCTCCAACGTCAACCCCACCCTGATCCCCCGCGACGCCCGCGGCCGCGGCTCCGGGGAGCAGAAGACGGCGTGACCGCCGCGTGTGACAACGCCGAAGGGGCCCCGGTCGACCGGGGCCCCTTCGGCGTTCGTACCGATCAGGCCTTGACGCGGATCTCCTCGCGGAGCTTGGTGGTGAGGTCCACCGCGGTGTCCTTGCCGACGCCCGTGCCGTTGTTGTCGCCGGGCGAGACCATGGCGACCGTGCTGTAGTCGGCCCAGGCGCAGAACCAGTCGGTCGACTCCTTCTTGGTCAGCGCGTTGGTGCTCTTGGTCGACTGGCACTTGGCGACCGCGCCGTCGATCTCGACCTCCTCGGGCTCACCGATCAGTTCGGCGTTCTGCATGCCGCCGGTGTCGCTGGTCGAGCTCTCCTTGACTTCCTTCTGGATGTTGGCGAAGAACTTGTCCAGCGTTGCCTGGGGGTCGGCGACCTCGCCGTAACCGCCCACCATCGTCATGCCCTTGGCGGTCAGCAGCTCGGACTGGTCCGGGATCGAGGTCGGATCCTGGGGGTCGTAGTTGCTGAAGTCCGCGGTCGACCACTGTCCGACGACGGCCGTACCGTTCTTGACGCCGCTCTTCTCCATGTCCTTCGCGGTGTCGGCGTCGCTGTTCTGGTTGCCGTCGCCGACCCGCTTGTACTCGCCGACCACCGTCTCCGGCGTCGACAGCTTGTGCGCCCCGTCGTCCTCCAGGCCGCCGCCCGCGCCGCCGCCCCCGCCGATGACGAAGTACGCGCCCACGCCGATGGCCGCGACGACCGCCACCGCGCCGATGATGATGCCGGCCTTCTTGCCGCCGCCGCCCGAGGCGGGGGGCTGGGGCGGCATGCCGTACTGCGGCTGGCCGTAGGGGGGCTGCTGGCCGTACGGGGGCTGCTGCGGCGGGACGCCGGGCTGGCCGGGCTGCTGCGGGTAGCCGTAGCCGGGCTGACCGGGCGGCGGAGCCTGCTGGGGGTAGCCGTAGCCGGGCTGCGGAGCCTGCGGCTGCTGGCCGTAAGGACCCGGCTGGCCGTACGGCCCGGGCTGCTGAGGCTGCCCGCCGTACGGGCCCGGCTGGTTGTAACTCATGACTGGGTTCCCCTCCAGATGCTTATGTGCCGCTCACATCCTGACCCAGGAGGGACACGTTCAGGCCAGCGGGGGTCGCACCGTTACAAACGAAACGAGTTTCGGGACAGGCCCGTGACGCCTCTAAACTGAGCCCCGTGACCGAGAACGCTCAGCAGCAGCCACCAGCGCCCATCACCGAACTGCCGACCCAGTACGCGCCGGCCGATGTAGAGGGGCCGCTGTACGAGCGCTGGGTAGAGCGCGGTTACTTCGAGGCGGACGAGAAGAGCGAGAAGCCGCCCTACACCATCGTCATCCCGCCGCCGAACGTCACCGGCAGCCTGCACCTCGGGCACGCCTTCGAGCACACGCTCATCGACGCCCTGACCCGCCGCAAGCGCATGCAGGGCTTCGAGACGCTCTGGCAGCCCGGCATGGACCACGCCGGCATCGCCACGCAGAACGTCGTCGAGCGGGAGCTCGCCAAGGAGGGCAAGTCCCGCCACGACCTGGGCCGTGAGGCGTTCGTCGAGCGGGTCTGGCGGTGGAAGGGCGAGTCCGGCGGGCAGATCTCCGGGCAGATGCGCCGCCTCGGCGACGGCGTCGCCTGGACGCGCGAGCGCTTCACCATGGACGAGGGCCTGTCCCAGGCCGTCCAGACCATCTTCAAGCGGCTCTACGACGACGAGCTGATCTACCGCGCCGAGCGCATCATCAACTGGTGCCCCCGCTGCCTGACCGCGATCTCCGACATCGAGGTCGAGTACCAGGACGACGACGGCGAGCTCGTCTCCATGAAGTATGGCGACGGGGACGACACCATCGTCGTCGCCACCACCCGCGCGGAGACCATGCTCGGTGACACGGCCGTCGCCGTTCACCCCGAGGACGAGCGCTACCGGCACCTCATCGGCAAGCTGGTCAAGCTGCCGCTGACCGACCGTTCCATCCCGGTCGTCGCGGACGAGCACGTCGACCCCGAGTTCGGCACCGGCGCCGTCAAGGTGACGCCCGCGCACGACCCGAACGACTTCGAGATCGGCCAGCGTCACGACCTGCCGTCCATCGCCGTGATGGACGAGCACGCCGTCATCACCGCGCACGGCCCGTTCCAGGGCCTGGACCGGCTCGAGGCACGCTCCGCCATCGTCGCCGCGCTGCGCGCCGAGGGCCGGATCGTCGCCGAGAAGCGGCCGTACGTCCACAGCGTCGGCCACTGCTCGCGCTGCAAGACCACCATCGAGCCGCGGCTGTCCATGCAGTGGTGGGTCAAGGTCGGTCCGCTGGCGAAGGCGGCCGGTGACGCGGTCCGGGACGGCCGGGTCAAGATCCACCCGCAGGAGATGGAGAAGCGCTACTTCGACTGGGTCGACAACCTCCACGACTGGTGCATCTCGCGGCAGTTGTGGTGGGGCCACCGCATCCCGGTCTGGTACGGGCCGAACGGCGAGGTCGTCTGCGTCGGTCCGGACGACGAGGCGCCGAGCGGCGAGGGCTGGCACCAGGACACCGACGTCCTCGACACCTGGTTCTCCTCCGGCCTGTGGCCGTTCTCCACGCTCGGCTGGCCCGAGCGGACGGAGTCGCTGGCGAAGTTCTACCCGAACTCCGTCCTGGTCACCGGCTACGACATCCTCTTCTTCTGGGTCGCCCGGATGATGATGTTCGGCCTGTACGCGATGGACGGCACCCCGCCGTTCCACACCATCGCCCTGCACGGCATGGTCCGCGACCAGTTCGGCAAGAAGATGTCGAAGTCCTTCGGCAACGCGGTCAACCCGCTGGACTGGATGGACAAGTACGGCAGCGACGCGCTGAGGTTCACGCTCGCCCGTGGCGCCAACCCCGGTGTCGACGTGCCGATCGGCGAGGACTGGGTCCAGGGCTCGCGCAACTTCGCCAACAAGATCTGGAACGCGACCCGCTTCGCGCTGATGAACGGCGCGACGGTCGAGGGTCCGCTGCCGGACGCGTCGAGGATGTCGCCGACCGACCGCTGGATCCTGTCCCGGCTGAACTCGGTGGTCGCCGAAGTCGACGCGTACTACGACGACTTCCAGTTCGCGAAGCTGTCGGACGCGCTGTTCCACTTCGCCTGGGACGAGGTCTTCGACTGGTACGTCGAGCTGTCCAAGACGACGTTCCAGGCGGGCGGGGAGCCGGCCGAGGTCAGCAAGCGCGTCCTCGGTGAGGTCCTCGACGTCACGCTCAGGCTCCTCCACCCGGTCGTCCCGTTCGTCACGGAGACGCTGTGGACGACGCTGACGGGCGGCGAGTCGGTCGTCGTCGCGCAGTGGCCGTCCGACAGCGGCTTCCGGGACGCGGACGCCGAGCGGGAGATCGAGACGCTTCAGTCGGTGATCACCGAGGTCCGCCGCTTCCGCGCCGACCAGGGTCTCCAGCCCGGCCAGCGCGTCCCGGCCCGGCTGACCCTCGACGGCTCGGCGCTGGCCCCGCACGAGCCGGCCATCCGCCAGCTGCTGCGCCTCCAGCCGGAGGGCGACTCCTTCACCGCGACGGCGACCCTGCCGGTCGCGGGTGTCGAGGTCGCGCTGGACCTCTCCGGTGTGATCGACGTCGCCGCCGAGCGCAAGCGGCTCGCCAAGGACCTCGCCGCCGCCGAGAAGGAGAAGGCGCAGGCGACGGCGAAGCTCGGCAACGAGGCGTTCCTGGCGAAGGCCCCGGACCACGTGGTGGACAAGATCCGTACGCGGCTGGCGAAGGCGGACGAGGACATCACCCGTATCAAGTCCCAGCTGGACCGCCTGCCCGGCGCCTGACGGCCGGCCCGGACAGTCACGGCCCCCGACCGCTCCGGTCGGGGGCCGTTCACGTCGTCGTGGGTGTCGCGTAACCCGCCCGGGGGACTCTGCGGCTTCGCCCGCCGCCAGGCCGAACAGGCCGCCGCCGTCAGGAGCACCCCCACGATGCCCCGAACCGCGACCCCCACCGCCGCGCTGCCCGCCGAACCCACCGCGCGGGACAGACCCGGCCGCCCGGACCGGCGGTACGACATCGACCTGCTGCGCGTCGTCTGCACCGCCGCCGTCGTGCTGGTGCACGCCTCCGCCGAGTTCCTCGACGCCGGACACCGTACGACCGGCGTCCTCGGTGACTCGGCCGGCCGGTTCGCCGTGCCCGTCTTCTTCGCGATGGCCGGCTGGGCGGCGCTCGTCGGCTCGCCGGTGCGCGGCGAGGCCCAGCTGCTCACCCGGCTCGGACGGATCCTGCGTCCCATGGCCGTGTGGACGGCGGTCTACCTCCTCTGGCAGTACGTGTCCGGGCCGCCCCTGGACGGCGGAGTCGGGGCGGAGGCGTTCCGGGCCCTCTTCGGGTCCGTGGAGGCGGCCTTCCACCTCTGGTACCTCTACACCTACGTGCCGCTCCTGCTGCTCCTCGGTGTCGCCGTGCTCGTGCTGCGGCAGCGCGCGATGCCCCGCTGGTCGCTGCTGCTGCTCGCCGTGTTCGCCGTGGCGCCGACGGTCGTCGGGGACGGGCGGACCCTCACCGGGCTGCCGCTGCCCGACTGGAGCTGGAGCGTGTCGCTGTCCACGCTGGGCTACGCGGTGGCGGGCGCCGCCCTGCTCGGCGCCCGGCGGCTCGGCCCGCGCCCGCTGTGGTTCGCGGGTGCGGCGGTCGCGCTGGTCGCGCTCACCCTGTACCAGCTCACGGTGCGGCACCCCGCCGCGTACGGGAGCGCGGCGGTGGCCGCGCTGACCTTCGCCGTGCTCGGCGCGGTGGGCCGGGTGCGGGTGCCGGAGGGGGCGCGGGCGTTGCTGGGACGGCTGTCGGACGCGTCGTTCGGGACGTACCTGGTGCATCTGCTGTTTGTGATGCTGCTGGTCAGGCCGGTCGCGCAGGGGCTGCCGGACGGGTTCCCGGCGCCCGTGGCGCTCGCCGTGACGGCGGTGGCCGCCGCCGTGCTGTCCTTCGCCGCGAGCGTTCTGTGGGGCCGTCCGGGGCTGCGCCGATGGCTCGGCTGAGGCGGGAGTCGGGGCCTGCCCGGAGCGGTCCTGTGCGCTCCGTAGACTGGGTACCGTGAGCGAGCGCCCAGATTCAGCAGGTCCCGACCCGGACGACGGCTTCGACGAGATCATCGCCGCCGAGACCGACCGCGACCCCGACCTCGCGGTGATCGAGGCCGGCAGCCGCACCCTGCGCACCCAGGGCGGCGCGCCGCAGGCGGACGTGCCCGCGCGCCCCGAGGACCCGGAGGTCGACCAGGCCCTGCGCGAGGTGGAGGCGGAGCTCGCCACCCGCTGGGGCGAGACCAAGCTGGAGCCCTCGGTCGCCCGCATCGCCGCGCTGATGGACGTGCTGGGCGAGCCGCAGCGCTCGTACCCGTCGATCCACATCACCGGTACCAACGGCAAGACCTCCACCGCGCGCATGATCGAGGCCCTGCTGGGCGCCTTCGAGCTGCGCACCGGTCGCTACACCTCGCCGCACGTCCAGTCGATCACCGAGCGGATCAGTCTGGACGGGGCCCCGGTCTCCGCCGAGCGGTTCATCGAGACGTACCGGGACATCGCGCCGTACGTCGAGATGGTCGACTCCCAGCAGGAGTACCGGCTGTCCTTCTTCGAGGTGCTCACCGGCATGGCGTACGCCGCCTTCGCCGATGCGCCCGTGGACGTGGCCGTCGTCGAGGTCGGGATGGGCGGCAGCTGGGACGCCACCAATGTGATCGACGCCGGTGTCGCCGTGGTGACGCCCATCGATCTCGACCACACCGACCGGCTCGGCGCCACGCCCGCCGAGATCGCCGTCGAGAAGGCCGGCATCGTCAAGCGGGACGCGACGGTGATCATGGCGCAGCAGCCGGTGGACGCCGCCCAGGTGCTGCTGAAGAAGGCCGTGGAGGTCGACGCGACGGTGGCCCGCGAGGGGCTCGAGTTCGGTGTCGTCGCCCGGCAGGTCGCGGTCGGCGGTCAGCTGGTGACGCTGCGCGGACTCGGCGGGGAGTACCCCGAGGTGTATCTGCCGCTGCACGGTGAGCACCAGGCGCACAACGCGGCGGTGGCGCTCGCCGCCGTGGAGGCGTTCTTCGGCGTCGGCGCGCAGCGCCCCGAGCAGCTGGACATCGACACCGTGCGCAAGGCCTTCGCCGCCGTCGCCTCCCCGGGCCGGCTGGAGGTCGTACGGCGTTCGCCGACCGTCGTCCTGGACGCCGCCCACAATCCCGCGGGCGGGCGGGCGGCGGCCGCGGCGATCGGGGAGGCGTTCCAGTTCAGCCGGCTCATCGGTGTGGTGGGCGCGAGCGGTGACAAGAACGTGCGCGGGCTGCTGGAGGCGTTCGAGCCGGTGTTCGCCGAGGTCGTCGTCACGCAGAACTCCAGCCATCGCGCGATGGACGCCGACGAGCTGGCGGCGATCGCCGTCGAGGTGTTCGGCGAGGACCGCGTGCAGGTCGAACCGCGGCTGCCCGACGCGCTGGAGGCCGCGATCACGCTGGCCGAGGAGGAGGGCGAGTTCGCCGGCGGCGGTGTGCTCGTCACCGGTTCCGTCATCACCGTCGGCGAGGCCCGACTGCTCCTGGGGAGGGGCTGAGATCCCGTGCGTACGCTCTGCGCTTCGACCCTGATCGGCGAGTTCTTCATCATCGGTTTCGCCGGGCTGGTCGCGATGAAGGAACCGGACCTGTCCACCGGGACGGTGTGGACGGTCTGCGGCATTGCGATGTTCCTGTCCGTCGCCCTGTGCGGGGTGATCACGCGGCCCGGCGGGGTGGCTCTCGGCTGGGCGCTTCAGCTCGCCCTGATCGCCTCCGGTGTCTTCGTGCCGATGATGTTCTTCATGGGAGCGATCTTCGCGCTGCTGTGGTGGGCGTCGGTGCACTTCGGGCGAAAGGTGGACGAAGCGAAGGCCCGTTTCGCCGCGCAGGCCGAGCAGCCTGACGCTGCGTGACAGCCGTCCCGACACGCCCGGTAACCTCGTGCCCCCGCACAACTTCACGCAAGGAGCTCCGTCGTGACCCAGCGCACCCTCGTCCTCCTCAAGCCCGACGCGGTCCGTCGCGGCCTGACCGGCGAGATCATCAGCCGCATCGAGCGCAAGGCCGGCTGGCAGATCACCGCGCTGGAGCTGCGCACCCTGGACCAGGACACGCTGGAGCAGCACTACGGCGAGCACAAGGGCAAGCCGTTCTACGAGCCGCTGGTGGAGTTCATGGCGTCCGGGCCGGTCGTGGCGATGATCGTCGAGGGTGAGCGGGTCATCGAGGGGCTGCGCCAACTGGCCGGTCCCACCGACCCGATCGCCGCCGCCCCGGGTTCGATCCGCGGCGACTTCGGGGTGATCGTCCGGGAGAACCTGATCCACGCCTCCGACTCCGAGGAGTCCGCCGAGCGCGAGGTGAAGATCTTCTTCCCGGGCCGCGCGTAACCTCGCGCATAACGATCACATCGCGGCGGCGGCCGGCGCCTTTGGCCGCCTGTCGGACGGTCTGGGGGCTTTGCCCCCGGACCTTTTTTGGCATATGCGCGGCGTTCGGGGGAACGGATGCCCCCGTTGGCCCGTCTCCAGAAGCAGCGGGGCGCGCCATCTGATGACAATGGCGAAGACCCTCGCACGGTGTTCGCGAAGGCGCGTCTACGATGGAAGCCTTCACGTCACCGCACCCACCTCGCCAACCTGAAAAGCCCTCAAAAGCTCGTGGGAAGGCCAGTCGAATCCTGATGGGGAACTCAATGTCGTTCATCGGCCGTGACATGGCTGTCGACCTCGGGACCGCCAACACGCTGGTGTACGTCAGGGGTCGTGGGATCGTACTCAACGAGCCGTCCGTCGTCGCGATCAACACCAACACCGGTGGCATCCTCGCGGTCGGTGCCGAAGCGAAGAAGATGATCGGGCGCACGCCCGGCAACATCGTTGCCGTGCGTCCGCTGAAGGACGGCGTGATCGCCGACTTCGAGATCACCGAGCGGATGCTCCGCTACTTCATCCTGAAGATCCACAAGCGGCGGTATCTGGCTCGTCCGCGGGTCGTCGTCTGTGTGCCCTCGGGCATCACCGGAGTCGAGCGCCGCGCCGTCATCGAGGCGTCGTCCCAGGCCGGCGCCCGCCAGGTGCACATCATCGAGGAGCCCATGGCCGCCGCCATCGGCTCCGGACTGCCGGTCCACGAGGCCACGGGCAACATGGTGGTGGACATCGGCGGCGGCACCACGGAGGTCGCGGTCATCTCCCTCGGCGGCATCGTCACCGCCCAGTCCATCCGGGTCGCGGGCGACGAGCTGGACAACGCGATCATCCAGCACATCAAGAAGGAGTACTCCCTCCTGCTGGGTGAGCGGACGGCCGAACAGATCAAGATCACGATCGGTTCGGCGTACGACCTCGATTCCGACGAGCACACCGAAATCCGCGGCCGGGACCTCGTGTCCGGACTGCCGAAGACCGTGGTGATCTCCGCCGCCGAAGTCCGCAAGGCGATCGAGGAACCCGTCAACGCCATCGTGGACGCCGTCAAGACGACCCTCGACAAGTGCCCGCCGGAGCTGTCCGGCGACATCATGGACCGAGGAATCGTTCTGACCGGCGGCGGGGCCCTGCTGCGCGGCCTCGACGAGCGGCTGCGCCGGGAGACGGGCATGCCGATCCACATCGCCGAGGACCCGCTGGACAGCGTGGCGCTCGGCTCCGGAAAGTGCGTCGAGGAGTTCGAGGCGCTCCAGCAGGTGCTGGACGCCCAGCCGCGCAGATGACACAACTCTTCGATTCCGCCGTACGGGACGATCTCCTTCCGTACGGCGGATCGTTGATATGGAGGCGTTGACTCCCCCCTGACGCCTCGAAGCACTCGAAGCGTTTCACCACCACACCTGAACAGACCCCCCACCTCATACCCGTTCTCGACGAGGAAGGCACGGCCGCCGCACGTGAGGGACACACGAGAGAGCCGGCTGCTCCTGGTGCTGCTGATCGCCATCGCGTTCGCACTGATCACGGTGGACATCCGCGGCGGGGAGGATTCACCGGTCGACGGTGCCCGGCGGGCCGCGGCGACCGTCTTCGGCCCGATCGAGAACGGCGTGTCCGGCGTGGTCGACCCGATCGGCAACGCCGTCTCCGCCGTCCGTGAGTCCGGCGACCGGCACGACCGGCTCGCCGAGCTGGAGCGGGAGAACGCCGCGCTCAAGGCCGAACTCGGCAGCGACGACCGCGGCCGCAGCCGCCTCAAGCAGCTCGACAAACTGCTGAAGATCTCCGGCCGGGGGCAGTACGGCATCAAGGGCGCCCAAGTCATCGCCATAGGAGCCGCGCAGGGCTTCTCCTGGACCATCACCATCGACGCCGGCGCCAACGACGGCATCGAACGCGACATGACCGTCCTCAACGGCGACGGACTCGTCGGCCGCGTCACCACCGTCGGCCCGAACACCGCCACCGTGCTGCTCGCCAGCGACCCCGACTTCACCGTCGGCACCCGCATGGAGGCCGGCGACGAACTCGGCTTCGCCTCCGGGCAGGGCGACCGGCCGCTGCGCGTCGAACTCCTCAACAGCAAGGCCGAGATCAAGAAGGGCGACCGCCTGGTCACCTTCGGCTCACAGGCCGACAAGCCGTTCGTGCCCGGCGTCCCGGTCGGCGTCGTCTCCCGCGTCGACCCCTCCGGCGGCGACCTCACCCGCACCCTCTACGTCACGCCGTTCGTCAGCTTCAGCAAGCTCGACGTCGTCGGTGTCGTCGTCCAGGCGCCCGAGAAGGACCCGCGCGACACGGTCCTGCCGAAGAAGCCGAAGCCGACGCCCACGCCGACCGTGACGGTGACCGTCACCCCCTCGGCCCCCGCCGACGGCCAGTACCAGCAAGAGCAGTAGGAGCTGTCACCCATGCGCCTCAACCGGATCCTGCTCTCCAGCTCGCTGATCGTCGTCGCCCTGGTGCTCCAGGTGAGCGTCCTCGCCCGCCTCCACCTCCCGGGCGCCGTCCCCGACCTGCTGCTGCTCACCGTCCTCGGCCTCGCCCTGGTCTACGGCCATGTCGGCGGCGCCCTCGTCGGCTTCGCCGCCGGTCTCCTCGCCGACCTCGCCCCGCCCGCCGACCACGCCGCCGGCCGCTACGCCCTGGTGCTGTGCGTCATCGGCTACCTCGCCGGACTCGTCAAACCCGAGAGCGGCCAGGTCAAGTCCGCCACCGGCCCCATGGTCGTGGTGGTCGCCGCCGCGGTCGGCTCCACCCTCCTCTACGCCGGGGTCGGCGCCCTCGTCGGCGACACCGCCGCCCGCCATGTCGGCCTGGGCGGGCTGCTGTTCACCGCCGCCCTGTACGACCTGCTGCTCGCGCCGTTCGTCGTGCCCGGAGTGATGGCCCTGGCCCGGCGCGCCGAGAACGATCCGCTCGCCGAGACCAACCCCGCCAAATCCGGTGACATCGCCTCCGGCTGGCTCTCCGGCGGCACCGGGCTGCGCATCGGCGGCCAGCGCAACGGACTGCGCGTCAAGGCGGCCCGGGCGCGCGTGGCCCGCGCCGGACGCATCAAGGGGGTCAAGCGCCTGTGACCTCACGGAACTTCACCGGAACGAGTGACAGGGCGCCGGAACGCCGACACCCGGCCCAGCCGTTCACCACTCGTACCCGCACACTCGTACGCGCTCCGAGAGAGGAGGAAACCGCGTGACCAACATTCCCGAGACCGGCCGCAGCCCGCGGGTCCAGATCCGGCTCGTCGTCATCCAGGTCCTCGTCATCTCCCTCCTCGGCACCCTCGGCGGTCGCCTGTGGTACCTCCAGATCCGCGAGGGCGACCAGTACGCCAAGGAGGCCTCCGGCAACCACGTCCAGCAGGTCGTCCAGCCCGCCGTCCGCGGCTCCATCCTGGACGCGCGCGGAGTGGCCCTCGCCGACAACGAGACCCGGCTGGTCGTCTCCGCCTCCCGCACCGACCTCCTGAAGATGAAGGACGACGGCAAGGCGGTCCTCACCAAACTCGCCGGTGTCCTCGGCATGGACCCCGCGGAGGTCATGCGGAAGGTCCGCCTCTGCGACGCCGAGACCCCCCAGCCCTGCTGGAACGGCTCGCCGTACCAGCCCATCCCCATCACCGACGAGGCCACCGCCAAGCAGGCCCTCCAGATCCGCGAGCGCGCCGAGGACTTCCCCGGCATCACCGCCGAGCCACAGGCCCTGCGCCGCTACCCGAGCCCGGGCAAGGCCAACACCGCCCAGGTCCTCGGCTACCTCTCGCCCGTCACCGACGAGGAGATCCAGCAGGCCGAGGACACCAGCTCCCCCTACCTGCGCTCCGACATGGTCGGCCGGTCCGGCCTGGAGCGCCAGTACGACAAGGAGCTGCGCGGCAAGGCCGGCGTCACCCGCTACGAGGTCGACAACCTCGGCCGCGTCATCGGAGAGGCCGAGGCCGACCCCGCCCAGGCCGGCGCCAACCTCGTCACCAGCATCGACTCCCGCGTCCAGCGCATCGCCGAGTACGAGCTGAACGAGGCGATGAAGGCCGCCCGCAAGGAGCACGACCGCAACACCAACCGCAACTACGAGGCCGACTCCGGCGCCGTCGTCGTCATGGAGGCCAAGACCGGCCGCGTCGTCGCCATGGCCTCCAACCCCACCTACGACCCCAACGCCTGGGTCGGCGGCATCTCCGCCAAGGACTACGCCAACCTCACCGGCAAGAAGTCCAACTACCCGCTGCTCAACCGCGCCATCCAGGGCCAGTCGGCGCCGGGCTCCATCTTCAAGGTCATCCCGACGGCCGCCGCCATACAGGCCGGCTACTCCTTCGAAGGCCCCTACAACTGCTCCAGCTCGTACTCCATCGGCGGGCAGGTCTTCAAGAACTTCGAGTCCCAGAACCACGGCCCGATCAGTCTCGGCCGCGCCCTCGAGGTCTCCTGCGACACCGTGTTCTACGCGCTCTCCCACGAGGAGTGGAAGCGCGACGGCGGCAACAAGCCGAAGAAGAACGCCAACGACTGGTTCTACAAGACCGCCCACCAGTTCGGCCTCGGTGAGGAAACCGGCATCGACCTGCCCAACGAGGTCACCGGCCGCGTCCCCGACCGCCAGTGGAAGCTCGACTACTGGAAGGCCAACAAGGACGTCTGGTGCAAGACCGGGAAGAAGGACGGCAGCTACGCCGAGCGCATCGCCTACGAGAACTGCCTCGAAGGCAACCGGCTGCGCGCCGGTGACTCCGTCAACTACTCCATCGGCCAGGGCGACACCCTCGTCACCCCCATCCAGATGGCCACCATCTACTCGGCCATCTCCAACGGCGGCACCCTCTACGACCCCACCGTCGGCAAGGCCGTCATCAGCCCCGACGGCAAGACGGTCACGGAGATCGAGCCCAAGCCGCACGGCAAGCTCCCGACGTCGAAGAAGACGCTCGCCCAGATAGACGAAGCCCTCGAGGGAGTCGCCACCCGCGGTACGGCCGCGTGGCGATTCGGGGGCTGGCCACAGGACGAGATCCCGATGCACGCCAAGACCGGTACCGCCGAGGTCTACGGCAAGCAGACCACCTCGTGGTTCGCGACGTACACCGAGGACTACTCGATCGTCATGACGATCTCCCAGGGTGGTACGGGCTCCGGCGCCTCGGGCCCCGCCGTGCGCAACATCTACAACGCCCTGTACGGCGTCTCCGAGGACGGCGAGATCGACAAGAAGAAGGCGCTGCTGCCCACACCGCAGAAGACCCTCCCGAAGGTCCGCACGGACGGCACCATCACCTCCCCGAAGGTCTCCAAGGACCCCGCCAAGGACCGGGCCACCCCGTCCCCCGACGCCGGGGCCAGTACCACCCCGCAGGACGACCCCGCCGATCCGCAGCAGGCGGGCACGGCCCCCTCACCGGAGATCGGCAACCGCCAGACCCGCCGCCACCACCGGCGACGACGCGGCGCCGGCAGGGGAACGCGCGGCGCCACGCGGAGGGCAGCGGCATGACCGGCGGCGTCAACAGCTTCCAGGTCTCCGGATACGGACCGGAGCGGGCCGGCTGGACACGGGTCTTCGCCCGTGACTCCCTGGCCCGCCGGCTCGACTGGCCGATACTGCTCTCGGCGCTCGCCCTGTCGCTGCTCGGCTCGCTCCTGGTCTACTCCGCCACCCGCAACCGCACCGAACTCAACCAGGGCGACCCCTACTACTTCCTGGTCCGGCACTGGCTCAACACCGGCATCGGACTGGCCCTGATGATCGGCGCCCTCTGGCTCGGCCACCGCGCCCTGCGCACGGCCGTGCCGCTGCTGTACGGCGCCTCGGTCTTCCTGATCCTGCTCGTACTCACGCCCCTGGGCTCCACCATCAACGGCGCCCACTCCTGGATCAAGCTCCCCGGCGGCTTCTCCCTCCAGCCCTCCGAGTTCGTGAAGATCACGATCATCCTGGGCATGGCGATGCTGCTCGCCGCCCGCGTCGACGCCGGTGACAAGCCCCACCCCGATCACCGCACCGTCCTCCAGGCACTCGGGCTGGCCGTCGTCCCCATGCTGATCGTGATGCTCATGCCCGACCTCGGGTCAGTCATGGTCATGGTCATCATCGTGCTCGGCGTACTGCTCGCCTCCGGGGCCTCCAACCGATGGATCTTCGGCCTGATGAGCGCCGGCGCGATCGGCGCGGTCACCGTCTGGCAACTCGGCATCCTCGACGAGTACCAGATCAACCGCTTCGCCGCCTTCGCCAACCCGGAGCTCGACCCCGCCGGCGTCGGCTACAACACCAACCAGGCCCGCATCGCCATCGGCTCCGGCGGACTGACCGGCTCCGGCCTCTTCCAAGGCTCCCAGACCACCGGCCAGTTCGTGCCCGAGCAGCAGACCGACTTCGTCTTCACGGTCGCCGGCGAGGAACTCGGATTCGTCGGCGGCGCACTCATCATCGGCCTGCTCGGCATCATCCTCTGGCGCGCCTGCCGCATCGCCCGCGACACCACCGACCTCTACGGCACCGTCGTCGCCGCCGGCATCGTCGCCTGGTTCGCCTTCCAGTCCTTCGAGAACATCGGCATGACCCTCGGCATCATGCCCGTGACCGGCCTGCCCCTGCCGTTCGTCTCCTACGGCGGCTCCTCGATGTTCGCCGTCTGGCTCGCCGTGGGCCTGCTCCAGTCGATCCGCATACAACGCCCACTGTCCGCGTGACAGCAGGGCGCGCGGCGGCCCACTGCCGTCGCGCGCCCGTGGCGACTAGATTCGGTTCATGGCGGACACCAAGCGCGAGATCGAGCGAAAGTACGAGTCCGACGAGAGCGGACTGCCCGACCTGACCCGCGTCCCCGGCGTGGCAGCCGTCCTGGACAAGGGCGTCGCCCACCTCGACGCCACCTACCACGACACCGCCGACGAACGCCTCGTCGCGTCCTCCGTCACCCTGCGCCACCGCACCGGCGGCTCCGACGCCGGCTGGCACCTGAAGTTCCCCGTCGCCCCCGGGGTGCGCGACGAGATCCGCGCCCCGCTCTCCGACACCCTCCCCGACGAACTCGCCGCCCTCGTCCGTTCCCGCGTCCGCCACGGCGAACTGCTGCCGCTCGTCCGGCTCCGCTCCGACCGCGACGTACGCCACCTGGTCGACGCCGACGGCCGGCTGCTCGCCGAGGTCAGCGTCGACAGCGTCCACGCCGAACGCCTCACCGGCCCCGGCGGCACCGCCCAGTGGACGGAGATCGAGGTCGAACTCGCCGACGACGGCGACCCCGCCTTCCTCGACAAGGTCGACAAACGCCTGCGCAAGGCCGGCGTACGCCCCTCGTCCTCGGCCTCGAAACTGGCCCGCGCCCTCGCCGAGACGGCACCCCCGCGGGAACGCCCGGCCGGGAAACCCGTCACCGCCGGAGACCACGTCCTCGCCTACGTCCGGGCCCAGCGTGACGCCCTCGTCGAGCTCGACCCCGCCGTACGCCGTGACCTGCCCGACTCCGTGCACCGCATGCGGGTCGCCACCCGCCGCCTGCGCAGCACCTTCCGCACCTTCGGCACCGTCCTCGACCGCGAGGTGACCGACCCGATCGCCGCCGACCTGAAATGGCTGGCCGCCGAGCTCGGCCTGGACCGCGACCAGGAAGTGCTCGCCGCCCGCCTCGAAGCCGCCCTCGCCGACCTGCCCGACACCCTCGTCGACGGGCCCATCGGCGACCGGCTCGCCACCTGGTCCGAGCTCGGCCACAGCGGAGCCCACGGCCGCCTCACCGGCATCCTCGACTCCCGCCGCCACCTCACCCTCCTCGACACCCTCGACGCCCTCCTGGCCGACCCGCCCCTGCGCCCGAAGGCCGGCGCCACACCCGACAAGGTCCTCACCAAGGCCGTACGCAAGGACCTCGACAAGCTCACCGGCCTCGTCACCCGGGCCCTGGACCTCCCGCCCGGCACCGACCGCGACCTCGCCCTGCACGACGCCCGCAAGAAGACCAAACGCACCCGGTACGCGGCAGAGGCCGTCACCCCCGCACTCGGCGCCCCGGCGAAGGACCTGGCCAGGGCCATGAAGTCGCTCCAGGGCCTGCTCGGCGACCACCAGGACAGCGTCATGGCCCGCCAGACCCTGCGTGAGCTCGCCGTCGTCGCCCACGCGGCCGGTGAGAGCGCCTTCACCTACGGAGTCCTCCACGCCCACGAGGAACGCCGCGCCGAGCTCGCCGAGGCCGCCCTCCCCGAGGCCTGGACGTCGATCACCAAGGACCTCCGGCACTGGACGACGTAGGGAGTACCCCTGCGGCCGCGTTAGTCTGGATGGTCACCCGCCCCCAGCCTCCGGCCGGGGGGACCCCCAGTCAGCACACGAAGGTTCGCGAGATGCCTGCCGAAGCCGCCGAGTCTGTCTTCCCGCAGCTCGAAGCTCTGCTCCCGCATGTGCAGAAGCCGATCCAGTACGTCGGCGGAGAGCTCAACTCCACGGTCAAGCCGTGGGACAGCTGCGACGTCCGCTGGGCGCTCATGTACCCCGACGCGTACGAGGTCGGACTCCCCAACCAGGGCGTCATGATCCTCTACGAGGTCCTCAACGAGCAGGACGGTGTCCTCGCCGAGCGCACCTACAGCGTCTGGCCCGACCTCGAGGCGCTGATGCGGGAACACAGTGTCCCGCAGTTCACCGTCGACAGCCACCGCCCGGTGAAGGCCTTCGACGTGTTCGGCCTGAGCTTCTCCACCGAGCTCGGCTACACGAACATGCTCACCGCCCTGGACCTGGCCGGCATCCCGCTGGAGGCCAAGGACCGCACGCTGGACGACCCGATCGTCATGGCCGGCGGGCACGCGGCCTTCAACCCCGAGCCGATCGCCGACTTCATCGACTGCGCGGTCATCGGCGACGGCGAGCAGGCCGTCCTCGAGGTGACGCGGATCATCCGCGCCTGGAAGGAGGAGGGCCGCCCCGGCGGCCGCGAGGAGCTCCTCTTCCGCCTGGCGAGGACGGGCGGGGTGTACGTCCCCGGCTTCTACGACGTCGAGTACCTCCCCGACGGCCGCATCGCCCGCGTCGTACCGAACAAGTCGGGCGTCCCGTGGCGCGTCTCCAAGCACACGGTGATGGACCTCGACGAGTGGCCCTACCCCAAGCAGCCCCTCGTCCCCCTCGCCGAGACGGTGCACGAGCGCATGTCGGTGGAGATCTTCCGCGGCTGCACCCGCGGCTGCCGCTTCTGCCAGGCCGGCATGATCACCCGCCCGGTCCGCGAGCGCTCGATCACCGGCATCGGCGAGATGGTCGACAAGGGTCTGAAGGCCACGGGCTTCGAGGAGGTGGGCCTGCTCTCCCTCTCCTCCGCGGACCACTCGGAGATCGGCGACATCGCCAAGGGTCTCGCCGACCGCTACGAGGACGACAAGATCGGCCTCTCCCTGCCCTCCACCCGCGTCGACGCCTTCAACATCGACCTGGCCAACGAGCTGACCCGAAACGGCCGCCGCTCGGGCCTGACCTTCGCCCCGGAGGGCGGCTCGGAGCGGATCCGCAAGGTCATCAACAAGATGGTCTCCGAGGACGACCTCATCCGGACCGTCGCCACGGCCTACGGCAACGGCTGGCGCCAGGTGAAGCTGTACTTCATGTGCGGCCTGCCCACCGAGACCGACGACGACGTCCTCCAGATCGCCGACATGGCCACCCGCGTGATCGCCAAGGGCCGCGAGGTCTCCGGCTCCAACGACATCCGCTGCACGGTCTCCATCGGCGGCTTCGTCCCCAAGCCGCACACCCCCTTCCAGTGGGCCCCGCAGCTCTCCGCCGAGGAGACGGACGCCCGGCTGACCAAGCTCCGGGACAAGATCCGCGGCGACAAGAAGTACGGCCGCTCCATCGGCTTCCGCTACCACGACGGCAAGCCCGGCATCGTCGAGGGCCTGCTCTCCCGGGGCGACCGCCGCATCGGCGCGGTCATCCGCGCGGTCTACGAGGACGGCGGCCGCTTCGACGGCTGGCGCGAGCACTTCTCGTACGACCGCTGGATGGCCTGCGCGGACAAGGCGCTCGCGCAGTTCGGCGTGGACGTCGACTGGTACACCACCCGCGAGCGCACCTACGAGGAGGTCCTCCCCTGGGACCACCTCGACTCGGGCCTCGACAAGGACTGGCTCTGGGAGGACTGGCAGGACGCCCTCGACGAGACGGAGGTCGAGGACTGCCGCTGGACCCCGTGCTTCGACTGCGGGGTGTGTCCGCAGATGGACACCTCGATTCAGATCGGCCCCACCGGCAGGAAGTTGCTGCCGCTGACGGTCAAGAACGCGGCGCCCGCTTCCTGACGATGAACACGGAAAGCCCCCCTTCGTGATGAAGGGGGGCTTTCGCGTTCGGCGGGGGGCTAGGGGAGGTCGCGTCGGTACTGGGGGACTCGGTGGCGGGCCGAGGGGCGGCGGGGCGGGCGGGTCAGGGTGATCTGGCGGACGAGTTGCTGGAAGCAGGCCAGTGCGGCGACTCCCGGGAGGGCCGCGGCGGCCGTGTCGATGATCGTGCGGGGAGCCTGGGCGACGCAGAGCAGTACCGCGAGGGACGAGAAGAGCAGCACGACGAACCACGAGTGCAGGGCGCGTCGTTGGTGCAGTGCCGCGCGGAGGATGGAGAGGGACCCGGCCAGCCAGGGGCCGTAGACCAGCATGGGCCACCAGGCGGAGGAACTGCCGCTGCTGTGGGCCGTGGTGACGAGCAGCAGGGGTTCGTAGGTGACGACGCCGCTGAAGACGCTGACCATCGACACGGTGACCGCCGCCAGGGCGGCGATGACATAGCTGGCGAGGCGGAGGGCGTCGGGGCGTTTGCGCGGGGGCTTGCGATGGTTGCGCGGTGCCGCGCGCAGGGGTGGCAGTTCCGCCGTGATCTCTTGGAGGTTGCCCATGGGGCTGCCGACCGGAGGTGCGGTGACCGGCGCCTCCTCGCGGGGCGGCGGCATGGTGGCCCTGGCGTACTCCTCACTGCGGGCCTCCTGGAGCAGATAGGCGAGTTCCTCGGCCGGGTCCCAGGGGGGAACGGTTGATTCCATGTGCTCTGCGTAGACGAGAGGGTCGTAGCGTTCGTCATTCATGTCAGCCGGCCTCGCCGATCCACTCTCCGGCGAGGTCGGATGCCCGCGAATTCCCCCCGTCGGGCCTGATCGGCCCGGACATGCTTGCCTTCGTCATATAGCGACTAACGGTGGCTCTTTCACTTGGATGCGTGGCGAATGAGTGAACGCCCGTAGGGAAAATTGTTTTATATAAGGCGTGGAATTCCTATTTCCGATCGGCGTTCAGCATATGAGGTAAACAACATCATGAGCATGGGATCCGGGCGGGCCGCGCCTGCGTCTACACAGGCATGGATCTCGAGAAGCCGGCCGCCGCGCCGGTCGCCGCGCCCGCGGGGGAGGGGTGCCTCGTCGTGGCGATCCGCATCCCGGTGCGGATCGTGGTGCTGGTACTGGTCGTGCCGGTGCGGATGGTGTGGGACGCGCTGGTCGTCGCCGGGCGGTTCCTGAACGACACGGTGTTCCGGCCCCTCGGGAGGGCGCTGCTGTGGGTGGGGCGGGCGGTGTTCGTTTGGCCGTTCGTGGGCCTGTGGCGCTATGTGCTGGTGCCGCTGGGCACGGGGCTGGCCTGGCTCGGGCGGGTGCTGGTGGTCCTTCCGGCCATGGCGTTCTACCGCCATGTGCTGACTCCGCTCGGTCATGCGGCCGGGTGGCTGTACGCGCGTGTGCTGACGCCCGTAGGGCATGTGCTGGCCGCGATCGGGGCCGGGTTCTGGACGGGTGTGGTGTGGCTGGGGCGGTATCTCGTCGTCGTGCCGTCGGCGTGGCTGTACCGGTGGGTCCTCACTCCTGTGGGTCGGGCGGTCGTCTGGTGCGTCAACGGCCTTGTGTGGCTGGTGACCACGATCGTCTCCGGGATCGGCCTGTGCCTGTACTGGATCACCCGGATCCTGCTGGTACTGCCCGCGCTCGCGGTGTGGCGGTGGGTTCTGGCGCCCGTCGGGCGGGTGCTGGCCGTCGTCGCGCGGGAGGTCGGGGACGCCCTCGTCCACGCCTGGCGGGTCGCGGGGCACATCTCGCTCGCCGTCGGACGGTTCCTCGGGACGGTCCTGCGGTGGGTGTTCGTGGAACCGGTGCGATGGGTGTACCGGAGCGTGCTGACCCCGGTGGGACACGTGGTGCGCGACACCGTGCTGAGGCCCGCCGCCGAGGCCGCGCGCCGGGCCGGCCGGGCCACCCGGCAGGCCCTCGCCGCCGCCCGCGCCTCGGTGCGGCGGGCCCGCGCCGACGTGTGGCGGACGCTGCTCGGCCAACCGGCCACGGAACCGACGAAACCGCAGCTCACGCACCGGGGGGAACCTACGGGGCGAGAGGCACGTACTCTTGGTAGCAGTACGTCCGCTCTCACGAAGGACTGAATAACACTGGGCAAGCGACAGCCCGAAGGCCCGCCGCCCGCACCCGCGGTGCAGCGCATCCGACTGCGCTACACCAAGCGCGGCCGCCTCCGGTTCACCAGCCACCGTGACTTCCAGCGCGCCTTCGAGCGTGCGCTGCGCCGCGCCGAGGTGCCGATGGCGTACTCGGCGGGGTTCACACCGCACCCGAAGGTGTCGTACGCCAATGCCGCACCCACCGGCACGGGCAGTGAGGCGGAATACCTGGAGATCGCGCTCACCGAGTCGCGTGACCCGGAACGGCTCCGTGCGCTCCTCGACGAGTCGCTGCCCGCCGGGCTCGACATCGTCGAGGCGGTCGAGGCCCGCACATCGGGTCTCGCCGACCGGCTGACGGCTTCCGTGTGGGAGCTGCGGCTGGACGGCGTGGCCCCCGAGGACGCCCGCCGCGCGGTGGACGCCTTCAACGCGGCCGGTACCGTCGAGGTGCAGCGCCTGACCAAGAACGGCGTCCGCACCTTCGACGCCCGCTCCGCGGTCAGGGGCCTGGAGTGCCTGGAGAGCTCGGAAACGCTCTCTTCGCAGGCTGATAGGCCGACCGACCAGCCCTGTGCGATACTGCGGCTGGTTGTTCGGCACGTGACGCCTGCCGTACGACCCGACGACGTCCTGTCCGGTCTCCGCGCCGTGGCCGACCTGGCGCCGCCGGTCCCCGCAGCGGTGACCAGGCTGGCGCAGGGGCTGCTCGATGAAGAGACCGGCACGGTGACCGACCCGCTCGCGCCCGACCGCGAGGCAGCAGCGACCGAGCCGCAACCGGCCGGCGCCACTGCCGCCGCGACGGCGCCGGCGTAAGGAAGGTCCCGCGAAGGGACGGATGTCGTAAGCGCCGCCCTCGAACTCGGGAGCCACCTGGGTCGGGCAGCGCACCGACCAGAAGACTTTCGCCAGGCCGTACGCATTCGGCGTACGGAACCGGCGAGACAGGACACAGAGTGCTCCCGTGCGGCGCCCGCGCCCCGGACGGCGGCGATCGCGCATCGCGCGCGCCGCGGACGTCACCGGCATCGCCGGACCAGGTGCGGCGCCCGGGAGCCTGACGGGAGAAACGCCCGCATGCTCGAACCGATCGAGCCCACCGAGGGCTCCGAACCGAACACCCCCAGCGACACCCTGCCGCCCAGGCGGCGGCGCCGTGCCGCGTCCCGCCCGGCGGGCCCGCCCACCGGGGCCGCCGACACGACGGTGGAGACCGTCGCGCCGGCCATACCGACCGCGGAGCCGGACGACCCCGACGAGCTCGTGGCGCAGGAGAGCCCCGAGCCCGAGGCCGAGAAGGAGCCCGAGCCCGCTCCGGCCGCCGCGCCCCGGCGTCGCCGTGTGGTGCGCCGCGCGGCCGCCCCGGCCGGGGCACCGGAGTCGGCGGAGGCCGCCGAGACCGTCGTACCGGCGACGCCCGCCGCGCCCGAGCCCGCTCCGGCGGCCGAGCAGCCCGCCGTCGCCGCCGAGACCCCCGAGGACGCCGCCCCGCGCCGTACCAGGCGCCGTGCGACCCGCAGCGTGACGTCGCCCGAGGCGACCGAGGCCGGCGAGACCCCCGAGACCACGGACGAGGCTCCGGCGGAGCCCGCCGCCGAGGAGGCCGCTCCGCGCCGCACCCGGCGCCGTGCCACGCGCACGGTGACCGCGCCGGAGCCGTCCACCGAGACCGCCGAGGCCGCCGAGACCACCACTGAGGCACCCCAGGCCGCCGAGACGTCCGAGGAAGCGGCTCCGCGCCGTACCCGGCGTCGTGCGTCGCGGGCCGCCTCCGCGCCCGCCGAGGCGCCGGTGACCGCCGAAACGGCCGAGCCCGAGCAGGCCGCACCGGCCGCGGCAGAGGCCCCGGTGGCCGAGGAGGCCGTGGAGGCCGCGGACGAGGCCGCCCCGCGGCGCCGTCGCCGGGTGGTCCGCAAGGCCGCCGCCGGCTTCGCCGAGCCCGAGCGCCCCGCACGGGCGGCACGGACCGCACGGCAGGCCGAGCCCGCCGCGTCGGCCGAGCCCGAGGAGGCGGAGACCACGTCGCGGCGCCCCGCGCGTCCGGCCGTCGCCGTGTTCCAGGCGCCGGTGTTCACCGAGCCCCGCTTCCAGACCCCGGAGCGTGCCGCCGCCGAGGCGGCCGCCGAGGTCGCCGAACCGGCGGAGCCGGAGGAGACCGAGGAGTTCCCCGAGGAGCAGCCCGCCGCCTCCCGCCGCCGTCGCCGGCGCCGGGGCGCGGACGACGGGACCGAGGCCGCTCCCGCGCCCCGGGCCGAGGACGAGACCGAAGCCGAGGCCGAGGAGGCCGAGGAGCCGGCCGAGGACCACGCCGAGGGCGAGGACGAGAGCGAGGGCGCCGGTTCGCGCCGTCGCCGCCGCCGTGGCGGTCGCCGCCGTCGGCGTGGTGACTCCGCCGAGACCGACGCCGAGGGCGGCGAGCCCGCGGACGCCGGTTCCGAGCGGGCCGCGGCCGAGCAGGCCGCCCAGGACGCGGAGGACACCGCCGAGCAGGTCGAGGAGGACGCCGAGGAGTCCGCCGAGCACGCCGAGGACCGCGACGGGTCCAGCAGCAGTCGTCGCCGCCGTCGCCGTCGCCGCCGCGCCGGTGACAGCGGTGGTGAGCCCGAGCCGTCCACCGACGACCCCGAGCGCACCGTCGTCAAGGTCCGCGAGCCCCGGCCGAAGGCCGAGCCGTCGGACGAGGTGCAGTCCATCAAGGGCTCCACGCGCCTGGAGGCGAAGAAGCAGCGCCGCCGCGAGGGCCGTGAGCAGGGCCGCCGCCGGGTGCCGATCATCACCGAGGCCGAGTTCCTGGCCCGCCGCGAGGCCGTCGAGCGCGTCATGGTGGTGCGCCAGCACGGCGACCGTACGCAGATCGGCGTCCTGGAGGACGGCGTGCTCGTCGAGCACTACGTCAACAAGGAGCAGGCGACCTCGTACGTCGGGAACGTCTACCTCGGCAAGGTGCAGAACGTGCTGCCGTCGATGGAGGCCGCCTTCATCGACATCGGCAAGGGCCGCAACGCCGTGCTCTACGCCGGTGAGGTCAACTTCGAGGCGCTCGGCATGTCGGGCGGTCCGCGCCGGATCGAGTCCGCGCTGAAGTCCGGCCAGTCGGTCCTGGTGCAGGTCACCAAGGACCCGATCGGCCACAAGGGCGCCCGCCTGACCAGCCAGGTCTCCCTCCCGGGCCGCTACCTCGTGTACGTCCCCGAGGGCTCGATGACCGGCATCAGCCGCAAGCTGCCCGACACCGAGCGGGCCCGGCTGAAGACCATCCTCAAGAAGATCGTCCCCGAGGACGCGGGCGTCATCGTGCGCACCGCCGCCGAGGGCGCGAGCGAGGACGAGCTGCGCCGCGACGTCGAGCGGCTCCAGGCGCAGTGGGAGGAGATCAAGAAGAAGTCCAAGAACGGCGGCAGCGCGCCGACGCTGCTGTACGGCGAGCCGGACATGACCGTCCGGGTCGTGCGGGACATCTTCAACGAGGACTTCACCAAGGTCGTCGTCAGCGGTGACGACGCCTGGGAGACCGTCCACGGGTACGTCGCGCATGTCGCGCCGGACCTCGCGGGACGGTTGCAGCGGTGGACCAGCGAGGTCGACGTTTTCGCCACGTACCGGATCGACGAGCAGCTCGCCAAGGCGCTGGACCGCAAGGTGTGGCTGCCCAGCGGCGGTTCGCTGGTGATCGACCGGACCGAGGCGATGGTCGTCGTCGACGTCAACACCGGCAAGTTCACCGGTCAGGGCGGCAACCTCGAGGAGACGGTCACCAGGAACAACCTGGAGGCGGCCGAGGAGATCGTGCGTCAGCTGCGGCTGCGCGACCTCGGCGGCATCATCGTCATCGACTTCATCGACATGGTGCTGGAGTCCAACCGGGACCTGGTGCTGCGGCGCCTCCTCGAGTGCCTGGGCCGGGACCGTACGAAGCACCAGGTCGCCGAGGTGACCTCGCTGGGTCTGGTCCAGATGACCCGCAAGAGGGTCGGCCAAGGCCTGCTGGAGTCGTTCTCGGAGACCTGCGTCCACTGCAACGGGCGCGGTGTCATCGTGCACCTGGACCAGCCGGCGGCCGCCGCCGGTGGCGGCAAGCGCCGTAAGCGGGCGCGGGCCGGTGCGGCGGAGCAGCCGCACGAGCACGAGCACGAGGCGGTCGCGGTCGTCGAGACGGCCGAGCAGGAGGCGGAGGCGGAGACGGTGGCCGAGGTCGCCGCCGAGGCCGCCGAGCCGGTCGCGCTTCCGGCGCCCGAGTTCACGCCGGACGAGGAGCTGTACAGCAGCGCCGCCGAGGCGGAGGCCGCGGCGACCCGTGGGCGTACCCGACGCCGCACCGGCCGACGGGTGTCGGCCCCGGCGGGCGCGCCGAAGCGGGAGGCCAGGGCCGAACGGCGGAGGGCCGAGGAGGGCGAGAAGGCCGAGGCCGAGGCCGAGGTCCCGACGGCGCAGGACGTGACGGCCGCCGAGGAGGTCGCGCGTCCGGTGCAGCCGGAGCCCGCCACCGAGGCGCTGGCCGAGCCCGCGGCCGTCGAGGACGCGGTGGTACCGGCGGCCGAGCCGGCCGTCGAGGAGGCCGCGCCCAAGGGCCGTACGCGTCGCCGGGCCACCCGCAAGGTGTCCGCGCCTGCCGGTTCCCCGGCGGGGGCGGAGGCCGCGGTGGTGACGGTCGCGGAGCCCGCGGCTCCGGTCGTCGAGGCGCCCGAGCCGAAGCCCGAGGAGACCGTGGCCGAGGCACCCGCCGAGGTCGAGGCCCCGGCCCGTCCGCGCCGTCGCGCGGTGCGCAAGCCGAGCACGTCGACCGCGTCCGAGGACACGGCCGTCGTGGTGGTGCCGTCGACCACGACGGAGGCCGCCGCGGAGGAGGCCGCCGCGGAGGCTCCCGCCGAGGAAGCCGCTCCGGCCAAGAAGACCGCCCGCAAGGCGGCCAAGAAGGCCACGGCGAAGAAGGCCGCCACGAAGAAGACGACGGCCAAGAAGACCGCCGCCAAGAAGACGGCTGCCAAGAAGACCACGGCGAAGAAGGCCGCCACGAAGAAGACGACGGCCAAGAAGACCGCCGCGGCGGCCGAGCAGCCGTCGTCGTCGGTGACGGCCTCCACGGAGGACTGACCGCCGAGTCGTCCGGCACACGTGATCCGCCCCCGGTTTCGGCCGGGGGCGGATCTTTTTTACCTCCGGCGGACACCGGGGGGTCGATTATGTGAATGGCGGGTGAATCCGTGTTCCCGACCGTGGTTATGATGTGCCCAAAGATCGTCTCTAAAGTCAGACAAACAGGGATTTTTTGATCCCTATCTAGGTACAGTATTGGGGCGCCACACGTGAAGGCTCTCGTGCTTTCCGGGGGAGCGGGGACCCGCCTCCGTCCGATCACCCACACCTCGGCCAAACAGCTCGTGCCGGTCGCCAACAAGCCCGTGCTCTTCTACGGGCTGGAGGCGATCGCCGACGCCGGGATCACCGAGGTCGGGATCGTCGTCGGCGACACCGCGGACGAGATCCGTGAGGCGGTGGGGGACGGCTCCCGGTTCGGGATCGAGGTCACCTACATCCCGCAGGACGCGCCCCTGGGCCTCGCGCACGCCGTGCTCATCGCACAGGACTTCCTCGGTGACGACGACTTCGTCATGTACCTCGGCGACAACTTCATCGTCGGTGGCATCACCGGCCTGGTGGAGGAGTTCCGGACCGACCGGCCCGACGCGCAGATCCTGCTGACCAAGGTCCCCAACCCCACCTCCTTCGGTGTCGCCGAACTCGACGCCGACGGCAGGGTGGTGGGCCTGGAGGAGAAGCCGAAGCAGCCGAAGAGCGATCTGGCCCTCGTCGGCGTCTACCTGTTCACCCCGGCCATACACGAGGCCGTCCGCTCCATCGAGCCGTCCTGGCGGGGCGAGTTGGAGATCACGCACGCCATCCAGTGGCTGATCGACGACAAGCGCGACGTCCGCTCCACCACGATCTCCGGGTACTGGAAGGACACCGGCAACGTCACCGACATGCTGGAGGTCAACCGGTCCGTCCTGGAGACCCTGGAGCCCCACAACGCGGGCGCGGTGGACGAGACCAGCGAGATCATCGGCCGGGTGCGCATCGAGGAGGGCGCCCGCGTCAGCGGCAGCCGGATCGTCGGGCCCGCGGTCATCGGCGCCGGCACGGTGATCAACGACGCCTACATCGGGCCCTTCACCTCGGTGTCCGAGGGCTGCCGGATCGAGGACAGCGAAATCGAGTACTCCATCGTCCTGCGGGGCTCGTCCGTGACCGGCGTGCGCCGGGTGGAGGCCTCGCTCATCGGGCGCGACGTCGAGGTCACGCCCGCCCCCCGTAACCCGAAGGCCCACCGGCTCGTGCTCGGTGATCACAGCAAGGTGCAGATCTCCTCATGACTACCAGGATCCTGGTGACCGGCGGCGCCGGTTTCATCGGCTCGCACTACGTCCGTACGCTGCTCGGCCCCCAGGGCCCCGGTGACGTCGCGGTCACCGTCCTGGACAAGCTGACGTACGCGGGCAACCCGGCCAACCTCGACGAGGTGCGCGAGCACCCCGGGTTCGCCTTCGTGCAGGGCGACATCTGCGACCCGGAGCTGGTCGGCAAGCTGATGGCCGAGCACGACCAGGTCGTGCACTTCGCCGCCGAGTCCCACGTCGACCGGTCCATCGACGGCGGCGCGGAGTTCGTCCGTACGAACGTGGTGGGCACCCACACGCTCGTCGACGCCGCGCACCGGGCCGGCATCGCGACCTTCGTGCACATCTCCACCGACGAGGTCTACGGCTCCATCGACGAGGGCTCCTGGCCGGAGACCCACCCGCTGGAGCCCAACTCGCCCTACTCCTCGGCGAAGGCGTCCAGCGACCTGATCGCGCTGTCCTACCACCGCACCCACGGCCTGGACGTCCGCGTCACCCGCTGCTCCAACAACTACGGGCACCACCACTTCCCCGAGAAGGTCATCCCCCTCTTCGTCACCAACCTCCTCGACGGCAAGAAGGTCCCGCTGTACGGCGACGGCGGCAACGTCCGCGACTGGCTGCACATCGACGACCACGTCCAGGGCATCGAACTGGTCCGCACCAAGGGCCGCGCGGGCGAGATCTACAACATCGGCGGCGGCACCGAACTCTCCAACAAGGAGCTCACCGGCCTGCTCCTGGAGGCGTGCGGCGCCGACTGGGAGACCAGCGTCGAGTACGTCGAGGACCGCAAGGGCCACGACCGCCGCTACTCCGTCGACTGCACGAAGATCCGCGAGGAGCTCGGCTACGAGCCCCGCAAGGACTTCCGCGAGGGCCTCGCCGAGACGGTCCAGTGGTACCGCGACAACCGAGCCTGGTGGGAGCCGCTGAAGGAGCGCGCGGCGCTCGGCTGACGCCACCCGTCTCTCGCGGGCCCGGGACGTCCCGGGCCCGTTCAGGCATTTCCCGCGCGCCCCGGACCCCGGCCGGGTCCGGCGCCGTCCGGCACAGAGGAAGAGGGATGAACTCGACGATGGAACAGGTGAACGCCCCGGCAGGCTGGCTGGTCACCGGGGCGGGCGGCATGCTCGGCCAGGACGTACTGGCCCGGCTGGCGGCGGCGGGGGAGCGGGCCACGGCCCTGGACCGGGCGGCGCTGGACCTCGGCGACGCCGGTGCGGTGACGCGGGCGCTGGAGCGGCACCGGCCCGCCGTGGTCGTCAACTGCGCGGCCTGGACCGCCGTGGACGACGCCGAGACCCACGAGGCCGAGGCGCTCGCCGTCAACGGTGACGGCCCCGCCCACCTCGCGGCCGCCTGCGCCCGCACCGGCGCCGTCCTGCTGCACATCTCCACCGACTACGTCTTCGCCGGCGACGCCACCACGCCGTACGCCGAGGACGCCCCCACCGCCCCGCGCAGTGCCTACGGCCGCACCAAACTCGCCGGCGAGCAGGCCGTTCTGAACACCCTGCCGGACACCGGCTACGTCGTCCGCACCGCCTGGCTGTACGGCACCGGCGGCCCCAACTTCGTCCGGACCATGATCCGTCTGGAGGGGCAGCGCGAGCACCTGGACGTCGTGGACGACCAGCGCGGCCAGCCCACCTGGAGCGCCGACCTGGCCGGACTGCTGGTCGAGCTGGGGCGCGGGGCGCTGGCCGGCACCGCCCCGGCGGGCGTCTACCACGGGACCAACTCCGGCGAGACCACCTGGTACGGCCTCACCCGCGAGATCTTCCACCTGCTCGGCACCGACCCGGACCGGGTCCGCCCCACCACCAGCGAGGCGTTCGTCCGCCCCGCCCCCCGCCCGGCCTACAGCGTGCTCGGCCACGAGCGCTTCGCCGCGGCCGGCATCGAGCCGCTGCGCGACTGGCGCGCGGCCCTCACCGAGGCGTTCCCGGAGATCCACCGGGTCCACGAGAAGGAGAACCCGGCGTGACAGTCAAGGTCAGCGTCGTCATCGCGGTCTACAACCCGGGCAAGTACGTCGAGGACTGCGTCAACGGCCTGCTGCGCCAGAGCCTCACTCCCGACGAGTTCGAGGTCTTCTTCGTCGACGACGGCTCCACCGACGAGACCCCCGCCCGGCTGGACCGACTGGCGGCCGAGCACCCCCACTTCCACGTCATCCACCAGGAGTCCTCCGGCTGGTCCGGCAAGCCGCGCAACACGGGCATCGACGCAGCCCGGGGCGAGTACGTCATGTTCGTCGACCACGACGACTGGCTCGGCGACGAGGCCCTCGAGCGGATGTACGACTACGGCAAGGCGAACGACGCCGACGTGGTCGTGGGAAAGATGGCGGGCATCGGCCGCCCGGTCCCGCAGGAGCTGTTCCGGGTCAACCGGCCGCGCGCGACGGTGGAGAACGCTCCGCTGATCGACAGCCTCACCCCGCACAAGATGTTCCGGCGGGCGTTCCTCGAACAGCACGACATGCGGTTCAAGGAGGGCCGTCGCCGGCTGGAGGACCACGTCTTCGTCGTCGAGGCCTACCTGCGGGCGAAGAGCGTCGCCGTCCTCGGCGACTACCTGTGCTACTACCACATCACCCGCGACGACGGCTCCAACGCCGGCTTCCAGCGCTTCGACCCGGTCGGCTACTTCAACAACCTCCGTGAGGCCCTCGACGTGGTCGAGGAGCTCACCGAACCCGGCCCGCTGCGCGACAAGCTGTTCAGCCGCTGGCTGCGCAACGAGATGGTCGAGCGGCTGCGCGGCAGCCGGCTGCTCAGGCTCCCCGAGGACTACGCCGCGGAGCTGTACCGCGAGATCCGCGCTGTGATCACCGAGCGTTTCGGTCCGGGCGTGTTCGCGAAGGTCGCCCCCACCCAGCGGATCGTGGCCGGACTGATCGCCGCCGACCTCTACGAGGACGTCCGCGCCCTCGCCCACTGGGAGGCCGGGATCCGGCCCACCGGCACCCTGGACTCCCTGACCTGGGAGGACGGCGTCCTGAAGGTCGGTTTCACCTCCGAGTACCAGGTCGACGGCGAGCCGATGACCTTCCGCCGGGACGGCGGACGCGATCTGCTCGGCCTGCCGCTGTCCGACAAGGCACTCGAGGCCCTGGCCGGCCAGGGCATCCCCCTGGACGCCCCGGTCGACAGGAGCGACGTGGACCTGGTGGTCCGCCACCGCGAGACCGCCACGCAGTACTACCTCCCGGTGGAGTCCGAAGCGCACCGCCTGGACGCGGGCGACGGCTCCTTCCGGCAGCGGATCACCGCGCGCGCCGTCCTCGACCCGGAGACCGCGGCCGCGGGCAGGCCCCTGGACAAGGGCATCTGGGACCTGCACATGCGCATCAAGTCGTGCGGCTGGAGCAAGGAGACCCGGCTCGGCGCGGTGCGCGGCGAGGACGTGGACGCCGGACGGCTGGCCGCGCTCACCGGTGAGCCGAGACGGCTGGTCCTGCCGTACTGGACCGACGGGCCGGGCAACCTCTCCCTCGACGTCGACCAGCACACGAACAAGCTGGAGCGCGAGGCGGTGGCCCTGATGGACCCGGCCGGGGCCGTGGTCGACGGGGCCACCGTACGGCTTCCGCTGCCGCTGCACGGCACGGCCGCCGCCGGGGACCCGGTACGGCTCCGCTTCGAGCGCAAGAACGTGGGCAAGTACCCGGCCGACGCCGTGACGGACGGCCGTACCGTGACCGCCGCGCTGCCGCTGGACGAGCTCACCGGGAAGCGCTGGGCCGTCCGGATCGGGGTGCCCTCGGCCGGCCGCGGCGAGGCAAAATGGACCCGGCTTCCGGTCGACGTGGTGGTGGCCGAGGACGGCACCGCCCGGGTGATCGACCGGCACACCCCGCCGGCCGGGCCCGCCGGGCAGACGCCGAAGCGGCCCGTGGGGCCCCGCCCGCTGTGGCGCCGGGCCGCCGGGCGGATCAAGCGCGCACTGACGAACGAGCAGAAGAAGAGCTGAGGACCCCTTCGATGCGACCCCTTTCCCTCTCCGGTGCCTGGGTGCACGAGCCGAAGATCTTCCCCGACGGCCGGGGCAGCTTCCACGAGTGGTTCAAGGCCCCGGTCTTCACCGAGGCGGCGGGCCATCCGCTCACACTGGCCCAGGCGAACATGTCCGTCTCCAGCCGGGGGACCCTGCGCGGCATCCACTTCGCCGACGTGCCGCCCGGCCAGGCCAAGTACGTCAAGTGCGTGCGCGGCGAGGTCCTCGACGTCATCGTGGACATCCGGACCGGCTCGCCCACCTTCGGCCAGTGGGAGGCGGTCCGCCTGGACGACCGGGACCACCACGCCGTCTACCTCTCCGAGGGCCTCGGCCACGGCTTCATGGCGCTCACCGACGACGCCACCGTGGTCTACCTCTGCTCCGAGGGGTACGCCCCCGAGCGCGAGCACGGCATCCACCCGCTCGACCCGGCGCTCGGCATCGACTGGCCGGCCGGCCTCGCCCCGCTGCTCTCCGCCAAGGACGAGCAGGCCCCCACCCTGGCCGAGGCCCGCGACCAGGGCCTGCTCCCCTCCTACGAGGAGTGCGTGGCCTACCGGCAGAGCCTCGGCCACTGAACCGTCCGGGCCGGACCGGTCCCTCCGGGGGCCGGTTTGACCCGTTCGGCCACCGCCCCGTAACCTTGACCGTCGGCATGTCGGGTGACATGCCACATCCCCGTAAACCTCTTCCTCCGGGCACACGGTGTTCCGGAGAGGCTGTTCCGTGAGCGGCTGGACTGCGGGGGTGCCGTTCTTCGAGTGAGAGTGAGATCCGCGTGTACGCCATCGTGCGCAGCGGTGGTCGCCAGCACAAGGTTGCTGTCGGCGACATCGTTGAGGTTGACAAGATTTCCACTGCCAAGGTGGGCGACACGGTCGAGCTCTCGACCCTGCTCGTCGTCGACGGCGACGCTGTGACCAGCGACCCGTGGGTGCTGGCCGGCATCAAGGTCCAGGCCGAGGTCGTGGACCACCACAAGGGCCAGAAGATCGACATTCTGCGCTACAAGAACAAGACCGGCTACCGCCGTCGTCAGGGCCACCGCCAGCAGTACACGGCGATCAAGGTCACTGAGATCCCCGCGGCTGCGAAGTAAGGGACTGAGGAGAGATGGCACACAAGAAGGGCGCATCGTCCACCCGGAACGGTCGTGACTCCAACGCTCAGCGCCTCGGCGTGAAGCGCTTCGGCGGTCAGGTCGTCAACGCCGGTGAGATCCTGGTCCGCCAGCGTGGCACCCACTTCCACCCGGGCGCCGGCGTCGGCCGTGGCGGCGACGACACGCTGTTCGCTCTGGAGGCCGGTTCGGTGCAGTTCGGCACCAGCCGTGGCCGCAAGGTCGTGAACATCGTTCCGGTCGCCTGATCGGAAGCTTTCGCGAGGCGGACCTCACTTCCCGGACGGGAAGGCGGGTCCGCCTTTCGCGTGTTACTCAAGAGACATCCGCGTAGTAACTGGAGGCACCCCACCATGACCACCTTCGTGGACCGCGTCGAACTGCATGTCGCCGCGGGTAACGGAGGCCACGGCTGTGCCTCCGTCCACCGTGAGAAGTTCAAGCCGCTCGGCGGGCCCGACGGCGGGAACGGCGGACGCGGCGGCGATGTGATCCTCACCGTCGACCAGTCCGTCACCACCCTCCTCGACTACCACCACTCCCCGCACCGCAAGGCCACCAACGGCAAGCCCGGCGAGGGCGGCAACCGCAGCGGCAAGGACGGGCAGGACCTGGTCCTCCCCGTGCCGGACGGGACCGTCGTCCTCGACAAGGCGGGCAACGTCCTCGCCGACCTCGTGGGGCACGGGACCTCGTACGTCGCCGCCCAGGGCGGACGCGGCGGCCTCGGCAACGCGGCCCTCGCCTCCGCGCGCCGCAAGGCGCCCGGATTCGCGCTGCTCGGCGAGCCGGGAGACCTCCAGGACGTCGTCCTGGAGCTCAAGACCGTCGCCGACGTGGCGCTGGTCGGCTACCCGAGCGCCGGCAAGTCGTCGCTGATCTCCGTGCTCAGCGCCGCCAAGCCGAAGATCGCCGACTACCCCTTCACCACCCTGGTCCCGAACCTCGGCGTCGTCACCGCCGGGTCGACCGTGTACACCATCGCCGACGTCCCGGGCCTGATCCCGGGCGCCAGCCAGGGCAAGGGGCTCGGCCTCGAGTTCCTGCGGCACGTCGAGCGGTGCAGCGTGCTCGTGCACGTGCTGGACACCGCCACGCTGGAGTCCGACCGCGACCCCGTCTCCGACCTCGGCATCATCGAGGAGGAGCTGCGGCAGTACGGCGGCCTCGACAACCGCCCGCGCATCGTCGTCCTCAACAAGATCGACGTACCGGACGGCAAGGACCTCGCCGAGATGGTGCGCCCCGACCTGGAGGAGCGCGGTTACCGCGTCTTCGAGGTGTCGGCCGTCGCGCACATGGGGCTGAAGGAGCTGTCGTACGCGCTCGCCGACCTCGTCGCCCAGGCGCGGGCCGCCAAGCCCAAGGAGGAGGCGACGCGGATCGTCATCCGGCCCAAGGCCGTGGACGACGCCGGGTTCACCGTCACCCGCGAGGACGTCGACGGGGAGCTGCTGTTCCGCGTACGCGGCGAGAAGCCCGAACGCTGGGTGCGCCAGACCGACTTCAACAACGACGAGGCCGTCGGCTACCTCGCCGACCGGCTCAACCGCCTCGGTGTCGAGGAGCAGTTGATGAAGGCCGGCGCCCGCTCCGGCGACGGTGTCGCCATCGGCCCCGAGGAGAACGCCGTCGTCTTCGACTGGGAGCCGACCGTCACGGCCGGCGCGGAGATGCTCGGCCGGCGCGGCGAGGACCACCGTTTCGAGGCACCCCGCCCGGCCGCCCAGCGGCGACGCGACAAGCAGGCCGAACGGGACGAGTTCGAGCGGGAGTACGACGGCTTCGAGCCGTTCCAGTCGGAGTAACGCCGGGTGGGGTCCTGGTGAACACCCGGGCAACCAACGGGTGTTCCGGCGAGTCGTACGGAGCGGCAACCCGATCGTTCCCACGACAGGACCCCTCATGGCTGTGTCTCCGTCCCGCCCCAGGAACCCCAGGAACCTCACCCGCCCCGCACGGATCGCGCTCGCGACCGGTGTGGCTCTCGTGGTCGCCGGAACCCTCGCGGTGCCCGGCGCGTACGCCGCCCCCGGGCAGGGACCGGCCACCGGCACCACGCAGCCGCGCGACGACTTCAACGGCGACGGCTACGCCGACCTCGCCGTCGCCGCGCCCACCGCGACCGTGGGCGGCAAGAAGGGCGCCGGGTACGTCGCCGTGCTGTACGGGTCGGCGAACGGGCTGCGCACCGCGACCAAGCAGGTGTTCCACCAGAACACCGCCGGCGTTCCCGGCAGCGTCGAGACCGGCGACGAGTTCGGCAGCGCCCTGACCACCGCCGACCTCGACCGGGACGGCTACGCGGATCTCGTCGTCGGCGTCGGCCACGAGGACACCGAGGACGGCGGGGTCGACTCCGGGCTGGTCGAGGTGGTGTGGGGCGGCCCCCGGGGGCTGTCCGGCGGCGCCAAGCTCGCGGCGGGACGGAACGCCCACGAAGCGCTGGGCGCCGCCGGTCATCTGACCGTCGGGGACGTCAACGGCGACGGCAGCCAGGACGTGGTGACCGTCGAGAACTACCACGACCTGCGGATCCTCGAGGGGCCCTTCGGCCGGGACGGCGTCGCCTCGGGCGGCGAGCAGGTGGTGAAGGACGTGTACGACAGCCGCGTCCTCGACCTCGCCGCCGGTGACATCAACGGCGACGGCCTCACCGACGTCGTCGCCACCGAGAACGACGGCGACGAGTTCGACGCCCGCCGGGTCGTGTACTGGCTGGGCAACCGCACCGCGCTGAACCCCTTCACCCTGGTCTACGACATCGACGGCGCGGGGCTCCAGGGCGGCGAGAACCTCGACGTCGGCGACGTGAACGCCGACGGGTACGACGACATCGTGGTCGGCCGGGCCGTGGACGGCTACGACAGCGACCTCGACAACCCGTACGTCAAGGGCGGTCGGGTCGCCTGGATCCCCGGCACCCCCAAGGGCCCCGACGGGGTCAAGGCCGTCTTCCTCAACCAGGACCGCCCCGGCGTGCCCGGCACCGCCGAGGACGACGACGCCTTCGGCACCGACGTCCACATCGGCGACGTCGACGGCGACGGCTACCAGGACGTCGTCACCGGAGTGCCCGGCGAGGACCTCGGCAGCGTCTCCGCCGCCGGTGCCGTCGTCGTGCTGCGCGGCACCGCGAACGGTCTCACCGGCACCGGTTCCGTGACGGTCACCCAGAACACCGCGAACGTGCCGGGCACCGCCGAGCGGAACGACAGGTTCGGCGGGGCCACCTACCTCGGCGACACCAACGGCGACGGTCTCGCCGACCTCGCCGTCGGCGCGCCGGGGGAGAACTCCGGCGCCGGGTCGGTGTGGTACTTCCGCTCCACCCCGACGAGCGTCGCGGGCGGCGCCGGGACCTTCGGCGCGGGCACCCTCGGCACGGTGGCGACCGGGGCGAGGCTGGGCACCGCCTTCGCCGACTGACGGCACGGGCGGCAACTCCCGTCGCCCGCCACTCACCTGACGGACCCTTCGCGGCAACGGGACGTTCCCGTGCCGCGACGGGTTTCCCGTTGTCCCCCTGGTTGTCATGCACGCGAACCACGGTGTTCAGCGGACGGACCGCCCGGAGGGCGAGCTTCCCAGTGTCCAAGAGGCACCTGAGGCAGGGGAGTTCGCCGATGTCCGGAGCAGTTCAGCCCGACCGCCGCCGTGTCCTGACCGCCGGTGCCGCCGTGCTCGGTGCCGCGGCCTCCGCCCAGCTGTGGGTGCCGGCCTCCGCGCACGCGGCCGAGAGCCCGTTGCCCGACGGCGTGTTCAGCCTGGGCGTCGCCTCCGGCGACCCGCTCCCGGACGGCGTCGTCCTGTGGACCCGGCTCGCCCCGGACCCGCTGAACGGCGGCGGGATGCCCGACCGCACCGTGCCCGTGCAGTGGCAGATCGCCCAGGACGCCCGCTTCAGGAAGGTCGTACGCCAGGGCACCGTCCAGGCCCGGCCCGCGTACGGGCACAGCGTCCACGTCGACGTACGCGGGCTGCGCCCGGACACCACGTACTGGTTCCGCTTCCGGACCGGCGGGCAGCTCTCCCGCGTCGGCCGCACCCGCACCGCGCCCGCCCCGCACAGCTCCGGCGGGAACCTGCGGGTCGCGCTCGCCTCCTGCCAGAACTGGCAGCACGGCTACTTCACCCCGTACGCCGACATGCTGGAGCAGGACCCGGACGTCGTGGTGTTCGTGGGCGACTACATCTACGAGTCCACGCCCTCGGCGACCGGCGTACGACGCCACGAGGGCACCGGTGAGCCGTACAGCCTCACCCAGTACCGCAACCGGTACGCCCAGTACCGCTCCGACCCCGATCTCGCGGAGATGCACGCGAACGCCCCCTTCGTGGTCACCTTCGACGACCACGAGGTCGACAACGACTTCGCCGGTGACATCCCGCAGGACCCCGACAAGCAGGCGCACGACGCGTTCGTCGCCCGGCTCACGGCGGCCTACCAGGCGTACTACGAGCACATGCCGGTGCGCGCCACCGCCGTCCCCAACGGCCCGCACATCCGCATGTACCGCCGGCTGGAGTTCGGCCGGCTCGCCCGGCTCAACGTGCTGGACACCCGGCAGTACCGCAGTGACCAGGCCACCAGCCAGGAAGGCGCCCAGGACCCCGCGCTGACCATGCTCGGGTCCGCGCAGCGGCGCTGGCTGGTCGACGGGCTGCGGCACTCGCCGGCCCGCTGGAACCTGATCGCCTCCCAGATCATGATGGCCGAGACCGACCTCCAGGTCGGCGAGGGCAAGCTCTGGTTCTACGACGCCTGGGACGGCTACCAGGCCGAACGCAACGCGCTGCTCCAGGAGTTCCGCCGGGTCAGCAACCCGGTCGTCCTCACCGGCGACCGCCATCTGACGATGATCAGCGACCTCAAGGCGGACTTCGCCGATCCGAAGTCGGCGGTGGTGGGCGCCGAGTTCGTGGGCACGTCGATCTCCAGCAACGGTGACCAGGACCAGGCCGCCTTCCGTGCGCAGTGGGATCCGCGACGGGGCGACAATCCGCACTGGAAGCTGCTCGACGCGCATCGGGGGTACCACCTGTTCGACATTCGTCGGGACGGTATTGACGCGCGGGTGCGGGTGGTGGACACGGTGGTGAAGCCGCAGGCCACGCCTAGCACGCTGGCCAGTCTGCGGGTCGAGGCCGGGCGGCCGGGGGTGCACTTGGTCTGAGTGGGCCGGGGGTGGGTCGCGCGGCCCGGCGCTCGCGGGGTGCCGTCGCGCCCACCCGTGCCGCCCTGCGGCACGACTGCCCGCGGCTGACGCGGCAGTCGGCTGCTCGCGGAGAGCGGTGAGGTGGTGAATCGTTACCTCGGTCTTGTTGAGACCGGAATGCTGCGGAATCTTGACAGGGAATTTCGTGGCAATGGGCTTCTGGGTGAGCCGTATTTGAAGAACGTGTGCAGTCCCACGTTCCAGGACGTGAAGATCCGCCGGCCCGGGGGGCCGGCGGATGAGCCATGCGGGCGCTGCGCTGAAGGTGTCGCCGTGTCACGTCCGTCACGCACCGCAATCGCATAACTCCTGTGGAGTTACTCACAGCAATTCACCGGATGTTCCGGGAACCCTCACGGGGCACCAGGAGTCCTAGGTGAATGACAGGTTGCGCGCACATATGCGGCGGAGGACGCTCACCTTGCACTGCGGTAACCACAAGTGGGACCATTTCGAAGTTCCCTGTCGCCCCAAGGTAGGTCACCTGTGTCCCAGCACATAGCCAAGCCCCGTACCACCGCAGTGATCCTGGCCGGTGGTACCGGCCAGCGGGTGGGTCTGTCGATCCCCAAGCAGCTGCTGAAGATCGCCGGCAAGGCAGTCATCGAGCACACCCTGGCCACCTTCGAGAAGGCCGACTCGATCGATGACATCATCGTGCTGATGGCGCCGGGATACGTGCCCGACATCGAGAAGATCGTCGCCAAGGCCGGGTTCTCGAAGGTCGCCAAGGTCATCGAGGGTGGCACCACCCGGAACGAGACCACGGAGCGGGCCATCGCCGCGCTCGGCGAGGGCCTGGCCGAGGGCGAGGACCGCAACGTCCTCTTCCACGACGCCGTGCGCCCCCTGCTGTCGCAGCGCGTCATCGACGACTGCGTGGCCGCGCTGGAGCGTTACCAGGCCGTCGACGTGGCCATCCCGTCCGCGGACACCATCATCGTCACGCGCACGCACGGCGAGGACGGCGAGTTCATCACCGAGATCCCGGACCGCTCCCGGCTGCGCCGCGGCCAGACCCCGCAGGCCTTCAAGCTGTCGACCATCCGCCGCGCCTACGAGGTCGCCGCCGGCGACCCCAACTTCCAGGCCACGGACGACTGCTCGGTCGTGCTCAAGTACCTGCCGGACGTGCCGATCCACGTCGTCGCGGGTGACGAGTACAACATGAAGGTCACCCAGCCCGTCGACGTCTTCATCGCCGACAAGCTCTTCCAGCTCGCCTCCACCGCCGCGCCCGAGCAGGTGAGCGAGGAGGCGTACCGCCAGCTGCTCACCGGCAAGACCATGGTCGTCTTCGGCGGTTCGTACGGCATCGGCCAGGACATCGCCCAGCTCGCCGAGTCCTACGGGGCCACCGTCTACGCGCTGGGCCGCTCCACCACCGGCACCCACGTGGAGAACCCGGAGGAGGTCGACGACGCGCTGTCCAAGGCGTACGCCGAGACCGGTCGCATCGACTACGTCGTGAACACCGCGGGCGTGCTGCGCATCGGCAAGCTCGCCGAGACCGACAACGCCACCATCGAGGAGGCGCTGAAGGTCAACTACCTGGCCCCCGTGCAGATCGCCCGCTCGGCCTACAAGTACCTCGCCGAGACCAACGGGCAGCTGCTGCTCTACACGTCCAGCAGCTACACCCGCGGGCGCGCCGAGTACAGCCTGTACTCCTCGACCAAGGCCGCCATGGTGAACCTCACCCAGGCACTGTCCGACGAGTGGGCCGGCGACGGCGTCCGGGTGAACTGCATCAACCCGGAGCGCACCGCCACGCCGATGCGCACCAAGGCTTTCGGACAGGAGCCGGCGGGCAGCCTGCTGTCCTCCGAGGCGGTGGCCCGGACCTCGCTGGACGTGCTGTTGTCCGAGCTCACCGGCCATGTCATCGACGTACGGCAGCAGGACCCGACGGCGGGTGCGGCGCGGGCCTCCGGGTTCGAGCAGGCGCTGGCCTCGGTGCTGGACCGTCAGGACGGCGTGTAATAATCAAGGTCAAATAGACTCCGGTAATTCAGGCCTCTGCGATCTCCCGTTAACGCAGTTCAGGAACGGGGTTTCGCGGGGGCCTGAATCCGTACCTCCCGAATTACCAGGCACAAAACCGGCACTCCCCCCTCCAAGAGCAGGTTCTCCGTGATATCCACAGCCATTCGCGTCGCCCGGGTGGGCAGCGCGGCCGAGCTGGCCGCGGCGGTCCTCATGATGCTGGGCTTCCCCTGCCTCATGCTGGCCGCGCTCGTCCCGAGCATCCCCGCGTTCGCGGCCGCCGCCGCCGTGACGTACCTGGCGGACCACTATCTGCACCGCAAGGGCAGCTACCTGGTCAACCGCCTCAGCAAGGTGCGGGCCGGCCTGTCGATCCGCTTCCTGATCCGACAGCTCCTGCTGATCCTGCTGCTGGCCCGCCTGTCCCTCGCGGACAACCTGATCTACTACGGGGCGATCGCCTGCTTCATCGCCTTCTACGGTCTTCAGGCCCCGCACGGCGCGCTCACCACGCTGATCCGCAACCGCCGCCGGATGCCGGTCGCCACCCGCAACGTCGACCTCGCCTCCCGCATCCGCATCCCGGACGCCCCGCCGCGGGGGCTGCTGAACCGCGCCGCGGAGAAGATGCTCCACCTCGACCTCGCGGCGGTCGTCGGCATACTCGTCGGCGCCTCCCTGGATTCGGCCGCGATCGGCTACACCGGCATCGGCATCACACTGGTCCTGGGCATCCTGAACGTCCTCGCCCTGATGCCGTACGTACGCGGCCGGAAGACCCCGCCGAGCGACGACAAGGTGCTGGCCGCCGTCGACGGCTGGCTGCGCGAGTACCGCCCGGAGACCGTGCTGTACTTCTCCGGCTCCAAGGACTCGGCCTACCAGGTCAACATGTGGCTGGAGACCATGGAGCAGCTGGACACCCGTCCGCTGGTCATCCTGCGTGAGCGGGTCATACTCCAGAACCTGGCGCCCACCACGGTCCCCGTCATCTGCGTGCCCGGAGGGGTGCACCTGATGAACCTGGACCTGTCCACCGTGCGGGTCGCGCTGTACGCGGCGAACGTCGGCAAGAACATCCACCTGCTGCGCGTGCCCACCATGAAGCACGTCTTCATCGGCCACGGCGACAGCGACAAGCTCGCCAGCGTCAACCCGTACAGCAAGGTCTACGACGAGGTGTGGACGGCCGGCCGCGCGGGCCGCGACCGCTACGCCATCGCCGACGTCGGTGTCCGCGACGACGACATCGTGGAGGTCGGCCGCCCGCAGCTGGCCCCGATCCAGACCTGGCAGGGCGTGCCCGGCGACCGCATGCCGACCGTCCTGTACGCCCCCACGTGGGAGGGCTGGGACGACAACCCCGGCAACACCTCGATCCTGCTGGCCGGCGAGAACATCGTGAAGAAGCTGGTCAAGGCCGACCCGGCGGTGCGCGTCCTGTACAAGCCGCACCCGTTCACCGGCACCCGCAGCGCGCGGGCGAAGGCCGCCCACCAGCGGATCACCGCGCTGATCGCGAAGGCCGCCGCCGAGCGCGCCGCCGACCCGCGGTTCACCGGTGACACCGCCGCCCAGGCGGAGGCCAAGGCCGAGCTGGCCCGCATCGAGGCCCGGCTGGCCGAGCTGACCGGCGGCACCGACAAGGGCGACGAGGCCGAGGCCAGCCGCGACGGGCTGATCGACGTGGCCCGGCACGAGGAGACCGCCCGGCTGCGCGCCGAGTGGAACGCCGCGTACTGGCGCTCCTTCCCCGACTGGGAGCACCGGGTCATCACGGGCGCCGAGCCGCGTCTGTACGACTGCTTCAACGTCTCCGACGCGATGGTCTCGGACATCTCCAGCGTGGTCTCCGACTTCATCGCCAGCGGCAAGCCGTACGCCGTCACGGACTCCGCCGAACTCGGCGTGGAGGAGTTCAAGCGGCAGAACACGGCGGTGCGGGCCGCGGTGATCCTCTCCAACAGCGCGGCCGAGCTGGGCGGGCTGCTCGACGCGGTCCGCGACCCGGCCGGCGACCCGCTGGCCGAGGACCGCAAGGAGCTCAAGCGCTATCTGCTCGGCCCGGACGAGCCGAAGTCGATCGACCAGTTCAACACCGCCGTCGCGCAGCTGGCGCGGAAGGCCGAGACACGCAATCTCGGCCAGGAGTCCCGGATCGTGACCGGCGGCCCCGACGTCGAGCTGGCGGACGCGGTGCCCGTCCCGCGGGCGTCGGCGACGGGTGAGGCGGACGGCGTGGACGCGGTCTGACTCGCCTCCACGGTCTCAACAGGGCTCGGTCCCCGAGGAGTTGATCCTCGGGGACCGAGCCCTTTCGCGTTGTGACGTCAGCCACGAAAACAGGTGCGCGGAGCAACCCACTCCCTCGAACACCCGTCTAACAAGTAGCGAATGAGGCGATACGGGGGAAATATCCCGTGACGAGGGGGAAAGTGACCATGGCGCAGCCTGATGTCACCGTGGTCATCGGGGCGTACGAGGCGATGCCGTATCTGGTCGAGTGCCTCGCCTCCGTGGAGGCACAGACCATCGACCCGGAGCGCGTCGAGGTCATCGCGGTCGACGACGGCTCGACCGATGGCACGGGGGAGTGCCTGGAGGAGTTCGCGGCCCGCGCGCCCATGCCGGTCACCGTCCTCCGGCAGGAGAACTCGGGCGGTCCCAGCGGCCCGCGCAACGTGGGCCTGGGCAAGGCCACCGGCCGCTACGTCTTCTTCCTGGACGCCGACGACCGGCTGGGCCCCGAGGCCCTCGAGCGGATGGTCGCCATGGCGGACCGGGCCGGTACCGACGTCGTGCTGGGCCGGGTCGAGGGCGTCAACCGCGGTGCGCCGAAGTCCATGTGGGGCAGGACGCTGGAACGCACCGACATCTACTCCTCCAACATCAAGTTCACGCTCAGCGCGCAGAAGCTGTTCCGCCGCGCGTTACTGGACCGGCACGGCATGCGCTTCGACGAGTCGCTGTTCACCGGCGAGGACGCGCTGTTCACCATGGAGGCGTATCTGCGGGCGGACGGCGTCTCCGTGATCGCCGACTACACCTGCTACTACCTGGTGGGCCGCGACGACGGCAAGCACGTCACCAAGAGCGGCGGCTACACCCTGCGGTTCGACTCCGCCCGCGCCCTGATGAACCTGATCGCCGACCTCGTCCCCGAGGGCCCTCGGCGGGACCTGCTGATGGTGCGGCCGTTCACGGTCACCCTGCTGCCCCAGTTCGGCCCCCGGTTCCTCAAGGACTCCGACGAGGTCCGGCGGCGCAAACTGGAGCTGGCGCAGCCGCTGATGGACGTCCACTGGAACGAGGGTGTCGCGCGGCGGCTCAAGGTCGAGGAGCGGCTGCGGCTGCACCTGGTGGCGGGGCGGCGGCTGGAACTCCTCCTGGACGTCCTGCGGTTCGTCCGCTCCAAGGAACAGCCGCCGGCCCGGCTGGAGCGACGGGGCCGGCGCGTCTACCTGGCGTATCCGCACTTCCGTGACCGCGCGGCGGGTATCCCCGACGCGGTGTACCTGGCGTCGCCGCGTGAGGCCCGTGCGGTGCCCGGCTACCGGGAGGACGGCCCGGCGACCGTCCTTTATCGCGTGCTCCGAAAGGCCCGCCGCCTCCTCGCCCCGGCATGAGCTTTCTTCGCCCCGCCGCCCCTTCCCATTCCCGTCCCTGGGGGCTGCGCCCCCAGACCCCCCTTTCGGCCCTTCGGGCCTCGTCCTCAAACGCCGGACGGGCTGAACTACTCAGCCCCTCCGGCGTTTGAGGAGCGGGGGGCCGGGGGCAGCGCCCCCGGGTCGGGTCGGGAAGGGGCGGCGGGGGCGAGAACACTCCTGCCGGCCGGTGCGGACTGGCGGCGCTGGACCGGCAGTTCCGCGGCGGGCCGCTGTGCCGTGCGGACCCTGTGGTCCTGGGCCGCCGCACACAGCGCCCGGACGGCCGCGGCGAAGCGCTGTTGGGACGTCGGAATCGCCGGCCCCAGCAGCCGCCGCTTCAACTCCGCGCGAGCACCTGCCAGTCCGTCCTTCGACGGATCGCGGACAGACTCCAGCAGCGCCCGCACCCCGCCCGCGTCCGGCATCAGCACCGTCGCCGCCGCCACCGTCGGGAACGCCGCCCGGAACTCCTCCTCGGACAGCCCACTGGTGTTCGCCACCGCGTACGGCTTCTCACTCGCCAGGAAGTCGCTGATCACGCTCGACACATCGCTGATCAGCAGGTCCGCCGCGTTGAAGCAGGCGTACAGCTCGGGCCGGGCGTCCGTGATGATCCGGTGCTCCCCCTCGGGCAGCGACGCCCAGTACGCCTCCTCCCAGGCCGCCGTCGCCCGTGCCACCGCCCGGGCCCGCCCCGGCTCCGGGGCCGACTGCGCCAGCATCCGCTCCACCTGATCGGCACCCGCCCGGAACGCGGCCCTGGTCAGCCGGTCCAGCTCCGCGGTGCGCCGGGCCAGTTCCGCCGACGGCGCGGGACGCGACAGGGAGCGCTCCCGGTTCGCCGCCCGGATCAGCTCCCGCACCCGCCGGTCGGCGGCGCCCGCCCGCGGATCCACCGAGCCGGTCAGCGGGTGCGGTTTGTACAGCAGCCGCACCCCCGGGTCGGCGAGCAGCGCCCGCACGAGGTTCTCACCGGCCGCGACCACCGACGTATTTCCCGGGTTGCCGTCCCAGCCCTCCCAGGTCGGCGCGTACAGCACGGTCGTGTACGCCCCGGTGGGCGGCCCCGCGTACGGGCGTACGGCGTCCAGCTGGGGGCGGCCGATCTCCACCACGTCCTTGTCCTCGACCCCCACCTCGGCCAGCGCGTACCGCTCACGCGCCGCCGGACCGGCCACCCACACCTCGTCGTACGCCTTCGCGTACGGGTTGCACGAGGACAGCTTGTCGCTCTCGCCGTGGTTGACGAAGGTGTGCTTGATCGTGGGGATCCGCAGCACCTGGGAGGTCTTGCCGGAGTTCGACGGGTGGATGAGCACCTGGAGCGTGGACTGCTCCAGCCGCATCAGCGTGGACACCTTCGGCAGGCACACGATCGGGATGTCGGTCGCCGCGATCCTCGGCACCATGAACCGCTCCCGCAGCACGATCACCGGTCGGCCGCCGAGCCCGGCGAGCGGCTCCAGCCACATGTTGGCCTGATACGCGGAGGACGGGCCGCCGGAGAAGTACAGGCCGACGGTCGGCCGGTACTCGGCCAGCCACGCGTCGAACCAGTCGAGCACCTCCTGCTCGCCCGCCGGACGCCGGCCCGGCAGCAGCCGCAGCAGCAGCGCGCACAGGCCCGCGGCCGTGAGCAGCAGCGCCAGCGCGACCCCCGCCGCCCCGTACCCGGGATCCTCGGTGACCGCCGTCGCCGTCAGCCCGGCCGTGGCGGGCAGGCCGAACGCCGGCAGCCGGTACCCGGGGCGGCGCAGCAGCACCGCCGGGGCGGGGGACAGGCGCAGTGCCGAGGCGTCGATGTTGCGGGTCAGCACCGGCAGCGTGCGGCTGCGGCGGACCAGCACGGACACCGCCTGGACCGTGCAGTGCAGCGCGTAGAAGGCGAGCAGCCCGGCGACGAGCGGGGCGTACTGCGTCTCCCGGTGCTGCTCGCCGAGCCGCAGCAGACCCACCACCAGCAGCAGGTCGCGCAGCACATGGCGGACGGTGATGTCCGCGTGCGACTTCGCGAACAGCGAGAGCATCCCCGGCTGCCACCGGTACAGCACGCCCTCGACGGCCAGGGACACGGCCGTGGAGACCAGCAGCAGCGGAACATGGGGGCGCAGCGCGGCGACGGCCTGCGCCACGAAGGCGGCCGACAGGACGGCGAGGACGAGCAACTGGGCGGCGGTCCGCCGCCGTGGGGACGAGGGTTCGGGCACTGCGGTCACTCCAGGGTCGACGCAGGACGGGTGCCCGGGTTAACGCGCGGCGACCGCCGGACGACACGCGGGTGTCCTCGTCGTATGGAGTGACCGCGGGCCCTACGGCCCGCGACGCCTCAGCCGCGGCCTCCCTGAAGTGCCCGGCGCAGGGGGGCGCCCACGACGCGGCGGGCCCGGCGGTACACCGACGTGGTCACCGGGGCGGCCACGGAGGAGCGCGCACCGGTCCTGGCGCGGGCCAGGTCCCGCTTCAACCGGGTGTTCTCCGCGGTCAGTTCGCCCACCCGGTTGTTGAGCCAGCCCATGCGCGAGGCGAGGTCGGCGACGTCGTTGCCGAGCCAGGGCCGGACGCCCTCCGGGAAGTCCAGGGAGCGCTGCCGCTTCTCGAAGGCCGCGCCGCCGTCGCCGTGCGAGAAGGTGTTCTCGAGCCCGTTGCGGTCGAGGAACGCCGTGAACCGCTCGAACCGCTCGTGGTGGTTGCCCGTCAGCGCGCTGAGGTCGGCCTCCTCGTACAGGCGTGCCGGGTCGACGTCCTCCGGCAGCTTGTCGATCCGGCGGTGCGGGATCTCGAAGTAGCGGCACAGCTCCAGGGTCCGCGAGTCGGCGCACAGCACGGTCGCGGGCGTACCCGCCAGCAGGGCCGCGATGTTGCCGTGGATGCGGGAGCCGAAGGAGAAGTCGAAGTCGCGCAGGTCGTCGATCCAGGTGACCGGGTCGACGTAGACGCGGACCTTGTCCTCCCGGTACATCGGGTGGTCGGGATGGGTCGGCATCCCGGTGACCTTGCCGTTCGGGTCGGACAGGTCGCGCCAGTGCAACTGCTTGGCGTCGCTGAGGTTCTGGCCTATGAACCGCACGTTCGGGTAGCGGGCGTGGGTGCGCGAGATGATCCGGTCCATGCCCAGCCGGCGTACGGCGCTGTGCGAGCCGTTGATCGCTATGCGCGAGTCCGCGGTCAGCTCCTGCGTGCGCTTCTGTACGGCGAGTTCCTTGCCGTACATGAACAGCGACGGGCAGCCGATCACCTCGACGTCGCGGAAGCCCATGTCCTTGAGGTACTTCTCGGTGAACTCGCCCCGCACCCCGATCGAGGCGCTGTGGTCGAGCACCGCGGAGACGAAGGCGCGCACGGACGGCTCGATCGGCTTCAGCCGGTCCGGGTTGTAGTTCAGCCCGGTCTGCGCTCCGACACCGAGCACGACCACGGGGATCTTCAGCCGGCCGATCAGCCGGGTGAGCCGCTTCAGGGCCGCCTCGAACGACGGGCGGAAGGCGTTGGCGAGCGGCACGACGAAGGCGTCGTACTCCTCGTTGATGCGCGCCGCCTCGGCCACCTCGGTGCGCATCCCGTTCGGGACGACCTCGGTGTGCGGCGTCTCCAGGATCTTGTGCGCCGCGTCGCTGAAGATCAGGTTCCCGGAGTTGGTGGCGATGACGTCGCGGTGAAGGGCCTCCTCCAGGGACAGGACCTCGTAGGGACTTTTGCCGGATCTGAGGAGGATGCGCTTCGTGCGGCGAACGTTGTGTGACACAGAGTTCAAAATACGTTTGCGGAACCTTTGATTTCTATAGGCGCCCCACGCAACCTTTTTGGTGTGCGCGGGCCGTGTCCGCGCGGTTACTCGCAGCGGACCGTCCGGAGGCTGGACCGCCGAGCGCCACGCGATCCGCTTCGCGTAGATTGCCTGACGGGGCGACCGATCTACGTGAGGGGACGGGCGGCAAGGTGGCAGGGGCAAGGCAGGCCGTGGGCGAGGCGCGCAGGATCGTCGTCAAGGTCGGCTCCTCGTCGCTGACCACCGCGGCGGGCGGTCTGGACGCCGACCGCGTCGACGCTCTCGTCGACGTGCTGGCCAAGAACCGCAGTGGGGGAGAGCGGGAGATCGTCCTCGTCTCCTCCGGAGCCATCGCCGCCGGTCTCGCCCCGCTGGGCCTGCGCCGCCGGCCCAAGGACCTGGCCCGGCAGCAGGCCGCCGCCAGCGTCGGCCAGGGACTGCTGGTCGCCCGCTACACCGCCTCCTTCGCCCGCTACGGCGTCCGGGTCGGCCAGGTGCTGCTGACCAGCGACGACATGAGCCGTCGCGCCCACCACCGCAACGCCTCCCGCACCCTCGACAAGCTGCTGGCGATGGGCGCCTTCCCGATCGTCAACGAGAACGACACCGTCGCCACGGACGAGATCCGCTTCGGCGACAACGACCGGCTCGCCGCCCTCGTCGCCCACCTGGTCCGCGCCGATCTGCTGGTGCTGCTCTCCGACGTGGACGGCGTCTACGACGGCGACCCCGCCCGGCCGGGCACCTCGCGCATCGCGGAGGTCAGGGGACCCGAGGACCTCGCCCACGTCGAGATCGGCAGCGCCGGCAAGGCGGGCGTCGGCACCGGCGGCATGGTCACCAAGGTGGAGGCCGCCGGGATCGCCGCCGCCGCCGGCATCCAGGTGGTGCTGACCAGCGCGGTCCACGCCGCCGACGCCCTCACCGGCGGCGACACCGGCACCTACTTCCACCCCACAGGCCGCCGCTCCGCCGACCGGCTGCTGTGGCTCCAGCACGCCTCCACCCCGCAGGGCTCGCTCACCCTGGACGACGGCGCGGTGCGCGCGGTGATGCAGGGCCGCAAGTCGCTGCTGCCGGCCGGGATCGCCGGCGTCGAGGGGGAGTTCAGCGCGGGCGACCCCGTGGAGCTGCGGGACCGCGAGGGACGGGCGGTGGCCCGGGGGCTGGTCAACTTCGACGCCAAGGAGATCCCCCTCCTGATCGGCCGCTCCACCCATGAACTCGCCCGCGATCTCGGTCCCGAGTACGAACGCGAGGTCGTACACAGGGACGATCTGGTGGTCCTGCATCCGTAATGCGCCGAAACGTCCGCCCTCGGCGGTGGACGTTGCGCAAAACCGCCCCACGATCCCCGGCGGCCTGCTCAACTTTGTCCCAGGGGCACAACCGCCCGCCCCTCAGGCATGTCCGCGTATGAAGGAGGCCGCCGTGAGACGAGTGCGCCCGGGGACGACGTCGTCCCGCGGTGGTGCCGGCTCCCGCGCGGCCGGCGCGGAGCGCGCCCTGACGGGTGTCGCGGCCGGCGACCGGTTCCAGGGCGGCGGCGAACCCGTGGACCTGCCGCGCCTGTGGCACGTCACCCTCAGCGTCTCCGGCGCGCCGGCCCCGGTCACGGACGTCCGGCGGGCCCTGGAGCAGCTGGCCCACGACCACCCCTTCCTGCTGACCAGCCGCTACGCCGACGACCACGCGGAGATCCGCTACTGGGAGGAGGCCCGCGACCTGCACGACGCGGCCGCCGTGGCGCTGCGCCTGTGGGGCGAGCACCGCCGGACCGCGGGCCTGCCGCCCTGGGAGATCGTCGGCCTGGAGGTCATCGACCGGGCCACCTACCACCAGCGCGTTGCGGCGGGATACGGACCGGTCCTCGCGACCCCCGTCGGAGTACACCCGTTTTGAACCCGTGTCTCGGGGTTTGGGATGACCGGCGGACGAGTCCGCCGGCCGCACTACCCTTCCCCCATGACCACGCTCTCGCCGTACGACTCGATGTCCCCGGTCAGCCAGGCCGCCTACCGGGCCAAGGGGGCCGCCGCCACCCTCGCGCCGCTGCCGCGTGCCGCCAAGGACGACGCGCTGCTCGCCATCGCCGACGCGCTGGAGGTCCGCACGAATGAGATCGTCGAGGCCAACGCCCAGGACGTGGCGAAGGCCCGCGAGGCCGGCATCAGCGAGGGCATGATCGACCGGCTCACGCTCACCCCGGAGCGGGTGCGCGCCATCGCCGCCGACGTGCGGGACGTGGCCGCGCTGCCCGACCCGGTCGGCGAGGTCGTCCGCGGCTCCACCCTGCCCAACGGCATCGACCTGCGCCAGGTCCGGGTGCCGCTCGGCGTCGTCGGCATCATCTACGAGGGCCGCCCGAACGTGACGGTCGACGCCGCCGCCCTCTGCCTGAAGTCCGGCAACGCGGTCCTGCTGCGCGGTTCCTCCTCCGCGTACCGGTCGAACACCGCGCTGGTTCGGGTGCTCCGCGACGCCGTGCACGGCGCCGGGCTGCCCGCCGACGCCGTGCAGCTGGTGCCCGGCGAGAGCCGTGACAGCGTGCGGGAGCTGATGCGCGCCCGGGGCCTGGTCGACGTGCTCATCCCGCGCGGCGGCGCCTCGCTGATCAACACGGTGGTCCAGGAGTCGGTCGTCCCGGTCATCGAGACCGGCACCGGCAACTGCCACGTCTACGTCGACGCGGCGGCCGACCTCGACATGGCCGTCGAGATCCTGGTGAACTCCAAGGCCCAGCGGGTCGGCGTGTGCAACGCAGCCGAGACCCTCCTGGTCCACCAGGACATCGCCGCCGAGTTCCTGCCCCGCGCCCTGGACGCCCTGGCCGACGCCGGGGTCACCGTGCACGCCGACGAGCGCGTGATGGCGTACGCCAAGGACTCCCGCGCCACCGTCGTGGAGGCCACCACGGAGGACTGGGAGACCGAGTACCTCTCCCACGACATCGCCGCCGCCGTCGTCGACTCGCTCGACCGGGCCGTCGAGCACATCCGGCTGTGGACCTCCGGCCACACCGAGGCCATCGTCACCACCTCCCAGCAGGCGGCCCGCCGGTTCACCCAGCTCGTGGACTCCACCACGGTCGCGGTGAACGCCTCCACCCGGTTCACCGACGGCGGCCAGTTCGGCTTCGGCGCCGAGATCGGCATCTCGACGCAGAAGCTGCACGCCCGGGGGCCGATGGGCCTGCCCGAGCTGACCAGCACGAAGTACATCGTCACCGGCGACGGTCACGTACGGCGCTGACCCGGGCGCGCCGGGCGGGCGGCGGCGGGATCGTCTCAGCAGACGGATGAATTTCCATACCGTCTGCCCAAAATGACCCCCCAGGTCTACTCTGGATCCGTGCCGGAGGACGTGGGGGGTACGCCGTTCCCTGACGGCTGGGAGCCCGACGACGACCACGACCGCGGGGTGTCGGACGAAGAGTTCGCCTCCGTGGTCTTCGACGAGGCCTTCGTACGGGCGGCCGAGGTGCACGAGCCGACCGCCGTCGAACGCCTCCTGGCCGCCGCGCAGGCCAGAGCCGAGGCCTCCGAGGCCGAGGCCCGCCGGGCCCGTTCGCGCGGTGAGCGGTACGACGACGGGTACGGCGGCTACCGGGGCGACCCCGGCCACGACGACCCGGACGCCGACGCCGACGCCCTGGAGGACGACTACGGCGCCCCGGGCCCGTACGCCAGGCAGGTGCGCTGGCACCGCCCGGTCGCCTGGATGCTCGCCCTGGTGATGGGCATCGGCATGGTCGCGCTCGCCTTCTCGGCCGTCTACCGGGGCGCGTCCTCCAACCGCCAGGACCCGGTGCCGCCACCCTCCACCACCGGCGTGGAGCAGGGCGGCGCGGCGGCGCCCTCCGCCTCCGCCGACTACTCCCGGCCGACCGTCCCGGTGATCCCGCACGGCCCCTGAAACCGGGCCGTCGACTTGGTGAGAACCTGTCAGAACTTGGGCCCCGGCGCGGCGTTTACCGGGGCCCGCCCGGACCTACCCTGAAGATATGGGAGGGCCTTCGGACCCACCCGAGGGGACGCCCGACGGAGCCCCCGGAGGTGGAGAGGACGAGTACAGGTCCGTCGTCTTCGACGAGTCCTTCGTCCGCGCTGCCCGGCTCCAGGAGTACTCCGCCCAGGAGCGCATCACCGACCACGCGCCCGCCGTGCGCCGCCGCCCGCCGCTGCGCCGGAGCGGTCTGTCCCGGCAGGCGCTGGTCCTCGTCCTGCTGATCGCCATCGCCTTCGGCACCGCCGTCTACATGGGCGTACGCCACCCCTACCGCACGCCCACCGCCGAGGGCGTCGCCGAGCCGCTGCGGATGACCGTCATCCCGCTCGCCCCGCAGGGCAAGGTCCCCGGCACCCCCGATGTCGAACAGCTGTACGCGCACAGTCCGGCGGCGCAGTTCCGACCGGGTGCCGAGGGGGTGCCGCTCCCGGCGTCCCGGCGCACCGCGCACTTCTCCGACGGCCAGGTGGTGAACGCCCTGCTCACCGCGAAGGACTACATCGTGCGGTCCGCCCTCGACCCCGGCGTGCTGACCGGCGGCGAGACCCGCCCCGTGCGGGTGCTGCTCGACTCCGGCCAGCTGGACCAGTTCGACCAGAGCTTCGACCGGCCCACCTCCGACGGCCGGCACGCGCCCACCGGATGGCTGGTCCGCTTCGACCCGGCCCGCGTCCAGCTGGCCGACCGGGAGATCCGCGTGCAGGGCACCATGCAGGCCGCCGAGACGGACTCGTCCACCCTCGAGGTCACCACGGACCACACGTTCGTCTACGCGCTGCGTCCCGCCGGGGCCGGCCGGGCCGACGAGGCGTCGCTGTTCACGGTCCGGCGCGAGTTGCACTTCCGCTTCGACCGCGACGATCTGCGCCTGCATCAGGCGGAGCTTGTCGTCGCCTACGTCCAGGCCGGTCCGCTGTCCTGCGCCGAGGACTCCGCCGCCGTGCTGCGCCCCCTGCTGGCCGGCCAGACGGCGAAGGAGGCCGCCCCCGCCGGCACCGACCCGTACGCCACGGGCAGCACCCCGGCCCTGTGCGGCTCCTTGGCGCCGGGCGCCCAGCCGAGGCTGTGAGTACTTTACTTTCTTCGCCCCCGCCGCCCCTTCCCGTCCCGAACCTGGGGCTCCGCCCCAGACCCCGCTCCTCAAACGCCGGAGGGGCTGAAATTAGCCTCTCCGGCGTTTGAGGAGCGGGGGGTCCGGGGGCAGCGCCCCCAGGGACGGGACGGGAAGGGGCGGCGGGGGCGATCTCCGTGGTTTCGTCGGCCTACGCGCCGTCGCGCGGCGGGGCGTTGTCCCCCGTGTCCGGATCCTCCGGCCCCGCCTTCGGGGGCCTCGGCGCCGACGACGTGAACCCGCCAAAACCGCGCCGCACCCGGTCACCCAGGTCACCCGCACCGCCCGCGATGTCGTTGACCAGCTTCATCAGCGGGTCCTTGGACGTGCGCACCTCGCCCGCGTAGCTGCTCGCCGACTCCCGCCACGAGTCCCGCACCGAGGCGTCCTTGTCCTCGTCGCGGCGCGGGTAGTGGCCGTCCATGATCCGCTGGTAGTCCCGGGTGGCCGCCCACTTCTTCAGCTCGGCGGCCCGCACCGTGGTGAACGGGTGCGAGCGGGGCAGCACGTTGAGGATCTTCAGCACGGAGTCGCGCAGATCGCCCCCGGCCTCGTACTCGTCGGCCTGCTCCAGGAACGCGTCCACGTTCATCTCGTGCAGATGGTTGCCGCCCGCGATCTTCATCAGGCCGCGCATCGACGCCTGGAGGTCCTGCCCGACCAGCAGCCCGGCGCGGTCCGCGGACAGCTCCGACTTCCGGAACCACTCCCGCAGCGCCGTCACGATCGCCATGATCGCGAAGTTGCCGAGCGGAATCCAGGCGACCCGGACCGCGAGGGACGTCAGGAACAGCAGGATCGTCCGGTACACCGAGTGCCCGGACAGCGCGTGTCCGACCTCGTGCCCGACGACCGCCCGCATCTCCTCCTCGTCGAGCAGCTCCACCAGACCCGTGGTCACCACGATGATCGGCTCGTCCAGGCCGATGCACATCGCGTTCGGGACCGGGTCCTGGTTGACGTACATCGGCGGGACCTTCTCCAGGTCCAGGATGTAGCAGGCGTCCCGCAGCATGTCGTTCAGATGCGCGAACTGCCGGTCCGAGACGCGCACCGAGTCGGACAGGAACAGCAGCCGCAGACTGCGCTCGGGCAGCAGCCCGCTCAGCGCCTTGAACACCGTGTCGAAGCCGCTCAGCTTGCGCAGCGCCACCAGCGCCGAGCGGTCGGCCGGATGTTCGTACGCACGCGAGGAGATCCCGGGGAAGCGCCTGCGCTGCCTGCTCGGCACGTTCTCGTGCCCGTTGTGCTGATGGCCGTCGGACATGTGTCCCCCATGTGCGTCTGAGTGATCCTTCGCGGACCCTTGTGCGGCCCTTCGCTCCCCCGCGGCGAGGCCCAGCCTAGGCGGAGACACCGTGGACGGGCGGTGCGCTCACCGCGTGGTTCCCGCTGCGCGGCTACAGCCGGAAGGACGACTGGGGCGCCGGGAAGGTTCCTTCGGCCCGCCCCCGCCCCCACCCCGCGCCCGCAACGGCGGAGTCGGAGTGATCGGCGCGAAGGCGCCCGCATACGATGAGCCGACGTCTTTATCCCGCCCACACGCGATAGGTCCTGCCGAAGATGAGCATCCCCAGCACCGCTGCCCAGTTCGCCACCCTTGCCGCCGAGGGCGGAGAGCACAGCGGCAACCACGAGAGCCTCAGCCCCTACCTCACCGGCGGCGGCGCCCTGTTCGTCCTGCTGCTCCTGCTGTGGATCACCACGCGTTTCAACCGCGACCGCTGAGCCGGCCGCCGGCCGCCCTGGCCGCCGTGGTCCTCAGGCCGGGCCGGTAGGGTCTGCACGCATGGGAGAGCAGGACATGCCTACCGGCCCCGGCAGCGGCCCGTCACGGCAGGGCAAGCGTCGCCTCGGTGTCATGGGCGGCACCTTCGACCCGATCCACCACGGGCACCTGGTGGCGGCCAGCGAGGTCGCCGCGCAGTTCCACCTCGACGAGGTGGTCTTCGTCCCCACGGGCCAGCCCTGGCAGAAGAGCCACCGCGCGGTCTCCGCCGCCGAGGACCGCTATCTGATGACGGTCATCGCGACCGCCGAGAACCCGCAGTTCTCGGTGAGCCGCATCGACATCGACCGCGGGGGCCCCACCTACACCGTGGACACCCTGCGCGACCTGCGCGCGCTCAACCCGGACACGGACCTGTTCTTCATCACCGGCGCCGACGCCCTCGCCCAGATCCTCACCTGGCGCGACAGCGAGGAACTGTTCTCCCTGGCACACTTCATCGGCGTGACCCGGCCCGGCCACCACCTGACCGACGCCGGCCTGCCCGAGGGCGGCGTCTCGCTCGTCGAGGTTCCCGCCCTCGCCATCTCCTCCACCGACTGCCGTGCGAGAGTCGCCAAGGGAGAACCCGTCTGGTATCTGGTGCCGGACGGAGTCGTGCGCTACATCGACAAGCGCGAGCTGTACCGCGGCGAGTGAGCCGAGAGGGGCACCGGTGAACGACCGATACGACGCGGGATACGGGGCTGACGGGGGCGCCCCGTACGAGCTCGTCGGCTACGACGAGTACGGCCGGCCTGTCTACCGCCAGGCCACGGACCAGCAGACACAACAGCCACAGCAGCCACAGCAGTACGACGGCTACCAGCAGCAGGGCTACGGCTACGACCCGTACGCCACGGGCGGACACCAGCCGTACGACCCGTACGGCACCGGCCCCGTGCCCCCGCAACAGCCGCAGGCGCCCGGCTACGGCTCCTACGACCCCTACGGCACCCAGCAGGGCGGCCAGGGCGCCCCGTACGACCCCTACGGGCAGACCGCGCACACCGGGCAGCAGCCCCGGGTCACCGAGCAGACCGCGCACATCCCGCAGCAGCCCGGCCCCGCCGACGACGACCACGGCCCCGCCGAGCCCGCACCGGAGTACCGCACCGAGCAGTTCGCCTTCGTCGAGGAGCCCGACGGCGACTCCGAGGACGTCATCGACTGGCTCAAGTTCACCGAGAACCGCACCGAGCGCCGCGAGGAGGCCCGCCGCCGCGCGCGCAGCCGGATCATCGCCCTCGTCGTGGTCCTCGCCCTGGTCGCCGTGGGCGGCGTCGGCTACCTCTGGTACGCCGGGAAACTGCCCGGCCTGTCCGACTCCGGCTCCGGCACCGGCACCACCACGGCGGCGGGCGCGCAGAAGCGGGACGTCATCGTCGTACACCTGCACGACACCACCAACGGCGGCACCTCCACGGCCCTGCTCGTCGACAACACCACCACCGAGCGGGGCACCACCGTCCTGCTGCCCAACTCCCTCGCCCTCACCGCCGACGACGGCACCACCACCACGCTCGCCAAGTCCGTCGAGGACGACGGCTCCGAGGGCACCCGGACCGCGCTCGACACCGTCCTCGGCACCGACATCGAGGGCAGCTGGCGTCTGGACACCCCCTTCCTGCTCACCCTCGTCGACCTCGTCGGCAACATCGAGGTCGACACCGACACCGACGTACCCGACCCGGACGCCAAGAAGGGCGAGGCGCCCCTGGTCAGGAAGGGGAAGGGCCAGACCCTCAGCGGCAAGGCGGCCGTCGCCTACGCCACCCACCGCGCCCCCGGCGAGGACCAGAACGCCCAGCTGGAGCGGTTCGGACAGGTCCTGCACGGCGTCCTGCGCAAGATGACCTCCGACCCGGACGCCGCCACGACCACCATCCAGACCCTCGGCCAGATCCTGGAGCCCCCGCTCACCGACAAGGACCTGGGATCCTTCCTCGCCCGGCTCTCCGACCTCGCCAAGGGCGGCGACCACAGGACCGCGCTGCTGCCCGTGCAGGAGGACGGCACGCTCACCGCCGAGGCGAGCGACAGCGTGGTCAAGGACGTCCTCGGCGGCACCGCCAAGAGCCCCGACAAGGACGCCGCCGTCAGCGTCTCCGTGCGCAACGCCACCGGGGCGAAGGACAACACGGAGAAGGCCCGCGTGGTGCTCCTCAACGGCGGCTTCACCTTCCGGGACGCCGGAACCGCCGGAACCGCCGAGGCCGCCTCGAAGGTCGTCTACGCCGACGCCGCCGAGAAGGAGAACGCCACCGAGGTCGCCAAGACCCTGGGCCTGCCCGCCGACGCCGTCACCAAGGGCAAGGTCTCCGCGAACGCCCGCGTCTCGGTGGTCCTCGGCCAGGACTACGAACCCGGCTCGTAGCGAGCCAGGGCGCACCCTCCGTAATCACGTGGGGTGCGCCCGGCGGTCCGTGAGACCCTGGAGGGCAAGTGCCCGTCGATCGAAAGCCTCGCAGTGACCGCAACCGACCGTTCCCTCGAGCTCGTCCACACCGCCGCCCAGGCGGCCGCCGACAAGCTCGCGCACGACATCGTCGCCTACGACGTCAGTGACGTGCTGTCCATCACCGACGCATTCCTGTTGGCCTCCGCGCCCAACGACCGCCAGGTCAAGTCGATCGTCGACGAGATCGAGGAGCGGCTCAGCAAGGAGCTCGGCGCCAAGCCGGTCCGCCGCGAGGGCGACCGCGAGGCCCGCTGGGTGCTGCTCGACTACGTCGACATCGTCGTCCACGTCCAGCACAGCGAGGAGCGCGTCTTCTACGCCCTGGAGCGGCTGTGGAAGGACTGCCCCGAGCTGGAGCTCCCCGAGGACGCCAAGGCCACCCGGGGCAAGGCCGCCGAGCACGCGAAGCTCCAGGAGGCGGAGGAGGCGGCGCAGACCGGCGGTGAGTGGCGGTGAGCGCCACGGGTGAGGTGGGCGGGCCCGTGCGCCGGGGCCGCCGCGTCATCCTGTGGCGGCACGGCCAGACCTCGTGGAACGTGGAGCGCCGTTTCCAGGGCTCCACGGACGTGGAGCTCACCGAGGCCGGCGTCGCGCAGGCCCGCCGCGCCGCCCGGCTGCTCGCGGGGCTGAGGCCCGACGCGATCGTCGCCTCCGACCTGAAGCGGGCCGCGGCCACCGCCGCCGAGCTCGCGGCGCTCACCGGCCTGGACGTCACCCTCGACGAGGCCCTGCGGGAGACCTACGCGGGCGTCTGGCAGGGCCTGACGCACGACGAGATCATCGCCAGGTACGGCGACGAGTACACCGCGTGGAAGCGCGGCGAGCCGGTCCGCAGGGGCGGCGGCGAACTGGAGACCGAGGTCGCCGACCGTGCCGCCCCCGTGGTGCTGCGGCACACCGAGAAGCTCCCGGAGGACGGCACGCTCGTCGTGGTCAGCCACGGCGGCACCATCCGCACCACCATCGGCCGGCTGCTCGGCCTCGACCCGCACAACTGGGAGAGCCTGGGCGGCCTCACCAACTGCTGCTGGTCCGTCCTCGGCGAGGGCGCGCGTGGCTGGCGCCTGCTCGAGCACAACGCCGGCACGCTGCCGGAACCGGTGCTCGGCGACGACGACTGAGAGTGCTTCGATCCGGCCCCGGGACGCCCCGGGACCCGGATTTCACTTTCCGGCAGGTCACAGGCTAAAGTTCTTCTTGTTCGCCCCGCCGAGCGGGAAAGAACACCAGGCAGCCGCATCGCGCGGCAACCCGGGGCTATAGCTCAGTTGGTAGAGCGCCTGCATGGCATGCAGGAGGTCAGGAGTTCAATTCTCCTTAGCTCCACAGGACGAAGATCCCGCCTCCCTCCGGGGAGGCGGGATCTTTCGTTGTCCGCCGTTGAACAGGACGGCACGCGCGGGCGTATACCTCTGCGAGGCGTCGAGCCGTGTCCCGACCGGTACCACGGCGTCGCTGACCGTGTTGGCCCGGTCGTGGCAGAATCAAACGGCCGGAAGGGGGCGCGGCCCGACGGGAGGGAGTTGTGATGCCTGCGAGCATCATCGAGGAGGTCGATCACCTCCTCGGAGCGATATCCACGCGACGGACCTCGACCCGCCTCAGCTGCCCCTCCTGCGGCTCCGCCCATGTCGCCCAGGTACTCGGCGACAACGGCGGGATCTCGTACGTGTGCACGGCCTGCGGCCACAGCTGGAGCTGATCGATGGGTGCACACAGGCGGAAGTGCGACTGGTGCGGCAGCGGGACGCCGATCGTGCGGGACATGGAGCCGATCAATCCCGACTACCAGTACTGGTGCGAGGAGTGCGCGCGGGCGCTGATCATAAAAGGCGACCCCATCGAGACGTACCGGGAACTCGAGGGGGAGCCGATCTACGGCCGGCTCCTGGAGGAGCACTGCACACTCAAGCGTTTCTATTCGTTCGTGACCGCGTGACCCGGGCGGGCATTTCGGACATCGCCGAGCGAAGCGAAACCGATTTGGTGTTGGCCCGGGTCGACCGTGTAAAGTTGGCGTCGCCGCCGGGGAAACCGGGCGGCGCTACGCAAGGGGCTATAGCTCAGTTGGTAGAGCGCCTGCATGGCATGCAGGAGGTCAGGAGTTCAATTCTCCTTAGCTCCACAGAAGTCGAGGGCGGATCATCCGAACGGATGGTCCGCCCTCGCTGGTTGTGCGGGCGTGAGCCGGTGGCGTACCGGTGTGAGCCGGTGCTGTGCCCGTGGTGTCCGCCCCCGCCGACCGCGGGGGCGGACCCGTCTCAGCGGCCCAGGGCGCGCCGGCCGCGGCCCTGCGAGAGGACCGGCAGATTGCGGGACGGCGCCTTGGCCTGCGGCGCCTCCTCCTCGATGCGCAGCGCCAGCGCCGGGCAGCGGCGCACCGCCCGCAGCGCCTTCGCCTCGGCGAAGCGCGGCACCTGGGCCTGAGCCACCGTCGGGAAGCCGTCCGCGCCGAGCTGGAAGACCTCCGGGAGGATGTCCGCGCACAGGCCGTGGCCCCGGCACAGCGTCCAGTCGACGTAGATCTTCTGGCGGCTGGGCCCGTTCTCCTCGCCTCCCCCGCCGGGGATGCCCGTAGGGGCCCTGCCTCCCTCGAAGAGCGGCAGGACGCCCGCGACGGGCCGTCCGCAGCCGTTGCCGAGGACATGGGCGGCGAGGTCGTCGGTGAACGCCTTGACGGTCGACTCCAGGAACATCGCCGAGCCGTCCGGGTGCGAACACGCGCCGCGCCGCTTCACGTTCTTGGCGACCTGTTTCACCGCCTCCAGCGCGGCCGGCCCGCCGCCGTTGAGGATGTCCTCGAGGCCGCGCGCGGCGGCCGGCAGCCCCAGATAGCAGGGGCCGCACTGACCCGCGCTCTCCTCGGCGAGCCACTGCGCCACGCGCAGCGACTCGCCCAGCGCGCAGGTGTCCTGACTGATCGGCAGGATCGCCCCGGCGCCCAGCGAACCTCCCACCGCGTCCAGGGAGTTGCGGGAGACGATCGCCTCGTTGACGGTCGCCGCGTCGATCCACTTGCCGTGGTAGCCGCCCGTCAGCACCCCCTGCGGCACCGGCGGGGCGCCGGCGAGCTGGAGGACGTAGCGCAGCGGCACACCCGTCGGCACCTCGATCACCATGGGGCGGGCCACCGCCCCGGACACCGTGAGCATCACGGTGCCCGGCTCGTCGTACAGGCCCGTGTTGCCGTAGCGCTCCGGCCCGATGCGGGCGGCGATGGCGAGCTGGGCGAACGTCTCGGCGTTGGACAGCAGCGTGGGCGCGCCGCCGACGCCGTTCTTCGAGGCGCTGACCTTGCGGCCCGGCGGGATCGCCGGGCCGCCGTCGATGGAGCGGATCAGGGAGGCCGCCGCGCCCGTGACCATGCGGACCGGGTTGCGCTGCACGCGGGCGCGCAGCGCGGAACGGCGTCCGTTGCTCAGGCCGCGTTCGGCGAGCGCGGCCTCCATGGAGCGCTGGGTGGACTCCCGGGTGACCCCCACCACGAGCGTGCGGGCACCCATGGCCTCGGCGCACAGCAGCGCGCCGTCCAGGATGAGATGCGGGGCACGGTTGATCAGCACCGTGTCCTTGCGGCAGGCCGGCTCGTCCTCGCTGCCGTTGACGACGACGACCGGCCGGACGCCGCGCTTGATCGCCGATTCGGCGACCGAGCGCAGCTTCTTGTGGAAGGGGAACCCCGCGCCGCCGCGGCCCCTGAGGTTGATGCGTTCGGCGAGCTGCGCGAGCTGCTCACCGCCCAGGGGCTCGAGCGGTCCGTGCACCTTGAGGTGCATGGGCAGGTCGAGCCGGTCGACAAGGTCGAAGCCCGACGTGAGCTGGGGAAGCCCGACCACGCGGACTTCGGGTACGTCGGGCAGGGCCTCGTTCACTTAAAGCCTCCGGAGGGCGTGTTCCAAGGTTCGCCCGAACCCGGTGCGTCGAAGTCGTAGGACGACGAGGGCGACGCACCGGGGAGTGGTTCATTGGCGGGACCGCTGTTGTACGTGTCACTCGGGTTGTACGTGCCGTAGAGGGTGTTCGTCTCACCGGTGTCGTACACATCACTCGAGCCGTAGCCGGAGCCGACCGAATTGTCATAGGCCGGGATGTTGTATCCGGTGTCGTTGAGCGGGTCGTACGCCGACGGCGGGGCCTCGCCGACCGGCGGCGGGGACGGGATCGGCCAGTTGCCCGAGGTACTGGAGGGGCCGTCCAGGCGCGGCATGGCCTCCGTCGGCTGCATGTCGAGCGGCAGTTCCATGCGGGCGGTCGCGTCGGTGAGGGGGGCCTGTCCGGCCGGGGGCCGGCCGGGCGCCGACACCGCGCGGTAGGCGGCCGCGAAGCCGTTCGCCGGCTCCGGGGCGGGTGCGCGCTCGGCGGTCTCGTACAGCGGGCGCTCGCCGCGCGGACGCCCGTCGCCCCGCGCGGGGCCGCGCCCCGCGTCGTACCCGGGCAGCGCGGACTCGGCCGCCCGGGACCTGCTCTCCTCCAGCTGCTCCTCGCGGACGCGCTGCTGGTCGGGGGCGCCGAGCAGGGCGATGATCCGGTCGGCGATTCTGCGCTTGACGCGGGGCGGGGAGGCGCGCACGACGAGGGCCGCCGTGACACCGACCACGGACAGGCCGTAGAGGATCAGGAAGATCGGCTTCGCGGCTCGACCCGCGTAGAGGCCGTGCACCAGCGCGGCGCACCAGGCCGGGTAGGCCAGCATGTGCATCGCCCGCCAGCGGGCCGCCACCGGCGCCGGGGAGGCGAAGCGGTTGCGCAGCACACCGGTGATGCCGACGAAGATCATCAGCAGGCCGGCGAGGGTGCCGAGGCCGATGAGGAACGCCCTGCCCGTGACGGCCTCGTCGTCGGTGAGCAGCAGTCCGAAGGGGATCACCGCGGCGATCCACGAGGTGTGCTCCTGCACCAGCTTGACGACGATGTGCACCACCAGGAAGACGATCGAGGCGACCGCGGTCGTCCGGTGCACCGCCTGCGCCAGGATCCGCTGCCGCGGGCCGAGCAGGATCCGGTCCTGGGCGATGAGTCCCCAGATCACCGAGCAGCTCAGGCAGACGAGCGACAGGACGCCCGCGCCGAAGCTGAGGAACTCGACGAGCCAGTCGTCCGCAGTGCTGTCGTCCGGCCTCACGACCTGCCTCCCGACGTCACGACGCGGAGCGGGTACGACGGAGCCGCAGCCGACCGGCCCCGTGCGGGGGGTGGGCTGCTGTCTGGACGAGGGTTCATGGGGGCAACTCCGAACGGTTCGGTAAAGCGGTCCCGCTGCCGCACTCTAGAGCTCGTCATACCGATGAGTACGAGGTTTGAGTTATTGCGCTGTTATCAAAAGACAATGTGGTCGTTGTGATGTCCCTTAGTGGTTGTTACGCGAAGTAACATTTGAACGGGGGTCAACGTGGCGGGAAGCGCGTCGCGGCCGGATCACCGACTGCGGTACCCTGGCGCCATGCGTGCCGTACGCCTTCTGCTTAGCGAGCCGCGCTGATCAGTCCCGACCGCCGATCACCGGCAGGTCGGAATCGGCGCGGCGTCCCCTCCTGTGCGAGGGGATTTTTCATTTCCGGACAGTCGCAGCAGCAGGCAGAGACGATCGATGGAGCATTGAGGACCATGAGCGAGACGAACCCCGCTGCCACCGCAGCCGCGGAGGCCGCGCCGCACCGCTACACGGCCGCCCTGGCGGCCGAGATCGAGGCACGCTGGCAGGACTTCTGGGACGCCGAGGGCACCTACGCCGCGCCCAACCCGAGCGGCGACCTGTCGGGCGACCCGGTGACGGCCGCCAAGCCCAAGAAGTTCATCATGGACATGTTCCCGTACCCCTCCGGTGCGGGACTGCACGTCGGACACCCCCTGGGCTACATCGCCACCGACGTCTTCGCCCGCTTCCAGCGCATGACCGGGCACAACGTCCTGCACACCCTGGGCTTCGACGCCTTCGGCCTGCCCGCCGAGCAGTACGCCGTGCAGACCGGCACGCACCCGCGCGTGTCCACCGAGGCCAACATCAAGAACATGCAGAGCCAGCTGCGCCGGCTGGGCCTGGGCCACGACAAGCGCCGGTCGTTCGCCACGATCGACCCGGATTACTACAAGTGGACCCAGTGGATCTTCCTGCAGATCTTCAACTCCTGGTACGACGAGGAGGCGGGGCGGGCCCGCCCGATCTCCGAGCTGGTCGAGCGGTTCGAGTCCGGTGAGCGCGCGCTGCCCGGCGGCGGCTCCTGGAACGAGCTGAGCGAGGCCGAGCGCGCCGACGTCCTGGGCGAGTTCCGCCTGGCCTACGCCTCCGACGCGCCGGTCAACTGGTGTCCAGGACTGGGCACCGTGCTGGCCAACGAGGAGGTCACCGCCGAGGGCCGCTCCGAACGCGGCAACTTCCCCGTCTTCAAGGCCAAGCTGCGCCAGTGGAACATGCGCATCACCGCCTACGCCGACCGTCTGCTGGACGACCTGGACGCCCTGGACTGGCCCGAGGCGATCAAGCTGCAGCAGCGCAACTGGATCGGCCGCTCCGAGGGCGCCCGCGTCGACTTCCCGATCGACGGCGAGCGCGTCACCGTCTTCACCACCCGCCCCGACACCCTGTTCGGCGCCACCTATATGGTGCTGGCGCCCGAGCACCCGCTGGTCGAGAAGTTCACCCCGCAGGAGTGGCCCGAGGGCACCCACGAGGTGTGGACCGGCGGACACGCCACGCCCGCGGAGGCGGTCTCCGCCTACCGCGCGCAGGCCGCCTCCAAGTCCGACGTCGAGCGGCAGGCCGAGGCCAAGGACAAGACCGGCGTCTTCATCGGCGCGTACGCCACCAACCCGGTCAACGGCGAGCAGGTGCCCGTCTTCATCGCCGACTACGTCCTGATGGGCTACGGCACCGGCGCGATCATGGCCGTCCCCGGCCACGACACCCGTGACTTCGCGTTCGCCCGCGCCTTCGAACTGCCCATCGTCTGTGTGGTCGAGCCGACCGACGGACGCGGCACCGACCCGTCGACGTGGGACGACGCGTTCGTCTCGTACGACGCGAAGATCGTGAACTCGTCCGGCGCCGGCGTCACGCTGGACGGCCTGGGCGTCACCGAGGCCAAGGCCCGCATCACGGAGTGGCTGGAGCACACGGGCCACGGCGAGGGCACCGTCAACTTCCGCCTGCGCGACTGGCTGTTCAGCCGGCAGCGCTACTGGGGCGAGCCCTTCCCGATCGTCTACGACGAGGACGGCATCGCCCACGCCCTGCCCGAGTCGATGCTGCCGCTGGAACTGCCCGAGGTCGAGGACTACTCGCCGCGCACCTTCGACCCGGACGACGCCGACACCCAGCCCGAGACGCCGCTGTCCCGCAACGCGGACTGGGTGAACGTCACCCTGGACCTGGGCGACGGCCGCGGCCCGCGCAGGTACCGGCGCGAGACCAACACCATGCCCAACTGGGCCGGTTCCTGCTGGTACGAGCTGCGCTACCTGGACCCGCACAACAGCGAGAAGCTGGTCGACCCGGCCATCGAGCAGTACTGGATGGGCCCGCGCGAGGGCATGCCGCACGGCGGCGTCGACCTGTACGTCGGCGGCGCCGAGCACGCCGTACTGCACCTGCTGTACGCCCGCTTCTGGTCCAAGGTGCTGTACGACCTGGGGCACGTGTCGTCGGCGGAGCCGTTCCACAAGCTGTTCAACCAGGGCATGATCCAGGCCTACGTCTACCGCGACAGCCGGGGCATCGCCGTACCGGCCGCCGAGGTGGAGGAGCACGACGGCGCCTACTGGTACCAGGGCGAGCGGGTCTCCCGGCTGCTGGGCAAGATGGGCAAGTCCCTGAAGAACGCCGTCACTCCGGACGAGATCTGCGCCGAGTACGGTGCCGACACGCTGCGCCTGTACGAGATGGCCATGGGCCCGCTGGACGTGTCCCGGCCGTGGGACACCCGCGCGGTGGTCGGCCAGTTCCGGCTGCTCCAGCGGCTGTGGCGCAACGTCGTCGACGAGGCGAGCGGCGAGGTGACCGTCGTCGACACGGACGAGGTCGACGAGGACACCCTGCGCGCCCTGCACAAGGCGATCGACGGCGTCCGCGGCGACCTGGAGGGCATGCGCTTCAACACCGCCATCGCCAAGGTCACCGAGCTGAACAACCACCTGACCAAGCGGGGAGGGGCGCTGCCGCGCTCCGTCGCGGAGCCCCTGGTGCTGCTGATCGCGCCGCTGGCCCCGCACATCGCCGAGGAGCTGTGGCGCAAGCTGGGCCACACCGACTCCGTCGTCCACCGGGACTTCCCGGTCGCCGACCCCGCCTACGTGGTCGACGAGACCGTGACCTGCGTGGTGCAGATCAAGGGCAAGGTCAAGGCGCGGCTGGAGGTGTCCCCGGGCATCGCCGAGGACGAGCTGGAGAAGGTCGCGCTGGCCGACGAGCGGGTCGTCGCGGCGCTGGACGGCGCCGGCATCCGCAAGGTGATCGTCCGGGCACCGAAACTGGTGAACATCGTTCCGGCGTGAGGTGAGCGTTCGGGGTCCGGGTGACCCCCTACGGGCAGGTTCGGGGTTTTTCGGGAACTCCGGGCCTGCCCGTTGCGTTTACCGTGGAGGAGCGGCGCGGAGTGCGCCGGGACAGGCAACAGGGGCCCGGAGGAGGAGCTTCGTGGAAGCGGTGTTCGCAGTGGTCGCCCTGCTCTTCGTGCTCTTCGTCGTGCTCGGCGCCTACGCCACGGTGAAGGTCGTCGGCGCCGCCAAGCGCAGCGCGGACCGCCACATCACCCAGGCCCGCCGCACGGTCGAGGACCACACCCTGCGGGCCAAGGCGTTCGCCCAGCCCGGACCGGCCGGTGAGATCGCCCAGCTCCGGCTCAAGCTGCGCACCTCCATGCGGGCCACACAGGACGCGCTGGAGGCCGCCGTCGCCGAGGACGAGTCCATCAAGGAGTCCCTCGCCCTGTTCCAGCGGCTCAGCGCCCACGGTCACGAACTGGACGGCGAGCTCAGGCGCCTGGAGTCCGAACCGGACCGCGCCACCCTCGCCGCGCGACTGCCCGAGCTGAGCGAGCGCACCGAGCGCATCACGAGTTCCGCGGACTCCCTGCGCTGGGCGGCCCGCGACCGCGCCCGCCGTTTCGCCTCCGACGACCTGGACTCCCTCAGCGAGCAGATCGACATGGAGGCCGGGGCCCTGCGGCACTGGACCACCACGGAACCGTCTCCGGCAGCCCCGCCCTGGCCCGAAGCACCCACCGCCGACGCCCCGACGGCCGGTCAGACCTGGCCGGAGACTCCGGAGCCCGCCTCGGCGAAGGAACCGGAACAGGAGCCCGCGCGGCCCGCCATCACCCCGGCCGCGCCCCGCCCCACCTACCCCTGGCAGAAGAAGCCCCGCCCCGAGAGCACCACTTGAGCACCCCCTGATCCGGCCACCGCCGGACCCGGCCCGCGGGGCCGGGCTGCCGCACGGGCACTACGCCAGGTAACCTCCAGCTCATGTCCCGCCATGTCGCGATCGTCACCGATTCAACGGCCTACCTTCCGGCCCGGACGATGGAGCGGCACCGCATCACGGCGGTACCCCTGACCGTGGTCCTCGGCGACCGCGCGCTCGAAGAGGGCACCGAGATCTCCACCCGCTCCCTCGCCGAGGCTTTGCAGAAGCGGCGCCCGGTGACGACGTCACGCCCCGGCCCCGAGGTCTTCGCCGAGACCTACCGCAAGGTCGCCGAGTCGGGGGCCACCGGCATCGTCTCCCTCCACCTCTCCGCCGAACTCTCCGGCACCCACGACGCGGCGGTCGTGGCGGCCCGTGGGGCGCCGGTGCCGGTGCGGGTGGTGGACACCGGCATGATCGCGATGGCTCTCGGATTCTGCGCCCTCGCCGCGGCGGAGACCGCGGAGGCGGGCGGCACGGTGGACGAGGCGGTCACGGCCGCGGAGAAACGGGCGGCGGGCACCTCCGCGTACTTCTACGTCGACACCCTCGACTACCTGCGCCGTGGCGGCCGCATCGGCGCCGCGCAGGCCCTGCTGGGCTCGGCCCTCGCGGTGAAGCCGCTGCTCCAGCTGGCGGGCGGCCGCATCGAGCCGCTGGAGAAGGTGCGCACGGCGTCGAAGGCGATCGCCCGCCTCGAGGAGATCGCGGCCGAACGCGCGGGCGGGGCGGAGGTGGACATCGCCGTCCACCACCTCGCCGCCCAGGAGCGCGCCTCCGCCCTCGCGGACCGGCTGCGGACCCGGCTGCCGGGACTGGCCGACCTGCATGTGAGCGAGGTGGGGGCGGTGATCGGGGCGCACACGGGCCCCGGGCTGCTGGGGGTCGTGGTCTCGCCCCGGTGACCTGTGTTCGCACTCGTGAGGGTGACGGAGTTGTCCACAACCGGGCCGTAGTCCACGGGAATTGAGCAAGATCATCGCGGATGCGGCGTTGTGCCGGATCCTCCTCGCATGGCACTTCGATCACGCTCAAGCTCACGTACGGCGACGGCAACCAGCGGCCCCGGCCGCGCCCCCGCCTCCGACGGCCGCGCCCGCCACCGTCGGCCGGGCGGCTTCCGGGCCCGGAACCGCGAAGCGGCGGCGGAGGAACTCCGGCACCGCGCACAGTCCCTGTTCGACGACCAGGAGGACACCGGCGGCAGGCGTCCCCCGGGCTGGGCGGCACGGGCCGGCACACACCGAATCGCCCGGCCCGGCCCTCCGGGCACGGCGGACCGGGCGGTGGCCGCGGGTCGCGCGGGCGCCCGTCGCGTGGCGGCGGACCACTCAGCGGCGGGGAGCCGGCCACCCGACGCGCATCGGCCCGCGGTCGCGGATCGCACGCGCGGTGCCGGCCGCGCGGCGACCAGGGATCACCCGGTGGTGCCGGCGGACCGGCCGTCCGTGGCGGGTCGGCCGGTTGCCGTGGGTGGCGCGAGGGTTGTCGGTCGGGTGGGGGACGCGGGGCGGTCGACCGGTCCGGGTCGTGCCGTGGCTGGGGAGCGTCGGGTTGCCGGGAACCGGTCGGTGGCGGGCGAGCACCCGGTGGATCGGCCGTCCGTGGGTGGGCCGGTGGCCTTGGGTGGCGCGAGGGTTGTCGGTCGGGTGGGGGACGCGGGGCGGTCGACCGGTCCGGGTCGTGCCGTGGCTGGGGAGCGTCGGGTGGCCGGGAGCCGGCCGGTGGTCGGGGAGCGCCGGGTGGATCGGCCGTCCGTGGGTGGGCCGGTTGCCGTGGGGGACGCGGGCCGGTCGGCCGGGCTGGGTCGTGCCGTGGCTGTGGAGCGTGGGGGCGGCGGGAGCCGGCCGGTGGGCGGGGAGCGCCCGGCGGCCCGGCACGGCGGTGGCGCGGTGGACGACGACGCCGACTTCCCCGAGCCGGGAGGGCACGAGAGGGCCTCCGGCCGGGAGCGGGTGGGGCTCGCGCTGCGGGAGCGTCTGCCGTTGTGGGTGCAGGCGCGGTGCGGGCTGGAACGGCGGAGCGTGATCGCGCTGTCGGCACTGCTGGTGCTGGCCGTGGCCTTCGCCGTGCAGCACTTCTGGGCCGGCCGGACCCAGCCGGTACGGGCACCGGAGGTGGTGAGGGCCGCGCTGCCGCACGGGGAGCAGGGCGCGGACGGCGAAGGAGCCCGGTCGGCCGGTGGCCCGGCGAAGGCCGGCGGCTCGGCGGCGCCCGAGATCGTGGTCGACGTCGGCGGCAAGGTGCGGGACCCGGGCATCCACCGTCTGCCCGCCGGTTCACGCGTCGAGGACGCGCTGCGGGCGGCGGGCGGAGTACGCCCCGGCACCAGGACCGACACCCTCAACCGCGCCCGCTTCCTCGTCGACGGCGAGCAGGTGGTCGTGGGAGCCCCGGCACCGGCCGCGGCGTCCCCGGGCGGCGGCGGTACGGGTACGGCCGCGGCAGCCGGACCGGCGGCACCGGTGTCCCTCAACACCGCCACCCTCGACCAGCTCGACACGCTCCCCGGAGTCGGTCCCGTGCTGGCCCAGCACATCCTCGACCACCGCACCCGCAACGGCGGCTTCCGCTCGGTGGACGAACTGCGCGAGGTGAACGGCATCGGCGACCGCCGCTTCGCGGAGCTGCGCGACCTCGTCCGCCCATGACCACCGCACCGGACACGGAACCCACCACCCGGCGGCCCGTCCACGCCGCTTCGGGGAGCCGCCTCGGAGCCGCGCACCCGAGGCAGGAGGGGCCGACGGACCTCCGGCTGGTCCCGCCCGCCCTGGCCGCCTGGGCCACCGCCGCGGTGATGGTGCACGCCCCGCCCGGCCGGGCGGCGGGCGCGGTGATCGTCTCCCTGCTGGCGGCCGGCGTCCTCCTCGTGGCGCGGAGCCGGCTGACCGCACGGGGCAGGGCCACCGCCCACGCCGGTGCCGCCGCGCTGCTCTGCGTCGCCGCGGCGGCCGGATCGGCGGGCCTGCACGGCGCGGACCTGCGACGGGGCCCTGTGCCCGCCCTGGCACGGGAGTACGCGCCGGTGACCGCCGAGGTCGAGATCACCTCCGACCCCCGGCTCACCCGCCCCAGGGTCAGCGGCAACCACATGGCGCCGACCTCCGTGCTGATCGAGGCCGACGCGCGGCGGGTGGAAAGCGCCGACGGCACCGCGCGGACCACCCGCGCACCCGTACTGCTGATCGTCGACCCACGCCGGGCCGACCGGACATCGCCCGGCCGGGCGGAGAGCTCCCCCTGGCTCGGCCTCCTGCCCTCCACCCGCCTCCGCGTCGAGGCGCGGCTCGCCCCGCCGAGGGCGGGCGGCGACCGGTTCGCCGCCGTACTCCGCGTGAGGGGCCGCGACGGCCCGGAGGTCACAGGCCGGCCGTCGGCGCCGCAGCGCCTCGCGGGACGGCTGCGGGCCGGACTGCGGGAGGCGACCGACGGACTGACCGCGGACGCGCGGGCGCTGCTGCCAGGTCTGGTCGTGGGCGACACGGCGAGGATCACCCCGGAACTGGACGAGGCGTTCAGGGAGACCGACCTCACCCACACGCTCGCCGTCTCCGGCGCCAACTTCACGATCCTCCTCGCCCTGCTCCTCGGCCCTCCCGGCCTGGCACAGCGGGCCGAACGACGCGGGCTCGCACCCCGCCTCGGCATCTCCCTGCGGGCCACCGCACTGCTGGGCGCGGCGCTCTCCCTCGCCTTCGTCGTCGTGTGCCGTCCGGACCCCAGCGTGCTGCGGGCCGCCGCCTGCGGATCCGTCGCGCTGCTCGCCCTCGCCACCGGCCGCCGCAGATCCCTGGTCCCGGCCCTGGCGACGGCCGTCCTGCTCCTGGTGCTGTACGATCCCTGGCTGGCCGGCAGTTACGGCTTCCTGCTCTCCGTGCTGGCCACCGGCGCGCTGCTCACCCTCGCTCCGCGCTGGAGCGCGGGACTGCGGCGGCGCGGGGTCCCGCCCCGCCTCGCGGAGGCGCTGGCCGCCGCGGGCGCCGCGCAGGCACTGTGCGCACCGGTGGTCGCCGTGCTCGCGGCGCGGGTGAGCCTGGTGGCGATCCCCTGCAACCTCCTCGCGGAGTTCGCGCTCGCGCCGGCCACGGTGCTGGGCTTCCTGGCCCTGGCCACGGCGCCGGTGGCGATGCCGGCCGCGAAGGCGCTGGCCTGGTGCGCGAGCTGGCCGGCCGAGTGGATCGCGCGGGTCGCCAGGACCGGGGCGGCACTGCCCGGCGCGGGAGTGGACTGGCCCGGCAGCTGGGCCGGGGCGGCGGCACTCGGCGCCGTCACCCTGGCCGCACTGCTCGTGGGGCGGCGCCTGTTGAGGCACCCCTGGTGGTGCGTCGCCTGCGCGCTGCCGCTGGTGCTCCTGGTGGTGCAGCCCCCGCCGCTGACCAGGGTGATCACGGGCTGGCCGCCGCCGGGCTGGCGGATGGTGATGTGCGACGTGGGCCAGGGCGACGCGATGGTGCTGGCGGCGGGCGGGAACTCCGGCGTGGTCGTGGACGCCGGACCCGACCCGGCCCTCGTGGACCGCTGCCTGCGCTCGCTGGGCATCACCCGCGTCCCGCTCGTCCTACTGACCCACTTCCACGCCGACCACGTGGCGGGCCTGCCCGGTGTGCTGCGCGGACGCGCGGTGGGCGCCATCGGGACGACGGCCTTCGAAGAACCCGCCGACCAGGCCGCGTTCGTACGGAGACTCGCCGCGGACCGGCACGTCCCGGTGACGCACGCCGCAGCCGGTGAGGCCCGGCGCACGGGCGACCTGTCCTGGGAGGTGGTGTGGCCACCGCCGGGTCCGCCGGGTACGCCGGGTACGCCGGCTCCGTCCGTGCCGGAGGGCCCGAACGACGCCAGCGTGGCCATGCTGGTCCGCACGGCCGGCCTGCGCCTGCTGCTCCTCGGGGACCTGGAACCCCCGGCCCAGCGGGCCCTGGCCCGATCGTCCGCGGCCCGGCGACTGGCCGACGTCGACGTCCTCAAGGTCGCCCATCACGGCTCGGCGTACCAGGACGCGGACCTCATACGCCTGGCGGCCCCACGGCTGGCGCTGATCAGCACGGGGGAGGACAACACGTACGGGCACCCCGCCCCGGGCACGGTCGCCGCCCTCCGTGACGGAGGCGCGACGGTGCTGCGGACGGACCGGGACGGGGAGCTGGCGGTGACCGTCGGCGGGAACGGGAGCAAGGAGCTGCGGGTGGCGCGACACTGAGGGCATGACTGACGGCATGACGGACGGTATGAACACCGCGGGGATCGACGCCTATCTGCGCCGCCTGGGCGTCGAGCAGCCCGCCTGGCCCACCGTGGACGCGCTGCGCGAGCTGCATCTGCGGCATCTGCTGACCGTGCCGTTCGAGAACCTGTCCATCCATCTCGGCGAGGAGATCGTGCTGGACGAGAAGCGGCTGCTGGACAAGGTCGTGGAGGAGCGGCGGGGCGGGTTCTGCTACGAACTCAACGGCGCCTTCGGGGCGTTGCTCGCCGCCCTCGGCTACGACGTCACCCTGCTCGCGGCCCGGGTGTACGGGGACGGGGGCCGGCTCGGCATCCCGTACGACCATCTCGCGCTGCGGGTACGGACGGTGGACGGCGGCGACTGGCTGGCGGACATCGGCTTCGGGGCGCACTGCCATCTGCCGCTCGCCTTCGGGGAGCGGGGCGAGCAGGAGGACCCCGGGGGCACGTTCCGGATCGTCGAGGCGGGCGCGGACCCGGCCGGAGTGCGCGGCGGGCACGACACCGTGGAGGCGGCGGACCTGGACGTGAGCCGCGACGGGCGGCTGGTGTACCGCCTGGAGGTCCGGCCCAGGGCGCTCGCCGACTTCACGGCGGGGGCGTGGTGGCACAGCACCTCACCGGCCTCCCACTTCACGAAGTCGCCGGTGTGCTCGCGGATCACCGAGGACGGGGGGCGGATCACGCTCAGCGGCCGCCGTTTCACGGTCACCGCGCCGGACGGGACGCGGCGGGAGCGTGAGATCGCCACGGACGAGGAGGTGCTCGCGCTCTACCGGGACCGGTTCGGCATCGTCCTGGACGCGGTGCCCACGGCGCGCGGCACCGGGCACACCGGCTGACCGGGGTGGGACCGGCGGCGACCGGGCGGGACCGGGTGCCGGACAATGACCCCTGTGAGTGATGTGCGACATGTGCTGGTGCTGCCCGACCGTGACGCCGCGGAGGAGGTGGCCGAGGCGCTCGGGGAACGGTTCGGCGTGGACGAGGAACCGAGGCTGCTGCGGGACGCCCTGGCGGGTGAGGACGACGCGGAGGACGCGCAGTGGCTGGTCGTCCTGCGGGACGAGTCGGAGCGGCTGGACCCCGCCGAGCTGAACGCGTTCGCGGCCGAGTGGGAGGGCTGGCGGGAGGAGCCCTGAGACGGCGGGGCGCCCCGGCGGGCCGGCGTTGTCGGTGGCGCGTGGGATGCTTGGCGCGATGGCCAGGAAGACCGCATCCGACGACCCTCTCGCCCCGGTGACACTCGCCGTGGGCCAGGAGGACCTGCTGCTCGACCGTGCCGTGCAGGAGGTGGTGGCCGCCGCGAAGGCCTCCGACGCCGACACGGACGTACGCGACCTGACCCCGGACCAGCTCCAGCCGGGCACCCTCGCCGAGCTGACCAGCCCGTCGCTCTTCGCCGAGCGCAAGGTCGTGGTCGTGCGCAACGCGCAGGACCTCTCGGCCGACACGGTCAAGGACGTGAAGGCGTACCTCGGGTCGCCCGCCGAGGAGATCACGCTCGTCCTGCTGCACGCGGGCGGCGCCAAGGGCAAGGGGCTGCTCGACGCGGCGCGCAAGGCGGGGGCGCGGGAGGTCGCGTGCCCGAAGATGACCAAGCCGGCGGACCGGCTGGCCTTCGTGCGGGGCGAGTTCCGGACGGCCGGCCGGTCGGCCACCCCCGAGGCCTGCCAGTCGCTGGTCGACGCCATCGGCAGCGATCTGCGCGAGCTGGCCTCGGCCGTCTCCCAGCTGGCCGCGGATGTCGAGGGCACCATCGACGAGGCGGTCGTCGGCCGGTACTACACCGGGCGGGCCGAGGCATCGAGCTTCACCGTCGCCGACCGCGCGGTCGAGGGACGTACGGCGGAGGCCCTGGAGGCCCTGCGCTGGTCGCTGTCGACCGGGGTGGCCCCCGTGCTGATCACCAGCGCGCTCGCCCAGGGCGTACGGGCGATCGGCAAGCTGTCGTCGGCGCGCGGGGGCAGACCGGCCGATCTGGCCCGTGAGCTGGGCATGCCGCCGTGGAAGATCGACCGGGTGCGGCAGCAGATGCGCGGCTGGACCCCGGACGGCGTGGCCGTCGCGCTGCGCGCCGTGGCGGAGGCCGACGCGGGCGTGAAGGGCGGCGGCGACGACCCGGAGTACGCCCTGGAGAAGGCGGTAGTGACCGTCGCCCGCGCGGCCCGGTCGAGGGGACGGGCGTAGCCCCCGGGACCGCCCCCGGGACCGGGACAGCGGCGGTTGATCGAGTAGCCCCGTCGTTCTCCGGGAGGAGAATCGGAGGTGTCAGCCGCAGGCCGCTCAGGTACGGAGAGGTGGCGAGCGCGATGGCTGAACACCCGAGCGCACAGCTCGTCCGGAAGGGCTACGAGGCCTTCATCAGGGGGGACATGGAAGCCCTGCGTGGAATGCTGGCGTCGGACGCCACGCACCACGTGCCGGGTACCGGGGTGCTGGCCGGAGACTTCAAGGGCGCCGACGAGATCCTCGACATGTACCGGCAACTCGGTACCGAGACCGACGGTACGTTCGCCGTCGAGCTGGGACAGATTTTCGTCGACGCCCGGGGTCACGCCGTGTCCCTGCACCACCTCACGGCGGACCGCAAGGGCAGGCACCTGGACGTGGACGGATGCATCGTCTTCCGGATCGTCGGGGACAGGATGACGGACCTCGACGAGTGCGTCGCCGACATCGACGCGATGAACGACTTCTGGGCCTAGAAGCGATTTCTGGGCCAAGAAACGCCCGAAGGCCCCGTCCACCACCCCGGGGAAGGGGTGAGGGCGGGGCCTTCGGTTGAAGCGGGTGAGCCCGTACCCGCGTGGCGAACGCAGGCCGCGTACGGGCTCGGGGGCCGGCCGGGGGCGGATGAGAGAGGGCCCGCCCGGGTCCCGCCGGCGATCAGATCACAGGGTGGTTCAGCCCTTGACGGCCGCGACCTTCTGAGCCAGCGCCGACTTCTTGTTGGCGGCCTGGTTCTTGTGGATGACGCCCTTGGAGACGGCCTTGTCGAGCTGACGCGCGGCGGCGCGCTGGTACTCGGTGGCCTTCTCCACGTCACCCGCGGCGGCGGCCTCGCGGGCCTTGCGGATCGCGGTCTTCAGAGAGGACTTGACGGCCTTGTTGCGCAGCCGGGCCTTCTCGTTGGTCTTGTTCCGCTTGATCTGGGACTTGATGTTCGCCACGAATGAGCCTTTTCAGGTTCTGGTACGAGGCCGCACTGGACCCCGCGCCGGTGATTTTCTTGAGGTGTGCCTCGCGCTGAGAGGGCATGAGACACAGCCCCCCACACTACCAGCGGCCCATTCGGTGGCCCAAACCCGTCCCGGGTCGCCACCCGTGGGACCATGGAGGCTACGTATCGATCCGACCCGAGACCGCAGACGGACAAGCACACGTATGCGGACGCCTCAAGAATCAGGACCCTGCGTGCCCGCGATCCCCAGCCATGTGCCCGAGCCGAGCCGTACCGACCCGGCGCTGATCCGCAATTTCTGCATCATCGCGCACATCGACCACGGCAAGTCCACGCTCGCCGACCGGATGCTCCAGCTGACCGGGGTGGTCGAGCAGCGGCAGATGCGCGCTCAGTACCTCGACCGCATGGACATCGAGCGCGAGCGCGGCATCACGATCAAGTCCCAGGCGGTGCGATTGCCGTGGGCCCCGACCCACGACGAGGGCAACACGCACATCCTCAACATGATCGACACCCCCGGGCACGTCGACTTCACGTACGAGGTCTCCCGCTCGCTCGCCGCCTGCGAGGGCACGATCCTGCTGGTCGACGCCGCCCAGGGCATCGAGGCGCAGACCCTCGCCAACCTCTACCTGGCGATGGAGAACGACCTCACGATCATCCCCGTACTGAACAAGATCGACCTGCCGGCCGCGCAGCCGGAGAAGTTCGCCGAGGAGCTGGCGAACCTGGTCGGCTGCGACCCCGACGACGTGCTCAAGGTCTCCGCGAAGACCGGCCTCGGCGTCGAGGCGCTGCTGGACAAGGTGGTCGCCGAGATCCCCGCCCCGGTCGGCGTCAAGGACGCCCCCGCCCGCGCGATGATCTTCGACTCGGTCTACGACTCCTACCGCGGTGTCGTGACGTACGTCCGTGTCATCGACGGCCAGCTCAACAAGCGCGAGCGGATCCGGATGATGTCCACCGGCGCCACCCACGAGCTGCTGGAGATCGGCACCAACTCGCCGGAGATGCTGCCCGCCGACGGCCTCGGCGTCGGCGAGGTGGGCTATCTGATCACCGGTGTGAAGGACGTCCGCCAGTCCAAGGTCGGTGACACCGTCACCAGCCAGCACAAGGGCGCCGAGGAGGCGCTCGGCGGCTACAAGGACCCCAAGCCGATGGTGTTCTCGGGCCTCTACCCCCTGGACGGCTCCGACTACCCGGAGCTGCGCGAGGCCCTCGACAAGCTCCAGCTCAACGACGCCGCCCTGGTGTACGAGCCGGAGACCTCCGCCGCCCTCGGCTTCGGTTTCCGCGTCGGCTTCCTCGGCCTGCTGCACCTCGACGTGATCCGCGAGCGCCTGGAGCGCGAGTTCGGCCTCGACCTGATCGCCACCGCCCCCAACGTGGTCTACCGCGTGGTCATGGAGGACGGCAGCGAGCACACCGTCACCAACCCGAGCGAGTTCCCCGAGGGGAAGATCGGCGAGGTGTACGAGCCGGTCGTGCGCGCCACCATCCTGGCGCCCAGCGAGTTCATCGGCTCGATCATGGAGCTGTGCCAGACCCGGCGCGGTGTCCTGCTCGGCATGGACTACCTCTCCGAGGACCGCGTCGAGATCCGCTACACCCTCCCGCTCGCCGAGATCGTCTTCGACTTCTTCGACCAGCTGAAGTCCAAGACGCGCGGCTACGCCTCCCTCGACTACGAGCCCACCGGCGAGCAGACCTCCAGCCTGGTCAAGGTCGACATCCTGCTGCACGGCGACAAGGTGGACGCGTTCTCCGCGATCACCCACAAGGACCAGGCGTACGCGTACGGCGTGCGGCTCGTCGCCAAGCTGAAGGAGCTGATCCCGCGGCAGGCCTTCGAGGTGCCGGTACAGGCCGCCATCGGCTCCCGGGTGATCGCCCGCGAGACCATCCGCGCCATCCGCAAGGACGTTCTCGCCAAGTGCTACGGCGGTGACATCTCCCGTAAGCGGAAGCTGCTGGAGAAGCAGAAGGAAGGCAAGAAGCGGATGAAGATGGTGGGTTCCGTGGAGGTTCCGCAGGAGGCCTTCATCGCCGTCCTCTCCAGCGACGACAGCGCGGGATCGGCCAAGAGCAAGAAGTAGCCGGAGGTTACTGCGGGTCACTCCGCAAACCGGGCGTAACCGGGCCCGTCGCACGCGAGTGCGGCGGGCCCTACGCGTCGGTCAGGTAGCTCTCTGTGCGAAGTTACAGGCCGTGACCCCTTACGCCGTGGCCGGTCGCCCTTTACTCTGTCCGTGCTCGATAGTTACTCGCGAGTTAAACAACGGCGCGAGGAAACCCCAGCCGCACTGAGCCAGCCGCACCGTCGCGGGCCCCGGAGGATGTCGTGAGCGACACACAGACACTGATCGAGAACCGACCGCCGTCCGTGGCGGCCCTCTTCCTGGAGCGTGTGGCGGCCACACCGGACGCCGAGGCCTACCGCTACCCCGTCCCCCCGGCCTCCGGTGAGGGCCCGGACGACTGGAAGTCACTCACCTGGGCGGGCACCGCCGAACGGGTCCACGCCATCGCGGCCGGCCTGATCGAACTGGGCGTGGAGCCGGAGCAGCGGGTCGCGCTCGCCTCCTCGACCCGCGTCGAGTGGATCCTCGCCGACCTCGGCATCCTCTGCGCGGGCGCCGCCACCACCACGATCTACCCGCAGACCAACGCCGACGAGTCCGCCTACATCCTCTCCGACTCCCAGAGCCGCGTGCTCATCGCGGAGAACGCCGAGCAGGCCGCCAAGGCGGTCGAGAAGCGCGCCGAGCTGCCCGAGCTCACCCGCGTCGTGGTCATCGACCCGGTCGGCGCCGACACCGACGACTTCGTGATCACCCTCACCGAACTGGAGAAGCGCGGCGCCGCGCGGCTCCAGAAGGAATCGGAGCTGATCAAGGAGCGGGTCGCCGCGATCACCAAGGACCAGCTCGCCACCCTCATCTACACCTCCGGCACCACCGGCCGCCCCAAGGGCGTGCGCCTGCCGCACGACAACTGGGCCTACATGGCGAAGGCGATCGCGGCGACCGGCCTGTGCACCAAGGACGACGTGCAGTACCTGTGGCTGCCGCTCGCCCACGTCTTCGGCAAGGTCCTCACCTCCGGCCAGATCGAGCTCGGCCACGTCACCGCCGTCGACGGCCGCGTCGACAAGATCATCGAGAACCTTCCGGTGGTCCAGCCGACCTACATGGCGGCCGTGCCCCGCATCTTCGAGAAGGTCTACAACGGTGTCGCCGCCAAGGCGAAGGCCGGCGGAGGCGCCAAGTACAAGATCTTCCAGTGGGCGGCCGGCGTCGCCCGCGAGTACGCCAAGGTCACCCAGGACAACTTCCGCCGCACCGGCACCGCGAGCGCCCCCTTCGGCCTGCGCGGCAAGCACGCCGTCGCCGACAAGCTCGTCTACGCCAAGATCCGCGAGGCCTTCGGCGGCAACCTCCGCGCCTGCGTCTCCGGCTCCGCGGCCCTCGCCCCCGAGATCGGCTACTTCTTCTCCGGTGCCGGCATCCACATCCTGGAGGGCTACGGCCTCACCGAGTCCTCCGCCGCCTCCTTCGTCAACCCCGGCGAGGCCTACCGCACCGGCACCGTCGGCAAGCCGCTCCCCGGCACCGAGGTGCGCATCGCCGACGACGGCGAGATCCTGCTGCGCGGCCCCGGCATCATGCAGGGCTATCACAACCTGCCCGAGAAGACCGCCGAGGTCCTGGAGGAGGACGGCTGGTTCCACACCGGTGACATCGGCGAACTCTCCGCCGACGGCTACCTCCGCATCACCGACCGCAAGAAGGACCTGATCAAGACCTCCGGCGGCAAGTACATCGCCCCCGCCGAGGTCGAGGGCCAGTTCAAGGCGGTCTGCCCCTACGTCTCCAACATCCTCGTCCACGGCGCCGACCGGAACTACTGCACCGCCCTCATCGCCCTCGACGAGGCCTCCATCACCGCCTGGGCGGCGGAGAACGGCATGGAGGGCAAGCCCTACGCGGACATCGTCGCCGCGCCCGCCACGGTCGAGATGGTCGACGGCTACGTCAAGCAGCTCAACGAGGGGCTCCAGCGCTGGCAGACCATCAAGAAGTTCCGCCTCCTGCCCCGCGACCTCGACGTCGAGCACGGCGAGATCACCCCGAGCCTGAAGCTGAAGCGCCCGGTGGTGGAGCGGGAGTACAAGGACCTCATCGAGGAGATGTACGCGGGCACGCGCGAGGCGTGACCGCCCTGATGTGACGGAGGGGGCGGGGTTTCCGTGCCGGAGGGCCGGACACCCCGCCCCCTCGCCTTCTCTCCGCCCCTCCCGGGCTTTCCGTGATGTCCAGAACCGGACGACTTTCTGTTCGTTCCTGACCACACGCGTAGCACTGTTCTCACCCCTGGCGGCCCACTTCGGTAACTCGGTGCTTATGGACGGGTCCGGTCTGTCACCCTGTCGGCAGCGATCGAGGTTCTATTCGTACGAACTGCCCGGGGAGCCGCCCATGAGGGCCATTCCGACCCAACGGGAGACAGCCTCGTGCGCCTCCGACGTGCGGGGGCGCACGCGGGTGGAAGCGACCCTGTCCGGAAGTCCCCTCGCGCCGGGGTCCGCACGCGCCCTGCTGCGCAAGGCGCTCACCGAGTGGGCGCAGCTCGCGCTGCCCGGCACCGAACACCTCACCGGCCGCGTCGGCGACGACGCCACGCTGATCGCCAGCGAACTCGTCACCAACGCCGTCGTGCACGCCGGCACCGACGTGCGCGTGGCGTGCGGGCTGGAGGAGGAGACCGGCGCGCTCGTCGTCGAGGTCGCCGACCAGCACCCCTCCCGCGCGCCACGCGGCAACGAGCCGGAGGCGCCGTGGCACGACACCCCCGAGTACGGGCGCGGCCTGCGCCTCGTCGCGGCGCTCTCCGACGCCTGGGGCATCACCTACCGTCCGGGCACGAAGACGGTGTGGGCGCGGCTGTCCGCCGGGGGGTCCGCGGCGGGCGACCGGATCGAGGCGTACGCGGGGGAGCGCACGCTGGCGCGGGACCTGAGGGTGGCGGAGATCCTCGCGCCGGAGCCGCCGCGCACGGACCAGGGCGTGCCCGATCCGCTGCGCTCCCTGACCCCGCACGGTCACCGGGAGGGGCCCGGTCCCGCCCGGGACGCCTGGCGCGGCGGCTCGTACGGCGACGACTGGCTGGCCCGCCGCCACGGGCGGGACGGGACCTGGCTGGGGCGTGGCGCCCTGTCGTTCCTCGCCGAGGCCTCCGACCTGCTCGCCGGGCAGCTCGACGAGGACCTGGTCGCCTCGCTCACCGGGCAGCTGATCGTGCCGCGGCTGGCCGACTGGTGCGCGGTGTGGCTGGAGGACGAGACCACCGGCCACGGCGGCTGGGACGACGCGCCCCGGCCCGGCGACGGCCCCCGCCTCGCCCGCGTCTGGCACGCCAGCGAGAACAGCATCGAGGAACTGACCCGCTCCCTGGAGCGGAACCCGCCCCACCCCACGGACCCGTTACACCCCGGGCCGGCCCCCTACCCCTGGCCGGAGGAGGCGCACCCCCGGCCGGAGGAGGCGCTCGACACCCCCGAGAACCCGGCCACCGCCGGTACCGCCCTCGCCTACCGGCTCGTCGCCGGCGGGCGCCCGCTCGGCACGCTGGTGATCGGCCGGGGCGGCATCGACCGCTTCCCCGACGAGATCACCGGACTCGTCGAGGACCTCGCCCGACGCGTCGCCCTCGCCATCGGGGCCGCCCGGCAGTACTCCCGCCAGGCCACCATCAGCGCCGTGCTCCAGCGCGGTCTGCTGCCCGGCGCCGTCGCCGAGATCCCCGGCGTGCGCAGCGCCCTCGTCTACGAACCCTGCGACAAGGGCGGACCGAGCGGCGACTTCTACGACGTCTTCCCGGCCGGCGACGGACGCTGGTGCTTCGCTGTCGGCGACGTCCAGGGCAAGGGCCCCGAGGCCGCCGTCGTCATCGGGCTGGCCCGGCCCTGGCTGCGGTTGCTCGCCCGCGAGGGCTACCGCGTCGCCGACGTCCTCGACCGCCTCAACCAGCTCCTCCTCGACGACGCCACGGAGGCCGCCGACGCCGCCGCCCGCGCCCTGGTTGCGGCCGGCGCCCGCCCCACGGCCCCCGGCGACGGCCCCCAGACCCGCTTCCTCTCCCTCCTCTACGGCGAACTCGTCCCCTTCGACGGCGGCGTCCGCTGCACCCTCGCCTCCGCCGGACACCCCCTGCCCCTGCTGCTCGCCCCCGACGCCACCGTCCGCACCGTCGCCCAGCCGCAGACCCTGCTCGGGGTCGTCGAGGACGCCACGTACACCAGTGAGACCTTCGAGATGTACTCCGGCGACACCCTGCTCTGCGTCACCGACGGGGTCACCGAGCGGCGCTCCGGCTCCCGCCAGTTCGACGACGGGGACGGGCTCGCCACGGCGCTGGCGGGGTGCGCGGGGATGGACGCGGACCTGATAGCGGAGCGGATCACCCAGCTCGTGCACGAGTTCGGGGCCCGGCCGCCGGCGGACGATCTCGCCCTGCTGGTGCTCCAGGCGGAGTGACGCGATGAGTGACGCGATGAGTGACGCGGCGGGTGCGGGACAATGGAGCACATGCCTTCCGCACTCCCCGACGGCGAGCCCGTCCCCGCCGACGGCGCGCTGCCCGCGTCCGCGCTCGCCGGGGCCGCCGACCGCCCCCTCGGGTTCTATCTGCACGTCCCCTACTGCGCGACCCGCTGCGGCTACTGCGACTTCAACACGTACACCGCGACCGAGCTGCGCGGCAGCGGCGGCGTGCTGGCCTCCCGCGACAACTACGCCGAGACCCTGATCGACGAGATCCGCCTGGCACGGAAGGTGCTGGGGGACGACCCGCGCCCGGTCCGCACGGTGTTCGTCGGCGGGGGTACGCCGACGCTGCTGGCGGCCGGCGACCTCGTACGGATGCTGGGGGCGATCCGGGAGGAGTTCGGGCTGGCGCCGGACGCGGAGGTGACGACGGAGGCGAATCCGGAGTCGGTCGACCCGGCGTATCTGGCGGCGCTGCGGGAGGGCGGCTTCAACCGGGTCTCGTTCGGAATGCAGAGCGCCCGGCAGCATGTGCTGAAGGTGCTGGACCGCACGCACACCCCCGGGCGCCCGGAGGCGTGCGTCGCCGAGGCACGGGCGGCGGGCTTCGAGCACGTCAACCTGGATCTGATCTACGGCACGCCGGGGGAGTCGGACGACGACTGGCGGGCGTCCCTGGACGCGGCGATCGGGGCCGGGCCGGACCATGTCAGCGCGTACGCGCTGATCGTCGAGGAGGGTACGCAGCTGGCTCGCCGGATCCGGCGGGGCGAGGTGCCGATGACGGACGACGACGTCCACGCGGACCGGTATCTGATCGCCGAGGAGGCGCTGTCGGCGGCGGGGTTCGACTGGTACGAGGTGTCGAACTGGGCCACCTCGGAGGCGGGGCGCTGTCTGCACAACGAGCTGTACTGGCGCGGTGCCGACTGGTGGGGCGCGGGGCCGGGCGCGCACTCGCACGTGGGTGGCGTGCGGTGGTGGAACGTGAAGCATCCCGGGGCGTATGCGGGGGCGCTGGCGGCTGGGCGGTCGCCGGGGGCGGGGCGGGAGGTCCTGGCGGACGAGGACCGGCGGGTGGAGCGGATTCTGCTGGAGCTTCGGCTCGTGGAGGGGGTTCCGCTGTCGCTCCTCCGTGCGGAGGGGCTCGCGGCTGCGGGCCGCGCCCTGAAGGACGGCCTGCTGGCCCCGGGCCCGTACGAGGAGGGCCGCGCGGCCCTCACCCTGCGGGGGCGGCTGCTCGCGGACGCGGTGGTGCGGGATCTGGTCGACTGACCCGAGCGTTTTCGCCCCCGCCGCCCCTTCCCGTTCCCGTCCCTGGGGGCTGCGCCCCCAGACCCCCCTTTCGGCCCTTCGGGCCTCGTCCTCAAACGCCGGACGGGCTGAATTCAGCCCCTCCGGCGTTTGAGGAGCGGGGGTCCGGGGGCAGCGCCCCCGGGGTCGGGACGGGAAGGGACGGCGGGGGCGGAGAAAAATCAGGTCGTGACGAAGTCGATCAGTTCCTCCACGCGGCCCAGGAGCTGGGGCTCCAGGTCCTTGTAGGAGTGGACGGAGCCGAGGATCCGCTGCCACGCCTCCCCCGTGTTCGCCACACGCCACCCCAGCGCCCGGCACACCCCCGTCTTCCAGTCCTGCCCCCGCGGCACCCGCGGCCACCCGGCGATCCCCACCGACGACGGCTTCACCGCCTCCCAGACGTCGACATAGGGGTGCCCCACCACCAACGCGTACTCACTCGTCACCGACTCGGCGATCCGCCACTCCTTCGAGCCCGGCACCAGATGGTCCACGAGCACGCCGAGACGCGCGTCGGGCCCGGGCGCGAATTCGGCCACGATCGACGGCAGGTCGTCGACACCCTCCAGATACTCGACGACCACCCCCTCGATCCGGAGGTCGTCGCCCCACACCTTCTCGACCAGCTCCGCGTCGTGCCGCCCTTCGACATAGATGCGCCCCGCGCGAGCGACCCGCGCCCGCGCGCCGGGAACGGCCACCGACCCCGATGCCGTACGGGCGGGCCGCCGAGGACCCGCGGCCGGCCGCACCAGCGTCACCACGCGCCCCTCCAGCAGGAACCCCCGGGGCTCCAGCGGGAACACACGGTGCTTGCCGAAGCGGTCCTCCAGGGTCACCGTGCCGGCCTCGCAGCGGATCACCGCGCCGCAGAAGCCCGTGCCGGGCTCCTCCACCACCAGGCCGGGCTCGGCCGCGACCTCCGGTACCGGCTGCGGCTTCTTCCACGGAGGGGTCAGATCGGCGGAGTACTGGCGCATTCTGATGACGATACGAGGAGCGGGCCGGCCGTGATCAGTCCGACACGCCGAAACGGGCCGCCAGGACGTCGCGCTGGCGCCGTACGAACGCCGCGTCCACCACCGCGCCGTGACCGGGGACGTACCGCGCGTCCTCACCGCCCAGCTCCAGCAGCCGGTCCAGCGCGGCCGGCCAGTGGGACGGTACGGCGTCGGGGCCGGCCTGCGGTTCACCCGACTCCTCGACCAGGTCGCCGCAGAAGACCACCTCCGGGTCGCCGGGGACGAGCACCGCGAGATCGTGGGCGGTGTGACCGGGCCCCACGTTCGCCAGCAGCACCTGCCGGCCGCCGTCCAGGACGAGGTCGAGCGTCCACTCGCCGCTCACCATGTGCCGCGGCGGGACCAGCGCGTCCACGGCCTCCTCCGCCACCCGCGCGTCCAGCCCGTGGCGCACCGCGTCCGCGCGCAGTTCCTCGCGCCCGCGGGCCGTCAGTACCGTGTCCATGCCCACCGCGCCGAACACCTCCGCGCCCGCGAACGCCCCCGCCCCGAGGACGTGGTCGAAGTGCGGATGGGTGAGCGCGAGATGTGTCACACGGCGACCGGCGAGCGCCCGCGCCTCCGTCCGCAACCGTGCGCCCTCGCCCAGACCGGAGCCCGCGTCGACGAGCAGCACACCGCTCGCCCCCACCACGAGCCCCGCCGTGCAGTCCCACCCCGGCAGCCGGCACCGGCCCACACCGGAGGCCACTTGCTCCCATCCCGACTCTTCCCAAGTCACGGTCATGACGGGACGCTATCGGGGACGGGGCCACCCGGCGCGGCGGCGCGGGACCGGCCTTGCCCGGGGCGTACCCCCCGGCCGTACACTGGGCCGGGGAAGTCTGGCACTCGCGTGCGAAGAGTGCCAGGGACGTTACCGCGCGGAAGGCTTCTGGAGGTGTGCGCGATGCTCAGTGAACGCAGACTTCAGGTGCTGCGCGCCATCGTCCAGGACTACGTCGGCACCGAGGAGCCCGTCGGCTCCAAGGCGCTCACCGAGCGGCACAACCTCGGCGTCTCCCCGGCCACCGTGCGCAACGACATGGCGGCCCTGGAGGACGAGGGCTTCATCGCCCAGCCGCACACCAGCGCCGGGCGCATCCCCACCGACAAGGGCTACCGGCTGTTCGTCGACAAGCTCGCCGGCGTCAAGCCCATGAGCCCGCCCGAGCGGCGGGCCATCCAGAACTTCCTCGAGGGCGCCGTCGACCTCGACGACGTGGTGGCCAGGACCGTGCGGCTGCTCGCGCAGCTGACCCGGCAGGTCGCCGTCGTGCAGTACCCGTCGCTGACCCGCTCGACGGTCCGGCACGTGGAGCTGCTGTCCCTGGCGCCCGCCCGGCTGATGCTCGTGCTGATCACGGACACCGGCCGGGTCGAGCAGCGCATGGTCGACTGCCCGGCGCCGTTCGGCGAGTCCTCCCTGGCGGATCTGCGGGCGCGGCTGAACAGCCGGGTCGCGGGCCGCCGGTTCGCGGACGTGCCGAGCCTGGTGGAGGACCTCCCCGAGGCCTTCGAGGCGGACGACCGCGGTACGGTCTCGACGGTGCTCTCCACTCTCCTGGAGACGCTCGTCGAGGAGAACGAGGAGCGGCTGATGATCGGCGGCACCGCCAATCTCACCCGCTTCGGACATGACTTCCCCCTCACGATCCGGCCCGTTCTCGAGGCGCTGGAGGAGCAGGTCGTGCTCCTCAAGCTGCTCGGCGAGGCGAAGGATCCGGGCGTGACCGTCCGTATCGGTCACGAGAACGCCCATGAGGGACTCAACTCCACGTCCGTCGTGTCGGTGGGCTACGGTTCGGGCGGCGAGGCGGTTGCCAAGCTCGGCGTGGTCGGACCGACCCGCATGGACTACCCGGGAACGATGGGAGCGGTACGCGCAGTGGCACGGTACGTCGGACAGATCCTGGCGGAGTCGTAGTGGCCACGGACTACTACGCCGTACTCGGCGTGCGCCGCGACGCGTCGCAGGAGGAGATCAAGAAGGCCTTCCGGCGGCTCGCCCGCGAGCTGCATCCGGACGTCAACCCCGATCCCAAGACGCAGGAGCGGTTCAAGGAGATCAACGCCGCCTACGAGGTGCTGTCGGACCCGCAGAAGAAGCAGGTCTACGACCTCGGCGGCGACCCGCTCTCCCAGGCCGGCGGCGCCGGCGCCGCGGGCGGCTTCGGGGCCGGCGGCTTCGGCAACTTCTCCGACATCATGGACGCGTTCTTCGGCACGGCGTCGCAGCGCGGGCCGCGTTCGCGCACCCGCCGGGGCCAGGACGCGATGATCCGCATCGACGTCGAGCTCGACGAGGCCGCGTTCGGCACGACCAAGGACATCCAGGTCGACACGGCCGTCGTCTGCACCACCTGCAACGGCGAGGGTGCCGCTCCGGGCACCACCGCGCAGACCTGTGACATGTGCCGCGGCCGCGGTGAGGTCTCGCAGGTCACGCGGTCCTTCCTGGGCCAGGTCATGACGTCCCGCCCCTGCCCGCAGTGCCAGGGCTTCGGCACCGTCGTCCCCACGCCGTGCCCGGAGTGCGCCGGTGACGGCCGCATCCGCTCCCGCCGCACCCTGACGGTCAAGATCCCGGCCGGTGTGGACAACGGCACCCGGATCCAGCTGGCCGGCGAGGGCGAGGTCGGGCCCGGCGGCGGTCCCGCCGGTGACCTGTACGTGGAGATCCACGAACTCCCGCACCCCACCTTCCAGCGGCGCGGCGACGACCTGCACTGCACGGTCACCATCCCGATGACTGCGGCGGCGCTCGGCACGAAGGTGCCGCTGGAGACGCTGGACGGCATGGAGGAGGTCGACATCCGGCCCGGCACCCAGTCCGGCCAGTCGATCCCGCTGCACGGCCGCGGCGTCACGCATCTGCGCGGCGGCGGCCGGGGCGACCTCATCGTCCACGTCGAGGTCCAGACCCCCTCCAAGCTCGACCCCGAACAGGAACGCCTCCTGCGCGAACTGGCCAAGCTGCGGGGCGAGGAGCGCCCGCAGGGACAGTTCCAGCCGGGTCAGCAGGGCCTGTTCTCGCGGCTGAAGGACGCGTTCAACGGGCGCTGACCGGCCGGTGCCCGCGCTGGGGTGGCCTGCTGCCGGGGGTCCGGGGGTTGGCCCCCGGGCAGGCACGGTCAGCCGGGTCGGCAGGGCCTGTTCTCGCGGCTGAAGGACGCGTTCAACGGGCGCTGACCTTCCTCGAAAAGTGGCTTATGCCAAGAGGAAGGGTGGATTCGGTGTTGGTCGGAGGACGTGACAACATGCGGTCATGTCCTCCGTACTGACCGATCTCTTCCCGCACCCGATCGTGCAGGCCCCCATGGCGGGCGGTGTCTCCGTGCCGCAGCTCGCCGCCGCCGTGTCCGAGGCGGGCGGGCTCGGTTTCCTCGCCGCCGGGTACAAGACCGCGGACGGGATGTACCAGGAGATCAAGCAGTTGCGGGGACTCACCTCCCGGCCCTTCGGCGTCAACCTCTTCCTGCCGCAGCCGGAGACGGCCGACCCCGCCGCCGTCGGCGTCTACGCCCACCAGCTGGCCGGGGAGGCCTCCTGGTACGAGACCGAGCTCGGCGACCCGGACAGCGGCCGCGACGACGGCTACGAGGCCAAACTCGCCGTGCTGCTTGACAACCCGGTGCCGGTGGTGTCGTTCCACTTCGGTGTGCCGGCCCGCGAGGTACTGGACTCCCTGCGCCGCGTCGGCACTTACACCCTGGTCACCGCCACCACCGCGGAGGAGGCCCGGGCCGTGGAGCGGGCCGGCGCCGACGCGGTGATCGCGCAGGGCGTCGAGGCCGGCGGCCACCAGGGCACCCACCGAGACGTCCCCGAGGCGGACGGCTCCGGCCTCGGACTGCTGTCCCTCGTCGCCCAGGTCCGGGAGGCCGTCGGCATCCCGGTCGTCGCCGCCGGCGGCATCATGCGCGGCGGCCAGATCGCCGCCGTGCTCGCCGCAGGCGCCGCCGCGGCCCAGCTCGGCACCGCCTTCCTCGCCGCCCACGAGTCCGGCGCGAACGCCCTGCACAAGCAGGCGCTGACCAACCCCCTGTACGTCCGCACCGAGCTGACCCGCGCCTTCTCCGGTCGGCCGGCCCGCGGCCTGGTCAACCGCTTCCTGCGCGAGCACGGCCCGTACGCGCCCGCCGCCTACCCGGACGTCCACCACCTCACCTCGCCGCTGCGCAAGGCCGCCGCCAAGGCCGGGGACGCGCAGGGGCTGGCGCTGTGGGCCGGACAGGGCCACCGGATGGCCCGCGAACTGCCCGCCGGACAGCTGGTGGAGGTCCTGGCCGCCGAACTCGCCGCCGCTCGGACAGCGTTGTCGGAGGGAGGCGCCCGATGACCGCTCCCGTGTTCGTCGTCGACCACTTCGACACGGACGGCGCCGGCCGCCATGTGCTCGACGGCCCCGAGGGACGGCACGCCGTCTCCGTGAAGCGGCTGAGGGCCGGTGAGGGCGTCGTCCTCACCGACGGCGCGGGCCGCTGGGCCGAGGGCGAGGTGGACGGCACCGAGGGCAAGGACCGGCTGATCGTACGGATCGGTCAAGTCGTCGAGGAACCGGAGGAGTTCCCCCGGCTCACCGTCGTCCAGGCGCTGCCCAAGGGGGACCGGGGCGAGCTGGCCGTGGAGACGATGACCGAGGTCGGCGTCGACGTGATCGTGCCGTGGTCGGCGGCGCGCTGCATCACGCAGTGGAAGGGCGAGCGGGGGCTGAAGTCCCTCGCCAAGTGGCGGGCGACGGCGCGGGAGGCGGGCAAGCAGTCGCGCCGGGTGCGGTTTCCCCGGGTCGGGGACGCGGCGACGACCAAGCAGGTTGCGTCACTTCTCGCCGAGGCGGATTTCGCGGCGGTGCTGCACGAGAGTGGTACGTCGGCGCTGGCGACCGCCGAACTGCCCGCCTCGGGGGACATCGTGCTGGTCGTCGGGCCCGAAGGGGGCGTCTCCCCGGAGGAGTTGGCGGTGTTCGAGCAGGCCGGGGCGCGGGCCTACCGGCTGGGGCGCAGTGTCCTGCGGACGTCCACGGCGGGTACGGCGGCGGCGGCGCTGCTGCTGGGCCGTACCGGTCGCTGGTCCTGACCCGAGGTTTTTTCCGCCCCCGCCGCCCCTTCCCGTCCCGACCCCGGGGGCTCCGCCCCCGGACCCCCGCTCCTCAAACGCCGGAGGGGCTAAGTTTTAGCCCGTCCGGCGTTTGAGGACGAGGCCCGAAGGGCCGAAGGGGGGTCTGGGGGCGCAGCCCCCAGGGACGGGAACGGGAAGGGGCGGCGGGGGCGAAGGAAGTATGTGACCGTATGCGGTCTACCGCCCCCGCCGGGGACGGTGGCAGGCTGCGGTTCATGGGGGCGATGAAAAGGGTTACGCGCGCGGCCGCGGCCGCCGGCTTCGTCGCGGCCGCCATCGGCGGCATCACGGCATGCGAGGGCGGCGGACTCGGCTCCGCGGCCGTCGCGATCACGACCGACGAGACCGTGACCAAGGAGCTCAACCGGCAGAAGGCCGGCGTACGCTGGCTCACCTGCACCGCGTCCTTCGGCGACCGCGAGGGCGAGAACACCGTCGCCACCGTCGACTGCGACGGGGAGACGGAGGACGGCAAGGAGATCACCGTCACCGGCAAGGTCACCCACGCCGTCAACGGCTCCTGCGTACGCGGCGACATCACCGCGAAGGTGGACGGGAAGCAGTGGTTCCGGGTCGACGGCCTCGGCAACTGCGACTCCACCAGCCCGCCGCGCGTGGGCGAGCCCACCCGGCGCGGACCGGACCCCACCGTCACCGTGACCGTCACGACGACGGTGTGGTGCGAGCAGTACCCCTCCTGTCGCCCCGTCGAGGGCAAGTGATCCAAACCTCTGTCCAGGCCGCCTCCACGTGCATAGGGTGATCGGGTGACACAGCCCGCATCGGTCGCATCCACCGCATATCTCCGGTTCCCGCATCTGCACGGCGAGTTGGTCGCCTTCACCGCCGAGGACGACGTGTGGCTCGCCCCGCTCGACGGCGGCCGGGCCTGGCGGGTCAGCGCCGACAACGTGCCGGTGACCCAGCCCCGCATCTCGCCCGACGGCACCACCGTCGCCTGGACCTCCACCCGCGACGGCGCGCCCGAGGTGCACATCGCGCCCGTCGACGGCGGCCCCGCCAGACGCCTGACCCACTGGGGGAGCCTCAAGACGCAGGTGCGCGGCTGGACGGCGGACGGACGGGTGCTGGCGCTCAGCACCCACGGCCAGGCCAGCCTGCGCCGCACCTGGGCCCGCGCCGTCCCCCTCGACGGTGGACCCGCAACCACCCTGCCGTACGGCCCCGTCGGCGACGTCGCCCACGGACCGCACACCGTGCTGCTCTCCGCGCCGATGGGCCGCGAGGCCGCCTGGTGGAAGCGCTACCGCGGCGGCACGGCGGGCAAGTTGTGGATCGACCGCGAGGGCGACGGCGAGTTCGTACGGCTGCACGAGGACCTGGACGGGAACATCGAGTACCCGCTGTGGGTGGGGGACCGGATCGCGTTCCTCTCCGACCACGAGGGCACCGGCGCCCTGTACTCGTCCCTCGCCGACGGCTCCGACCTGCGCAGGCACACCCCGCTCGGGGGCTTCTACGCCCGGCACGCCGCCGGCGACGGCTCCCGGGTCGTCTACTCCAGCGCCGGTGAACTCTGGCTGCTGGACGACCTCGACGGGGCCGAGCCGCGCCGGCTCGACATCCGGCTCGGCGGGCAGCGCGTCGACCTCCAGCCGTTCCCGGTGAACGCCGCCCGCTGGTTCGGCTCCGCGTCCCCCGACCACACCGCGCGCGGCAGCGCCGTCTGCGTCCGCGGCACGGTCCACTGGGTCACCCACCGCTCCGGCCCCGCCCGCGCGCTCGCCGCGACCCCGGGCGTACGGGCCCGGCGGCCCCGCGTCTTCCGCGCGGACGGTGAGGAGTGGGTGGTGTGGGTGACGGACGCCGAGGGCGACGACGCCCTGGAGTTCGCCCCCGCCACCGGACTCGCCCCCGGCGCGACCCCGCGCCGGATCGCCGCCGGACAGCTCGGCCGGGTCGTGGGGCTCGCCATGGCACCCGACGGCAGCCGCGCCGCCATCGCCTCCCACGACGGCCGGGTCCTGCTCGTCGAGCGCGAGACCGGCGAGGTCCGGGAGGTCGACCGCAGTCAGGACGGCGACGTCTCCGGGCTGGTCTTCTCGCCCGACTCCGCCTGGCTCGCCTGGTCCCACCCCGGCCCGCGCCCGCTGAGCCAGCTCAAACTCGCCAACACCACCGACCTGTCGGTCACCGAGGCGACCCCGCTGCGCTTCCAGGACTACGCGCCCGCCTTCACCCTCGACGGCAAGCACCTCGCGTTCCTGTCGACCCGCTCCTTCGACCCGGTCTACGACGAGCACGTCTTCGACCTGGCCTTCGTCGAGGGCGTACGCCCGTATCTGATCACCCTCGCGGCGACCACCCCGTCCCCGTTCGGGCCGCAGCGCCACGGCCGCCCCTTCGAGACACCGGACCGGGACGAGACCCCCGACAGCGAGGGCACTCCCACCACCCGCATCGACCTCGACGGCCTCGCCGACCGCATCGTGCCGTTCCCGGTGGAGGCCGCCCGCTACACCAACCTGCGCGCCGCCAAGGACGGGGTGCTGTGGCTGCGGCACCCGGTGCGCGGTGTGCTCGGCGCCTCCCGCGCCAACCCCGACGACCCGGACCCCAAGACCGACCTGGAGCGCTACGACCTCGCCCAGCAGCGCGTCGAGCACCTGGCCGTGGACGCCGACCACTTCGAGGTCAGCGGCGACGGCAAGCGGGTGCTGCTGTGGACCGACGGGCGGCTGAAGGTCGTCCCCAGCGACCGGCGCGCCTCAGGCGACGACGACAGCGACACGAACGTCTCCGTCGACCTCGGCCGGGTGCGGCAGTTCATCGACCCGGCCGTCGAGTGGCGGCAGATGTTCGACGAGAACGGCCGCATCATGCGGGACAACTTCTGGCGTCCCGACATGAGCGGCGTCGACTGGGACGGGGTCCTGGACCGGTACCGCCCCGTCCTCGACCGCCTCGCCACCCACGACGACCTGGTGGACCTGCTGTGGGAGGTGCAGGGCGAGCTCGGTACCTCGCACGCGTACGTCACGCCGCGCGGCGGATACGGCGACGGGGCGCGGCAGGGACTGCTGGGCGCGGACATCTCGCGGCACGAGGACGGCAGTTGGCGGGTCGACCGCATTCTGCCCGCCGAGACCTCCGACCCGGACGCCAGGTCCCCGCTCGCGGCCCCCGGTGTCGCCGTCCGGCCCGGTGACGCGATCGTCGCCGTCGCCGGGCAGCCGGTCGATCCGGTGACCGGACCCGCGCCGCTGCTGGTCGGGACGGCGGGGAAGCCGGTGGAGCTGACGGTCTCGCCCGCCGGGGGCGGGGAGCCGCGGCACGCGGTGGTCGTGCCGCTCGCCGACGAGGAGCCGCTGCGGTACCACGCGTGGGTCGCCGACCGGCGGGCGTACGTGCTGGAGAAGTCCGGCGGGCGGCTGGGGTACATCCACGTCCCCGACATGCAGGCGCCCGGGTGGGCGCAGATCCATCGCGACCTGCGGGTGGAGGTGCTGCGCGAGGGGCTGGTCGTGGACGTGCGGGAGAACCGGGGCGGGCACACGTCGCAGCTGGTCGTGGAGAAGCTGGCCCGGCGGATCGTGGGGTGGGACCTGCCCCGGGGGATGCGGGCGGAGAGCTATCCCCGGGACGCGCCCCGGGGGCCGGTGGTCGCCGTCGCCAACGAGTTCTCCGGGTCCGACGGGGACATCGTGAACGCGGCGATCCGTGCGCTGGGGATCGGGCCGGTGGTCGGTACGCGGACGTGGGGCGGCGTGATCGGGATCGACAGCCGGTACCGGCTGGTCGACGGGACGCTGGTCACCCAGCCCAAGTACGCCTTCTGGCTGGAGGGGTACGGGTGGGGCGTGGAGAACCACGGCGTCGATCCCGATGTGGAGGTCGTGCAGCGGCCGCAGGATTATGCGGCGGGGCGGGATGTGCAGCTGGACGAGGCGGTGCGGCTGGCGTTGTCGGCGCTGGAGTCGACGCCGGCGAAGGTGCCGCCGACGTTGTCGTGAGGCGGCAGGTGGTCGCGCGGCCCGGCGCTGGCGGGGTGCCGTCGCGCCCACCCGTGCCGCCCTGCGGCACGATTGCCCGCGGATACGCGGGCGTGGATACGATGCTCCGTACATGATCGGCTGGCTTGAGGAGGGTTCATGGCTGGGGAGCCTCAGGACGACTGCTTGTTCTGCAAGATCGTGGCGGGAAGTATTCCCGCGACGATCGTGCGGGAGACGGAGACCACCGTCGCGTTCCGTGACATAAACCCCCAGGCACCCACCCATGTGCTGGTGATCCCGAAGGCGCACCACAAGGACGCCGCCGCGCTCGCCGCCGCCGCGCCCGAGCTCGCCGCCGACGTGCTGCGGGAGACGCAGGCCGTCGCCGACGAGGAAAAGCTGGAGAGCTACCGCATCATCTTCAACACCGGCAGCGGCGCCGGCCAGACCGTCTGGCACGCACACGCCCATGTCCTGGGCGGGCGCGGCTTCGAATGGCCCCCCGGGTAAGCCGCCTTGTCCGTACGTGAACTCGTGGTGCTCGGCACCGCCAGCCAGGTTCCCACCCGGCACCGCAACCACAACGGCTATCTGCTGCGCTGGGACGGCGAGGGCATCCTCTTCGACCCCGGCGAGGGCACTCAGCGTCAGATGCTGCGCGCCGGGGTCGCCGCCCACGACCTCAACCGGATCTGCGTCACCCACTTCCACGGCGACCACTCCCTCGGCCTCGCCGGCGTGATCCAGCGCATCAACCTCGACAAGGTGCCGCACGAGATCACCGCCCACTACCCACGTTCCGGTCAGCGCTTCTTCGACCGCCTCCGGTACGCGACGGCCTACCGCGAGTCCGTCGCCCTCACCGAGGCCCCGGTCGACGCCGACGGCCCCCTCGACCGCACCCCCGGCTACACGCTGGAGGCGCGGAAGCTGTCCCATCCCGTCGAGGCGTACGGCTACCGGCTGGTCGAACCCGACGGCCGGCGCATGCTGCCCGACCGGCTGGCCGCGCACGGCATCAAGGGCCCGGACGTCGGCCGCATCCAGCGCGAGGGCGCGCTCGGCGGGGTCGCGCTGGAGGAGGTCAGCGAGGTGCGGCGCGGGCAGCGGTTCGCGTTCGTCATGGACACCCGGCTGTGCGACGGGGTGTACGCGCTCGCCGAGGGCTGCGACATGCTCGTCATCGAGTCGACGTTCCTCGACGAGGACGAGGAACTCGCCGTCGACTTCGGCCATCTGACCGCCGGACAGGCGGCCCGGGTGGCGCGGGACGCGGGCGTACGCCATCTCGTCCTCACCCACTTCAGCCAGCGCTACACCGACCCGGAGGAGTTCGAGCGGCAGGCGCGGGCGGCCGGGTACGAGGGCGAGCTGACCGTGGCGCACGATCTGCTGAGGGTGCCGCTTCCGAAGCGTCGGTGAAACCGCCGTACGATATTTCGATGCCCGTACCGAAAGCCGAACTGCACCTTCATATCGAAGGCACCCTGGAGCCCGAGCTGGCCTTCGCCCTGGCCGCGCGCAACGGCGTCGAGCTGCCCTACGCCGACACCGACGCGCTCCGTGAGGCGTACCGGTTCGAGGACCTCCAGTCCTTCCTGAACCTGTACTACGAACTCATGGCGGTGCTGCGCACCGAGCGGGACTTCGAGGACCTCGCCGAGGCCTATCTCGCCCGCGCCGCGGCGCAGGGAGTGCGGCACGCGGAGATCTTCTTCGATCCGCAGGCGCACATGGCGCGCGGGGTCGGCATGGGCACGGTGGTCGAGGGCCTGTGGCGGGCGCTGGGCAGGAGCGAGGAGACGCACGGGGTGTCGACCCGGCTGATCATGTGCTTCCTGCGGGACGAGTCCGCCGATTCGGCGCTGGCGACGCTCGACGCCGCGAAGCCGTATCTGGACCGGATCACCGGCGTCGGGCTCGACTCGGCGGAGGTCGGGCATCCGCCGGTGAAGTTCCGGGAGGTGTTCGAGGCGGCCGCCGCGCTGGGGCTGCGGAGGGTGGCGCACGCGGGCGAGGAGGGGCCGCCGGAGTACATCGCCGAGGCGCTGGACGTCCTGGGGGTGGAGCGGGTCGACCACGGGCTGCGCTGTGTGGAGGATCCGGCGCTGGTGGAGCGGTTGGTGCGGGAACGCGTGCCGCTGACTCTGTGTCCGCTCTCGAACGTCCGGTTGCGGACGGTGGACACGCTTGCCGATCATCCGCTGGTCGCGATGCTCGACGCGGGGCTGATGTGCACGGTCAACTCCGACGACCCGGCGTACTTCGGCGGCTACGCCGGTGACAACTTCGACGCGGTGGCGGAGACGTTGCGTCTGGGTCCGGAGCGTCTGCGCGAGCTGGCGCGCAACTCGTTCCTGGCGTCCTTCCTGGACGACGACGAGCCGCTGCGCGCGCGATACCTCGCCGAAGTGGAAGCCCACGACTTCGACTGACCCCGCCGCTGCGGGCAGTCGTGCCGCTGGGGCGATGGGGGTACCTCCCGCTCGAGCGAAGCCGAGAGTGGGGGAGGGTGGGCGCAGCGGCACCCGGCAAGCGCCGGCGAGCGAACCCCACCCCCGGCCGACACCAGCGCGGTGCTGATGCTCAACGGGGGATGTGACGCAGCCCGGCGCCAGCGGGGTGCCGTCGCGCCCACCCGTGCCGCCCTGCGGCACGACTGCCCGCGGGAGCGGCGGGGGCTTCCCCGCGCGCCTGGTGCTCGCGGGAGCGAGGGGCAGGCGGCCCGGCGCCAACGGGGTGCCGTCGTGCCCACCTGTGCCGCCCTGCGGCACGACTGCCCGCGGGAACGCGGAGGGAAAGGGCGCTTCAGGGAGCGCCCGGGGCCTGGGTTGCTGCTGCTGTGTCGTAGGTGGTGCGGGACGGGGTCGGGGTGCCGTCCAGGGGGATTTCGACCACCGGTTGTTCCGGGGCGCCGACCTCGGGGACCGCGCCCGTCGGGGCACCTGGTGCCGCCGCGACCACCGCCGCCGGGTGGCCACCACGGCGGCGGACCGCACCCGGCAGCAGCGGCCGCCCACCCGTGTGCAGGGCAACGGCGGTCATCGGCAGCGCGACCAGCAGCAGACCCGCGCCGAGCACCACGCCCATCACCGGGAACCCGGCCTGCGCGGACAGCACGCTTCCGGTCAGCGGCCCCGCCGCGGTCCCCAGGGACGACGCCGAGCCGACCAGCACGGCCCAGCGTCCCCGCGGGTCCAGCGAGGCCGCCAGCCCGATCAGGTACGACAGCACGACCGGGTAGACCGTGTTCCAGGCGATCTCACCGGCGGCGAAGCTGCCCAGCCCCGTCGCCGAGGCGCTGAGCGCGATGCAGCCGGCGATGAGGACGGTGCCGCCGCCGATGGGCAGCGCCCTCCCCAGCCGTGCCCCGAGCGCGCCCGCGCCCAGGACGCCGAGCAGTCCGGTGCCCAGCGCCACCGCGAAGACGACGCCCACGGTCGCCTCGGACAGGTGCGCCTGGTCGATTCCGATGCGTCCGCTCACGCCCCACAGCGCGTTCTGGGCGAGCGACCACAGCAGCATGGCGCCGGCCAGGACCAGCCCCGAACGCCGGTGCGGCAGACGGGCGGCGGAGTCCGGGCCGGGCCCGGCGGCCGGGCGCGGACCGGGCGTGCCGGTGCCGGCCGGCAGTCGTGAGGTCAGCGGCCACACCGCCAGCGCGGTGAGCGCGATGGCGGCGAGGGTGATCCCGTGTCCCGGCAGGTGCGGCACCGTCAGATACACCACGCCCGCGAGCGCGGAGACGCTGAGCAGCCCGAGGGTGGAGGCCCGGTGAGGGTCCCGTTCGGCGGCGATCCGGGTGGCGGCGACCGTGGTGGCCGTGCCGGAGCCGAATCCGCCGACCATCGCGCCGGCGACGACGGCGGGGACGGCGGTGGTCAGCGCGGCCCCGCCGTAGCCGACGGCGGCCAGCAGCAGGCCCAGCCGGGCCAGGGTGCGCGCCCCGACCCGCTCGACGCGCGACGCCAGCAGGAACCCGGCGGTCGCCGAACTCAGCAGCAGCGCGCTGCCGACGGCTCCCGCCTGGGTGGCGGAGAGGTCGAGCCCGCGTTCCAGCCGGCCGACGGTGGTCGGCAGCAGATACGGGGCGAGGTACCCGGCCGTGAAAAGGGCGACGAGGGGCCAGGGGGTGGTGCGAGGGGCGAACACGGGCGTTCCCAGGGCGTGCGAAAGGGACGGTGCGGAGACCGTGGGAGAGGGAGGGGGCGACGACCGTCGACGGACAGGAACGCGCGGGCAATTTGTATCAAGCGAGGGGAGGGCAACGGGAGCCCGCAAGATGTGATCTAGGTCACTCTTGCGTTTGGGGTTCCGAGAGGACGGGTAAGAGCGTGCGCTACCGCCAGTGAACAGCCCCGCCACCTGCGGGAATCGTCGTCTCCACCTTCAACCGGATCTCCCGCATCACGGCGACGATCCGCTCCTCCCGCTCCGGCGTCAGCCGGGCCACCGGCACCGAACAGCTGATGGCGTCCCGCGCGGGGGAGTCGTACCGCAGCGCGAACCCGAAGCCGACGATCCCGGGCACACCCTCCTCGCGGTCCACCGAGTGGCCGCGCTCCCGTACCCCGGCCAGATCGGCGGCCAGCGACTCCCGCGAGGTGTGGGTGTTGGGCGTGGCCGCCTCGTACGGCCCCTCGGGCAGCTCCTCGTCCGGCCGCTCCGCCAGCAGCGCCTTGCCCAGCGCGCCCACATGCGCCGGCAGCCGCCGCCCGACCCGGCTGATGGTCCGCAGGTACTCGTGCGACTCTCGGGTCGCCAGGTACGCCACGTCGTGGCCGTCCAGCCGCCCCATGTGGATCGTCTCGCCCAGCGTGTCGGACGCCTCGTCGAGATACGGGCGCACGGCCCGCACGCGCGGGTCCGAGTCGAGGTAGCTGGTGCCGGTGAGCAGGGCGCGGATGCCGATGCCGTACAGCGAGCCGGTGACGTCGGTGCGGACCCAGCCCCGTGAGATCAGGGTCTGGAGCAGCGCGTACATCGAGCTGCGCGGCACCGCCAGCGCGTCCGCCAGTTCCTGGAGCCGCGCCGGGCGGTCACCGCGCGCGGCGAGCAGTTCCAGTACCTCCATCGTCCGCGCGGCGGACTTCACCTCGCGCACGCCCCCGGTCTCCGACATGCGCCGATCGTAGACCGGCGGGAGGAGTCGCGCCCCGGCCCCATTGACGGCGCCCGTTCGCCTACTTAACCTTCATTCCTATACATGGATGACGTCTACATGGGGAGATGAGTGAGGGTGAGTCCCGATACGGACCCGAGCGGAACGGCCGCCGTGGCGCGACGCCTGAAGGAGGGCATGGCGAACGGGGTGCTGTCCTTCCCGCTCACCGCCTTCCACGAGGACGGCTCCCTCGATCCGGACGGCTTCCGCGCCTACGTCGCCGAGCGGCTCGCCGCCGCCCCCGGCGCCGTCTTCCCGGCCTGCGGCACCGGCGAGTTCTTCTCCCTGGACGAGGACGAGTACCGGCAGGTCGTCGCCCTCACCGTCCAGGAGAACGCGGGCCGGGTGCCGGTCGTCGCCGGCATCGGCTACGGCTGGGCGCAGGCCACCCGGTTCGCCCGCATCGCCGAGGACGCCGGCGCCGACGCCCTCCTCGTCCTGCCGCACTACCTCGTCGCCGCCCCGCAGGACGGCCTCGTCGCCCAGCTGGAGGCCATCGCCGCCCGCACCCCGCTGCCGCTCATCACCTACCAGCGCGGCCAGGTCGCCTACACCGCCGACTCGCTGCGGCGCATCGCCGCCCTGCCGAACGTCATCGGCCTCAAGGACGGCCACAGCGACCTCGACCGGCTCCAGCGCCTCACCCTCGCCGCCCCCGAGGGCTTCCTCTTCTTCAACGGCGCCGCCACCGCCGAGATCCAGGCCCGCGCCTACGCGACCGTCGGCGTCCCCGCCTACTCCTCCGCCGTGCACGCCTTCGCCCCCGAGATCGCGAGCGCCTGCTTCACCGCCCTGCGCGACGGCGACCACGGCACGGTCGACAAACTGCTGCGCGGCTTCTACGTGCCGTTCGTCGAACTGCGCGACCGCGTCCCCGGGTATGCGGTGTCGCTGGTCAAGGCGGCGGCCCGGCTGCGCGGACGCCCCGTCGGCCCCGTGCGCGCCCCCCTCACCGACCCCTCGCCCCGCGACCTCGCCGACCTGCGCAGCCTGCTCACCGCCGGACTCGACCTCGTAGGAGCCGCCCTGTGACCCCGCCGCCCTCCCGCGACCTGACCGTCACCGAGGTCCGGCTGACGCCGATCCTCGTCGCCGACCCGCCCCTGCTCAACACGCAGGGCGTCCACCAGCCGTACACCCCCCGTCTGATCGTCGAGGTCGTGACCGCCGACGGCACCACGGGCCTCGGTGAGACCTACGGCGACGCCAAGTACCTGGACCTGGCCGGGCCGCTCGCGGACCGGCTCGTCGGCCGCCGGGTGGACGACCTGAACCGGCTGTTCACCGAGGCCGACCAGGTGGCCGTCGACGCCTCCCGGGTCTCCGGCCAGGTCGACGTCGGCGGACTGCGCGGCGTGCAGACCGCCGACAAGCTGCGCCTGTCCGTGCTCTCCGCCCTCGAGGTGGCCTGCCTCGACGCCCTCGGCAAGAGCCTCGGCCTGCCCGTGCACGCCCTGCTCGGCGGCAAGGTGCGCGACACCGTCGAGTACAGCGCCTACCTCTTCTACAAGTGGGCCGCCCACCCCGAGGGCGTACCGGCGGAGAAGGACGACTGGGGTGCCGCCGTCGACCCGGCCGGCATCGTCGAGCAGGCCCGGCTCTTCAAGGAGCGGTACGGCTTCACGTCCTTCAAGCTCAAGGGCGGCGTCTTCCCGCCCGACGAGGAGATCGCCGCCGTACGCGCCCTCGCCGCCGCGTTCCCCGGCCACCCCCTGCGCCTCGACCCCAACGGCGCCTGGTCCGTCGAGACCTCGCTGAAGGTGGCCGAGGAGGTCGGGGACCTCCTCGAGTACCTGGAGGACCCCGCGCTCGGCACCCCCGCCATGGCCGAGGTCGCCGCCGGCACCGCCGTCCCCCTCGCCACCAACATGTGCGTGACCACGTTCGCCGAGATCAAGGAGGCCTTCACCCGCGACGCCGTCCAGGTCGTCCTCTCCGACCACCACTACTGGGGCGGACTGCGCAACACCCAGCAGCTCGCCGCGATCTGCCGCACCTTCGGCGTCGGCGTCTCCATGCACTCCAACACCCATCTGGGCATCAGCCTCGCCGCGATGACCCACGTCGCGGCCACCGTGCCCAACCTGCACCACGCCTGCGACTCCCACTACCCGTGGCAGTCGGAGGACGTCCTCACCGAGCGCCTCACCTTCGAGAACGGCGCCGTGCGGGTCCCGGACGCGCCCGGACTGGGCGTCGCACTCGACCGCGACCGGCTGGCCCTCCTCCACCGGCGGTGGCTCGACGACGACGGCTCCCTGCGGGACCGCGACGACGCGGCGGCCATGCGCGTCGCCGACCCGCACTGGGTCACCCCGGCCGTGCCGCGCTGGTGAGGTTCCCGGCCGACGGGGGCGTGGGGATGGCGTGACGCCGGTCACGTTGTCGGTGGTGTGGTGCACACTGGCCTGAACCGCACCACGTCAGGGAGCGCACCGTGATGGCGTCCACCGGGAAGGCCCACGTCAAGGGATCGAACTGCTCGCCCCAGGTCGATCCGCTCGCCGCCCTGCGCGCACCGGACGACCCGCCCTGGGACGTCTACCTCACCGGCACCGTCTTCCTCGACATCATCTTCACCGGGCTCGACTCCGCCCCGGTGCGCGGGACCGAGTCCTGGGCGCGCGGGATGGGGTCGAGCCCGGGCGGCGTCGCCAACATGGCCACCGCCCTCGCCCGCCTCGGCCTGCGCACCTCCCTCGCCGCGGCGTTCGGCGACGACCACTACGGCGAGTACTGCTGGGACGCGCTGGAACAGGGCGAGGGCATCGACCTCTCCCTGTCGCGCACGGTGCCCGGCTGGCACTCCCCGGTCACCGTCTCCATGGCCTACGACGGCGAGCGCACGATGGTCTCCCACGGCCATGAACCTCCCCCCGAGGAACCGGCCCCCGACTGCCCGCCCCGCGCGCGTGCCGCCGTCGCCTCCCTCACCCCGGGGCGCAGTGCGCCCTGGATCGCGCAGGCCGGGCGCAAGGGCGCCCGCATCTTCGCCGACGTCGGCTGGGACGACACCGGCGCGTGGGAACTGGCGGCGCTGTCCGACCTCCGCCACTGCGAGGCGTTCCTGCCGAACGCGGAGGAGGCCATGCGGTACACGGGCACGGACTGCCCCCGCGCGGCCGCGCGGGCCCTCACCGAGCATGTGCCGGTCGCGGTGGTCACCCTCGGCGCGGAGGGCGCGTACGCGGTGGACCGGCGCACGGGGGAGACCGCGTCGGTGCCGGCGATCGCCGTCGAGGCGCTCGATCCGACCGGGGCGGGGGACGTGTTCGTCGCCGGGTTCGTCGCGGGGTCGCTGGCGGGGTGGTCGCTGGCGGAGCGGCTCGCCTTCGCGGGGCTCACGGCTGCGCTGTCCGTCCAGGAGTTCGGGGGGTCGCTGTCGGCGCCGGGGTGGGCGGAGATCGGGGCGTGGTGGCGGAGGGTGCAGTCGGTCGAGGGGCAGGACCCCTCGGCGCTGCGGCGGTACGGGTTCCTGGCGGACCTGGTCTCGGGGGAGCTGGTGCGGCCGTGGCCGCTGCGGCGGGCGGTGCCGACGATCGGCTTCCGCCGGTCGGCGTGAGGAGCGGGGCTCGGCCCCGCACCCCTGTCTCGGGGGCTCCGCCCCCATACCCCCGCGAGGGGGCGGCTGGTCCCACCTCCCGGGCGCGGGTCGTGTGTGGCTGGTCGCGCAGTTCCCCGCGCCCCTTTCAGGGGCGTCCAGTGCACGTCCCTCAAGGGGCGCGGGGAACTGCGCGATCAGCCCCCACCGCGCCGCAGTGGTCCTGAGTCCGAGTAAAAGGCCTACGGCCTTGTCACCCCCGCGGCGTACTCTGGGAAGCGCGAGGCCGCCCTCAGCCGTGCGGCCGTGACGAGGAGGAACCGCAGGCCTTCAGAGCCGGCCCATGACTCAGACACCCACAGCTCACACCCCCGCGCAGGGACAGGCGAAAGTGCAGTTCACCGTCCCCGCCCAGCACCCCATGGTGACCGTGCTGGGGTCCGGAGACTCCCTCCTGCGCGTGATCGAGAAGGCCTTCCCGGGGGCCGACATCCACGTCCGGGGCAATGAGATCAGCGCGGTCGGCGACGCAGGCGAGGTCGCCCTCATTTCGCGCGTGTTCGACGAGATGATGCTGGTGCTCCGCACCGGGCAGCCGATGACGGAGGACGCAGTGGAACGCTCGATCGCCATGCTCAAGGCGAGCGAGAACGGGGAGAGCGACGGCCAGGAGACCCCGGCCCAGGTGCTCACGCAGAACATCCTGTCCTCGCGCGGCCGCACGATCCGCCCCAAGACGCTCAACCAGAAGCGCTATGTGGACGCGATCGACAAGCACACCATCGTCTTCGGCATCGGCCCGGCGGGCACCGGCAAGACGTACCTCGCCATGGCCAAGGCGGTGCAGGCCCTCCAGTCCAAGCAGGTCAACCGCATCATCCTGACCCGTCCTGCCGTCGAGGCGGGGGAGCGGCTCGGCTTCCTGCCGGGCACGCTCTACGAGAAGATCGACCCGTATCTGCGCCCGCTGTACGACGCGCTGCACGACATGCTCGACCCGGACTCGATCCCCCGGCTGATGGCGGCGGGGACCATCGAGGTCGCGCCGCTGGCGTACATGCGCGGTCGCACGCTCAACGACGCCTTCATCATCCTGGACGAGGCCCAGAACACCAGCCCCGAACAGATGAAGATGTTCCTCACCCGCCTCGGCTTCGACTCGAAGATCGTGATCACGGGTGACGTGACGCAGGTCGACCTGCCGGACGGCACCAAGTCCGGCCTGCGGCAGGTGCAGGACATCCTGGAGGGCCTGGACGACGTCCACTTCTCCCGGCTGTCGTCCCACGATGTCGTCCGGCACAAGCTGGTGGGCCGTATCGTCGACGCGTACGAGCAGTACGACAGCAAGCACGGCACCCAGAACGGCACCCACAAGGGCGGCCGCGGCAAGTCCGGGCACAAGGGGAAGTAGACCGAGCACCAGATGTCGATCGACGTCAACAACGAGTCCGGAACCGAGGTCGACGAGCAGGCGATCCTCGACATCGCCCGCTACGCGCTCGCACGGATGCGTATCCACCCGCTCTCCGAACTCTCGGTGATCGTCGTGGACGCCGGCGCCATGGAGCAGCTGCACATCCAGTGGATGGACCTGCCCGGGCCGACGGACGTCATGTCGTTCCCCATGGACGAGCTGCGGCCCCCGTCCAAGGACGACGACGAGCCGCCGCAGGGGCTGCTCGGCGACATCGTGCTCTGCCCCGAGGTCGCCGCCAAGCAGGGCGAGGAAGCACCGACGCGGCACACCATGGACGAGGAGCTCCAGCTGCTCACCGTCCACGGTGTGCTGCACCTGCTGGGCTACGACCACGAGGAGCCGGACGAGAAGGCCGAGATGTTCGGTCTCCAGGCCGCCATCGTGGACGGCTGGCGCGCGGAGAAGGGTCTGACCGGCCCGTCCCCCGCCCCGACCGTGTCATGAGCCCGCAACTCGTCCTCGGCGCGATCGCGCTGGTGGTGGTCGCCTGGCTCGCCGCCTCCGCGGAGGCCGGCATCGCGCGCGTCTCCAGCTTCCGCGCCGAGGAGGCCGTACGCTCCGGCCGCCGGGGCAGCGCCAGACTCGCGCAGATCGCCGCCGACCCCACCCGCTACCTCAATGTGGCGCTGCTGGTCCGCGTCGCCTGCGAGATGGCCGCCGCCGCGCTGATCACCTACGGCTGTCTCAGGGAGTTCGACGGGACGGCCGAGGCGCTGCTGATCGCCATCGCGATCATGGTCCTGGTGTCGTACGTCGCCGTCGGGGTCTCCCCGCGCACCATCGGCCGCCAGCACCCGCTGAACACGGCGACGGCCGCCGCGTACGTCCTGGTGCCGCTGGCCAGGATCATGGGCCCGATCCCGTCGCTGCTGATCCTCATCGGCAACGCGCTCACCCCCGGCAAGGGCTTCCGGCACGGACCCTTCGCCTCCGAGGCCGAGCTGCGCGCGCTGGTGGACCTCGCGGAGGCGGAGTCGCTGATCGAGGACGAGGAGCGCCGCATGGTGCACTCGGTCTTCGAGCTGGGCGACACGCTCGTGCGCGAGGTGATGGTGCCGCGCACCGACCTGGTGGTGATCGAGCGGTACAAGACGATCCGCCAGGCCCTCACCCTCGCCCTGCGTTCCGGCTTCTCCCGGATCCCGGTGACCGGCGAGAGCGAGGACGACATCGTCGGGATCGTCTACCTCAAGGACCTGGTCCGCAAGACGCACATCAGCCGGGACGCCGAGAACGACCTGGTGTCGACGGCGATGCGCCCGGCCTTCTTCGTGCCCGACACCAAGAACGCCGGCGACCTGCTGCGCGAGATGCAGAAGGAGCGCAACCACGTCGCCGTCGCCGTCGACGAGTACGGCGGCACCGCGGGCATCGTCACCATCGAGGACATCCTCGAGGAGATCGTCGGCGAGATCACCGACGAGTACGACCGTGAACTGCCCCCGGTGGAGGAGCTCGGCGAGGACCGCTACCGGGTCACCGCCCGCCTCGACATCGGCGACCTGGGCGAGCTGTACGGCCTGGAGGCGTTCGACGACGAGGACGTGGAGACTGTCGGCGGGCTGCTCGCCAAGCAGCTCGGCCGGGTGCCGATCGCGGGCGCCTCGTCCGTGGTCGCGCTCCCCGACGCCCGTGAGCTGCGGCTGACCGCGGAGGCGGCGGCCGGACGCCGGAACAAGATCGTGACGGTGCTGGTGGAGCCGGTGGCGCCGGCGGGCCCGCCCGGCGGGGAGGAGGGGCCGGAGTGACCCCGCAGCAGCTGCGCGCCCTGTGCCTGTCCTTCAACGCGGCCGTGGAGGAGTTCCCCTTCAACCCGGAGACCTCGGTCTTCAAGGTCCTGGGCAAGCTCTTCGCCCTGACGAACCTCGACGCCGAGCCCCTCACCGTCAACCTCAAGTGCGACCCGGAGGACGCGATCCGCCTCCGCGCCGAGCACCCGGACCTGATCGTCCCGGGCTGGCACATGAACAAGCGCCACTGGAACACCGTCACGGTGGACGGCTCCCTCCCCGACCGGCTGGTCAGGGAACTGGTCGAGGACTCCTACGACCTGGTCGTGGCCGGTCTGCCGCGAGCCGACCGCCTCCGCCTCGACCGTCCCTGAGGCCCCCTTATGCTCGGATCATGACCGACAGCAGCGCGCTCGACCCCGAGGACCGCAAGATCGTCACCCTGGCCCGTTCCGCGCGGGCCCGCAACGGCGTGCCCGAGGGGGCGGCCGTACGCGACGAGACCGGACGGACGTATGTCGCCGGGACCGTCGCCCTGGACTCCCTGAAGCTCAGCGCCCTCCAGACGGCGGTGGCGATGGCCGTGGCCTCCGGGGCGACGTCACTGGAGGCGGCGGCGGTGGTGACGGAGGCGGAGTCGGCGTCGCCCGAGGACCGCGCGGCCGTACGGGACCTCGGAGGCCCCGCGACCCCGGTGCTGGTTGCCGGCACGGACGGCACCGTCCGGGAGACGGTCACCGCGGGCTGAGACAGCGGGGGACACCCATCTGTTACCGGCGGTAAGTAGGCCGGAATTCAACCTTGTCGCTCCCTGCCTCCCGCGCATCAATGGAACCGCCGGTACTCCCCCCACGGAAAGGGACCGGAATCCCATGAGAGGCAAGCGAATCGGAACAGGTGCGTCCCTGGTCGCAGGAGCCCTCGCGGTCTGCGGGCTCGCCCTAGCCCCCACCGCCGCCGCCGTCGCCCCCGGGACGGCCACCGTCAACGCCGACTGCGGAAGCTACGGCGGTGGCGACGCCACCCTCAGGGCCACCCAGAACGGCACGTCCGCCACCATCACCCTCAACACCTCCGCGGTCACCGCACCGCTCGCGATCGGCCAGGACTCACTCGTCTCGGAACTCACCCTGGTGAAGGCGGGCGGCGGCACCACCGTCTTCAAGGGCACGAAGAACCCGGCCATGGCGACCGGTGACGCCCTCGAGGTCGGCCCCCTCACCGGGACCGTCGCCTCCGGGGACAGCCTGGAGGCGTTCGGCGGCTCGCTGAAGGTGACCGCCTTCGGCTTCATCACCATCACCTGCACGGCGACCGGGCCGCAGTCGCCGGGCCCGTTCGTCTTCGACTGATCAGACCGGGCGGACAGCCGGCCGGGTACCTCACGGGTGCCCGGCCGCTACCGTGGTGGCCTCCCGCGTCAGCCCGCGCCGCAGCTGCCGACCGACGGCGCCGTGGTATTGGACCCGCTCACGTTGAAACCGAACGAGGCCGACTGCCCCGCGCTCAGGGTGCGGTTCCAGCTGACCGGGGTCACGGTCATCACGTTCCCGCTCCAGCTCGCGGTGCCGTTCCAGATCGAGGTGACCGTCTGGCCGCTCGCGAACGTCACCGGCACGCGCCAGTTGCTGACGCCTCCGCTGCCCGCGGTGATGGTCACCTCACCCGTGAAGCCGTTGTTCCACGCGTTGGTGGTGCGGTACGTGGCGTTGCAGGCGCCCGTCGGCGGCGGGTCCGTGGGGGTGCCCCCGCCGCCGCCGAGGGTGATGTTGGAGCTGCCGCTGCTCTGGTAGCCCTCGGTGGCCATGATCATGTAGTAGTTGAAGGCTCCCATCGGCATCCCGGCCGCTTCCCAGGCGTCGAAGTGGGTGCCGGTGTTGATGGTGCCGCTGGACCGCTTGCTGTTCCGGACGCTCCAGTACTGCTGGAAGGTCCTGGTGCCCTCCACCGACGGTGCGTTGACCCGCGTGGACTCGTAGATCGTGTACGTACCGCCGTCGGCGTTGACCGTGCCGCGCTGCTGGCCGGCCGACCCCGGGTTGTACGGGCCGTGGTTCTCGACGATGTAGTACTCCACCAGCGGGTTGGCGGTCCATCCGTACAGCGCCAGATAGCCGTTGCTGCCCGGGTTGAACGTGCCGGAGTAGGTGACGTTCCGGCGGCTGCCGTTGCTCCAGCCGAGGCCGCCCACCCAGTTGTTGGTGTTGTTCCACTGGCTGCTGTACTGCCCGGCGGCGCCCAGCGTCATGGTGACGGAGCCCGGGTCGTCGGTCCAGAAGGAGTAGTAGTACCCGTTGTACGTGCCGGTCGCGTTGCTGGTGAGGACCTGGTCGGCACGTGCCGTGCCGGGCAGCAGCAGTCCGGACCCGGCCGCCGCCGCCAGCGCCCCGGCACCGCCGAGGACGAACCGTCTGCGACTGACCTGACGTGGGCCGGAGCCGTGGGGGGTTTCGCTCATGGGACTGTTCCTCCTCATGAATCGCCTGTGACGCATGACCGGGGAGCGACCCAACAGTCTTTGGAGGCAGGGGAGTTGTCAATGGTTTCGTAATGTCTTCGAAACTATTCGGCGTTGGAAAACGTTGCAATGCCGGGGCGGGATGGGTGCGGCGGCTGCCCCGTGGGGGAGAGTGGAGGGGGTTCCTCGGGCTCGTTGGTTCGAAACTTTCGGACGTGAGGAGCGGGGCCGACGGGCCGGAATCCGGCCGTGCTCGATGAGGTCCGGGGATCAGGGAGAATGGGCGGCATGAGTGTTCGTACCCAGTCATCCGAGCAGCCGGCCGAGGCCGTCCACAGGGCCGGCTTCGCCTGCTTCGTGGGCCGCCCCAACGCGGGCAAGTCCACCCTCACGAACGCTCTGGTCGGGCAGAAGGTGGCGATCACCTCGAACCGGCCGCAGACCACCCGGCACACCGTGCGCGGGATCGTGCACCGCGAGGACGCGCAGCTGATCCTCGTGGACACCCCCGGACTGCACAAGCCGCGCACCCTGCTCGGCGAGCGGCTGAACGACGTGGTCCGCACCACCTGGGCGGAGGTCGACGTGATCGGCTTCTGCCTCCCCGCGGACCAGAAGATCGGCCCCGGCGACCGCTTCATCGCCAAGGAGCTGGCCGGGATCAAGAAGACCCCGAAGGTCGCGATCGTCACCAAGACCGACCTGGTGGACGGCAAGGCGCTGGCCGAACAGCTGATCGCCGTCGACCAGCTCGGCCAGGAGCTCGGCATCACCTGGGCGGAGATCATCCCGGTCTCGGCGACCGCGAACACGCAGGTCGACCTGCTGGCCGACCTCCTGATCCCCCTGATGCCGGAGGGCCCCGCCCTCTACCCCGAGGGCGACCTCACCGACGAACCCGAGCAGGTCATGGTCGCGGAACTGATCCGCGAGGCCGCCCTGGAGGGCGTCCGCGACGAGCTGCCGCACTCCATCGCCGTGGTCGTCGAGGAGATGCTCCCGCGCGAGGACCGCCCCGCCGACAAGCCCCTCCTCGACATCCACGCCAACCTGTTCATCGAGCGCCCCAGCCAGAAGGGCATCGTCATCGGCCCCAAGGGCAAGCGCCTGAAGGACGTCGGCATCAAGTCCCGCAAACAGATCGAGGCCCTGCTCGGCACACCCGTCTTCCTCGACCTGCACGTGAAGGTCGCCAAGGACTGGCAGCGCGACCCGAAGCAGCTGCGGCGGCTGGGCTTCTGATCAGCGGCGCTGTTCGCGCAGCAGGTCCCTGAACCAGTCGTACGACGCCTTCGGCGTGCGCCGCTGCGTGCCGAAGTCGACGTGGACCAGACCGAAGCGGCGGGCGTACCCCTCCGCCCACTCGAAGTTGTCCAGCAGGGACCACACGAAGTAGCCGCGCACGTCCACGCCCGCCTCCACCGCCCGGTGCAGCGCGCGGAGGTGCCCGTCGAGGTAGGCGATGCGGTCCGGGTCGTCCAGCCCCTCGTACGCGCAGCCGTTCTCGGTGATCACCACCGGTGGGAGGCGGTCGCCGTACCGCGCGTGGAAGCCGGTGAGGAGTTCCGTCAGCGCCTCCGGCACCACCGGCCAGCCGAAGTCCGTCACCGGGTACCCCTCGATCTCCCGCACCGAGAAGGGGAGTTCGGCCGGCATCCGGACGCCGCCGAAGTCGATCTCCGTACCCTGCGGAGCGCCCACCCGCGTCGGCGCGTAGTAGTTGATCCCGTACCAGTCCAGCGGCTCGGCGACGACCTCCAGATCCGCCTCGACGTCGCCCGGCATCAGCTCGGCGATGCCGTCCGGGTAGCGGCCCAGCAGCAGCGGGTCGGCGAAGAGCCGGTTCAGGAGCAGGTCGTAGAAGTCGGCCGCCGCCACATCCGCCTCGTCCCGCGAGGCCGGCCAGGTCGGACCGTGGGAGTTCGCGATCCCGATGTCACCCGCCCCCGCGGCCCGCAGCGCCCTTACCGCAAGGCCGTGCGCGAGGAGCTGGTGGTGGGCCACCGGGAGCGCGTCGAAGAGCAGCTTCCGGCCGGGGGCGTGCACGCCCAGCGCATGCCCCAGCAGGGTGTGCTCGGCCGGCTCGTTGAGGGTGATCCACTTCGTCACCCGGTCGCCGAGCCGCCCGGCGACCTCCGCCACGTACTCGGCGAACCGCTCGGCCGTATCGCGCTCCAGCCAGTCCAGCCCGGCCGGCAGGTCCCAGTGGAACAGCGTCGGCACCGGCCGCACGCCCGCCGCGCACAGCTCGTCGACCAGCCGGTCGTAGAAGTCCAGGCCGCCCTTCGCCCGCACCCTCGGCCAGGAGACGGAGAAGCGGTACGCGTCCACGCCCAGGCCGGCCAGCAGCGCCACGTCCTCCCGGTGGCGGCGCACATGGTCGCAGGCCACCGCCGCCGTCGAGCCGTCCCGCACCCGCCCCGGCTCGGCCGTGAACACGTCCCACACGGACGGCTCGCGCGCGTCCACCGCACCCTCGATCTGGTGCGCCGAGGTCGACACGCCCCACAGGAAGCCGGCCGGGAAGCGGGGGATCGGGTTCGTCGTCGCCATGGCCCGGATCATCGGCACCGGCGGTGAGCGAAGTCAACGCCCCTGCGCGCGCGGGGAGTCAGGCGCCTTCCTTCAGCACTCTCCTGATCAGCTCCCGCTGCTCCTCCGTGAGCCGGGGATCCGCGCAGTACACCGACTTCCCGTCCACCGTGATCCGGTAGCCGAAGCCGTCCGGCACCCCGGCCGGAGGCGTGCCCCGGCCGGCGGCCATCACCCGCTCGGCCAGGGCGTGCCACTCGTGGGCGTCGGAGCGGCCCGAGGTGTCCACCTCGGCCTGCCGCTCGATGCCCGCGAAACCGCCCGTGCGCCGCACCTGAATACGCATGGGTCCGTGTCTAGTACGGAACTACAGCGTCCGCACCCCCACCTGTTCCCACCCCTTGCTCACGGCGTCCAGTTCCTCGCCGTCCCCGTACCGGGCCCGCGCCGCCTTCACCGTCAGCGTCGCGAAGTCCGTGAACTGGGCGTCCTCCTTCAGCTCCCCGCCGGTCAGCACGTCGTACCAGACCTGCCCGGCCCGCTCCCAGGCGTGCCCGCCGAGGGTGGTGGCGGCCAGATGGAAGGCGTGGTTCGGGATGCCGGAGTTGATGTGCACACCGCCGTTGTCGCGGCCGGTGCGGACGTAGTCGTCCATCGTCGCGGGCTGCGGGTCCTTGCCGAGCACGTCGTCGTCGTACGCCGTGCCCGGGGCCTTCATGGAGCGCAGCGCGACCCCCGTCACGCGCGGGGCGAGCAGCCCGGCACCGATCAGCCAGTCGGCCTCGGCGGCGGTCTGGCCGAGCGTGTACTGCTTGATGAGCGCGCCGAAGACGTCCGACATCGACTCGTTGAGCGCGCCGGACTGGCCGAAGTACTCCAGGTTGGCGGTGTACTGCGTGACGCCGTGGGCGAGTTCGTGGCCGATGACGTCGATGGGGATGGTGAAGTCGAGGAAGATCTCCCCGTCCCCGTCGCCGAAGACCATCTGCTCGCCGTTCCAGAACGCGTTGTTGTACTCGCGGTCGTAGTGCACGGTCGCGACCAGCGGCAGCCCGTTGCCGTCGATCGAGTCACGGGCGTACGCCTTGAGGAACAGCTCGAACGTGGCGCCGAGACCGGCGTAGGCGCGGTTGACGGTGGCGTCCTGGCCGGGTGCGTCGCCCTCGCCGCGCACCTTCGTGCCCGGCAGGTCGGTGCCGTGCCGGGCGTCGTGCACGGTGCGGTGCGGCTTCCCCTCCTCCGCGTCGGCGAGCGTGGCGACGGCGGGCGCGCCGACGACCGTGGTCAGCCGGCGCTGGGTGCGCTCATAGGCGTCGCGCCGGAGGGTCCGGCGCGCGGGACCGTGGAGCAGGGGGTCCTCGGCCTGCGCGAGCCGGTCGAGGACGTGCGGCGGGACGATGGTGCAGAAGACGGGCTGGCAGCCCCCGTTGGTCGTCATGCCGGAAACCATCGCACCGTGTGACGCAGCTGTCACTACGCGCGACCACAATCGATGGAACGCTCCTCCGAGGCAGCCCGGGAGGAGGTCCTTCAGTGGTATACGGCACTTTTCGCCCGGTTCCTCCCCGCGGTCCCGCATACTGATACGGACCCTCGTGTGACGCACGGCTCGGTTAAGCTGCGGAGCATCATGCGTTTCGGGCTGCTTCTCCTTAGCTGCCGCGGTGAGGGTCTGCAGTAGAGGCCGACCCCCTCCCCGCGGAGTTTGGCGCTGCGCCGTCGGCCGTCCCGTCAAGGACACCCCGCGGACCATCGAGGAGCCCACGCATCATGGCGAACCGCCAGCAGCCCAGTCCCATGCCGATCCACAAGTACGGCCGCTACGAGCAGGTCGACATCCCCGACCGCACGTGGCCGCAGAAGCGGATCACCACCGCCCCCCGCTGGCTCTCCACCGACCTGCGCGACGGCAACCAGGCCCTGATCGACCCGATGTCGCCCGCCCGCAAGCGCGCGATGTTCGACCTGCTGGTCAAGATGGGCTACAAGGAGATCGAGGTCGGCTTCCCGGCCTCCGGCCAGACCGACTTCGATTTCGTGCGCTCCATCATCGAGGACCCGGACGCCATCCCGGACGACGTCACCATCTCCGTACTGACCCAGGCCCGCGAGGACCTGATCGAGCGCACGGTGGAGTCCCTGAAGGGCGCCAAGCGCGCCACCGTCCACCTCTACAACGCCACCGCCCCCGTCTTCCGCCGGGTCGTCTTCCGGGGCTCCAAGGACGACATCAAGCAGATCGCGGTCGACGGCACGCGGCTGGTCATGGAGTACGCGGAGAAGCTGCTGGACCCGGAGACGGAGTTCGGCTACCAGTACAGCCCGGAGATCTTCACCGACACCGAGCTGGACTTCGCGCTGGAGGTCTGCGAGGCGGTGATGGACGTCTACCAGCCGGGCCCGGGCCGCGAGATCATCCTCAACCTGCCCGCCACCGTCGAGCGCTCCACCCCGTCCACGCACGCGGACCGCTTCGAGTGGATGCACCGCAACCTCTCCCGCCGCGAGCACGTCTGCCTGTCCGTCCACCCGCACAACGACCGCGGTACGGCGGTGGCCGCCGCCGAGCTGGCGCTGATGGCCGGCGCCGACCGCGTCGAGGGCTGTCTGTTCGGGCAGGGCGAGCGCACCGGCAACGTCGACCTGGTCACCCTGGGCATGAACCTGTTCTCCCAGGGCGTCGACCCGCAGATCGACTTCTCCGACATCGACGAGATCCGTCGTACGTGGGAGTACTGCAACCAGATGGACGTCCACCCGCGCCACCCGTACGTGGGCGACCTGGTCTACACGTCCTTCTCCGGCTCCCACCAGGACGCCATCAAGAAGGGCTTCGACGCCATGGAGGCCGACGCGGCCGCGAAGGGCGTCACCGTCGACGACATCGAGTGGGCGGTCCCGTACCTGCCCATCGACCCCAAGGACGTCGGCCGCTCCTACGAGGCCGTCATCCGCGTCAACTCGCAGTCCGGCAAGGGCGGCATCGCGTACGTCCTGAAGAACGACCACAAGCTGGACCTGCCGCGCCGGATGCAGATCGAGTTCTCGAAGCTGATCCAGGCGAAGACGGACGCCGAGGGCGGCGAGATCACCCCGGCCGACATCTGGGCGGTCTTCCAGGACGAGTACCTGCCGAACCCGCGGAACCCCTGGGGCCGTATCCAGGTCGCCAACGGCCAGAGCACCACCGACCGCGACGGCGTGGACACCCTCACCGTCGAGGCCACCGTCGACGGCACGGAGACCACCCTGGTCGGCACCGGCAACGGCCCGATCTCCGCGTTCTTCCACGCGCTCCAGGGCATCGGCATCGACGTACGGCTGCTGGACTACCAGGAGCACACGATGAGCGAGGGCGCCTCCGCGCAGGCCGCCTCCTACATCGAGTGCGCGATCGGCGACAAGGTGCTGTGGGGCATCGGAATCGACGCGAACACCACGCGGGCCTCGCTGAAGGCGGTCGTCTCGGCCGTCAACCGCGCGGCGCGCTGACCAGCCGAATCGGCGGTCCGAGGCCCCGCTCGCCGGAAAACGGCGGGCGGGGCCCCGTCGTATACCGGCCATCTCGATGCGCGGGTCACGGAAAGGTCTCGTCCGGGGTACTGACTCCACCTCCTTGATGTGGCTAACATCACGCAAGCGCGGCGACGACGCTGTGGCGGTTATGGAGGTGCGACGTGCTGCCAGGACGGGGACCCAACGGCCGTGCCGCTGCCACCAGACTGTCGCGCCTCCTGGGCACCCGCACCGCGTGGACGGCCGTCGGTGACGGGGAGTTCTTCTGCCCCGGCTGCGGCGGCGACCGCAACTACCAGCGGCTCACCGGACACCGCCGCTTCGCCCTGTTCGGCGTGCCGGTGCTGCCGCGCGGTGAGACCGGGCCGGTCGTCGAATGCGCGGCCTGCCGTCGCCACTTCGGCACCGACGTCCTGGACCACCCCACCACCACCCGCTTCTCCGCGATGCTCCGCGACGCCGTCCACACCGTCGCCCTCGCCGTGCTGGCCGCCGGCGGCACCTGCTCGCGCGCCTCGCTGGAGACGGCCGCGGTCGGGGTGCGCGCCGCCGGCTTCGACGACTGCACGGAGGAGCAGCTGGCCGCGCTGGTCGAGGCGCTGGAGGCGGACACCGGCCGCTTCACCGGTGAGCCCTGCACGGCCGGTCTGGCCATCGAGCTCCACGAGGCCCTGGATCCGCTGGCCCCCCACCTCGCCGCCCCGGGCCGCGAGTCGATCCTCCTCCAGGGCGCCCGCATCGCCCTCGCCGACGGCCCCTACACCCCCGCCGAACGCGACGCCCTGGCCACCGTGGGCGCGGCCCTCACCATCTGCTCCGACGACGTGACCCGACTACTGGCGGCGGCCCGGACACCGTCCTGACGGGGCGTCGTCGCAACCGACGGCATCCTTCGTCGTCCCGGAACGTCAGCGGCGGTCGGGCGAGGAGGATCAGCCAGCTCCGGGAAGGTTGAGACGCATGATCAGCCGGTGTTCACCCGGACCGAAATAGTCGCTGCGGAAACCGTTTCCGGGTTGCTCGGGCACAAAGCCCAGGCGTTCGTAGAGCGTGACCGCAACGCTGTTCCCCGGCTCCACCGTGAGCCGGACGACGTGGATGCCGTCCTCGCGCAACTGCTCGAGGATGGCCGCCATCAACAGGCGCCCCAGGCCCTCCCCGCGATGGTCCATCGCCACACACAAGCCCAGGATCCAGCTCTCACGGTTGAGAGCGGAGGTCGCCGCCAGTACGTATCCGTGGAGGTGTTCGTCATCATCCAGGACCAGGAAGTGCGGGCCGTAGATGTCGACCAATTGGCGCATGAGGAAGTACGGGTACGCGACCTTCTTGAAGATCCTTTCGTCGAGGATGTGCAGCTCGGCCACGTCCGCCGAGCGCGCCTGTCGAAGGGTGAGAGATTGATCAGGTGATATCCGGATTCGTGCAGCCTCTGCGTTCCGGAGCTCGGACGTCATCTACGCCTCACTGTCCTCGAGTGAACCTGGTCGACCGCACGGCATGTCCCCCGTACGAGTGGGTTGTGTAGTCTGCGGCTCTACGTCAGCGTCATCTTCCAACTCCGCTGCGACAAGGGGGCTTTGGGGGCGCATGAGAGTCATGCCCGGGAGTTCCGCATGCTCCGGGAGGAGTGATGTGCGACCGTCCGGGAGATTGGCTGAGTAAGGAGTGCGAGGACCAGGGGCACTTCTGGAGACTCAGTACTCGTCGCCCTCCTGGGGGTGGTGAGTGCGAGGAGGGGGATGTGATGGGGGACGGGAGAAGTTGCGGACTCCTGGGGCGTGGACGGTCGAGAACAGGCCTCCGCTGATGAGCCGGGGCGACGGGGTGAATGGACCGCGACGGTTTCTCATCGCCACGGCTGTGGCACATCTGCCCCGCTCCCCGGTCGGGAGCCGTCCCGGGCTTGTCCAGGCGCGACAGAAGATCATCGACCTGTTCACCACTCGCCTTGGATACACACACGTCAGCGACCTGGGGCTCGATCCTGACAGGAACGCACTCCTGGACCATTTGGAGCGCTTCGCCACGTCGGAGGACAGACGCCCGGACGACATGGTTGTCGTGTATCTCGCCGGACACGGCCAGTTACTCGGCTCGACGCCTCGCAGGCACATGTTCTTCCCCGCTGACAGCGATCTGTCGAAGCCGAAGCAAGCGCTGCCGACGTCCCAGATCGCCTCGGTCCTGCTCGACGACACGGACATCAAGCAACTGCTCTTCATCCTCGACACATGTCACGCAGGCCAAGGGGCGGGCGATTCCGTGGCGGCCGCTCTGGAGAGTTTGCGCAGGAGTCCGGACAACGACAGCGCGGGTATCGCATTCATCGCTTCCGCTCAGCCCGCTCAGTCCGCGCTGGTCGAGGCCCTGCCCAATCTGCTCACCGCCGCAGTGGACAGCCTCGCCACCGCCGGAGAAAAGCCTGAGTACCTAAGCCTCGGTTCACTCGTTGCTCACATGAACGCAGACGTCGACCGGCCGCCAACACAGAGTATCGAGTGGCACGCGGCCAAGATGCTCGGTGATGTGCCGGCGTTCTTCCCGAATCCACGGCGGCACAGCCGCCCGTTCGAAGCAGATCTCGCGATGCAGCAAGCGATCGAATGGCAGGCGCAGGCGGAGCGCAGGGAAACCGAACTGGCCAGGCGCATGCTGGTGCGCGCCAAGGCGTCGTTCGGAGAAGAGGACGGCTGGTGGTTCAGGGGCCGTCGCCGCACACTCACCGAGCTCACGGAGTGGCTGGAAGGGCCGGACTCGCTATCGGCGGCGCTGGTGGTGACAGGCGGGCCCGGTTCGGGAAAGACAGCTGTTCTGGGTCTGGTCGCGGCGCTCACCAGCGAGGAGCGCCACCACAGTGTGCCGCTCCGTCTGCTCGACCTGCCGCAGTCAGCGGTACCCCTGCCCGGATCTGTCGATGTGGTCATTTACGCGCAAGCCCTCACCGACAGCGACGTGCTCAACGGGCTGGCCGCAGCGGCCGGGGTGCGTGCCTCGACGGTGGGAGCTCTGCTCGACGCGCTGGCGAACAGGCAACGCCCATTCACCGCGATCATCGATGCCTTGGACGAGGCCGCTACCCCCAACTCGCTGGTGACGCAGCTGATCCAGCCGATGATCCGGTTCGGCAACGGCAAAGTGCGCCTGCTCCTAGGAACCAGACCCCACCTGCTCAGACATCTGCAGCGAGATGTGAAGGTGAAGATTGTCGATCTGGACAATGAGACCTACGCGGACCGAGCCGCGCTTGCGGCCTATGCCCGCCAGGGACTGACGGACTCGAGGCTCGACAGCCCATACGCCGACGCCCCTCCGGCGCTGGTGAGTGAGGTCGCCGACGCCGTCGCGGAGGCAGCCTTCCCGTCCTTCCTGGTCGCCCGCATCGTTTCCGGGACCCTGGCCGTGCAGGACGTGGTTGCCGACCCCCGCGATCCGGAGTGGCGCCAGGCGCTGCCGAAGACCGCGGACTCGGCAATGGCGCAGGATTTGGACGAGCGACTCGGTGCTGAGGCCGACCGTGCGAGGGACCTTCTGCGGCCCCTGGCCTATGCGGAGGGCCAAGGGCTGCCCTGGGAAGACATCTGGAGTGCGCTGGCCTCCCGTTTGTCGGGCCGCTCCTACAACGACGAGGATCTTCTGTGGCTCCAGCATTCCACCGGCCGCTATGTCGTGGAGGCAACCGAGTTCGGTCATTCGGCGTACCGCCTCTATCACCAGGCCCTGGCTGAGCATCTCCGGCGGGACGAGAACGCGAGGGAGGCTCAGAGAGGATTCGTCGAGGTACTGAAGCGCCTAGTCCCTCGTACGCCTCTCCGTCGTCTCGACTGGCCCCGTGCTCATCCCTACACCCTGCACCATCTCGCCACTCATGCCGCCGTCTCAGGTGAGTTGGACGAACTGGTGATGGACTCCGAGTTCCTCGTGCATGCCGAGCCCGGGCCTTTGCTGGCGGTCCTGGACAGGCTCACGACGGAGCGTGCGCTTCGGCTGGCAGACCTGTACAGGACCTCGGCCGGCGACCACCGACGTGCCAGCCCAGGAATCCGGAGGGAACTGCTGGCGCTCGACGCGCTGCGTTTCAAAGACCGAGACCTCTCGCGTCGCTTGAGCCGCAACAGTCTCTGGCGCCCGGTCTGGGCCACCGACAGCCAGACGACCCGAGCCTCGGTCGAACGGCCCGGAGCCGTCAACGCGGTTGCCTGCGGAGAAGTGAGTGGTCGCCCGGTTGCCGTGAGTGGGAGCACCGATGGCCTTGTGCGTGTCTGGGACTTGCGGACGGGTGAGCTCTGCTCCGTCCTCGTCGGTCACCAGGGAGCCATCAACGCGGTTGCCTGCACCATGGTGAACGGTGTGTCCGTCGCGTTGTCCGGGGGCGATGACTACACCGTGCGGGTGTGGGATCTGGCGACAGGGGAGAGTTTGGCGGTCCTCAGCGCTCAGGGAGGAGCCGTCAACGGGCTGGCCTGCGCGGTCGTGAACGAGATGCCAGTGGCCGTCGTGGGCGGTGGTGACGCGTCGGTCCGGCTGTGGGATCTGTCCACCGGGGACCAGTTGGCCTCTCTCGTCGGTCATCCGGGGGCGGTCAACGGAGTTTCCTGCATCACCGTGAGGGATGTACCACACGCGATCAGTGTGGGAGCCGACGGCTCCGTGCGCCTCTGGGATCTACAGGAGCGGACGGAACGTGCGACGTTCGCCGGCCACAGCAGTTGGGTGTGGGCGGTGTCGTCCACACGGGTCGACGGGACCTCGGTCGCTGTCTCCGGCGGCGGTGGGGACGGGCATCTCTGTGTCTGGGACCTGGAGAGGCGTGAAGCTCTGCGGGTCCTGAGCGGTGACACAGGCTGGGTGAACGGGGTGGCCTGCATCGTCGTCGACGAACGACCACTGGCGGTGGTGGGCGGAGGCGATTACACCGTCCGCGTATGGGACCTGGTGCTGGGTGAACCTTCTGCCGTGCTCGATGGCCATGCCAGCGCTGTCAACGCTGTTGCGGCGACCGAGGTGGACGGTACTCCTGTAGCTGTGACCGGCGGTGCCGACGGTTCGGTGCATGTCTGGGACCTGCGGGCTGGAGCACGGCGTCTTCTGCTGGGTGTGGAGGAGAGAGTTGACGCGGATGCCACCGAGACGGGGCAGGAGAAGACCGCAGGTGTGGGTGCTTCGGAGCAGCGGCCGTCGACGGGCGGGTATGGCCACACCGGGTGGCTGTGGTCGGTGGCGCACACGAGGATCAAGGGCTCGTCGGCCGCACTGACAGTGGGTGGTGACGGCGACGGAGCGGTACGTGTCTGGGATGCACGGACAGGAGGCCAGCTGGCTGTGCTCACCGGATATACGGGCGCGGTGAACGCGGTCGCCTGTGCGGATGTCGACGGAGTACCGGTCGCTGTCGTGGGTGGTGGTGGCAATTACTCGTTGCATGTCTGGAATCTGGAGACCTGTCGGCACGAGAGCGTGCTGCGGGGACATGAGGACTGGATCTGGGGTCTGGACACGACCCATGTCGACGGGCGCGCGGTGGCCGTGTCCGGTGACGCATCGGGGGTTATGCGTGTGTGGGATTTGAAGTCCGGCGAGAACCTTTGTTCCGCGGAGGCTCACGCAGGTGTGTTGAACGGGGTTGCCTGCACGCGTCTCGACGGTCGCCATGTGGCCGTCACTGTCGGCGACGACGGCGTCATGTGCACCTGGGACCTGCTCACCGGTCGGCGGATCAATTCCCTGACAGCCCACTCCGGTGCGGCTCACGGTGTGGCCTGCGCGCGTGTCGGTGAACTGGAACTGGCCGTCAGTGTGGGTGACGACGGTGCGATGCGGGCGTGGGACCTGTCGACGACTGACGAAGTGGCTGTTCTGCCCGGTCACACCGGGGTGGTGAATGGAGTGGCAACCGGCCGCATCGACGGTCTGCCTGTCGCCGTTACGGTGGGCGACGACTACACGGTACGGGTTTGGAATCTGCACACGTGGAGCGAAATGTTGTGCTGGGCCACGCCCTATCCGGCGCGCGCGGTTTCCCTCAGCGACGACGGAGACTTCGTTGTCGGCACAGGCCACGAGATCGTTGTGTTCGAAATGGGTACGACCACTGATTTCGACCGGCGCTAGCCATTCCGACGCTGTCACGGAGGACGCGATGGCACGTGTTGTCTGCGTACACGGTGTGGGCAAACAGCAACTCGGTGAGCAGACGTTGCTGAGCCAGTGGACACCGGCGCTCCACGACGGGATGCGACGGGCCGGTTCGGCAACGAGACTCGCGGATTCCGACGTGGTGATGGGCTTTTACGGGGATTTGTTTCTGCCCCCGGGACAGCGTCTGGCCGGCGACGACCCACACTACGAGTGGTGGGACGTATCGGCCGGACCGGAGACGGAACTGCTGCTGCAATGGTGGGAGCATGCCGCTGCGGCCGAGCCGCAAGTCGTGGCGCCGAATGCCCAGAACCTCCTCGCCGGTGTGGGGCCGATGGTGCAAGCGGCGCTGCTGGCACTGTCAGGCTCGAGGTTCTTCGCAGGCCTCGCCGAGAAAGCGCTCATTTTCGATTTGAAACAGGTGGTCCGCTATCTTGCCGAGCCCGAACTGCGCGTCGCTGCGCGCGACCGCGTACGGCAGATGGTCGGAGCGGACACTCGTGTGGTCGTCGCGCACTCTCTGGGCAGTCTTGTGGCGTATGAGGCGTTGTGTTCGCTGCCTGAGCACGACGTGAGGTCTTTCGTCACGCTGGGTTCACCCTTGGGTATACCCAACCTGATATTTGACCGCATCGATCCGCCACCTGGGCGAGGCATGGGTCGCTGGCCAGGAAAGCCGTCCTCCACCGCTTGGACGAATTTGGCCGATGCCCGGGATGTAGTGGCGCTGGTGAAGGACCTCCGTCCCTGCTTCGGCCCTGACGTTGCCTGCTACCTGGTGCCCAATGGATCCCATGTGCACGACGTTGCCCATTACCTCACCAAGAAGGAGACAGGAGCGGCGATCGAGACGGCCTTCAAGTGATGCGCTGTGGCTGGATTACCCCTGGTAGTCTCATGCCTGTCAGGTAATTTTTACGGTAGGGCCGGGCGTGTATCCACGGTGCCCTGCTATCGCGTATGTGTCCTTTGGTCTGGGGCGAAAGGTTGACGAGATGATTCGGAATGCAGATGCGCCGTGGTCGGCGTTTGCCCCGGATGCGTATATTGATATTAATTACCGGATCTCTGGCGAGGGTGACCTGGAGATCGTTCGACTGATGCGTGATCACTTCAGTCGCAGCTTCGGCGATACGTCCGCTCGCTCGGCCCGGGGTGTCGATGTGGGGGCCGGACCGAACCTCTACCCGGCGCTGGCCATGCTGCCATGGTGCGACAAGATTACTCTGCTCGAGTATGCCCTCCCCAATGTTGCGTACTTGGAGCGGCAGGCGTCGGATCGGGGATTTGATGCCATGTGGGATCCGTTCTGGGCAGTTCTCAGCAAGGACCCGGCTTACCGGTCCATCGAACCACGGAAAAGGTTTGGTGAGATCGTTCGAGTGGAGCGTGCCAATTTGTTCGATCTCGACGGCTGGCAGCGTTGGGACATGGGGACTATGTGCTTTGTCGCAGAGTCCATGACGGAGTGTCCTGCCGAGTTCGAGCGCGGCGTTCGCACCTTTATGAATGTTCTCGAGGCGGGTGCGCCGTTCGCTGCAGCGTTCATGAAGGAGTCCGAGGGATACATCGTCAAAGGGATCCGGTATCCGGCATTCCGGGTGGCCGCCGAGGGGGTCGAAGAAATTATGAGTGAGTACGCGGAGGGGCTCGTTGTGCATGATCTTCAACATACGGTGCGGGAGGGGCACGAGGGAATGCTGTTGGCGCTCGGAAGGCGCAAAAGATAGTTGTTTCTGATGATAATCGACGGGAATCATGCCTGAGATGCCGGTTCGCCGGTCTCTGTGAGGGGTAGGGGATGCAGATCAAGCCACGCCAGCATCTGCTGGACATCTGGCGGGCCGCGGCCCGCCACTCGTTCGACGACGGCAAACTCGTCTGGGGGGACACCGATGGGCTGAGCAGCGTCGCGGACGCGGAGCGGCTGCTCTGTCTGCTGTACCCCGCCACCGAGATCCCCGCGTTCCGCCTGGACCAGCCGGACACCACGGAGCGGGACGTGCTGCGTGCGCTGGAGCGGGTCGGCAGCCGACTGGAGATCCCCCCGAACCTGATCACCGCGCTGACCCAGTTCATGCGCACTTACACGGGGCCCGACGACAGTCCCACCTTCGCCGGCGGACCGTACTTCAAACCCGTCGACCCCGCACAGGAACTCACCTACGAACAAGGCAAGTTAGGCGTTGTCGACTCCTACTCCATGTCCGTCACGCTCTGTCTCGCCACCCTCGGTTTCCTCAAGGTCTACGAGACCAGCACAACCCGCCCCGACGTACGCAAAGCGCTCAGCGAACTGCGGGACGCCACCAACACGCGGCTGACTGCCGCGATGATCAGTCTGCTGCGGTCCTTCACCGTCAACGTCTTCGACGCCGAGTCCGAACAGGGCCGGCGGCTGATCCAGGTCATCGGCCAGAACAGACACTCCGACCGGGCGGTGCTCCAGCAGTTCTCCCGCCGCTTCCGGCCGCTGCGGGCCACCATCATCGAAAGCCTCAGCCGTGGCATCCAGGTCGACGAGAGCATCCGGGACGAGACCCAGCTCTTCGAGTGCGGCTGGGCCTGGGGCGTGGTCAAGGACGCGCCGCAGATCACCGACCTGAGTGTCCAGGTTCCCGGCCAGCCCGACGGTATCGCCGACCGGCTGCCCTACGTGTACTTCACCGTGGTGGCACTGGACGGTATCCAGGACCTCTTCTCCGACCGCACCCTCACCCTGGGGCTGCTCGACGCCGATCAGCAGAAACTCGCCGAGGCGCTCCGCCTGCGCTGGGAGCTCAGCCAGCAGTACTGGTCGGCCGTCGCCCGCTTCGGCACTGAACGCTGGCCCCTGGAGGACCTCCCGTGGCAGACCACCGGTCTGCGTCTGGAGTCGGAGTACTTTTCCCTGACCGTCGCGGCCATCCTCGTCCACGACCTGGTCCGCCGGAAGGCGACCGACGACGACCTCACCCGCACCGTCGCCATCATGGAGCGCCTCGCCGACCGCGGCCGGGTCACCAGCCGGATGACGAGGAACGACCCCGTGGTCCGGCTGCACGACCCGGGCGTGCTGATGCCACTCGCCGGATCCGAACGCTCCGGGTCACTCCTCCAGTGGAGGATGACCGACTTCTCGGCCCAGCTGCTCAAGCGGACCGTCCAGCTCGCCGAACTGTCCCGCAGCATCGACGCCCAGGACAGGCTGCTGCGCCTCGCCGAGCAGACCTTCGAACACCTGTGGAACCGGAGGATCACGGAAGGCGAGGGCACCGGCCTGTGGGACAACGTACGGGCCGCCTACCCGGGTGCGCACGGCATCTCCCCCCGCCTGTCCTGGAGCGTCACCGAACGCGTCACCGAGTGCCTGGTCGCCGCCCGCAACATGTACGAGCAGCAGCCCATCCGCAGCCCGGAACTCGCCGAGCTCGCCCGGGACCTGCTCAGCGAAGCCACGCACCTGTTCGGCAAGGAGCAGCTGGAGGCCTCCTCCGCCGCCGACGGGAGCCGAGGACGGGCCATGCGCAGCATTGAGAGCCGCCTGGACCACGCCCGCAGTCTGATCGACGACCGGCCGGCCACCGCCTTTGCGCTCGCCCTGCCCGTGCTCCAGGAACTCGACACCCTGGCCCAGGCCCGGGACGCCGCCGCACAGGAGGGCTGATCCGTGCTCGTCTTCGCCGCCTCCGACAAGGGAGGCACGGGTCGCTCGGTCACCAGCGCCAACCTGGCCTACCAGCGTGCCCTCACCGGCGACCACGTCGCTTACGTGGACTTCGACTTCGGATCGCCGACCGCCGCCGCTGTCTTCGACGTTCCCAGCGCGATGCGCGGTACCGAGGAACGTGGCCTGCACTCCTACCTCGAGGGCGAGGTCACCGAACCGGCCGGAATCGACATCTGGCGGCAGACCGAACACCCTGTGCTGCGCGCCCGGCAGAACCAGTCCGGCCGCCTGGTCCTCTATCCCGGCGACGTCGGCGGCGGGGAATTCGCCACCGGCGAGGACGCTCTGGAACGGTGCATCGACCTCCTCCTGCGGCTCCACGGTGAGTTCGACCTCGTCGTAGTGGATTTGAGCGCCGGCCGCAGCTACGCCGTCGACCTGGTCCTGGCGGCGACGGCCCACTCCCGGATGCGCAACGTCCCCTACCGCTGGCTCGTCTTTCACCGCTGGACCCACCAGCACGTCATCGCCGCCGCCGGCCTCGTTCACAAGGAGAACGGCATCGTCCGGAGCGGCGTCGACCGCGGACACGACGAGGAGACCCTGCAGGGCAACATCCGCTTCGTACGCGCCGCCGTACCCGACCCCGAGTCGCCCTTGTTGTCCCAGGTGTCGCACGCTCAGGAGGCCTGGATGCAGTCCTGCAACAAGGCGCTGCGCCGCCTCGCCGCCGACCAGCGCATCGGCGACAGTGTGGTTCTCGGCACCGTACCGCTGGAGCCCATCCTGCAGTGGCGTGAGCAACTGATCACCGAAGACGACGTGCTCTCCACGCAGATTGCCAACAAGGAGACGCTGGAGGCGCTCGAGGAGATCGCCCGACGGCTGACCGACGACTCCCACTGGGGGCGGCCATGACGGAAGCGGTGTTCCGCGAAACCACTGCCGAACCACGGACCCAGTCGGTGCCGCTGGCTCATCTCTCCCTGGAACTGGGCCACTTTTACATGGAGGATTTTGAAGCCGGCCCGGACCATCTGCGCCGGCACTTCGCCCGGGTACGTCCCTGGGTGGACGCCGCACGCGCCGCCGCGGCCGACCGGGCAGGCGGTACTCGTCCCCGGATCAGCACGTGCTTCCTCATCGACGACTACTTCACCCGTTTCTCCAGCCCCGCCGAACTCGTCCCCCTCCTTCTGGCGGAGGCCGACCGCGCCGGACTGACCGTCGACTACCTGGCCCGTGAGTCCGGCTGCGCGGTCACCGGCAAGGTGCCGGTCGCGGAGGCGGTGGCCGGCCGCATCGTCGAGGAACCGCCGCCCGGCAGCTACGGAAACCGGCCCCCGGCCGCACTGACCGGCTGGCTGGCCAACGGAGTGCGCAGTCCTGCGACGCGCGCCCCGCAGGCCATGAGGAAGGCCGCCGCCTGGCAGCCGCCCACGGAGACCGCGGCCCGCCGTCACTCGGTCTTCCTGGACGTCGAACTGTGGAACGACACCCCCGACGGGCAGCGAGTCTGGTCCTGCCCCTTCCTGGCCGCCGTGTGGCAGCTCGCCCGCCTCGGGCTGCTGCGGCACCAGGGCGACGCCGTCCTCGATCCGCAGCCGCACACGGGTACCGGATTCCCGGACGACTGGGACGAACTGCCGGCTCTGGTACGACTCAACCCCCGCGCGGACCCGTTCGCCGCCTACCGGACCTGCTCCGTGCTGCCCAACCGCTTCTTACCCGTCGAGCACGCCGTCCGGGTGATTCTCGACCAGATCGACGTGGACCCGGAAGCGCTGCGCCAGGTCGCCGAACGGTCCGCCCGCGAGGCCGTGGCCGTACCCGCCTCGGTTGCCGACCGTGTCTCCTACCTCTTCTACGAGGGGTCCTGACATGAGGCCGGAGACCGCATCGAGTGCCGTGCTCGCCTGCGGCGAGGTCCGGACCTGCCTGTTGCCTGCCGGCCAGGCCCTCGACAGCCGCGCCGCCGCACAGCTGCTGCGCCTGCGCGCCGACGAGCGGGTCCTGGTCTCAGAGCGCCCCAACCTCTACGGACGTTCCGCAGACACCCTCACCGGAGTCGACTGCCCGCTCCCCAGCTCCAACGGTGCCAGGGTCCGCGCGGTCGGCACGGTTGCCGCCCGGGCCGCGCTCACCGAAGGACGCGTCCTGCAGACCTCCGCCTACTTCCGTGTCCCCGCCACCGGCCCCGACCACCGCCGACCCTGGGGCCACTACCTGGTACGGCCCGGAGTGATCGAGCCTTTCGGCAAGCTGCCCCGCGAGGCGGTCGCCGAAGGTCTTCTCGGCGGCGGGCGGCACGGCGACCTCGACGTCGGGCTGATCGCCGCCGGTCTGCAGACGCGGCTGCTGCGGCACCCGCTGCTCGACCAGCGGCCGCCCCTCAGGTCACGGCCCACCCGGCTGCGTTGGGTGGCCCTGCCCGCGGGGGACGGCGACGGCCCGTCCCTCGAGCGGTTCACCCTCGCGGAAGACGAGCTGCGCACCGTGCGGCTGCGAGTTCCCGAGGGCACTCGCAGCGCGGACATAGCCGGGCTCTGCGACGATCTCGCCCTGCACGACTGGCTGCTGACGACCGTGGTCCGCATCCTCGACGGCATCCGCCTGGGCCCCGGCGTACCACGTCCCCGGCCGCGGCAGACCCCTGTCGAGGACCTCCCCGTTGTGGTGAAGGCACTGCGCCCCGCCGTCGACCATCTGCTGCACCTGTGGATGCCGCGGGCCCGTGTACACAGGGAACTCGCTCCGCTGTGGGCCGCGTTGGAGGAGCAGCCGGGATTCACCCGGCAGTGGCTCGCCCTGGTGCAGCGCGTACGCGACCAGCTGACCCTGCACGCGATTCCCCCGGCGTACCGGGAGGTGGCGCCGACGCCCTGAGCCGATCCCACCGAGACGCACACCAGCCGTGAGCGGACTCGACAGGACCCTCACGCACATTCCCGCATCCCGAACCGACGTGTTTCCCAACGGGGGGAGAAGCGAGATGAGCACGGCACAGTCACCTCAGCCCGAAGACACGGCCGGCCCGCCGGGCACGGTGGCCACACCCGGTCACCCGGGCGACCGAAGGCCACCCCGCCGACCGGTTCTGCCCCGCGCCCCGCACGCGGACGACCGGCCACCGGCAGCCCCCGCGGCGGAGGGTGCCGGGCAGAAGACCGATCCGGCCCCGTGGCGCCGCAGCCTGTTGGTCGGCCTTGTCGTCGGCCTGCTCGCCTGGGGCGTCGCCGCGTTACTGAGCCCGGAGGACGGTCTGTCGCGGCAACTCGGCGCGGCCGTACTCTGCGCCGTCGCCGCAGTGGTTGTCCAGCACGTCCTCCTCGTTCCGGACCGCACGGCGGAGGAACGGGCCCGGCGAGCGGAGAGCCTGCTGGCCGAGACCGCCGCCACCGTACGCGACGGGCTGCGGCGCTACGACGATCTGCAGAGCGGTCTGACCCGGCACACCGAGGACATGAAGCAACTCGTCGAGACCCGGCTGGTCCCACCGACCCGCCCTGCCGAGCCCCAGTCGGCACCGGCCCGTGTCCGCATCGAATCGGTGCCCGACCTGGCCACCAATTTCGCCGAGGCCCTGGCACCGGGCCTGCCGATCCTCTCCTCCTTCGTCCGCCTGGAGATGCAGCGGGTGATCGGTCACATGACGGATCTGACCACCCTGACCGCCGAATGTCCCGGTGAGAACCATGACTGGATGCTCACCCTCACCCGTGCCGCGGAGGAGTCCATCTGTGCCACCAGCACCTCCGTGGACCGGGAGTTCTGGAACAGCGAGCCCGCCAGCCGTTACCTGCACGCGCAGAAGGAGGCGATCGACGAACACGGGGTCCCCGTGCGACGGCTGTTCCTGCTGGAGAGCGCGCGGGAGCTGGACGACCGGCTGCTGAGGCTGTGCGAGGAGCAGGAGGTCCTGCACATCGAAGTGCGCGTGGCCGTCCTGCCGGAACTGCCGCCGCACCTGCTGCGCGGCACCACCAACGACTTCATCGTCTACGACGAGGCGGTTTCCTTCGAGATCGATCAGGATCTGCGCGACGTCAACATAAGGACCCGGCTCATCGCCCGCCAGGACCACGTCCAGGACCGCATGAAGCGCTTCCGGGAGCTGTGGGAGGCCGGTATGAGCATCCGTGAGCTGGAGGTGCGGGTCGACGACGAGGAGGACGGGACCTGGATGGTCGACCGGGCCTGAGCGGAGCACGGGCCGGTTACTCCCGGGGGAGTAGTCCCGGCTCCGTGCCGCCCCACGCAGTACCGCCCAACTCGATCCCACGTCCGACGATCCGCCGCCCTTCCGCCGGGAGTCTGGAGACCGAACCAGACACCCACCGGAAGAGGAGCGAAGTCTCATGGGGGACGCAAGGACACCGACACGGCGACGACGCGTCGTGCCCTGGGCGGTGGTCGGCCTGTGGCTGGCCGCGCTCGTGCTCGTCGGGCCGCTCGCCGGCAAGTTCAGCGAGGTCCAGCAGAACCGGGCCGTCGACTATCTGCCGGACAGCGCCGACTCCACCCAGGTGGCCCGCATCCAGGACGAGTTGCCCGGCGGCGAGTCCACCGACCTGGTGCTGGTCTACCACCGGGACGGGGGACTGAGCGCCGCCGACCGGCAGGCCGCCGCCGAACAGGTCGCCGAGGTCGAGGGCGCGTACGACCTGACGGACACCCCTCGGGGCATCCCCTCCGAGGACGGCAGCACCCTCATGTACCCGGTCTCCAGCACCCAGCCGGGCCAGGACGAGGAGGCCCGGAACGCGTTCGTCGACGGGGTGCGCGAGATCACCGACGACAGCGGCGGGCTGAGCGTCGAGGTCGGCGGACCCGGCGCCCTCAACACCGACATGGGCAAGGTCTTCGAGACCATCGACGGCACCCTGCTGTACGCCACCCTCGGCGTCGTCACCGTGCTGCTCGTGGTGATCTACCGCAGTCCGTTCCTCTGGCTGGTCCCGCTCGCCGTCGCGGGCGTCGCCGCCGCCCTCGCGATGGCCGCCGGATACGGCATGCACGAACTCTTCGACGTCACCATCACCGGGCAGAGCGGCGGCATCATGACCGTCCTCGTCCTCGGCGCGGGCACCGACTACGCGCTGTTGCTCGTCTCCCGGTACCGCGAGGAACTGCGCCGCCACGAACGCCCGTACGACGCGATGCGGGCCGCGCTGCGCGGCTGCGGGCCGGCGATCCTCGCCTCCTCCGGCACCGTCGCCGCCGGACTGCTGTGCCTGCTCGCCGCCGACCTCAACAGCAGCAGCGGCATGGGCCCGGTCGGCATGATCGGGGTGCTCGCCGCGCTGGTCGCGATGACCACCCTCCTGCCCGCGGTCCTCGTCCTGCTCGGCCGCCGCGTGTTCTGGCCGATGATCCCCGCCTTCGGCAGCGCGCCCAAGGCGCGGCGGTCCCTGTTCGCCGCCATGGGCACCTCGGCCGCCCGCCGCCCCGCCGCCGTCCTCGCGGGCGGCGGTCTCCTCCTCGGCGCCCTCGCCCTCGGCACCCTCAACCTCACCGGCGACCTCAAGCAGGAGGACTCCTTCACCGACCGGCCCGAGTCCATCACCGCGATGCAGACCCTGGCGCGGGAGTATCCCGAGCGCAGCAGCCAGCCCCTCACCGTGATGGCGCCCACCGACCGGACGGAAGCCGTCCTGGAGCAGGCCCGCTCCACCGAGGGCGTCGCCGACGCCGTCGCCGGACGCAGCGGCGAGGGCTGGACGGAGATCTCCGTGTTCGCCACCGCCGCCCCCGAGACGGCGGGCGAGACCCGCACCATCGAGGCCCTGCGCGACGGACTCGACGGCGACCACGGCGCCTACGTCGGCGGCCCCAGCGCGCAGCGGCTCGACCTCGCCGACAGCGAGTCCCGGGACCGCAAGGTGATCGTGCCGCTGGTGCTCACCGCCGTGTTCGGGATCCTCGTGGTCCTGCTGCGCAGCCTCGTCGCACCCCTGCTGCTGCTCGCCGCGGTCGTCGCCGTCTGGGGCGCGGCCCTCGGCATCGGGGGACTGGTCTTCGAGCCGCTGCTCGGCTTCGCCGGCACCGACCCCGGACTGGGACTGTTGTCCTTCGTCTTCCTGGTCGCCCTCGGCGTCGACTACGGCATCTTCCTCATGCACCGGATGCGGGAGGAGTCCCTGAACGGCGCCGAACCCCAGGCCGCCGCCCTCACCGCGCTGCGCACCACGGGCGGGGTCATCGCCTCCGCCGGTGTCGTCCTCGCCGCGACCTTCGCCGTACTCACCACCCTGCCGCTGGTGGGGCTGGTCGAACTCGGCTTCGTCATCGCGGTCGGCGTCCTCCTCGACACCTTCCTCGTCCGCACCTACCTGGTCACCACGGCGAGCGTGCTGCTGCGCCGCTGGATGTGGTGGCCCGGCAGGCTGTCCCGGGCTCCGGAGCAGGCCCCGCGCGAACGACAGCCGGAACCGGTGTAGCCCGACCGCCTGCCGACCAAGGGCGCCCCTCCCTCCCGGAGGGGCGCCCTCCTCCCGGAGGATGGACCCCGTGCCCACGACGACAGCGAGCCCCACGGCAGCGGCGGAACGCCCCCGCACCGGCGAGCGGATCATGGCGGCGATCAACCGCGACCCCCTGACCGCCCCGCACGCCGTCCGCAACGACGCGATCCTCGCCGCGTGCGCCGCCTTGCTCGCCACCGCCCTCGCCCTGCTCGTCGACCACGGCCGCCGGCCCGACGCGCTCGGCTGGACGCTGCTGCTCGCCGGCCATGTGCCGCTGGCGTGGCGGCGGCGGCGCCCGCTGCTCGTCATGCTGCTGATGGTGGCCGTGGTCGGCCCGTACCACGCCTTCGACAACAACCACAGCGCGCCCGTGGTCGCGACCATGATCGCCCTCTACACCGTCGCCGCGACCGGCCCACCGCGCCGCACCCTGTTCATCGGCACCGCCGTCATCGGCCTGACCCTCACCATGAACGCCGTCACCAACCCCGACGGGTTCGTGGAGTTGGTCCGCATCACCGGCTGGGTCGTCGCCGTGCTCTTCCTCGGCGTCGACGTCCGCTTCTACCGCCAGTACGTCACCGCCATCGTGGAACGCGCCGAGCGGGCCGAACGCACGCGGGAGGAGGAGGCCCGCCGCCGGGTCGCCGAGGAGCGGCTGCGCATCGCCCGTGACCTGCACGACCTCCTCGCCCACAGCATCACCCTCATCGGCGTGCAGACCTCCGTGGCCGCGCACGTCCTGGCCGCCGACCCCGGACGCCTCGACCGGGAGACCCTCGCCAAGGCCCTCGACGACATCGCCGGGACCTGCCGGACGGCCCGCGGTGAACTCCGTACGACCCTGGAGGTGCTGCGCGACAACGGCGGCCCCGTGGACGCGCGCGGGCCGCTGGCCGGCCTCGACGGCGTACCCGACCTGGTGGAGGCGGCGCGCCTCGCCGGCGCCCGCGTGGAGCCGGACGTCCGGGTGGCGGGTCCCGTACCGCCCGCCGTCGGCGCCGCCGCCTATCGTCTCGTGCAGGAGGCGCTGACCAACGCCGTGCGGCACGCCGGCCCCGAACCGGCGGTCCGCGTCGACCTGCGCGAGGAGGGCGGCACCCTGCACCTGTCCGTCACCGACGACGGTACCGGCCCCACTCCCGGCGGCACCCCCGGTTTCGGTCTCGTCGGCATGCGTGAACGGGCCCGCAGCGTGGGTGGCACACTCGACGCCGGGCCACGCGCGGGTGGCGGCTTCCAGGTGGTCGCGACCCTGCCGCTGACGACCGCGACCAGGGAAGGGACCACCGGATGACCATCCGCGTGCTGCTCGCCGACGACCAGACCCTCGTACGGGAGGCGTTCGCGCTGCTCGTCGAGTCGGCGCCCGACATGGAGGTCGTCGGCCAGGCCGCCACCGGCCGGCAGGCGGCGGAGCTGGCCCGCAGCGAACGCGCCGACCTCGTCGTGATGGACATCCGCATGCCCGACCTCGACGGCATCGAGGCGACCCGTCTGATCGCCGCCGACGACGACCTGGCGGGGGTCAGGGTCCTCGTCCTCACCACCTACGACACCGACGAGAACATCGTGGACGCGCTGCGCGCCGGCGCCTCCGGCTTCCTGGTGAAGGACACCAGACCGGCCGAACTCCTCGACGCCATCCGCACGGTGGCGGCCGGCGAGGCGCTGCTCTCCCCGGGCCCCACGGCCCGGCTCATCGAACGTTTCCTGCGCAGCCCGGCCGCGCCGGTCGCCGCCGGCCCCGAGTGCCTGTCGGACCGCGAACGCGAGGTGCTCACACTGGTCGCGCGCGGCCTGAACAACACCGAGATCGCGGAGTCGCTGGGCCTGAGCCCGCTCACCGCGAAGACCCACGTCAGCCGGACCATGGGCAAGCTCGGGGCCCGGGACCGGGCTCAACTGGTGATCGTGGCCTACGAGTCGGGGCTGGTGGCGCCGGGCAGCCCCTGAGCCGGGCGGCTCACAGCGTGTGGTGCAGCCAGCGCTGGATGGTGGTGTTGATGCTGCCGGACAGGGCGCTCAGGCTCTCGATGGCCTCGCGGTCCTCGGGGCGCGGCGGGATACCGGCGGCGGTCAGGGCGGCGTGGAGCTCCAGCCGCCGCCGGTCGCGCGGGTCGAGGGCGGTGTCGAGGCGTTCGGCCGGGTTGGGCGGGGCCAGCAGGTAGTCGCCGTCCGGCTGTCCGCCCGCCGGGGGCCACCGGACGGTGTCCGTGCCGTCCGGGACGGCGTAGGGGTCGACGAAGGCATGGTTCGGGCCGTACTCGAAAGCGGTCGCGGTCATGTCGGTCTCCTCACCAAGAGGTGTCGGTTCTTCAGGACAGGAGCCCGGTTGCGGGAGCCCCGGTTGCGACCGCGCCGAAACGTCACGCCAACGGCGTCATCGACAGCTCATCGTCCGGTCGGACGAACGCCCCGAGGCGCCCCTAGCGGCAGTACGTGTCCTGCGCGGGGCGTTCGCCGGTGGCGAGGAAGTGGGAGACCGTGTGGTCGCCGCACGCGTTGCCGTTGTCGAGGTAGGCGTCGTGCCCGGTGGAGTTCACCGTGACCATGACCGCCCGTCGGCCGAGCACCTCCCGCAGCTTCAGCGCACCGCTGAGCGGGGTCGCGACGTCCCGCTCGTTCTGGACGAGCAGGATGTTGGACGGCCCCCGGTCGGTGATCCGCACCGGCTCCTCGCGCGGCGGGTACGGCCAGTCGGCGCACGGCATCACGTTGCGCGGCATTCCGGCGGTGAGCGGGTACTTGGCCCGGCTCTCCGCGACACCCTTCTCGTACACGGCGGCCGACTTGGGCCAGGCCACGTCGTTGCAGAGCGTCCCCACACCGACGGCGGTCACGTTCTGGAGCACCGACTCCGGCGGGGCGGCCGGCGCGGGCGGTACGGTGCCGGCCTGTGCCGCGCGCATCAGCTTCGCGAGGGTCGGGTAGGTGGCGGGCCGGTAGAAGGTGTCCAGCATGGTCTGGCGCAGCACGTTTCCGTTCAGCTCCTCGGGGTTGGCCCCGGGCCACGGGATCGGCTCGCGGTCGAGCCGGGCGGCGAGCCGCAGGAACAGCGGACGCACCTCGGCGGCCGTCTCCGCCACCCGGTCCGGGTTCCCGGGCGCCGACGCCCACGCGGCGAAGTGCGGGAACGTGTCCTCGACCCCCTGCTCGTGGGCGGCGAGCCAGCCGCGGGCCACCAGGGTCGGGTCGGGGTTGTCGTTGCTGTCCAGCACGATCCGATCCGTCCGGTGCGGGAACAGCTGGCCGTAGACGCTCCCGACGTACGTCCCGTACGACACCGCCCACGCCGAGATCTTCCGCTCGCCGAGCGCGGCCCGGACGCGGTCGAGGTCCCGGGCGTTGTTCGCCGTGCTGAGGTGGCGGATCAGGTCACCGGCGTTGCGTACGCAGGTGGCCGCGATGCGCTCGGAGGTGGCCAGGTTCTCGTCGATCGAGCCGTCCGGGGCGGGCCAGGGGCGGAGCTTGGAGGTGGCCAGGTCGGCGTGGTCCAGGCCGCAGTCGACGGAGGTGGAGGGGGAGACGCCGCGCGGCGCGAAGCCGATCAGGTCGTACTGGTCGCGCACGTCCTGCGGCAGCTTCTGCCCCTTGCGGGACGGGTCGTTGAGGCTGGAGCCGCCGGGCCCGCCGGCGATGAGGAACAGGGCGCCGCGCCGCGCCCGGTCGTCCTCGGCGCGGATCCGCGACAGGGCGAGGGAGATCTGCGGGCCGTACGGGTTCGCGTAGTCCATGGGGACGTCAAGGGTGGCGCACTCCTGACGAGGGTCGACACCCCCCTCGCAGGCCCCCCAGGCGAGCGCCGGCCGGGGCGTGTGATCGGGCCCGGGGGCGCCATGGGCGGTCAGCGGTGGGAGCAGGGCGACGAGGAGCGCGGCGGGCACGGCGGTGAGCGCGGTGTTGCGCGTGATCGATGTCATGCGGATGAGCTTGGTCTCAGCGCGGCCCCAACCACATCCGGGCAACAGCCCTGTTTTTACTGGGGGTTGCCCCCCTGACAGGCGGGGGCCCGCGTCAGATGAAGTAGCTGTCGTGCCGGACCTGGAACTCCCGCAGCTCCTCCCCACCCCGCTGCGCGAACTCGGCGACCCGCTCGAAGTACTCCTCGCGCGGCGCGCCCGGCGAGAACAGCAGCAGCATCGACACCGGGGCGTCGCTGTCGTTCCTGAAGGCGTGCAGCCCGCCGACCGGCACGTACAGGAAGTCACCCTGGCGGCCGGTGATCCAGCGCTCGCCGTTGTAGAGGCTGACCTCGCCCGAGAGGACGTAGAAGGACTCGGAGATCGTCCGGTGGAAGTGCGTCGTCGGGCCGGGCGCCTTCGGCCCCATGTCGACCTTGTAGAGCCCGAACTCGCCGCCCGTGGTCTCATGACTGGCGACGTAGTGGGTGGCGCCGTTCGCCGAGACGATGTCGGGCGGGGTGTCGGCGCCCCTGAACAGGGCGTTGACCTCGCCCTTCTCACCCAGGTAGCGCGGCTCCGGATACGACATGGGGTTCCCCTTCCGACGCGGTGTCCGTACGGAGACTCTCGCGCACGAAGGCACTCGGGGCATCGTGCGGAAGCCCGAAAGGGGCTGGGCGGACGACGTACGTCTCGGGGACCGCAGCTCCTCGGGAGCTGCCCCTAGGGGAGCGGGCAGGGGGAGCTCGGGGACGTCCCCGATGAGTGCGGGCCCGGACGCGCGGACGCTGGAAGCATGCTGATGCCCACGCTCTCCGTCACGCTGATCGCCCTGCTCGTCGCCGCGGCGACCGCCTGGTACCGCAAGTCGTCGACGCGCGCCCTCGTGGGTGCCCTGATCGGTGCCTGGGCGGGCTTCGTCGTGGGCGCGCTCGTGGGCGTGCTCATCGACGCCACGACCGGCAGCGGGCACTTCCTCGCCTATGTCGGCCACGCGTCCGCGGCCGCCGGCGCCGTCATCGGCGTCAGCCGCGCGACGCACCCACGTCGCATATGAACGCCGCCCAGGCGGTCGCTCCGACGACGATCACTGGACCGGCGTCCAGCTTGCTGTCCCGGAGGGGGACGACGCCGGGGACTCCGTCGGCGACTTCGAGGCAGTCCTCGGCGCCGTCGCCGCCGCTGTATGTGCTCTTGCGCCAGCGGGCGGCGCCGGGGAAGTCGTACGCGACTTCGACGCACTCGCCGCCGTTGCCGTCGCTGTAACTGCTCCTGCGCCAGCGTGCGTTGCTCAGCTCGTACTCTCGCATCGTCTGAAGTCCTCCGCTGCCGACTCGATCAGAGCCAAGGACGCTTCCGGCGGAAGCGCGGCGGCCCTGATCAGATCGTATGTCGCGGTCGCCCGCTTCACCACAGCCGGATCGTCCAGCAAGTTCCCCGAATACACGGCCTCTGTATAGGCCGTTGGCGGCGCGTCCTCGAACTCCATGAGCCGCAGCGTTCCGTTCATGACCGCGTACGCGCCGACGTTGTACGGCAACACCTGCACCAACACCGTTCGCTCCCGCGCGAGCGCTGCCACGTGCTTCAATTGGCGTGCCATGCCGCCGGCACCGCCGACCGGAATGCGCAGCACGTGCTCGTGAAGGACGACCCAGTAGATGGGGCGTGCCGCGTCCCTGAGGAGGCGCTGGCGCTCCATTCGGCCGGACACCTTGTCTTCGATGTACTCGTCCGACGCGAATGGATTCATTGCCAGCGTGACTGACCTCGCGTACTCCGGCGTCTGCAACAGGCCCGGTACGAGCGCGGGTGCGAAGTCGCAGATCTTCGTCGCCAAAGCTTCCAGCTCCGCCGCCTTCGCGAAGTAATCCGCGTACCGCCGGTCGTCAATCAGCTTCCTGCACAGCCGCTCGAAAATACCGTCGGTTTGCAGCACCCCATCGATCCGCTGGGCGACATCCAATTGCGGTTTCCGAATGGCCTGTTCGAACTGGCCGATGTAGCCGCCGGAGACGAAGACCCTCGTCCCCAGCTCCACCTGGGTGAACCCCGCGTCCTCCCGCCGTCGTTTCAGTTCCGCACCGAAGAACTCCCACGCCGCCTGACGCGAACCGTTGGCCATTGCTCAACCCCCTTGTACAGCCCCGCGCTTGTAGAGCGCGAACCCCTTCACACTCTAGACACTTACCGTCACTGTTGGGATACGAAGAGTGAAACCCGAAAGGGAAGGGAATCAGCGTGACGGCACAACACTCGGCGCTCTGCGTCGAAGAAGCGGAGGAAGTGGTGAAGGAATTGCGGGCGGCACTCGCGAAGGCCGGAATTTCACTGCCGTCACTGGGGCTGGACCCGGTGAGTCTTGCGCGGGAGGCGCCCTGTCCACTCATCGAATTGGGGCGGTGTTCCGTGGAGACCGCGCGTCGGATCGCCGCGGCGGTGCTGCGATGAAGCCGCCCGTCGGTGAGTACGTCGTGGACACCGGGACCGAGCGGATCGGCATCGTCATGGGGCATGAGGGGCCCTACGTCCAGCTGAGACCGTACGGCGGCGGCCGCGAGTGGGACGCCGACCCCGACGTCGTACGGCGGGCGACCGCTGCCGAGCGGCTGCGCGCGGCGACGGCCTACGCCAATGCCCGCAGTCGCGGCGAGGTGCCGTGAACGTAAGCGACAATGGATGCCATGAGTCTGTTCCGCGACGACGGCATCGTGCTGCGCACCCAGAAGCTGGGTGAGGCGGACCGGATCATCACATTGCTCACGCGCGGTCACGGGCGGGTACGCGCTGTGGCGAGGGGCGTGCGCCGGACGAAGTCGAAGTTCGGTGCGCGCCTCGAACCGTTCTCGCACGTGGACGTGCAGTTCTTCTCCAAGGGCAGCGAGCTGATCGGCCGCGGCCTGCCGCTGTGCACGCAGAGCGAGACGATCGCGCCGTACGGCGGCGGGATCGTGACGGACTACGCGCGCTACACCGCCGGTACGGCCATGCTGGAGACGGCCGAGCGGTTCACCGACCACGAGGGCGAGCCGGCCGTGCAGCAGTACCTGCTGCTGGTCGGGGCCCTGCGGACGCTCGCGCGGGGCGAGCACGCGCCGCATCTCGTGCTCGACGCGTTCCTGCTGCGCTCCCTCGCCGTCAACGGGTACGCGCCCAGCTTCACCGACTGCGCGAAGTGCGGCATGCCCGGACCCAACCGGTTCTTCTCGGTCGCGTCGGGCGGCTCCATCTGCCCGGACTGCCGGGTGCCCGGCAGCGTCGTACCCTCGCCGCAGGCCCTGGAACTCCTCGGAGCGCTGCTTACGGGAGACTGGGAGACCGCGGACGCGTGCGAGGCCCGGTACGTCCGGGAGGGGAGCGGGCTGGTGTCCGCCTACCTGCACTGGCATCTGGAGCGCGGGCTGCGCTCGCTGCGGTACGTCGAGAAGTAGGCACAAGGAGACGAGAGACACATGGTGGTACGCGGGTTCCTGGGGCGTCAGCGCCGGGAGTACAGGACGCCGGAACCGCATCCGTCGGGCGCGCGGCCTCCGAAGATCCCCGGTGAGCTGGTCCCGAACCATGTGGCGATCGTCATGGACGGCAACGGGCGCTGGGCGAAGGAGCGGGGGCTGCCACGTACCGAGGGGCACAAGGTCGGTGCCGAGCGGGTGCTGGACGTGCTCCAGGGCGGGATCGAGATGGGCGTGGGGGCGATCTCGCTGTACGCCTTCTCCACCGAGAACTGGAAGCGGTCGCCGGACGAGGTGCGCTTCCTGATGAACTTCAACCGGGACTTCATCCGCAAGACGCGTGACACGCTCGACGAGCTGGGCGTGCGGGTGCGGTGGGTCGGGCGGATGCCCAAGCTGTGGAAGTCGGTGGCCAAGGAGCTCCAGGTCGCCCAGGAGCAGACGAAGGACAACGACCGGCTGACGCTGTACTTCTGCATGAACTACGGCGGGCGGGCGGAGATCGCGGACGCCGCGCAGGCGCTGGCCGAGGATGTGAAGGCCGGGCGGCTCGATCCGTCGAAGGTCAACGAGAAGACGCTCCAGAAGTACATGTACTACCCGGACATGCCGGATGTGGACCTGTTCCTGCGGCCCAGCGGTGAGCAGCGGACGTCGAACTATCTGCTGTGGCAGAGCGCGTACGCCGAGATGGTCTTCCAGGACGTGCTGTGGCCGGACTTCGACCGGCGTGATCTGTGGCGGGCGTGTCTGGAATTCGCGTCCCGGGACCGGCGGTTCGGTGGGGCGATCCCGAACGAGGAGCTGCTGGCCATGGAGGGCGAACAGCCGGGCGGCTGACGCGGGGCCGCTTGACGTTAGGGTTCCGCCTCATGGATCACCAGGGGCGGGACACGACTGGAGGCCGCACCGCTTCCCGTGCCGCGCGCGGGTGTGCGGCGGCGGCCGTCTTCGCCCTGGCGGTGCCGGCCGTGCTGCTCGGTTTCGGCAGCACGGTGGAGATGGAGTCCTTCCCGGGGCTGCGGGAGAACCTCGCGCCGGTCGCCGTGTACCTGCTGGTGTTCGCCGTGCTGCTCGCCGCCTGCGGACTGGCGCTGGCCGGGCGACGGTCCGGAGCGGGGTGGGCGGCCGTCGCGGTCATCGGTTTCCTGGTCGCGGCACGGCTGTGGACGCTCGCGCCGATGCTGCACTGCTGGTCCCACGACAGTGTGGGCAGGAACGCCGACGGCTCCTACTCCTGCGTGAACCGCGGCGACATGCTGCCCTGACGGGTCTGCCGTCGCCGCGGCCTCAGCCGGCGTTCGCGCAGTCCGCGCAGGTGCCGAAGATCTCTACCGTGTGGGCGACGTTGACGTAGCCGTGTTCCGCTGCGATGGCTTCCGCCCACTTCTCCACCGCCGGGCCTTCGACCTCGACCGCCTTGCCGCAGGTGCGGCAGACCAGGTGGTGGTGATGGTCGCCGGTGGAGCAGCGACGGTAGACGGACTCGCCGTCGGCCGTGCGCAGGACGTCGACCTCGCCGGCGTCGGCGAGGGACTGGAGCGTGCGGTAGACGGTGGTGAGCCCGACCGAGTCGCCCTTGTGCTTGAGCATGTCGTGGAGCTCCTGCGCGCTGCGGAACTCGTCGACCTCCTGAAGGCAAGCCGCCACCGCGGCACGCTGCCGGGTGGAGCGGCCCTTCACGGGCGGTCCTGCGGTCGTCACGGAATGCCTCCTCACATCTGGGCTCTGCCCGGGCCATTGTGCCAGCCCGGGCGGTGACCAGTCAGGCGCCGACCTCGTTGCCGGCCTTGCGGCTGGCCGGAATCGCGCACTCCGCCGGGTCGCCGCCGGGTTGTGCGGCGGCCAGCGCCCGGGCGCGGCGGCGGTTCAGCGGGGTGGCCAGCAGGGTCAGCGCGATGAACGCGCCGATGGTCAGCAGCACGATCGTCGCGCCGGGCGGCACGTCCTGGTAGTACGAGGTGGCCGTGCCGCCCAGGGTGACGCTCACGCCGATCGCGACGGCGATGGCGAAGGTGGCGGCGAAGCTGCGGGAGAGCTGCTGGGCCGCCGCGACGGGCACCACCATCAGCGCGCTCACCAGCAGCAGGCCGACCACGCGCATCGCGACGGAGACCGTGACCGCCGCCGTGACGGCCGTGAGCAGGTTCAGGAACCGCACCGGCAGGCCCGTCACCCGTGCGAACTCCTCGTCCTGGCTGACCGCGAAGAGTTGCCGGCGCAGACCGACGGTGACCACGACGACGAACGCGGCCAGCAGGCAGATCGCGGTCACGTCGGACTCGGAGACCGTGGACAGTGAGCCGAACAGGAACGAGGAGAGGTTCGTGGTGGAGCCGCCGGGGGCGAGGTTGATGAACATCACGCCGCCGGCCATGCCGCCGTAGAAGAGCATCGCGAGGGCGATGTCGCCGCGGGTCTTGGCGTACCAGCGGACCAGTTCCATGAAGACGGCGCCGAGGACGGAGACCAGGGTCGCCATCCACACCGGGGACCAGCTCAGCAGGAAGCCGAGGCCGACGCCGGTCATGGCGACGTGACCGATGCCGTCGCCCATGAGGGCCTGGCGGCGCTGGACCAGGTAGATGCCGACGGCGGGGGCGGTGACGCCGACCAGGACGGCGGCGAGCAGAGCCCGCTGCATGAAGGCGTAGTCGAGGATCTCCATCAGCTGAGCAGTCCTGTGCGGATCGGTTCGGCGCCCGCGGGGGCGTGCGGGTGTACGTGGTCGTGGCCGGGCAGCGCGTGCTGGCCGACCGCCTTCGGGGGCGGGCCGTCGTGCACGACGCAGCCGTCGCGGAGCACCACCGCCCGGTCGATGAGGGGCTCCAGGGGGCCCAGTTCGTGCAGGACGAGGAGGACCGTGGCGCCCTCGGAGACCTGATGCCTCAGGGTCTCGGCGAGGATCTCCTGACTGGCCAGGTCGACGCCCGCCATCGGCTCGTCCATGATCAGCAGTTCGGGTGCGGCGGCGAGCGCGCGGGCGATCAGGACCCGCTGGTGCTGGCCGCCGGAGAGGGCGTCGACGGAGTCCTTCGCCCGGTCCGCCATGCCGACGAGGTCCAGGGCCTGGCGTACGGCCTCGCGGTCGGCCTTGCGGAAGAGGCCGAAGCGGGTGCGGGCGAGACGGCCCGAGGAGACGACCTCGGTCACCGTCGCCGGGACGCCGCCCGCGGCGGTGGTGCGCTGCGGGACGTACCCCACGCGCGCCCAGTCGCGGAACCGGTTCCGCGGGGTGCCGAACAGGTCGATCTCACCGGCGGTGACGGGCACTTGGCCGATGACGCTGCGCACGGCGGTCGACTTGCCGGAGCCGTTGGCGCCGAGCAGGGCGACGACCTCACCGTGGCCCACGGTGAGGTCGATGCCGCGCAGGACGGGGCGCGAGCCCAGCTCGGCGCGGACGCCGCGCAGGGAAATGACGGGCTCGGTCATGCCGCCCTCCGGTGGTTCGTCGGTCACTTGGCTCCCAGGGCCGTCTGGAGCGCCTTGAGGTTGGCTTCCATGACCTGGATGTAGTCGTCGCCGCGGGACTTGTCGGTGATGCCCTCGATCGGGTCGAGGACGTCCGTCTTGAGTCCGGTGTCGCCGGCGAGGGTCTTGGCGGTCTTGTCGCTGACGAGCGTCTCGTAGAAGACGGTGGTGACGCCGTCCGCCTTGGCCATCTCCTGGAGTTCCTTCACGCGCGCCCCGCTGGGCTCGGACTCGGGGTCGAGGCCGCTGATGGCCTCCTCGGTCAGGCCGTAGCGCTCGGCGAGGTAGCCGAAGGCGGCGTGCGTGGTGATGAAGACGTCGGACTTCCGGTCCGCGAGGCCGGTCTCGAACTTCTTGTCGAGGTCGTTCAGCTTGCCGACCAGGGTCTCGGTGTTCTTCTTGTAGTCGGCCGCGTGGTCGGGGTCGGCCTTCTCGAAGGCCTTGCCGACTCCCTCGGCGACCTCGGCGTACTTGACCGGGTCGAGCCAGATGTGGGGGTCCTTGCCGCCCTCGTGCTCATGGCCGTGCTCGTCCTCGTGGGCCGGCTCTTCCTCGTGGCCGTGCTCGTCCGCGTGCCCCTCCTCGTGGCCGCCGGCCTCGGTTCCGTGCTCCTCCAGGGAGGTCAGGGTCGCCGCGTCGATCTTCGTCTTGACCTCGGACTGGCCGATGGCCTCGTCGACGGTGGGCTGGAGGCCCTTGAGGTAGAGGGCCGCGTCGGACTCCTGGAGCTGCGCGGTCTGCTTCGCGCTGATCTCCAGGTCGTGCGGCTCCTGGCCGGGCTCGGTGAGACTGGTGACGTTGACGTGCTCGCCGCCGATCTGCTCGGCGATGTACGCCATCGGGTAGAACGACGCGACGACATCGAACTTGTCGGTGTTGCCCGCGGCGGCGCTGTCGGAGGAGCAGGCGGAGAGGGTGCCGATCCCGAGGGCGGCGACCGCGGTGAGGGCGGCCGCGGATATGTGATGTCGTCGTACGTTCATGACACCCATTTTCAACAAATATGGAAACCGTTGTCAACAAAGCACGTGAGGACGCTGGAGGGGGCACCGAATTGGTCGCGGGGCAGGCCCCGCCGGTAGCCTGAGGGCTTCGCTGGAAGCAATCTCGCTTCGTCGCCCGTCGTCGTAATGAAGAGAGCACCGTGGCCGCCGACAAGATCGACACCATCGTCAGCCTGAGCAAGCGCCGTGGCTTCGTATTCCCTTGCAGTGAGATCTACGGCGGCCAGCGTGCCGCCTGGGACTACGGGCCGCTGGGTGTCGAGCTCAAGGAGAACCTCAAGCGCCAGTGGTGGCGCTACATGGTGACGTCGCGCGAGGACGTGGTCGGCCTCGACTCGTCCGTCATCCTGGCCCCCGAGGTGTGGGTGGCCTCCGGCCACGTCGCCACGTTCACGGACCCGCTGACCGAGTGCACCTCCTGCCACAAGCGGTTCCGCGCGGACCACCTGGAGGAGGCGTACGAGGAGAAGAAGGGCCACGCCCCGGAGAACGGCCTCGCCGACCTCAACTGCCCCAACTGCGGCAACAAGGGCACCTTCACCGAGCCCAAGCAGTTCTCGGGCCTGCTCTCCACCCACCTCGGCCCGACCCAGGACAGCGGCTCCATCGCCTACCTGCGTCCCGAGACCGCCCAGGGCATCTTCACCAACTTCGCCCTGGTGCACACCGCTTCGCGCAAGAAGCCGCCGTTCGGCATCGCCCAGATGGGCAAGTCCTTCCGCAACGAGATCACGCCCGGCAACTTCATCTTCCGCACCCGCGAGTTCGAGCAGATGGAGATGGAGTTCTTCGTCAAGCCGGGCGAGGACGAGAAGTGGCAGGAGTACTGGATGGAGCAGCGCTGGAACTGGTACACCGGCCTCGGCCTGCGCGAGGAGAACATGCGGTGGTACGAGCACCCGAAGGAGAAGCTCTCCCACTACTCCAAGCGCACCGCCGACATCGAGTACCGCTTCAGCTTCGGCGGCAGCGAGTGGGGTGAGCTCGAGGGCGTCGCCAACCGCACCGACTACGACCTCACCGCCCACTCCAAGGCCTCCGGCCAGGAGCTCGCCTACTTCGACCAGGAGGCCGGCGAGCACTGGACGCCGTACGTCATCGAGCCGGCGGCCGGTGTCGGCCGGGCGATGCTCGCCTTCCTGCTCGACGCCTACGTCGAGGACGAGGCGCCCAACGCCAAGGGCAAGATGGAGAAGCGGACCGTGCTGCGGCTCGACCACCGTCTCGCGCCGGTGAAGGTCGCGGTGCTCCCGCTGTCCCGCAACCCCGAGCTGTCGCCGAAGGCGAAGGGTCTGGCGCAGGCGCTGCGGCAGAACTGGAACGTCGAGTTCGACGACGCCGGTGCGATCGGCCGCCGTTACCGCCGGCAGGACGAGATCGGTACGCCGTTCTGCGTCACCGTCGACTTCGACACGCTGGACGACAACGCGGTGACCGTGCGTGAGCGCGACTCCATGAAGCAGGAGCGGGTGTCTCTCGACCAGATCGAGGGGTACCTGGCGGCTCGGCTCGTCGGCTGCTGACGTACGTCTCGTCTGGCGTACCAGGGGGCTCCGCCCCCCGGACCCCTGACCTCTGCCCACCCCCCAACCGACTCGGTCGGTTGGGGGGTGGGCCTTTTTGTGCTTCTTGTGCTTCCTGCGCCTCGGCTGTCGGGGCGGGTGACAAATAACAGCTGACAGATATTGAAATCTGTCAGCTGTCATGTCATCGTGGAGGCATGACGATGCACACGCGATCCCTTGGAACCACCGGACCCCAGGTCTCCGCCCTCGGCCTCGGCTGCATGGGCATGTCCGCGCTGTACGGCGAGGCGGACCGGAGCGAGTCCGTCGCCACCATCCACGCCGCCCTGGACGCGGGGGTGACCCTGCTCGACACCGGCGACTTCTACGCCATGGGCCACAACGAGATGCTGATCGGTGAGGCGCTCCGCACCGCCCCGGCCGGCCTGCGTGAACGGGCGCTGGTCAGTGTGAAGTTCGGCGCGCTGCGCGACCCGGACGGCAACTGGGGCGGCGTCGACGGCCGCCCGGCCGCGGTCAAGAACTTCGTCGCCTACTCCCTCCAGCGCCTCGGCGTCGACCACATCGACGTCTACCGCATCGCCCGAGCCGATCCGAACGTGCCGATCGAGGAGACCGTCGGCGCGATCAGCGAGCTGGTCGAGAAGGGCTACGTACGGCACATCGGCCTGAGCGAGGTCGGCGCCGACACCGTCCGCCGGGCCGCCGCCACCGCCCCCATCGCGGATCTCCAGATCGAGTACTCGCTGATCTCGCGGGCCATGGAGGAGCAGATCCTGCCGACCACCCGCGAGCTGGGCATAGCGATCACCGCGTACGGCGTCCTCTCCCGCGGCCTGATATCCGGCCACTTCACCGCGGACCGGCACCTCGGAGCCAACGACTTCCGGGCCCACTCGCCCCGCTTCCAGGGCGACAACCTCCGGCACAACCTGACCCTCGTCGAGGCGCTGCGCAAGGTCGCCGAGCAGAAGGGCGTCTCGGTCGCCCAGATCGCGATCGCCTGGGTGCTCTCACGGGGCGAGGACATCGTCCCGCTGGTCGGCGCCCGCACCCGGGAGCGGCTCACGGAGTCTCTGGGCGCGCTCGACGTCACGCTGGACGCGGCCGACCTCGCGGCGATCGAGCAGGCCGTGCCGGAGGGCTCGGCGGCGGGCGACCGCTACCCGGCGCCGCAGATGGCACACCTCGGCACGAAGGAGTGATACCAGGGCCGGGTACGGTCTAGTCATGGCAGCGACCGAGACCCTGACCGCCGAGCGCATCCTCGAGGCGACCGAGGAGGTGCTGCGCCGCCACGGCCCGGCGAAGGCCACCGTGGTGGACGTGGCCCGGGCACTGGGCGTCAGCCATGGCAGTGTCTACCGGCACTTCCGTACGAAGGCGGCGCTGCGGGAAGCGGTCACCAAGCGCTGGCTGGACCGTACGTCGGAGGCACTGTGCGGGATCGCCGCCGACGAGGACCGGGACCCGGAGTCGCGGCTGCGGGACTGGTTCGCCACCCTGTTCGCCGCCAAGCGCCGCAAGGCCGGTGACGACCCCGAACTGTTCGCGACCTACCGCGTTCTGGCCGCCGAACAGGGCGCGGCGGTCGCCGAGCACGTCGACGAGCTGACGGGGCAGCTGACCCGTATCGTCGACGCCGGCGTGGTCACCGGCGCCTTTCACCGAACGGACCCGGCGGCCACCGCCCGGGCGCTGTTCCAGACGACGGGCCGCTTCCACGACCCGGCCTACGCCCCGGAATGGGAAACCCCGGACGCGGAGACCGACTTCGAGGCGGCGCTGAACCTGCTGGTGCGGGGGCTGCGGGCCTGAGCAGTCACGCCGTCGAGGGGTCCACCGTCGCCTGATGGGCCTCGGCCAGATGCTCCTCCGCCTTCAGCCACGGCAGGAACTGGGCCCCTCTGCGCCAGCCGCAGGTGTCACATCTGATCGTCCGCTGCACACCGGTGCGTTGGACGCGCACGATGTGCTCCCGCCCATGCAGGTCCCAGCGACTGACCTTGCTGGTATCGATCTGCGGCATGGTGCCTCCGGCGGTCGGCCTGTAGGTGTCGCCGTTCTTGTGCCCCCATTCGGGAACGACAAGGAGTGTGCAGCAAGACCAACATCAACAGGTTGCCTCCCGCGGGGAATTCCGCCGCGGCACGGTCTTCGTCGCTGCTGCGGGGAGAGCGGGGGAGGGGCGGAATGGCCGACGCGCCGGGCGTGTTGGCCCGGCACCCGCGGGCGCCGGGCCGAGCCCTCCGCAGCCGCGGGCAGTCGTGCCTCCCCCAGTGCCTTAAGGGCCTGGGAGGTGCCCCCAGGGCGATGGGGGTACCTCCCGCTCGAGCGAAGCCGAGAGTGGGGGAGGGTGGGCGCGGCGGCACCCCGGAAGCGCCGGGCTGCGCGACCTACCCCCGGGGCGCACCCACACGCGGAGCAACCAGATCCGGCGCATCCAACAGCGCCGCCGCCCGCTCGGCGGTCCCCCGCGCCCACCGCCCCGACGTCAACGCACCGACCACCAGCACCGCCAGCCCGCACACCGCGAGAATCCACCAACCCGGCCGCGAGGCCGACACGAACGCGTCCGCGTACGACGCCGAGCCCACCCCCGCCGCCAGCACCGCGCCGATCACCGCGACCCCCAGCGCCTGCCCCAGCTGACGGCTGGTCGACGCGACCGCCGACGCCACCCCGGCCTGCGCGGTCGGCATGCCGGAGACGGCGGTGTTGGTGATCGGGGCGTTGACGAAGCCGAAGCCGACACCGAAGAGGACGTAGCCGATGAAGAGCGTCACGTTGGAGGTCTCGGCCTCGAAGAGGGCGAACAACAGCCCGCTGAGCGTCATCGCGCCGCCCGCGATCAGCAGCGGCAGACGCGGGCCCCGGCTCCCCACCAGCCGGCCGGAGAGCGGGGCGCACACGAACGTGGGCGCGGCCATCGGCAGCATCCACAGGCCCGCCTCCATGGGGCTCAGACCCCGCACGTTCTGGAGGTACAGCGTGGACAGGAACAGGAAGCCGCCGAGCGCCGCGAACGCGCTCACGGCGATCACCGTGGCCCCGCTGAACGGAGCCGAGCGGAAGAACCGCAAATCGATGAGGGGTTCTCGGCGGCGGGGCTCGTAACGGAGCAGGGCGGCCAGGGCGATCAGGGCGACGGCGGCGAAGGGGGCGATCACCGACAGGGACGCGTGCGGCGCCTCGATGATCGCGTACGTCAGGGAGCCGAACAGGACGATGACCAGCAGCTGCCCGACCGGGTCGGCGCGGCGGGCCCTGGGAGCCCGGGACTCCGGGACGAAACGCCAGGTGAGCAGCAGGGCCGCCAGCCCCACCGGCAGATTGATCCAGAAGATGGAGCGCCAGCCGACCGACTCCACCAGCAGGCCCCCGACCAGGGGACCGGCGGCCATGGAGATACCGACGACGGCACCCCACACCCCGATGGCGCGGGCCCGTTCGCGGGGGTCGGTGAAGGTGTTGGTGATGATCGACATGGCGACCGGGTTGAGCATGGAACCGCCCACCGCCTGCACCATCCGGAACACGACCAGCGACGTCAGGTCGGGCGCCAGGGAGCACAGCGCCGAGCCGATGGTGAAGACCACCAGCCCGGCCATGAAGACTCGTCTGCGGCCGATCCGGTCGGCGGTGGCGCCGGCGAGCATCAGCAAGGAGGCCAGGACGAGCGTGTACGCGTCGATGGTCCACTGGAGGCCCGCGGTGCTCGCCCCCAGGTCCCGCTGGAGGGCGGGCAGGGCGACGTTCAGGACCGTGTTGTCCAGGCTCACGATCAGCAGGCTCATGCAGCAGATCGCGAGCACCAGCATGCGTCGGCCGTGGCTGAGCTCGGGCATGGGCGCCATCGTACGCGCATGTCGATAGTGCGGCTAACTAATGACCGTTACACGGTCACCGTACGGCGGCGTACCGGGTACCTCCGGCCATGCGGGAGAATGGGGTAATGCCCACGCCCACGCCCGCCCCGGACACGGCCCTGAACACGACCACGGACGCGACCACGGACACGACCCTGCGCATCGGCCCGCACGCCGTGCGGCCGCCCGTCGTGCTCGCCCCCATGGCCGGGATCACCAACGCCCCCTTCCGCACCCTGTGCAGGGAGTTCAGCGGCGGCAAGGGGCTGTTCGTCAGCGAGATGATCACCACCCGGGCGCTGGTGGAGCGCAACGACAAGACCATGCAGCTGATCAGGTTCGACGAGAGCGAGAAGCCGCGCTCCATCCAGCTGTACGGCGTCGACCCGGTGACGGTGGGCAAGGCCGTCCGCATGATCGCGGAGGAGGACCTCGCCGACCACATCGACCTCAACTTCGGCTGCCCGGTCCCGAAGGTGACCCGCAAGGGCGGCGGCTCGGCCCTCCCGTACAAGCGGAACCTGCTGCGGTCCATCCTGCGCGAGGCGGTCAGCGGGGCCGGCGACCTGCCCGTGACGATGAAGATGCGCAAGGGCATCGACGACGACCACCTGACCTACCTGGACGCCGGCCGGATCGCCGTCGAGGAGGGCGTGACGTCCATCGCGCTGCACGGCCGCACGGCCGCCCAGCACTACGGCGGCACCGCCGACTGGGACGCCATCGCCCGGCTGAAGGAGCACGTCCCGGAGGTCCCGGTGCTCGGCAACGGCGACATCTGGTCGGCGGACGACGCGCTGCGGATGGTGCGCGAGACGGGCTGTGACGGCGTGGTCGTGGGCCGTGGCTGCCTGGGGCGGCCGTGGCTGTTCGCGGACCTGGTGGCCGCCTTCGAGGGACGTACGGACGACATCGCCCGGCCCGCCCTGCGCGAGGTCGCCGACGTCATGGTCCGGCACGCCACGCTGCTCGGCGAGTGGATCGGGGACGAGTCGCGCGGAGTGATCGACTTCCGCAAGCACGTGGCCTGGTACCTGAAGGGCTTCGCGGTCGGCTCCGAGATGCGCAAGCGGCTCGCGATCACCTCCTCGCTGGAGGAACTGCGGGCCGGGCTCGACGAGCTGGACCTCGACCAGCCCTGGCCGGCCGGCGCCGACGGCCCCCGCGGCCGTACGTCCGGCAACAACCGCGTGGTGCTGCCGGACGGCTGGCTGAAGGACCCGTACGACTGCGCGGGCGTCGGCGAGGACGCGGAGCTGGACACCTCCGGCGGCTGATCGGCCGATCGGACTCATCAGCCCTTGCTCGGGTGCGGCGTGGAGCCGTAGGCCGTCAGGAAGCGGTCGCGGAACGAGCTCATCCGCCACACGGGCGCGTCGTCGGCGGGCCTGAGGCCGTCGGTCCAGTTCCAGGCGTCGATCCTCTCCAGCACCTTCGGGTCCTTGGCGACGATCGACACCGGCACGTCCCGGCTCGCGCGGTCGCCGCTGACCCGGGCGATGGGCTGGTGGTCGCCGAGGAGGACGAGCACCGTGTCGTCGGTGCCGTAGCGCTCCAGCCACTGGGTGAGGCTGGAGACGGAGTACTCGATGGACCTGCCGTACTCGCGCCGGGACTCGGTGCTGTCGGCGACGACGTCGGCCGGTCTCCTCCCCGCCTTCTCGATGGCGTCGAAGACCGAGCCGTCGCCCAGCTCGTCCCAGTCGACGAGCTCCGGAATCGGCGCCCAGGGCTGGTGACTGGAGGTGAGGATGATCTCCGACATCAGCGGCCTGTCGCGCTTCCTGCCGTGCTCCAGACGCTGAAAGGCCTCCAGGGCGTACTGGTCCGGCATCGTCGACCAGCTGAACTTCGGACCGCGGTATCCGAGCTCGAAGGCGTCGTAGACCTTGTCGAGGCCGTACCACTCCGCCTCCGGCCAGCTCTTCCGCACCCCCGGCATGATGCCGACGGTGTCCCAGGCGCCGGTCTTCCGGAACGCCTTGGTGAGGGTGAGGTGGTCGCCGGCCGTGACGGTGCGGTAGCGCTGCTGGTTGTCGACCCACAGGCCGGACAGGGCGGTGGAGTGGCCGAGCCAGCTGCTGCCGCCGTAGGTCGCGGAGGTGAGCCAGCCGCTGCGGGCGCGGTAGCCGGCCTTCGCGAGCGCGGCGGTGCGGCTGTCGAGGACGCGGCGGACGCCGGGGGCGATCAGCGGGTCCTCGACGGCGGTGCGGCCGTAGCTCTCGATGAAGGCGATGACGACGTCCTTGCCGCGCAGGTCCGTGAGGAGCCGGTCGGGGGGAGTGGCGCCGAAGGTGTCCGCCCGTGCCTCCTTCGCGAACGCCGCCTCGTCGCGCAGGGTGTCCACCACCCGCCGGGTCTGGCCCTTCAGGGCGCCGGCGGCGCGGTCGGAGGCGACCGGCGTTCCGGAGATCTGCACCCCGAGCGCGGTGCAGGTGACCCACACGGTGCCCGCGATCAGCGCGCCCCTGGTGGAGCGGGAGCGGTGCCGGGCCAGCAGGTTGCCGAGCCGGACGGTGGCCAGCGCCATGACGACCACGAGCAGCAGGGCCAGGGCGACCGCGCCGACGGCGGCGGCGGTGGCGGCCGTGCCGCCCATCGAGTCCGCGACATAGGCCCGCGCGTCGTCGAGCAGCCCCCAGTCGAGCACGACGTTGAAGCCGCGGCCCAGATACTCGGTGAACCCCATGTCCAGCAGGTTGAGCACGGTCAGGACGCCGATGCCGGCCCCGTACAGCGCGGCCACGACGATGCGCGGCCGGCGCGGCAGGGCGAGCAGCAGGACGGCCCCGATGATCGCCTCGGCCGGTATCCGGGTGAACCGGTCGGGCCGGAGCCCCGGGGCGGTGTTCGGCATCAGGAGGGCGCCGACGACGAGGGCGGCGGCGAGGACGTGGACCGTCAGGCGGAGGGTGCGGGCGGCGGCCGGGTGCGCGTCCCGTGCGGCGCGCAGGCGGGTGCGGACGCGTGCGCCGCGCAGGCGGGTGAAGACAGGCAACCCGGAGGTCCCTTCCGTACGGAGCCCGGTGAGGAGGCGGATCCGGCGTGGGGGTCCGGATCCGCCGTCGTTCCGTACGGGCGGGCTGACCGGTGCGTTCATCCGACCGGTGGTCGAGGACGGTCGGTGCGGGTCCGCATGGTGAAATCCGGTGCGCTGTGGCAGCGTGATTCTCGCCACCCTTGATAAGGGTTGCGCTCAGATGAGCGGATCTTGAGCGGCTGCACTTCTCAAAGGGTGGCACTCAGTGCCATCTCTTGATCGTTCATCGAGCGAAATCAGACGTGGCGATTGCCGCTCATGTGAGCGCTCGGGAGCGGTTGAGGGCGTTGATGCGTTCAAGAAGTGAAAACACTCGGCCGTCGTGGCTTGCCAAGCTTTGACTTTCGATCCGCTGGCGGACGAGTGGTTACAGGCGCATGACGCACAAGTGGACGTACCCAGGCGCCTTTGATCTGGGTACATTCCTCGCCGTCAGGGCAGCCACCGCGTCCTCGAGGAGTCGAGACCCGTGTCGGAAAACAAAGATCCCCACGTAGCGAAGTTCGTTTACGACTTCACCGAGGGCAACAAAGAGCTGAAGGACCTGCTCGGCGGCAAGGGTGCCAACCTCGCCGAGATGACCAACCTGGGCCTTCCCGTCCCGCCCGGCTTCACCATCACCACCGAGGCCTGCAAGGTCTACCTCGACAGTGGCGAGGAGCCGACGGCACTGCGTGACGAGGTGAGTGCGCACCTCGACGCCCTCGAGACGACCATGGGCAAGAAGCTGGGCCAGGCCGACAACCCCCTCCTCGTGTCGGTCCGCTCCGGGGCGAAGTTCTCCATGCCGGGCATGATGGACACCGTCCTCAACATCGGCCTCTCCGACAAGTCCGTGCAGGGACTGGCCAAGCAGGCCGGCGACGACCGGTTCGCGTGGGACTCCTACCGGCGCCTCATCCAGATGTTCGGCAAGACCGTTCTCGGCGTCGACGGCGAGCTCTTCGAGGACGCGCTGGAGGCGGCGAAGGCGGCCAAGAACGTCACGGTCGACACCGAGCTGGAGGCCGCCGACCTCAAGAAACTCGTCACCAAGTTCAAGAAGATCGTCAAGACCGAGGCCGGCCGGGACTTCCCGCAGGACCCGCGCGAGCAGATGGACCTCGCCATCAAGGCCGTCTTCGACTCCTGGAACGGCGAGCGCGCCAAGCTCTACCGCCGCCAGGAGCGCATCCCGCACGACCTGGGCACGGCCGTCAACGTCTGCTCCATGGTCTTCGGCAACCTCGGCCCGGACTCCGGCACCGGCGTCGCCTTCACCCGTGACCCCGCCTCCGGACAGCAGGGCGTCTACGGCGACTACCTCCAGAACGCGCAGGGCGAGGACGTGGTCGCGGGCATCCGCAACACCGTGCCGCTCGCGCAGCTGGAGCAGATCGACAAGAAGTCGTACGACCAGCTGATGCAGATCATGGAGACGCTGGAGAACCACTACCTGGACCTCTGCGACATCGAGTTCACCATCGAGCGCGGCCAGCTGTGGATGCTCCAGACCCGTGTCGGCAAGCGCACGGCGGGTGCGGCCTTCCGCATCGCCACCCAGCTCGTCGACCAGGGCCTGATCGACGAGGCCGAGGCCCTCACCCGCGTCAACGGCGCCCAGCTCGCCCAGCTGATGTTCCCCCGCTTCGACGAGGACGCGAAGGTCGAGCAGGTCGGGCGCGGCATCGCCGCCTCGCCGGGCGCGGCGGTCGGCAAGGCGGTCTTCGACTCGTACACCGCCGTGAAGTGGTCCCGCTCCGGCGAGAAGGTCATCCTGATCCGCCGCGAGACCAACCCCGACGACCTGGACGGCATGATCGCGGCCGAGGGCATCCTCACCTCGCGCGGCGGCAAGACCTCCCACGCGGCCGTGGTCGCGCGCGGCATGGGCAAGACCTGTGTCTGCGGCGCGGAGGAGCTGGAGGTCGACACCAAGCGCCGCCGGATGACCGTGCCCGGCGGGCACGTCGTCGAGGAGGGCGACGTCGTCTCCATCGACGGCTCGTCCGGCAAGGTCTACCTGGGCGAGGTCCCGGTCGTCCCGTCCCCGGTCGTGGAGTACTTCGAGGGCCGGATGCACCCGGGCGCCGACGACGCCGACGAACTGGTCGAGGCCGTGCACCGGATGATGGCCTTCGCCGACCGCAAGCGCCGGCTGCGCGTGCGCGCCAACGCCGACAACGCCGAGGACGCGCTGCGCGCCCGTCGCTTCGGCGCCCAGGGCATCGGCCTGTGCCGTACGGAGCACATGTTCCTCGGCGACCGCCGCGAGCTGGTCGAACGCCTGATCCTGGCCGACACCGAGGCCGAGCGCGAGGAGTCCCTGAAGGCCCTGCTCCCGCTCCAGAAGCGGGACTTCGTCGAGCTCTTCGAGGCGATGGACGGCCTCCCGGTCACCATCCGGCTGCTCGACCCGCCGCTGCACGAGTTCCTGCCCGACATCACCGAGCTGTCGGTCCGCGTCGCCCTCGCCGAGTCCCGGCAGGAGCCGCACGAGAACGAACTGCGCCTGCTCCAGGCCGTGCACCGCCTCCACGAGCAGAACCCGATGCTGGGCCTGCGCGGCGTCCGTCTCGGCCTCGTCATCCCGGGCCTGTTCACCATGCAGGTACGGGCGATCGCGGAGGCCGCGGCCGAGCGCAAGTCGGCCAAGGGCGACCCGCGCGCCGAGATCATGATCCCGCTGGTCGGCACGGTCCAGGAGCTGGAGATCGTCCGCGAGGAGGCCGACCAGGTCGTCGCCGAGGTCGAGGCGGCCACCGGCACCTCGCTCAAGCTCGCCATCGGCACGATGATCGAGCTGCCGCGCGCCGCGCTGACCGCCGGTCAGATCGCGGAGGCGGCGGAGTTCTTCTCCTTCGGCACCAACGACCTCACCCAGACGGTTTGGGGCTTCTCCCGGGACGACGTGGAGGCCTCGTTCTTCACGGCGTACCTGGAGAAGGGCATCTTCGGGGTGTCGCCGTTCGAGACGATCGACAAGGACGGCGTCGGCTCGCTGGTCTCCGCCGCCGCCAAGGCCGGCCGCGCCACCCGCCCCGACCTCAAGCTCGGCGTCTGCGGCGAGCACGGCGGCGACCCGGAGTCCGTCCACTTCTTCCACGAGGTCGGCCTGGACTACGTCTCCTGCTCACCGTTCCGGATCCCGGTCGCCCGACTGGAGGCCGGCCGCGCGGCGGTCACCTCCACGGGCAGCGACCACCGCTGAGCCGCCCCCCGCGGGGCACTTGAGCCCCGGAGCCGCTGTCTGTCACCCGACCACCCTCACCGATCGGCAGCGGCTCCGGACCACGAAAGAGAGGCGGGCACCCGTGCGGGGGTGCCCGCCCTCTCGCGTAATCTCCCGTCCCGGAACGTACGCAGCCGCCACGGCGGGGAAGACGGGGGACCACAGTGCCACTGGGCATACGCAGGAGCAGCATCAGGCCGCTGAGCGCCATGGGCGGGTACGCCGTCGACCCGTGGCGGTCGTTCCGGCGCACGGTCGGGGTGGTGCTCTTCGGGTGGGCCGCCGCGGCCGTCACCGCGGGGGCGTCCTACCTGGCACTGCGCTGGGTGTGGGTGCCCATCGCCGTCGGGGTCCCGCTGTGTCTGGCGTTCGCCGTGTTGCTGACGCTGCTGCATCGCGCGGGGTGGATCGCCCTGCTGTCCTTGTTGCCTGGGCTGTTCGTCCTCGTCGGGGCCGTCCAGTACGCGCCCGAGGCGGCGCTGGAGGTGCGCGGGGTGCGGGAGAGCGTGGTGATCGTGGCGGACAGCGTGGACGAGACGGGCGGCGACAACCACCGGTTCACGCTGCGTACGGCGGACGGGGAGGAACTGGAGGAGCGGCTCACCTACAACGGTGACAACTCCGGCCTGGAGGTGGGGGACCGGCTCGATGTCCTCCGCGACCCGGAGGGTGTGGCGCCCATGGAGCAGGCGGACGAGGTGGACGCCGCGGGGCGGCTGAGCGGTCTGATCGGCGGGCTCGTGGCGTGGACGCTGATGGCGGTCCTCGCCGGGCGGCGCGGGCATGTGCGGCGCCGGCGCGGGAAGACCGACTCCCTGCTGCTCTCCCTGTGAGCCGGGGAGCCGGTCCTCGGGCGGAACGGCGTCAGCGGGCGTCGTCGCGGCGCCTGCGGGCCGCGATCATCACGCCGCCGCCCAGCAGGACGACGGCCGCGCCGCCGGCCGCGATGTACGGGGTGGCGTTGCTGCCGCCGGTCTCGGCGAGGTCGGTGCCGCCACCCTGCTCCTCGCTGTCGGAACCGGTGTTCTCGGACTCCGTCTTGTCCTCGTAGGGCTTGAAGTCCGCCGGCGGCTGGTCGCAGCCGATGCCGTCGCCGTCGCGGTCGAGGTGCTTGCCGTAGTGAGGGCTGTCCGCGGGGATGTTGGCGTGCCCGTTCTCGTACGCCTCGGAACAGTTCTCGAACGGGGTGTTGCCGCCGTGGGCGACAGCGGTGGCCGGTACGGCGGTCAGGGCGAGCGCGGCGAGGACCGCGGCGGCGGCGGAGGTACGGAACGGGTTCATGGTGAAGGAGCCCCCCAGATCGGGCGATTGCGTGTGCTTGGTACGAGGGTGACGAAGCTACTGGGGGGCTCCTGTGGTGGGGGAGATATGAAGGACCTGTGATGTGAACGTGACGTGACCGGAGGGTAGCTCTCCGCTACGGCACTCCGATTACGAGCGGAACGGTCCCGTCACCTCGTAGGTGATCCCGCCGGACGAACTCCCGCTCGTCCCGCGCTGGCTGGAGAAGTACAGGCGGCTGCCGTCCGGGGAGAACGCCGGTCCGGTGATCTCGGAGGAGGACTGGCCGCCGATGCGCAGGAACGGGGCCACCACGTCGTCGGGGGTGATGACGCAGATCTCCATGTTCCCGCCGTCCTCGGCGACGAAGAGGTCGCCGGAGGAGGCACCGGTCACGTTGTCCACGCCGGTCAGGGGCGCCGTGCCGCCGGTCACGAGCGAGTCGTCGTAGGCGAGTTCGATGGTCTGGGCGGCCGCGTTGTACTGCCAGACGCGGTTGTCGCCCTTGGTGGTGAACCAGCAGGTGTCGTCCGCGTAGTAGCAGCCCTCGCCGCCGTTGAAGCGCTTGGCGCCGGAGACCTGGTAGCGGGTGGCGGTGGCGCCGGACGGGTCCGTCACCCGGGCCCAGCTCACCGAACCGCTGGTGCCGCTGCCCCCGACCAGCACCTCCAGCGTGCCGGAGGAGAGATCGCCCCACGTGGTGGGCCGGAAGCGGTAGAAGCAGCCGTCCGAGACGTCCTCGGTCAGATAGATCACCCCGCGCACCGGGTCGGCCGCCGCCGCCTCGTGCTTGAAGCGGCCCATCGCGTCACGGCGGACAGCCGCCTTCACGCCCCACGGGTCGGTCTCGTAGACGTACCCCCGGTCCACCTCCTCGCAGGACAGCCAGGTGTTCCACGGGGTCTTCCCGCCCGCGCAGTTCTGCCGGGTGCCGGACAGGACGCGGTACGCGCCCGTGATCGCGCCGGTCGCCGAGAACTTCACCGCGCTCGCGCCGCCCGACGGGTTGATCTCCGAGTTGGAGACGTAGATCCAGCCCGAGCCGTCGGCGTAACAGGCGCCGCCGTCGGGGGCGTTGTGCCAGGTGTACGACGTGCCCGCGACCCGCTGCCCGGAGCGCGCGATCACCCGGCTGGTGAACCCGGACGGCAGCCTGATCCCGTTCGCGTCCGCCGTCCCCAGCGGCCCGTAGGGGCCGGTGCCGGGCTGGGCCGGGGCGGCGTACGCGGCGCCGCGCCACAGGGTCCCGCCGAGCACGGCGGAGCTGCCGCCGACGGCGGTCGCACGAAGGAAGGTACGACGTTCCACTCTCACTCCAAGTGGCCGTGACCGTCCCGCCACCGGTCGGCGGCGGGGGCGTGCGGTCAGGGAACCTAGGGGTGCGGAGTGGACGCCTCATGGCCGGGGGAGTACCGGCGGATGACCATCCCGCGGGCGGCCGGGACGTCAGGCGGGGAGCGCCGGGACCTCGCGGGCCGGGGTGCGGGGTTCGTCCAGGATGCCGCCGTCCCCGGGCGGGGCCGCGGAGGGAAGGCTGATCACGGCGTCCAGGCCGCCGGTCGCCGCCGTGTGCAGGGCCGCCTCGCCGCCGCCGGCGTGGGCGAGGCGCTGGACCAGGGCGAGGCCGAGGCCCGTACCGCCCTTGGGGGCGCCCGGGGCGCGCCAGAAGCGGTCGAAGGCGCGGGCCCGCTGCTCGGCGGTCATCCCCGGGCCCTCGTCGGTGACGTGCAGGTCGACCCGGCACGGTCGGCTGTCGCGCAGGGCGCGGCGGGCCGGTGTGTGCAGCCGCAGTTCGATGGTGACCGAGCTGTCGGCGGGCGAGGCCCGCAGGGCGTTGGACAGCAGGTTGTCCAGGATCTGCTCGACGGCCCCCGGCACCGCGAGGACGGGCCCGACGCTGCCCGCGAACAGGACCAGGGACACGTCCTGCCGGGCGAACACCGGCAGCCACGAGGCGTGCCGTTCCGCGCAGACGGCGCCGATGTCCACCGGGACCGGGGTGGCGGCGCGCTCCTCCAGACGGGCCATCGCCAGCAGCGCCTCGACCATCCGGGCCAGCCGGTCGGTCTCGGTCAGCGCCGCCTCCAGGCTGCCCCCGGCGCGCGCGGAGACATGCGGCTCCAGGTTCTCCAGCCGCAGCCGCAGCGCCGCGAGGGGAGTCTTCAGCTGGTGCGACGCCTCGCCCGCGAACGCCCGCTGGGAGGCGAGCAGATGGGCGAGCCGCGCCGCGGTGCGGTTGAACGCGGCGGCCAGGCTCCGCACTTCCGGCGGACCCTTGGTGACCGGGACCGGCGCGAACCGGCCGCCGTCGGCCAACGCGTGTGTGGCGCGCTCCAGTTGCCGGATGGGCCGGCCCGCCCAGCGGGCGAAGGCGAAGCCCACCACGGCGATCGCCGTGAGCACCCCGAGCCCGCCGAGGCCGAGCAGCAGCCACACCTGGCGCACCCGCGCGTGGACCGTCCGCGTGGGCACCGTCAGCCACACGGCGGCCTCCGGCCGCTCCCCCCCGCCGACCGGGGCGGCCACGGACAGGTACTCCACCCCGCCGATGGTGGAGGTGCGGACGTCCACCGTCGACGTGCCCCGCAGCGCGGCCTCGATCCCCGGCCGGGAGGCCAGGGCGCGCACGGCGCCGGCGGTCAGCGGGTGCGAGGTGGCGAGCGGGGCGCCCGCGCCGTCGACGACCACCACCTTTCCGCCGATCCGCTCCGCGCAGTGCGCCACCCGCGCCATCAGCTCCCGCCGCGCTCTCCCGGTGGCCAGGGACAGCGCGGTGTACGCGGAGACCGACTCGGCCTCGTCGCGGGCCGCGTGCACCACCCGCTCCCGCTCCCCGCGCGAGTAGACGAACCCCAGCGGGATCTCCAGGCAGACCAGGACCAGCGCGGCCAGACTGAGGTAGCTGAGCAGCAGCCGGCGGGTCACGGGGAGCCCGCCCCGGCGGTCTCCGGCCGGGTGCGCACCGCCAGCCGGAAGCCGACACCGCGCAGCGTCCGGATCCACGCCGGGTGGCCCAGCTTCTTGCGCAGGGAGGCGACATGGACGTCCAGGGTCTTGGTCGGCCCGTCGAAGTGCGGGTCCCAGACCCGGTCCAGGATCTGCTGGCGGGAGTAGACCGCCCCCGGGTCCTCGCTGAGCAGCGCCAGCAGGTCGAACTCCTTGGGGGTGAGGGGGACGGCCGTGTCACCGACCCACACCTGCCGGGTGCGGCGGTCCACGACGAGCGGGCCGGGGGACGGCAGGGAGTCCGGCGGGGCCTCGTACGCCGTCGCGGGGGCGGGTTCGTAGGACGGGGGCTCTGGGGAGGGCGGCTCAGGGGCGGTCCGCGTGCGCAGGTTCCGCCGGGTCACGGCCCGCACCCGGGCCACCAGCTCCCGCACGCTGAACGGCTTCGCCAGATAGTCGTCGGCGCCCAGCTCCAGCCCCAGCACCCGGTCGGCCTCCTCCCCGCGGGCGCTGAGGATGACGATCGGCACCTCCGAGACCCGGCGGATGCCCCGGCAGACGTCGATGCCGTCCATGTCCGGCAGCCCCAGGTCGAGCAGGACGACGTCGCCGTACGGTCCTCTCAGCCCGTCGGCGCCCGTCGCGACGTGATCCACCGTCAGCCCGAAGTGCGCGAGGCCCTCGACGAGCGGTTCGGCGATCGTCTCGTCGTCCTCGACGAGCAGCACTCGTATGCCCATGTGTCCCGTCTCTTCCCGTGAAACCTGCTGGAAACAATCGCGGGCGGCAGGTTTTTCATTCCACCGCTCCGTGGTCGACACGCTACAAGAAGAAGGCATTTTCCGTCCGTCAGGAAAAAGAAAGTGACATTCCTGCCCGCGCCCTGGCCGCCGCTTTGCCTTCCGCTGTATCTGCCTCCTCTACGGTGAGGTGACCAGGCCGAATGTCCTACTCAGGAGGCACAGTTGAAGGCGCTGCTGAATCGTGCCCGCACCTTCGGGCGGCGGGCCGCATTCGAAAGTGACGCATATCGCAGTCTGGCCGACGGGCAATATCCCGAGGCGCTCGTGATTGCCTGCTCGGATTCCCGGGTCATTCCCGCGCTCATCACCGGCGCGCGCCCCGGAGAGATATTCGAGCTGCGGAACGCGGGAAACATCGTCCCGCCGTACGGACGCCCCGGGCCGTCCGGCGAGGCCGCCACCATCGAGTACGCGCTCCAGGTGCTCCAGGTTCAGGACGTCGTCGTGTGCGGTCACTCACACTGCGGAGCCATGGGCGCCCTGAAGTCCGGCGACGACCTCTCCGCGCTGCCGGGAGTCGACGCCTGGCTCCGACTGGCCCGCCCGGAACTGGCCTCCGTGCTCGAAACGGCCCCCGACGACCCGTCGCTGCCGGAAGTGGCCCAGGGCAACGTCGTCAACCAGCTGGCCGCACTGCGAAGTTACCCCGTGGTGCGGCAGCGGCTCGACGAGGGCCGGCTGCGGCTGCACGGCTGGTACTACGAGATCGACACCGGGAGCGTGTACGAACTCGACGACGACGGCGGCTTCCGGGTGCACGCCGTATGAGCGGGGCCCACGCACGCGGCAGGAGCGGCGGGACGGCCGCCAGGAGGACCGCTCCCCGGAAGAAGGCCGCCGGGACGACGGCTCGCCCGAAGGGCGGTCCCGCCACCGGTCTCACCACCGACATCGCCGCGTCCTTCGTCGTCTTCCTCGTCGCCCTGCCCCTGTGCATCGGCGTCGCCGTCGCCTCCGGTGTCCCGGCCGAGCTGGGGATCATCTCCGGAGTCATCGGCGGGCTGGTGGTCGGCGCGGCCCGGGGCAGCACGCTCCAGGTCAGCGGGCCGGCCGCGGGACTCGCCGCACTCGTCGCCGAGACCGTCGCGGAACACGGCGTGGCCGTGCTCGCCGTGATCGTCCTGGGCTCGGGACTCCTCCAGATCGTCCTCGGCCTGGTCCGTCTCGGCCGGATGTTCCAGGCGATCTCCGTCGCCGTCGTCCAGGGCATGCTGGCCGGCATCGGGCTGCCCCTGATGGTCGGTCAGGCCTACCCGATGGCCGACGCCAAGGCCCCCGGCACCCCCATCGAGAACATGGCGGGCCTCCCCGGACTGGCCGCCCGCGTCCTGACCGACCGGCAGGCGATGATCGCCGCCCTGCTCGGGGTCGTCACCATCGTGCTCGCCTTCGTCTGGAAGAAGGTCTCGGGCCCTGTCGGGAAGGTCCCGGCCGCGCTGGTCGCCGTCGGCCTCGGCTGCGCGGTCGCCGCGCTGCCCGGCGTGGACGTGCGGACCCTCCGCGTCGGCGATCTCCTCGCCTCGGTACAGGTGCCCGGACCCGCCCAGTTCGCCGAGCTGGCGAACGCGGCGGTCCTCACCTCCGTCGTCACCTTCACGGTGATCGCCTCCGCCGAGAGCCTGTTCACCGCCGCCGCCGTCGACCGGATGCACAGCGGACCGCGCACCCGGTACAACACCGAACTGATCGCCCAGGGAGCCGGGAACACCCTGGCCGGCCTGGTCGGCGCGCTGCCCATCACCGCGGTCGTCGCCCGCAGCTCCGCCAACGTCCAGGCGGGCGCCCGGACCCGGCTCTCGCGCACCCTGCACGGGCTGTGGCTGCTCGCCTTCGCGCTGCTGCTGCCCGGGCTGCTCGCCCTGATCCCGATCTCGGTGCTCGCCGGGGTCCTGGTGCACAGCGGGTGGAAACTGCTCGCGCCCGCCGAGTTCCCCAAGATGTGGCGCCAGGACCGGGGCGAGTTCGCCGTGATGACCCTGACCATGCTGGTCATCGTGGCGACCGCGCTGCTGGAGGGCGTGCTCGTGGGCCTCGCCGCCGGGATCCTGCTCGCCGCGCTGCGCATGTCGCAGACCGTGATCCGGCAGCACATCGAGGAGGACACGGCCAAGGTCGTCATGGCCGGCAACGCCACCTTCCTGCGACTGCCGAAGGTCATCGAGGCGCTGGAGGCCGCCGCCTCCTCCGGGAAGCCGCGGATCCGGCTCGACCTGACCGGCGTCACCCACCTGGATCACGCCTGCCGCAACCAGATCGAGGAGTTCACCGCCCAGCGGCGCGCCGGCGGGCTGCGGGTGGAGCTGCTGATGCCCGGCACATCCGGAGCGGGGACCGCCCCGGCCCCGGACGTGCCACCCCGGCAGCCCGCGCCCGACGCCGAGTGGTTCTACCTCGACACCCGGCCCCTTCCGGAGGAGTACGCCGGCCCCCTGGGGCCCGCCGTCGCTACAGCGGCACCGCCACCGCCGTGAACGTCGTCTCCGGGGTCTGCGGGCTGGTGAAGCGGGCGTTGACCAGGTAGAGGCGGTCGCCGAAGCGGGCGGCGGTGGCGGGGACGTCGAAGCGGGGATCGGTGATGGTGCGGCGCAGGGTCGCCGTCGTGGCCCGCGCGTCGAGGTCGAACACCGTGACCGCGTTCGAGCGGTTCTGCACGACGTACAGGGTGCGGCCGACACGGACCATGCCGTCGCCGTTGACCACGTTCTCCGCGCCGGACAGGGCGATGCGGGTGGCACGCCCGGTCCTCAGGCTCACCCGGTACAGCTCGCCCGGCGTGCTCTTGACCACGATCACATCGCGCCCGTCGGGGGTGCTCACGATGCCGTTGGCGTTGATGACGTCGGGCAGTTGCTCCCAGTCGCCGGTCAGCGGCAGGGCGCGGACCTCGCCGCCCCGGCGGCGCGGGACGCCGTAGAGGACCGCGTCACGGGAGTCGGTGAACCAGGCGCGGTCCCGGAAGAGGACGACGTCGTTGATGAACCGGCCGGTGGACTCGGTGAGCTGGTACGTCCGCTCCACCTCGCCGGTGCGGGCGTCCACCAGGCGCGCGGTGCCGCCCCCGCCGCCGGCGACGTAGAGCAGGCCGTCCCGGCCCAGCTTGAGGCCGATGGCCACGAGACCGGGGGCGCCCTCGTGGAGGACTCCGCCCTGTCCGGTGCGCAGGTCGGTGCGGTGGATCGCGCCGTTGGCGCGGGAGCCCATGTAGGCGTACGGCGCGCCGCCGATGGTGATGCCCTCGGGCAGCCAGCCGTCCGGCAGCGGGAACTCGGTCGGCCAGGCGTGGCCGCGGCCGGTGGCCTGTGCCGTACCGCTGCCGGCCGCCACCGCGAACGCGGCGACGGCGGCACCGCCGAGCAGGGAGCGCCGAGAGGGATGGATGTGCTTCCGGGTCATGGTCCGGGCCTCCGTGACGGATGGGGATGGGGCCTGAAACGTTCGGGGCAGAACCGATGTAACCCGATGGACCCGGCCCGCGGGCCGGAACGACCCGCACTCGACAGGAACTCGACAGGCCTTCGTCCGAGAAGCGGACGCCGGCCGGCGACCGCAGGGGGTCGCCGGCCGGCGCCGTCACTCCTGTCCGCCCGTCACCGGGCCCGCTCCCGGCGGGTCACGCCGCCTTCACCTCGTACGCCGTCACCCGTACCGTCTCGTCGTCCAGGCACTGGCCCGACTCCAGGTCGAAGCGCTGCTTCAGCAGCGGGGAGGCGACGAAGGGGCGGCCCTGGTGGGTGCCGGTCAGGCCGCGGGAGAGGACCGCCGCGCCGGTGAACGGGTCGCGGTTGTCGATGGCGTACAGCCGGCCGGTGCGGTCGGCGAAGACGGCGACCTGACGGCCGTCGGGGAGCAGCGCGGCCACTCCCCGGCCCGGGAGCAGCGTGCTCAGGTCGCAGACCGTGAACCAGTCGTCGGCGAGGCGCAGCCGGACCTTCAGATCGGTGGTCTCGAGGGCCAGGGTCATCGTGTGGCGCTTCCTTCCAGGATGTCGTCGGCAGGGCGCAGGCCGATGTTCAGCAGCGGCAGGTCGGGCTTCATCTGGTCGCGCTCGGGGACGAAGGCGACCACCGGGTCGGGGGTGTCGGGGGCGTTCACGAAGGACACGAAGCGGGCCAGCTTCTCCGGGTCGTTGATGGTCTCGGCCCACTCGTCGCGGTAGTGCGCGACATGGGCGGCCATCAGGGCCTCCAGCTCGTCGCAGATGCCGAGCGAGTCGTGGACGACGACGTCCCGTACGTGGTCCAGGCCGCCCGGGATCCGCTCCAGCCAGGTCGAGGTGCGCTCCAGACGGTCGGCGGTGCGGATGTAGAACATCAGGAACCGGTCGATCAGCCGGATCAGCTCGGCGTCCGAGAGGTCCTGCGCGAGGAGGTCCGCGTGGCGCGGGGTGGCGCCGCCGTTGCCGCCGACGTAGAGGTTCCAGCCGCTCGCGGTGGCGATGACGCCGAAGTCCTTCGACTGGGCCTCCGCGCACTCGCGCTGGCAGCCGGAGACCGCCGACTTGAGCTTGTGCGGGGAGCGCAGCCCCCGGTAGCGCAGCTCCAGGTCGATCGCCATGCGGACCGAGTCCTGGACGCCGTAGCGGCACCAGGTCTGCCCCACGCAGGACTTCACCGTGCGCAGCGACTTGCCGTAGGCGTGCCCCGACTCGAAGCCGGCGTCCACCAGCCGGGCCCAGATCACCGGCAGTTGCTCGACCCGCGCGCCGAACATGTCGATCCGCTGGCCGCCGGTGATCTTCGTGTAGAGGCCGAAGTCGCGGGCGATCTCGCCGATCACGATCAGCTTCTCCGGGGCGATCTCGCCGCCGGGGATGCGGGGCACGACCGAGTACGAGCCGTTCTTCTGGAGGTTGGCCAGGAAGTGGTCGTTGGTGTCCTGGAGGGCCGCCTGTTCGCCGTCCAGGACGTAGTTGCTGGCGCCGATCGTCGGGGCGAGGGAGGCGATGATCGAGCCGACCGCAGGCTTGCAGACCTCGCAGCCGTCGCCGCCCCGGGCGGACTCACGGCCGTGCCGGTCCAGCAGGTCCCGGTAGGAGGTGATGCGCAGGGCGAGGACGATCTCGTACAGCTCCTCGCGGGTCTGCGAGAAGCAGGCGCACAGGCCCTTGTCGACCTCGACGCCGCTGGCCTCCAGCTCGGCGTTGATCAGCTGGCCCAGCACCTTGACGCAACTGCCGCACGTCGTACCGGCCTTGGTGCACTTCTTCACCTCGGGCACGGTGGTGCACTTGTGCTCGGTGACGGCCTCGCGGATCGTGCCCTTGCGGACGTTGTTGCAGGAGCAGATGATCGCGTCGTCCGGCAGCGCGGACGGGCCGAGCTGGGCGGGCGCCCCGGCGCCGGCCGGCAGCACCAGCGACTCCGGCGAGACCGGCGGGACCGAGCCGGTGAAGGCCTTCAGCGTGCCGTACGCCTCCGCGTCGCCGACCAGGATGCCGCCCAGCAGGGTGCCGTCGCGGCCGATGACCAGCTTCTTGTACAGGCCGGCGCGGGAGTCGGAGTACACGACGTCCAGGCAGTCCTCGGCCGCGCCGTGCGCGTCGCCGAAGGACGCCACGTCCACGCCGAGCAGCTTCAGCTTGGTGGACAGGTCGGCGCCGGTGAAGGCGGACTCGTCCTCGGCGATGGTCGCGGCGACCGTCTCGGCCTGCTCGTAACCGGGCGCCACCAGGCCGTACACCCGGCCGTCGGCGGCCAGCGCGCACTCCCCGATCGCGAACACGTGCGGGTCGGTGACCGTGCGGCACTGCTCGTCGACCGCGATGCCGCCGCGCTCGCCGACGGTGAGGCCGCAGTCGCGGGCCAGCTGGTCGCGGGGGCGGACACCGGCGGAGAACACCACCAGGTCGGTGGCGAGTTCGGAGCCGTCGGACAGCTTCATGCCGGTGACGGCGCCGGAGTCGTCGGTCACGATCTCCTGCGTGCCCACACCCGTGTGGACGCTCAGGCCCATCTCCTCGATGGTGCGCAGCAGCGCCGCGCCACCGCCCTCGTCGACCTGCACCGGCATCAGACGCGGCGCGAACTCCACGATGTGCGCGTTGAGTCCGAGCCCCTTGAGCGCGCCCGCCGCCTCCAGGCCCAGCAGCCCGCCGCCGACCACCGCACCGGTCGTCGACTTCCGCGCGTACTCCTCGATCGCGAGCAGGTCCTCGATCGTGCGGTAGACGAAACAGCCCTCGGCGTCCTTGTTCGGCACCGGCGGCACGAACGGGTAGGAGCCGGTGGCCAGGACCAGGACGTCGTAGTCGACGACCAGACCCGAGCGGGCGGTCACCCGGCGCGCCTCGCGGTCGACCGTCTCCGCCGGGTCGCCGATGTGCAGCTCGATGCCGTGTTCCTCGATGAACGCCAGGTCCGTCATCGACAGGTCCTCGGGCGTCTTCCCCGAGAAGTACGAGGTGAGCTGGACGCGGTCGTACGCCGGGCGCGGCTCCTCGCACAGCACGACCACGCGGTGCGTGGCGGTCAGGCCGCGCGCGGCGAGCGCCTCCAGGAAGCGCTGGCCGACCATGCCGTGGCCGACGAGCACGATCGTGGGGGATGCCCCGGGGGTGGCGGTCATCAGGAGCCTCCATCATTGGTGAGCAGGTGGAGCAGGGGCCCGCCGTCGGACGGGAGCGGCTCTGCTCCCTCCCAGGCGCGCGCGAGGGCGCCGACGGTGCCGAGCTCGCCGACCAGGACCCCGCCGACCAGGCGGTCGTCGCGGACGACGACCTTGCGGTACGTGCCGCGGGTGGCGTCGGTGAGCTGCACGACGTCGTCGCCCGGCAGCGCCTCGGTCTCGCCGAACGCGGCCAGGTCGAAGGGGCTGTCCGGCCCGGTGAGGGTGAGCCGGGTCAGGGAACGGGTGCCGGTGTAACGGGAGTCCGCGTCCCCGGCGAGCAGCGCGGCGAGCGCGTCGGCCTGTTCCAGGGCCGGGGCGGCCAGCCCGTACACCGTGCCGGCGTGCTGGACGCAGTCGCCGACGGCGTGGATGTACTGATCGGAGGTGCGCAGCTCGTCGTCGACGACGATGCCCTTGCGGACGTCCAGCCCGGCCGCCTGCGCGAGACCGGTGCGCGGGTGCACCCCGCAGGCCAGGACCACGAGATCGGCGTCGAGGGCGTATCCGTCGGCCATCTCCACCGAGCGGACCGCCCCACCGACACAGCGCACGTCCCGCACCCGGCACTCGGTGTGCGTCTCCACGCCGAGGTCGGACAGATGCCGCTCGACGAGCCGGGACGCGGCCGGGTCCAGCTGGCGTTCCATGAGCCGCTCGGACTGCTGGGCGAGGACGACCTGCGCGCCGCGCACGGCGAGCGCGCGGGCCGCGGAGACCCCGAGCAGCCCGCCGCCGATCACCACCGCCCGCACCCCCGGCCGTACCGCCTTGGCCAGGCCCAGGCAGTCGTCCAGGGTGCGGAACGCGTGCACGCCCTCGGGCAGCTCGTGGTCCTCGGTGAACAGGCCGCGCAGCGGCGGCAGTACGGGGTTGGAGCCGGTGGCCAGCACCAGCCTGTCGTATGCGATCACCGAGCCGTCCGCGCAGACGACGGTGCGCCCGGCGCGGTCGATGCCGGTGACCCGGGCGCGGGTCAGCTCCGCGGGCGCCGGCAGGGCGATCACCTCGGGGCTGTAGCGTCCGGCCAGCACCTCGGCGAGCAGCACCCTGTTGTACGGGCGGTGCTCCTCCTCGCCGATCAGCGTCACGGGCGTGCCGAGCTCGCCGAGCCGCCGGGCGAGTCGTACGCCCGCGAGGCCGGAGCCGATCACCACCACACGCTCATTCGAGGTCATGCCCTTGAGCGTGCGGTGCGGGTGTTACCCGTCGGCATCCCTTCTGTTTCCCGCGCGGAACGCTGCCCTCAGCGGGGGAGCGCGGCGGATGTGAGGAGACCGGCACCGGTCGCAACCTCAAGTAACGCTCATCTTGATGGACGCACCATCTATCCCGTCCATAGGCTCACGCCCATGCCCGACATCTCCCTGACCACGGTCGTCCTGCTCTGTCTGGCCGCCCTCGCCGCCGGCTGGATCGACGCCGTGGTCGGCGGCGGCGGGCTGCTGCTCCTCCCGGCCCTCCTGCTCGGCCTCCCCGCCGGGACCCCGGCCGCGCACGCCCTGGGCACCAACAAGGCCGTCGCGATCGTAGGCACCACCGGTGCGGCCGTCACCTACGCCCGCAAGGCACCGGTCGACGTGAAGACCGCCGTGCGCATCGGCCTCGCGGCCCTCGCCGGATCGTCGGCAGGGGCCTTCTTCGCGGCGGGAATGAGCACCGAGGTCCTCAAGCCGGTGATCATGGTGGTGCTGCTCGCGGTGGCCGCCTTCGTGATCCTCCGCCCCGCCTTCGGCACGGCCCCCGCGACCGGCCCGGCGACCCGCCGCCAGATCCTCGCCGCGATCGGCCTGGCCGGCCTCGGCATCGGCTTCTACGACGGTCTCATCGGCCCCGGCACCGGCACGTTCCTCGTCCTGGCCCTCACCGCCCTGCTCCACCTCGACCTGGTCACCGCCTCCGCCACCGCCAAGATCGTCAACTGCTGCACCAACGCCGGCGCCCTCGCGACCTTCGCCTGGCAGGGCGCGGTGCTGTGGCAACTGGCGGCGCTGATGGCCGTGTTCAACCTGGCGGGCGGCACACTCGGCGCGCACACGGCCCTCAAGAAGGGCAGCGGCTTCGTCCGCGTCGTCCTCCTGACGGTGGTCTTCGCCCTGGTCGCGAACCTGGCGTACGAGCAGTGGCTGGCCTAGGGAGTGTCCGTCTCGGATCAGCGGGTGCCGGTCAGGTGGGCGTAGACGACGACGTTGCCCTCGTAGCCGGTCGTGCGTGACCAGGTGCCGCCGCAGGTGATGACCCGCAGTTCGGGGCGGGGTGCCGCGCCGTAGACCTTCTCGTCGGGGAAGTCGTCCGCGTGGTACACCTCGACGGCGTCCACCGTGAACACGGCGACACCGCCGTCGCGCCGGTCCACCTCGATGGTGCTGCCCTTGCGCAGCGCGCCGAGGGAGTAGAAGACGGCGGGGCCGTCCGCGTTGTCGACGTGGCCCGCGACGATCGCCGTGCCCGTCTCGCCGGGCGTGGTGCCGGCCTCGTACCAGCCGGCGAGGTTCGCGCGGTCGGCCGGGGGGACGTCGAGGCTGCCGGTCCGGGTCAGGCCGAGGCCGGTCAGGGGCGCGTCCACGTCGATCGCGGGGATGCGCACGCGTTCGGGCGGGGAGGGCGGCAGCGCGGGTGTGGCGGAACCGCCGGCGCCGCGGTGGTCGCCGCCGGAGCGGGCCTGGGCGGCGGACGGCTGCGGCGGCGCGTGGGTCCCGGTCGCGTCGCGCAGCAGCCACATCCCCGAGCACAGGGCGAAGACCGTGACGGCGGCTATCGCCGCGTTGCCCGGCCCCCGGGGCCGGCGGAACCTGTGGCGCATCACGGACTGACCTCATCTCGAGTCGGCCCCCGTACCCCCTCCGGGCCGCGAGGGGCGTCGGACCCGGAGGGGAGGGGACATGCGGTACCGGTGGGACGGGCAGCGGAGGGTGCCCGTCAGATCCCGTCGCCTCTCGCCCGGCGATGCAGGAGCCAGGTACCGCCCGCGGCGGCGACGGCGAGAGCCGTCACACCGGCCGCGGTCTGTACGGGGTCGGGGCCCAGCGCGCCTCCGACCCCCGTCTTCACACTCCCCCGGGGAGCCACCTGCTGTGCGTCGGGCGTCAGCGTGACCACCAGGTCACCGGCCACCCGCCGGTCGCTCCCGTCACACGTCGCGACGATCTCGTACGTCCCCGGCTGCGCGCTCGGCGGCACCTGGAACTGCCCGATCACGTCCCGCTCGCGCGCGCTCGGCGCCAGCGTGAACCGTCCGGCGCCCACGGCGGTGGCGTCGCCCGCCGCGAGTCCCCCGTCGCCGCAGCCCGCGGTGTTCACCGTGACCTGCGCGCCCGGCGAGACCGAGGACGGGTACACCTCCAGGCTCCCGGCCGACGCGCCGCCGTGCTCCCCGGCGTACGCGGGCGCGGCGAGCAGCCCCGCGGTGGCCACGGCGAGCGCGGTGCCGGTCATGCCGGTCAGCAGCCGGGCGGTACGTCGCATCGATGCTCCCTCGAGTCCGCGGAGGGGCACGGCCCGCGGCACCCCCATGTGCCGCCGTCGGACGCGTCCCTGCCCCTCCGAGGTAAGTGCCACCCGCGCCGTACCGCTCCCTGAGGGTGCGTCAGCAGGCGTGCCGAACGGGTGTCGCGCACACCCGGACGGCCCTCAACGCCCGCCGCGTTTCAGCAGGTCACCGGCGCCGCACCGATCCGGTCGGGGTACGGCGTCCGAAGGGTGCGCGGCACGGGGGTGAACGGGTGACCGGCGCCTCTGCGAGGATCTCGGCGTTCGGGGAGTTCGGAAGGTGGGGCGGGATGAAGGTGCGCACCGCGGTGCGGCTGACGATGTGGGCTGTCGTGCTCTGGGGGGTGTTCCAGACCGGCGGGGGATTGGTGCACGGCGGGCTGAGCAGCGACGTCGAGTGCGCCTGGGTCAACATAGGGCCGGACGGCGAGGAGCATCCCTCGCCCATGCAGCCCGGCGACCGGTGCCACACGCGCGGCGGCGAGGAGCGGACCTACGCGGAGCAGCGGGCCTACCAGCGCGCGGGGCGCGGCGACATCGTCACCGGGTCGTGGGTGCTCGGCGCCGGCGCACTCGGACTGGGCGCCCTGTCCCTCCAACGCCGCCTGTACGACGCCGGGTCGCCCCACCCGTGGGGTGTCCGCACCCGGCGGCTGCGGCGGCGCGGCTGACCCTCACCCCGCCACACCCCGCCGTCGAGCGGCTTCCCCCGCGCCCGCAGCCGGGCGGCGACGGCGGGTGCGGCGACGTACACCCACTCCTCATTACGGCTGCGGGCCGGTGGGGGCCGGTCGCGCAGTTCCCCGCGCCCCTTTCAGGGGCGTCCAGTGCACGTACCCAAAGGGGCGCGGGGAACTGCGCGATCAGCCCCCACCGCGCCGCAGTGGTCCCCGCAGCCGGCCCGGACGACCGGCGGAGCCCCTCTGCACCGAAGTGCCACCGGAGCCTTGCAGGAACGATTCTCACCCCTCACACACCCCCACATTCGCGCTATGGACATGACAGAAGCGCCCCACTTGAATCGCGGTCAACATCAGCGCCGCCCCGCCCCCCACCTGTATCGGGGCGCCCGTTCCAGGAGACCGCTTGAGCCCGATACGGCATGCCCGAGGAGCCCGTCTCGTCACCGCCGGCGTCACCGTCACCAGCGCCGCCCTGCTGGCCGCCGCACTTTCCCCCACCACCGCCGGAGCGGCCCCACACCCCACCCGCGCCACCGCGATATCCGACGCCGCGCAGATCCTCGCGGACCACGCCACCGCCCTCGGCATCACCGCCGCCCAGCGCACGAAGGTCCGCGACGTCGTCATCGACGAGGACGGCAGCCGGCACGTCCGCTACGACCGCACCTACCATCGACTCCCGGTGCTGGGCGGCGACTTCGTGCTCCACCTCGCCCCCGACGGCGGCTACCGCGGCGCCACCCGGGCCACCCGCGCCGCCCTCGACCTCCCCACCGTCACCCCGAAGCTCGCCGCCCCCAAGGCCGCCGACCTCGCGGCGAACGCCCTGCGCGCCGCCAACCTCGGCGAGACCCTCAAGAGGCTCACCGCCAAGCCCGAGCTGGTGGTCGACGCCCTCCACGGCACCCCCCGACTGGCCTGGCGCACGGACGCGGTCGCCCAGGACTCCCTCGGCAACCCGGTCGCGCACACCGTGCTCACCGACGCGCACACCGGCACCCGTATCGACGCCTGGGACAGCCTGGAGAGCGCCTCCGGTGATGGCAGGTCCCTGTACGGCGGCACGGTCCCGCTGGAGACGACACCCTCCGGGTCCGGATACGAGCTGAAGGACCCCACCCGCGGCGGCACCTACACCGGCGACGCGGGCAACAGGACCGACCTGTGCGTCCTCGTCGTCTGCCTCAACCGCGCCCAGGCCCCCGTCCTCACCGACGCCGACAACCACTGGGGCACGGGCGACACCTCCGACCGCGCCACCGTCGCGGTCGACGCGCAGTACGGCACCGACGTCACCTGGGACTACTACGAGGACGTCCACGGCCGCCGGGGCATCGCGGGCGACGGCAAGGGCTCGTACAACCGCGTGCACTACGGCAGCGACTACAACAACGCCTTCTGGGACGACCGTTGCTTCTGCATGACGTACGGCGACGGTGACGGCACCCAGATGGGCCCGCTGGTCTCACTGGACGTCGCCGGGCACGAGATGACCCACGGCGTGACGTCGAAGACGGCCGGCCTGACCTACTCGGGCGAGTCCGGCGGCCTGAACGAGGCGACCTCCGACATTTTCGCCACGCTCGTGGAGTTCCACGCGGCCAACGCCGAGGACCCCGGCGACTGGCTGATCGGCGAGAAGATCGTCCGGGACGGCTTCGGCCGCGACGCCCTGCGCTACATGGACGAGCCGTCGAAGGACGGCAAGTCGGCGGACTGCTGGGACACCTCGGTCAAGGACCTCGACGTCCACTACTCCTCCGGCGTCGCCAACCACTTCGCCTACCTGCTCGCCGAGGGCAGCGGCGCGAAGACCCTGGGCGGCGTCGCCCACAACTCCCCGACCTGCGACGGCTCCTCCGTCACCGGCATCGGGCGGGCCAAGCTCGGCCAGATCTGGTACCGCGCCCTGACGGTCCACATGACCTCCTCGACCGACTACGCGGGCGCCCGCACGGCGACCCTGAAGGCGGCCGAGGACCTCTACGGCGCGGACGGCACGGAGTACGCGGCGGTCGCGGCGGCGTGGAGCGCCGTCGGCGTGGACTGAACCCCCGTACGCCGGACCGGGGGCGGCGCGCTCACGGGCGCACCGCCTCCAGCCGTACCGCGCACGCCTTGAACTCCGGCATCCGGGAGGTCGGGTCGAGCGCCGGGTTGGTGAGGGTGTTGGCGCGGCCCTCACCGGACCAGTGGAACGGCATGAACACCGTGTCCGGGCGGATCGCGGTGGTGATCCGCGCCGGTGCCACCGCCCGCCCCCGCCGGGACACCACGGCCACCGGATCGCCCTCGGCGGCGCCGAGCCGCTCCGCGAGCCGGGGGTGCAGCTCCACGAACGGGCCCGGAGCGGCGGCGTTCAGCTCGTCCACCCGCCGGGTCTGGGCACCGGACTGGTACTGCGCCACCACCCGCCCGGTGGTCAGCAGCACCGGGTACTCGTCGTCGGGCTCCTCGGCGACCGCCCGGTGCGAGACCGGCGCGAACCGCGCCCGCCCGTCCTCGGTGGCGAACCGGTCGAGGAACAGCCGGGGGGTACCGGGGTGGACGCCCGCTCCGGGCTCCCCGGCTCCGGGCTCCCCGTCCGCCGGGCACGGCCAGAACACGCCGTTCTCCTCCGCCAGCCTGCGGTAGGTGATCCCGGAGTAGTCCGCGGGCCCGCCCGCGCTGGCCCGGCGCAGCTCCTCGAAGACCTCCTCGGGGTCGGTCGGGAAGCCCTTCTCCAGGTTCCGGTCACCGCCCAGCCGCGCGGCCAGCTCGTGCATGACCTCCAGATCGCTGCGGACGCCCTCCGGAGGGGTGATCGCGCGCCGCCGCAGCAGCACCCTCCCCTCCAGGTTCGTCGTCGTCCCCGTCTCCTCCGCCCACTGCGTCACCGGCAGCACGACATCGGCCAGCGCCGCCGTCTCCGACAGCACGACATCGCACACCGCCAGGAAGTCCAGCGAGCGGATCCGCTCCTCGATGTGCGCGGCGCGCGGCGCCGACACCACCGGGTTGGACCCCATCAGCAGCAGCGAGCGGATGTCCGTACCCAGCGCGTCGAGCAGCTCGTACGCGCTGCGCCCCGGCCCCGGCAGCGAGTCGGGATCCACGCCCCACACCTCGGCGACATGCGCCCGTGCCGCCGGGTCGGTCAGCTTGCGGTAGCCGGGCAACTGGTCGGCCTTCTGGCCGTGCTCGCGCCCGCCCTGGCCGTTCCCCTGCCCGGTCAGACAGCCGTACCCGGACAGCGGCCGGCCCGCCCGGCCCGTCGCCAGGCACACGTTGATCCACGCGCCCACCGTGTCGGTGCCCTTGGACTGCTGCTCGGGCCCGCGCGCGGTGAGCACCATCGCGGCCTCCGGCTCGCAGAACAGCCGTACCGCCTCCCGCAGTTCGGGCACGGACACGCCGGTGATGCGCTCCACGTACTCCGGCCAGTGCGCCATCGCGGCGGCCCGGGTCTCCTCCCAGCCGGCGGTGCGCTCCTGGATGTATTCCTCGTCGGTGCGGCCCTCGGCGACGATCAGGTGCAGCAGGCCCAGCGCCAGCGCGAGATCGGTGCCGGGGCGCGGTGCCAGATGGAGATCGGCCTGCTCGGCGGTCTTCGTACGGCGCGGGTCGACGACGATCAGCGTGCCGCCGTTCTCCCTCAGCTCGGTGAAGTACCGCAGCGAGGGCGGCATGGTCTCCGCCGGGTTCGACCCGACGAGGATCACGCAACCGGTCCTCGGGACGTCCTCCAGCGGGAACGGCAGCCCACGGTCGAGACCGAACGCCTTGCCGCCCGCCGCCGCGGCCGACGACATGCAGAACCGTCCGTTGTAGTCGATCTGCGAGGTGCCCAGCACCACCCGCGCGAACTTCCCCAGGCTGTACGCCTTCTCATTGGTCAGCCCGCCGCCGCCGAACACCCCGACCGCGTCCGCCCCGTACTCCGCGCTCGTCCGCGAGAGCCCCGCGGCGACCCGCCCCAGCGCCTCCTCCCAGGAGGCCGGGACCAGCGCGCCCTCCTCGGACCGCACCAGCGGCGAGGTCAGCCGCACGCTCGACGACAGCACCGCCGGCGCCGTACGCCCCTTCCCGCACAGCGCCCCCCGGTTCACCGGGAAGTCCGCACGCTCACTCACCTCGACGGTCGTCCCATCCGGGGCCGGCGTCAGATTCATCCCGCACTGCAACGCGCAGTAGGGGCAGTGCGTGGGCGTCACGGTGTTTCGCATACGGTTCAGGCTGCGTCCCCGGTGTTACGCGGCGCACCGACCGCTGTTACACCCCGGGTACGGCGACCTCCCCGCGGCCCGCGCGCCACGGTGAGGGCGTCATCCGACCGCCCGCGCGGACGCCTCCTCGAGCGCCCGCTCCACCCCCGGCTCCTTCGGTCCGAGGAAGCGCGGGTCGGGGCGGAAGACGGCGTCCAGCGCCGCCTTCCCCGCCGCGAGCACCTCCCGCACGCTCCCGTAGTACCAGGTGACGTCGTGCGGTTCGTCGACCCCGACGCCGTACGAGGAGACCCCGGCCGTCTCGCACAGGGCCACCGCGCGGCGGACGTGGAAACCCTGGCTGATCAGCACCGCCCGGTCCACGCCGAAGATCTTCTTCGCGCGGACGCAGGAGTCCCAGGTGTCGAAGCCCGCGTAGTCGCTGACGATCCGCGCGTCGGGCACACCGTGCCGGGTGAGGTACGCGCGCATCGCGTCCGGCTCGTCGTAGTCCTCGCGGCTGTTGTCGCCGGTGACCAGCACCACCTCGATCCGCCCCGCCCGGTACAGCTCCGCCGCCGCGTCCAGCCGGTGCGCGAGATACGGCGACGGCTCCCCGTCCCACAGACCCGCGCCGAAGACCACGGCGACCTCGTGCGCCGGCACATCGGCGGTACTGCGCAGCCGGTCGTCCGTCGTCACCCGCAGCCAGGCCGCCGGCAGCAGCGCGAGCACGCACACCGCCATCACCGACCGCACCAGCCGCCGCTGCCCCTTACGGGTACGCGGCAGACGCGGACGGCGCATGCTGAAACGGCGCATGCGGAAACTGCGCATCGGACGGGCCCCTCCCCGGTCGCTCCTCGACCATGAGAGACGCCCCGCCGCGCCTCCCGGTTCACCTCACACCCGACGCCGCCCACATCGTGAACCACCGGAAAACACCCGACACGCCCGCGCAACGGGAAGGCAACGTGCCGACGTCACGATCGCTGCATGACGGTGTACACCATGAAACCCCCCGCCCTCGTGGTCGTGGCCCACGGCAGCCGGGACCCGCGGGCGCTGAGCACCGTACGGCAGCTCCTGGACCGGGTCCGCGCACTGCGGCCGGGACTGCCCGTGCACCTGGGCCACATCGAGCTGAACGCGCCCCTGCTCCCCGACACCCTCGCCGAGCTGGACGCGCGCGGCACCGGGGCCGCCGTCCTCGTACCGCTGCTGCTCAGCCGGGGCTACCACGTCAAGCGGGACATCCCCGAGATGGCCGCCGGGGCACGGCTGCACACGCGCGTGGCCGCCCCGCTCGGTCCGCACCCCCTGCTCGTGGACGCCCTGCACGCCCGCCTCACCGAGGCCGGCTGGCGCACCCCGGAGGACGCGGCGACCCGCCGCGCGAGCGGGGTCGTGCTCGCCGCCGCCGGCTCCCGCGACCCCGAGGCGAAGGTCGACACCAACCGCACCGCGCGGCTGCTCGCCGAACGCCTCGGCGTCCCCGTCGTCCCCGCCTACGCCTCCGCCGCGGCCCCCACCGTCCCCGACGCCGTCCGCGCCCTGGCCGCACGAGGCCGCTCCCGCGTCGCCGTCGCCTCCTACTTCACGGCCCCCGGCCGCTTCGCCACGGAATGCGCGGCAGCGGCCCCGGGTATCGCCTCCGCCCCCCTGGCCACCCACCCCGCGATGGCCGACCTCCTCCTCCACCGCTACGACCAGACCCTGAAAACCCCGACCACCGCACCCGTGCAACTGGCGTCGGCTTCCTGAGGGGGCTCAGCATTCAAGGGGCGCGGGGAACTGCGCAAAGGGGGTCTGGGGGCGAAGCCCCCAGAGACGGGACGGGAAGGGGCGGCGGGGCGAAAACCCCTAGTCCAAATACCCCCGCAACTGATCCGCAAAGGCATGGTCCCGCAACTTGTTGAGCGTCTTCGACTCGATCTGCCGAATCCGCTCCCGCGTCACCCCAAAGATCCGCCCGATCTCCTCCAGCGTCCGAGGCCGCCCATCCACCAGCCCGTACCGCAGCTGCACAACCTTCCGCTCCCGTTCCCCCAACGTCGACAGCACCGCCTCCAAATGCTCTCTGAGCAGCAGAAACGCCGCCGACTCCACAGGACTCGCCGCATCCCCGTCCTCGATCAGGTCCCCGAGCGCGACATCGTCCTCCTCACCCACCGGGGCATGCAGCGAAACCGGCTCCTGCGCCAGCCGCAGCACCTCCCCGACCCGCTCGGGAGGCAGATCGAGGTGCGCCGCGACCTCGTCCGGCGTCGGCTCGTACCCGCGCTCCTGAAGCATCCGCCGCTGCACGCGCACCACCCGGTTGATGAGCTCGACGACATGCACCGGCACCCGGATCGTCCGCGCCTGATCGGCCAGCGCCCGCGACATGGCCTGCCGAATCCACCACGTGGCGTACGTCGAGAACTTGTACCCGCGCGCGTAGTCGAACTTCTCCACCGCCCGGATCAGCCCGAGGTTGCCCTCCTGGACCAGGTCCAGCATGGTCAGCCCCCGGCCCACGTACCGCTTGGCGACGGACACGACGAGCCGCAGATTCGCCTCGATCAGCCGCCGCTTGGCCATCCGGCCCATGACGACGAGCCGGTCCAGGTCGAGGGCGAGGCGGCTGTCCAGGTCGGGGGTGAGGCGCAGCTTCTCCTCGGCGAACAGCCCCGCCTCGACGCGGCGGGCGAGCTCGACCTCCTCGGCGGCGGTCAGCAGCGGGATACGGCCGATCTCGCGCAGATACTGCCGGAACAGGTCCGACGAGGGACCGCCGCTCTCGGTCCGGACGGGCGCGGGCGCCTCGACGGGTTCGGCGGGTTCGGCGGAATCCAGGGCCTCGGCAGGAGGTTCGGCCGGGGGTTCGGCCGCCTCGGGCGGTGTCTCGGGGTGCTGCGCGACGCGGCTCTGCGGGGGCATGGCGACGAGGACGTCGGCGTCGGGCTGGGTGAGGGTCTGGGTCTGCACGGGGGCGACCTCCAGGATGATCGCTGCCAGAGGGTGGGGCAGCGGTACTTCGGGGGCGGAGTCGACGGCCTCGCCGCTGTCCGTCCCGTACGCGATGAGCGGAACCGCGGATGTCCGGGACCCGTCGACGACGGATCGGCCGCGCTCCGAGGACTCAGGCACCGCCACCCAGTGTGGGGTACGACACATCGTCCCCACGAGGGGCGTGCGATGACTTTTTGCGTCCGATCCGGAACCAGGGGTGACCGCCCGGTCACCGCCTGCGGATATCCGGATGCCGGGCGCGCCCGTGTTCTGGGACGATCCGCGGGTGTCCGCTTCCCTGTACGAAACCCACCTGTACGAAACCCATGTGACGGTCCGCTGCTCCGGCCCCGAGGAGTCGGAGGCGCTGCGCCGGTGGGCCGGAGCGGCCGGTCTCAAGCTGACCCACATCGTGCTGTCCCGGGGCCGGATGCGCGACCAGCCCATGCTCACCCTGTCCGGCTCCCGCGGCTACGCCGAGGAGTCCGCGCGGGCCCGTGAGGTCGCCCGCCGGCTGCGGACGGACGGGTTCGAGCCCGTACGCGTGAAGATCGAGTCGACTCCCTGGGCGCCGGAGGTGCCGGACGGCCCGTGCGGGGACGGGCGGTACTTCGAGCACCACGCCAAGCTGCTGCTGGCCGCGGGGACGGATCTGGACGCCCTGGCCGCCGTGGTCGTACCGCACGGCGCCCATCTGTCGTGGAACGCCCGGCGGGTGCGGGACGGCGCACGGCACGAGCGGTTCGTCACCCAGCGCTGCCACGGGGTGGACGCCGAGGGTGCCGGGCGCGCCCTGGAACGGCTGCTGGCGGACCTGGACGGTTATGAAGTGCTGAGCGTGGAGCGGGAGTTCGTGCTGCACGACAGCGATGTGTCGGTGGACGAAGGATGGCTCACGGAGCCTTTGGGGGTGGACGGGGAATGAGCGGCACGAGCTGGCGGAACTTCGGCTGGCGCAGTGAGGAGATACCGCGCGAGACGCTGGACGAGGACACCCGCGCCGCGGTCGACCTGCCGCGGACGCTTCAGTGGGTGCCGGGGGACGACGTGGTGCAGCGCCCCGTGTTCGACCCCGCCCTGAAGCACCATCAGAACGCCTACCGCGCGACCGACCCCCGGTTCGCCGACCCGACGCGGGACGACTCGTGGCGGGCGGCGCGACGCCGGGCGCTGGACCTCGTGCTGACCGCGATCGCGGACTCCGAGTGGGTGGACGCACTGGTGCTGCGCGGCAGCGTGCTGATGTCGGCCTGGTTCGGCGACGCCGCCCGCGAGCCGGGCGACCTGGACTTCGTCGTCGTACCGCACACGTGGCGGATCGACGACGGGCGGACGGAGCGGATGCTGGCCGGGATCGCAGGGGCCGCGCAGGCGCTGGCCGACGCACGCGGGCGGGACGTCGGCATCTCGGCCCGGGGCGCCGTCGTCGAGGACATCTGGACCTACGACCGGGTGCCGGGGCGGCGCATGGTGCTGCCGTGGGGCTCACCGGGCCTGCCCGGCGGCCATGTGCAGCTCGACTTCGTGTTCAACGAGCGGCTGCCCGAGGACCCCGAGCCGGTGGAGCTGCCGGGCGGCGCGATCGTGCAGGCGGCGACGCCGGAGCTGTCCCTGGCGTGGAAGCTGATGTGGCTGATCAACGACGCGCACGGGCAGGGCAAGGACCTGTACGACGCCGTGCTCCTGGCCGAGCGGTACCCCCTGCGCCGCGAGCTGCTGCACGAGGTGTTCCGGCTGTCGGGCGAGTGGCCGTTTCCCAACGACGAGCGGATCCGGCTGAAGGACGTGGTGGAGGCGGTCGGGTACGTCGAGTGGAACCACTTCGTCACGGAGTACCCGCGGTTCGAGCACGCCGAGCGGGAGTTCGCCGACCGGCTGGTGCGGGCGGTGACGCCCACGTTCGCGGAGGCCTGAGCCCGTCCCCCTACAGCGCCCCGGCGCCGTGCTCCCGCAGTGCCTGGTCGTACTGCTGGAGGACCCACAGTTCGTTCTGCACGGAGGCCAGTTCGGCCGGGTCGCCGTGGGTGCCGAGGCGGGTGAGGCGGCTGGAGATGTCGCGGATGCGGCGCTCGACGGCGCGGCGGCGCACGGTGACCAGCTGGGCGCCGGCGTAGGTCTCGTCGACCTCCTTGACGCCCCGGTGCAGCATGATCGCCTCGACGGCGAGTTCGGTCACCATGGCGCGGACGGTGTCGTCGGGGGCCGCGTCGCGGACCCGGATCAGGTACTCCTGCGGGTCCTGGACGCCGTACTCCGCTCCGCCCGCGTCCAGGATCGCCTGGCGTACGGCCGCGTAGGGCGGGGCGGTGAACTCGTCGACGCCGTACGCGTCGAAGGCCGGGGAGACCAGTTCCGGGCGCTGGAGGGCGAGCTTGAGGAGCTCGCGCTCGGTGGCGAAGACCGGGTTGCGGAGGTTCAGGGCGGGGCCGCGCGGGGCCGACGGGGCGGGGGCGTACTGCTGTCCGCCGCCGCCCTGCTGACGGCGGTCCGGCGCCGGGCCCTTGCCGCCGCGCTCACGCGCCCAGCGGGCGAGCTGGGCGACCCGTTTGACGACGAACTGGGTGTCGAGGATGCCGAGCATGCCGGCCAGCTCGACGGCGACCTCGTGCTGGGCGCCGCTGTTCTTGATCCGGGCGACGATCGGGGCGGCCTCGTCGAGGGCGGCGGCCCGGCCGGCCGGGGTGTCCAGGTCGTAGCGGCGCACCACCTGGCGCAGCGCGAACTCGAAGAGCGGGGTACGGGGTTCCACCAGGTCGGCGACGGCCTCGTCGCCCTTGGCCAGGCGCAGGTCGCAGGGGTCCATGCCGTCGGGGGCGATGGCGATGTAGGTCTCGGCGGCGAACTTCTGGTCGTCCTCGAAGGCGCGCAGGGCCGCCTTCTGGCCGGCCGCGTCGCCGTCGAAGGTGAAGATCACGCGGGCGCTGCCGTTGTCCATGAGCAGCCGGCGCAGGATCTTGATGTGGTCGCCGCCGAATGCGGTGCCGCAGGTGGCGATGGCGGTCGTGACGCCCGCGAGGTGGCAGGCCATGACGTCGGTGTAGCCCTCGACGACGACCGCGCGGGACGCCTTCGCGATGTCCTTCTTCGCCAGGTCGATGCCGTACAGGACCTGGGACTTCCTGTAGATCGCCGTGTCGGGGGTGTTGAGGTACTTCGGGCCGTTGTCCGCCTCGTAGAGCTTGCGGGCGCCGAAGCCGACGACATCCCCGCCGATGTCGCGGATGGGCCACATCAGCCGGCCGCGGAAGCGGTCGATGGGGCCGCGGCGGCCCTCCTGGGAGAGCCCGGAGAGGATCAGCTCCTTGTCGCTGAAGCCCTTGCCGCGCAGGAAGCGGGTGAGGTGGTCCCAGCCCTGGGGGCTGTAGCCGACGCCGAAGTGGAGGGCCGCGGCCTGGTCGAAGCCGCGCTCGGCGAGGAAGGCGCGGCCGGTGTCCGCCTCGGGACTGGTCGCGAGCTGCTCCGCGTACCACTCGGCGGCGATCTTGTGGGCCTCGACCAGGCGGATGCGCTCACCGCGCTGGTGGGTGGGGTTGTACCCGCCCTCCTCGTAGCGCAGGGTGATGCCGGCCTGACCGGCGAGGCGCTCGACCGCCTCCGAGAAGGAGAGGTGGTCGATCTTCATCACGAACGTGATGGTGTCGCCGCCCTCCTGGCAGCCGAAGCAGTGGAAGAGTCCCTTGCTCGGGCTGACCTGGAAGGACGGCGACTTCTCGTCGTGGAACGGGCAGAGACCCTTGAGGTTCCCGCCACCCGCGTTCCGCAGCTGGAGATACTCGGACACCACGGCGTCGATCGGAACCGCGTCCCGAACCGCCTTCACGTCCTCATCATTGATCCGCCCAGCCACGCGTGAATTCTACGGGGCCGAACTGACACCCCGGGGAGCTGAAGCGCCCCTGAAGGGGCGCGGGGAACTGCGCGACAAGCCACAACGCACCAGCACTCGCGCACGCGCAGAACCCGGCAGCCCCCTAGGCGACAAGACCCTCCAACGGCACATGCGGGTCCGCCAAAGCCTCCGTGTCCACCTGGTCCTGGGACCGAATCAACCGCTGGATCGGATCCGTGACATCCCACACATTCACATTCATCCCCGCGAGCACACGCCCCTCCTTCACCCAGAACGCGATGAATTCGCGCTTCCCCGCATCGCCCCGGATCACCACCTGGTCGTACGACCCCGGCGGCGCCCACCCCGAGTACTCCATCCCCAGGTCGTACTGATCGGTGAAGAAGTAGGGAACGCGATCGTAGATCCCGTCCCGGCCCAGCATGGAGCGGGCGGCCGCCGGCCCGCCGTTCAGCGCGTTGGCCCAGTGCTCCACCCGCAGCCGCGTGTCGAACAGGCCGTGCGGGAAGGAGGCCACGTCACCGGCCGCGTAGACGTCCGGGTCGGACGTCCGCAGCCGCTCGTCGACGAGGACGCCCCCGCCCGCCGCACGGTCGGCGAGCTCCAGTCCCGCCGCCTCCGCGAGAGCGACCCGCGGGGCCGCGCCGATCGCCGCGAGGACGGCGTGCGCGGGGTGCTCCTCGCCGTCGTCGGTGCGGGCGGCGAGGACCATGCCGTCCTGGCCGGTGATCTCGGTGAGCGTGGCACCGAAGTGGAAACGGACGCCGTGCTCGACGTGCAGCTCCGCGAAGAGCTGGCCGAGCTCGGGGCCGAGGACCGAGTGCAGCGGGGTCGGGCCCCGGTGGACGACCGTGACCTCCGCGCCGTACTCCCGGGCAGCCGCCGCGATCTCCAGGCCGATCCAGCCGGCGCCGGCGATCACCAGATGGCCGTTGTCGCGGCCGAGGGAGGTCAGGACACCCTTGAGGCGCTCGGCGTGGGCGAGGCGGCGCAGATGGTGGACGCCCGCGAGGCCGGTGCCCGGGATGTCGAGGCGGCGGGGCTCGGCGCCGGTGGCCAGCAGCAGCTTGTCGTAGCGGACGACGGTGCCGTCCTCGCCGAAGCGGACGGTCTTCGCGGCGCGGTCGATGGCGTCGACGGTCTGGCCGAGGTGGAGTTCGATGTCGTGGCGCGCGTACCAGGCGGGCTCGTGCACGAAGACGCTGTCCCGTTCCTCCTTGCCGAGGAGGTAGCCCTTGGAGAGGGGCGGACGCTCGTACGGGTGGTCGCGTTCGTCGCAGATCAGTATCACGCGGCCGGTGAAGCCCTCCGTTCGCAGCGTTTCGGCCGCCTTCGCGCCGGCCAGGCCGCCTCCGACGATGACGAATGTCTGATCCGCGTCGACCACGTGATGCCTCCTCGTAACGGTGTCGCCACCTGCGAGCGTCCCGCACGCAGGGTGTTGCCGGAAGGGGAAGTGACCCGATCAGGCCATCCCGGTCATGCCTGCCCCGTGAGACGGGCGTGAAGCGAACGGGCCGAGGCGTCCGTGAGCGAGGCGATCTGGTCGACGATCACCCGCTTGCGGGCCCTGTCGTCGGCGGCCCGGTCGAACAGGGTGCGGAACTGCGGGTCCAGGCCCTCGGGGGCGCGGGAGGTGAGCGCCTCGGCCAGTTCGAGGACGACGATCCGCTGGTCGGCGCGGAGCCGCTCCTGCTCGGCGCGCTGCATCACATAGAGGTCGGCGACCGCCTTGAGGACGGCACACTCCATGCGCGTGCCGCGCGGCACGACGAGTTCGGCGCCGTACCGGGTGAGGCGCCCCTCGCCGTGGGCCCGGCGGGTGGCGCTCTCGGCGGCGAGGCAGAAGCGGCCGATGAGCTGGCTGGTGGCGTCCTTGAGGCGGGCCTGGGCGACTGCCGTGCCGTCGTAGCCGTGCGGCCACCACTCCTGGGCGAGGAGGCGGTCGAGGGCCTCCGCCAGTTCGGCGGGGTCGGTGCCGGCGTCGACGTACCGGCCGACGGCGACGGCGAAGACCTCCTGGCGTTCGGGTTCGGCGTGGAGGCAGCCGGGGTCGATGTGGCCCGCGTGCAGACCGTCCTCCACGTCGTGCACCGAGTACGCCACGTCGTCGGACCAGTCCATGACCTGGGCCTCGAAGCAGGTGCGGGTGCCGGGGGCGGCCTCGCGGACCCAGTCGAAGACGGGGCGGTCGTCGTCGTAGACGCCGAACTTCGGGGAGGCCGGGTCGGTGGGGTGGGCGCCCCGGGGCCACGGGTACTTGGTGGCGGCGTCGAGGGCGGCGCGGGTGAGGTTGAGGCCGACGGAGCCCTCGGGGGTGAACCGTTTGGGTTCGATGCGGGTGAGGAGGCGGAGGGACTGGGCGTTGCCCTCGAAGCCGCCGCAGTCCTCGGCGAACTCGTTCAGCGCCTGTTCGCCGTTGTGGCCGAAGGGTGGGTGGCCGAGGTCGTGGGAGAGGCAGGCGGCCTCGACGAGGTCGGGGTCGCAGCCGAGGGCGGCGCCGAGTTCCCGGCCGACCTGGGCGCATTCGAGGGAGTGGGTGAGGCGGGTGCGGGGACTGGCGTCCCAGGCCTGGCTCTGGTCTCCCGGGGTGACGACCTGTGTCTTTCCGGCGAGGCGGCGGAGGGCGGCGGAGTGCAGTACGCGGGCACGGTCGCGTTGGAAGGCGGTGCGGCCGGGGCGTTTGTCGGGCTCGGGAGCCCAGCGGGCGACTGACGTCGGGTCGTATGGGGTGTCGGTGCCTTCCATGCCCTTGACAGTACGGGTCAGGGGTGACAACCGCCCCGGGGGCGCTGCCCCCGGACCCCCGCTCCTCAAACGCCGGAGGGGCTGGTTTCAGCCCGTCCGGCGTTTGAGGACGAGGCCCGAAGGGCCGAAAGGGGGGTCTGGGGGCGCAGCCCTCAGGGATGAACTCTCAGTCCACCTCCGCCACCGCCTCCGCGAACTGCGCCTTGTACAGGCGGGCGTACGCCCCGTCCGCCGCCAGCAGCTTCTCGTGCGCGCCCTGTTCGACGATCGAACCGTCCTCCATGACCAGAATCGTGTCCGCGTCCCGAATCGTCGACAACCGGTGCGCGATCACGAACGACGTCCGCCCGTGCGCCAGCCGCGCCATCGCCTTCTGGATCAGCACCTCCGTCCGCGTGTCCACGGAACTCGTCGCCTCGTCCAGCACCAGGATCACCGGATCCGACAGGAACGCCCGCGCGATCGTGATCAGCTGCTTCTCACCCGCGCTGACCCCGCTCCCCTCGTCGTCGATCACCGTGTCGTACCCGTCGGGCAGCGTACGGACGAACCGGTCCGCGTGCGCGGCCCGCGCCGCCTCCTCGATCTCCTCCCGCGTGACCTCCCGGGACGCCCCGTACGCGATGTTCTCCGCGATCGTGCCGCCGAACAGCCAGGTGTCCTGGAGCACCATCCCGATCCCGGCCCGCAGTTCGTCCCGGGACATCCGCGCGATGTCGACCCCGTCCAGCGTGATCCGCCCGCCGGACACCTCGTAGAACCGCATCAGCAGGTTCACGAGAGTCGTCTTGCCGGCCCCCGTCGGCCCGACGATCGCCACCGTCCGGCCCGGCTCGACCGTCAGCGACAGGTCCTCGATCAGCGGCTTCTCCGGGTCGTACCGGAACGACACACGCTCCAGCTCCACCCGCCCGCGCAGGTCGGCCGGCTTCTCGGCCGCAGACGGGTCGGCCTCCTGCTCCTCGGCGTCCAGCAGTTCGAAGACCCGCTCGGCCGAGGCGACACCCGACTGCACCAGGTTCGCCATCGAGGCGACCTGCGTCAGCGGCATGGAGAACTGCCGCGAGTACTGGATGAACGCCTGCACGTCACCGATGGACAGCGAGCCCGACGCGACCCGCAGCCCGCCCACGACCGCCACCAGCACATAGTTGATGTTCGACACGAAGAACATCAGCGGCTGCATGACGCCGCTGTTGAACTGCGCCTTGAACCCGGCCTCGTACAGCGCCTCGTTCTCCTCGGCGAACTTCCGCGCCGACTCCTCCTGCCGCCCGAACACCTTCACCAGGGTGTGCCCGGTGTACATCTCCTCGATGTGCGCGTTGAGCGTGCCCGTCGAGCGCCACTGCTGCACGAAGTGCGGCTGCGACCGCTTGCCGACGCGCGTGGCGACGACGAACGACAGCGGCACCGTCACCAGCGCGACCAGCGCGAGGATCCACGAGACGTAGAACATCATCGCGAGCACACCGATGATGGTGAGCAGCGAGTTGATCAGCTGGCCCATCGACTGCTGGAGCGTCTGCCCGATGTTGTCGATGTCGTTGGTGGCGCGGCTCAGCACCTCACCGCGCTGCCGTTTGTCGAAGTACGACAGCGGCAGCCGCGACAGCTTCGTCTGCACGTCCTCGCGCATCCGGAACATGGTGCGGTTGACCGCCCGGTTCACCAGCCGGGTCGCGACCGCCATCAGCAGCCCGGCGACCGTGAAGACCGCCAGCGCGAACAGCAGGACGTTGCCCACGGCCGTGAAGTCGATGCCCTCGCCGGGGGTGAAGTCGGTGCCGCGGAGCATGTCGGCGACATCGTCGTCGCCCCGCTCCCGCATCGAGTCGAGCACCTGTTCCTTGGTGGCGCCGTCCGGCATCTCGCGTCCGACGATGCCGGCGAAGACCAGGTCGGTCGCCCTGCCGAGGATCTTCGGCCCGATCACACTGAGGCCCACGCTCAGCACGACACAGGCCAGCAGCCCGTAGATCGTGAGGCGTTCGGGTCCGAACCGGGCGATCAGCCGTCTGCTCGACCCCTTGAAGTCGATCGACCGCTGGTCGGGGCCGCCGCCGGCCATCATCCGTCCTCCGGGCCCCGCCATCAGGCAGCCTCCGCTTCCGTCAGCTGGGAGAGCACGATCTCCCGGTAGGTCTCGTTGTCCGCCATCAGCTCGTGGTGCCGGCCGGTGCCGACGACCCGGCCCTCGTCCAGGACCACGATCCGGTCGGCGTCCCGGATGGTCGCCACCCGCTGGGCGACGATCACCACGGTCGCCTCGGCCGTCTCCCGGGCGAGCGCCGTCCGCAGGGCCGCGTCGGTGGCGTAGTCGAGCGCGGAGAAGGAGTCGTCGAAGAGGTAGATCTCCGGTCGCTGCACCAGCGTCCGGGCGATCGCCAGACGCTGGCGCTGACCGCCGGAGACGTTCGTCCCGCCCTGGGCGATCGGCGCGTCGAGTCCGCCCTCCAGCCGCTCGACGAAGTCCTTGCCCTGCGCCACCTCCAGCGCGTGCCACAGCTCCTCGTCCGTGGCGTCCGGATTGCCGTAGCGCAGGTTCGTCGCCACCGTGCCCGCGAAGAGATACGGCTTCTGCGGCACCAGCCCTACCGTCTTCGCGAGCAGTTGCGGCTCGACGTCCGCCACGGGCACGCCGTCCACCAGCACTTCGCCGTCGGTCGCGTCGAACAGCCGGGGGACGAGGCCGAGCAGCGTGGACTTGCCGCTGCCGGTCGAACCGATCACGGCGGTGACCTCACCGGGCCGCGCCACCAGGTCGACCGCCTTCAGCACCGGCTCCTCGGCACCCGGGTAGCGGAAGCCCGCGCCCCGGACCTCCAGATGACCGTGCCGGCGCAGCTCGGTGACCGGCGCGACCGGCGGCACCACGCTCGACGAGGTGTCCAGCACCTCGTGGATGCGCTCGGCGCACACCTCGGCGCGCGGCACCATCATGAACATGAAGGTGGCCATCATCACGGACATGACGATCTGCATCAGATAGGCGAGGAACGCGGTCAGATCACCGATCTGCATCCCGCCGCTGTCGATGCGGTGCGCGCCGAACCACACCACCGCGATCGACGACAGGTTCACCACCGTCATGACCACCGGGAACATCAGCGCGAGCAGATTGCCCGTGCGCAGCGACACATCGGTCAGCTCGGTGTTGGACTTCCGGAACCGCTCCTGCTCGTACTCGTCCCGGACGAAGGCGCGGATCACGCGGTTGCCGGTGATCTGCTCGCGCAGCACCCGGTTCACCGTGTCGAGCCGCTCCTGCATGGTCCGGAACAGCGGCCGCAGCCGCCGTACGATCAGCGTCACGCAGATGCCGAGCACCGGCACCACCGCGACCAGCACCCCGGACAGCGGAACGTCCAGGCCGAGCGCCATCACGATGCCGCCCACACACATGATCGGCGCGGACACCATCAGCGTGAACGTCATCAGCACCAGCATCTGCACCTGCTGGACGTCGTTCGTGGTCCGGGTGATCAGCGAGGGCGCGCCGAAGTGGCCCACCTCACGCGCGGAGAACGACTGCACCCGGTCGAACACGGCGGCGCGTACGTCCCGCCCCAGTGCCGACGCGGTCCGGGCGCCGTAGAACACGGCACCGATGTTGCACACGACCTGGATCAGCGAGATGCCGATCATCAGGGCGCCGTAGGCCAGGATGTAGCCGGAGTCCCCTTCGACGACACCCTGGTCGATGATGTCCGCGTTGAGCGTGGGCAGGTAGAGCGAGGCGCAGGTCTGCAGGAACTGCAGCAGCACCAAGAGGGAGATGGGTCTCTTGTACGGCCCGAGATAGGTCCGCAGGAGTCGTATGAGCACGCTTAATCTCTCGGAGTGGTCGGCGGGGGCGATGGTTGCCCGTGGCCCCTATCGTCGAACACTCCACCCGCGTTACCTCAACCGAATTAAATCGGCGCGCCCCCTACGGGCGGAAGGCACCCGGATGCGTCTGCTCCCGCACCGACACGAACTGCTGGCGCACCGCCTGCCCCACCGCCAGCTCCTCGCCCGGGTCCAGCACCTGCGCCACCGCGCCCTGCCAGACCGGCGGGGTACGAGGATCGAGGGTGCCCTGCGACACACCGAGCGCCCAGGCCGCCTGCCGGGCCGCGCCGATCGCCGCGTAGTCCGCCGGCTGCGGCACCACCACCTGCGCCCCGAACAGCGAGGGCGCCGCCGACTGCACGGCGGGCAGTTCCGCGGCCGGCCCCAGCAGGAAGACCCGCCGCACCTCCACGCCCCGGCCGCGCAGCACGTCCAGCGCGTCCGCGAGCCCGCACAGCATCCCCTCGAACGCGGCCCGCGCCAGATGCTCCGGCTTCATCGACTCGCGCCGCAGCCCCGCCAGCGTCCCGGCGGTGTGCGGCAGATTCGGGGTGCGCTCACCCTCCAGATACGGCAGCAGTACCAGCCCGTGCGCCCCCGGCGTCGACTTCATCGCCAGGTCGGACAGGCTGTCCAGATCCGGCACGCCGAGCAGCTCGGCCGTACCGCGCAGTGCGCGCACGGCGTTCAGGGTGGTGACGACGGGCAGATGCATGCCCGTCGCGTCCGCCAGCGAGGTGATCATCCCGTGCTGGTCGACCAGCGCCTCGGGGTGCACGGCCATCACGGACCCGGACGCGCCCAGCGACACCACCGCGTCGCCCAGCCCGATCCCCAGCCCGAACGCCGCGGCCATCGTCTCGCCCGTACCGGCGGAGATCAGCAGCCCCTCCGGCGTCGTACCGGCCGCGTCCGCCGGGCCGATCACCTCGGGGAGCATCGCCTGGTGCCCCAGCGCCAGCTCGACCAGATCGGGCCGGTAGCCGCCGGTGGCCGCCGCCCAGTAACCGGTGCCGGACGCCCCGCCCCGGTCGGTGGTCCGCCGCACCGGCCGGCCCAGCAGCTGCCACACCAGCCAGTCGTGCGCCTGAAGCAGTACGGCGGTCCGCGCGGCGTTCTCCGGTTCGGTCCGCGCCATCCAGCGCAGCTTGGTCACCGGCTGCGCGGCCTGCGGCACACAGCCCACGGCCTGCGCCCACGCCTCGCGCCCGCCGAGCGCGTCGATCAGATCGGCCGCCGCGACCTGCGCCCGCTTGTCGCCGCCGGTCATCGCCGGCCGCACGGTGTTGCCCTGGGCGTCCAGCGGCACCAGCGCGTTCTGCTGGGCGGAGACGCCGATGGCCTGCACGCCCTCGAGCAGCCCGCCGCCCGCCGCCTCGCCCAGCGACAGCAGCCAGGCCTGCGGGTCGACGTCCGAGGGCCTGGCGCCGGCGTCGGCGCCGCTCTGGGCCGGATGCTGGGCGTATCCCTGCCTGAGCACGGCTCCCGTGTCCGTGTCACAGACGACGATGCGAGTGAAATCCGGCGCGCTGTCCAGTCCGGCGACTATCCCCATACGGCGATTTTGCCGTATCGCGGCGCTTGCGTGGGCGCTGGGCGCCGTTGGGGGTCCTGTTGCGGCGCGGGTGCGGGTTGTCTGGGGTTGCTCGCGCCCACGCGGCGGAGCCGCACATCGAAACAGCCCCGCGCCCCTTGGGTGCGTTGGCCTAACCGGCACTGGACAGGTGACCGTCAGGTGTTGCTCGTGCCCCAGTCGTCCTCCGCCGGGCCGTGGGCCGTGCGTTCGCGGAGGGTGCGGACTCGTTGGGCGACCGAGTCCGGCATGCGGTCGCCGACCTTGTCGCTCACCACGTGGTACGCCTTGTCCGCGAACTCCCGGCCCTGGTGGGCCGCGGTCTCCGCGGTGTTGCGGACGGCGGGGTTCTGCGTGAACTGCTGCGCAGACCTCTTCATCTGCTCGTAGCGCTCCCGCCCGGCTTTCGTGCCCAGCACGTAACCCAGGACGACTCCGGCGACGAACGTGAGCCGGTATCGCATGGCGGCCACCCTTCCCGTTGTTCCAGTCTGCGTAGGTCTCCGGTGCGGCGACAGCGCCGGGGAGTACCGATTGGCGGAGCACCCCCCTGCTTGCGCTAATGTATGTGTCGCAGCGAGCGCGCGCCCCCTGGCGGATACCCAGGCGGGTGCGTTCGATGCAACGAGGCATTCCTCCGTAGCTCAATTGGCAGAGCAGCCGGCTGTTAACCGGCAGGTTACTGGTTCGAGTCCAGTCGGGGGAGCTCGGTCCTCCGTAGCTCAATTGGCAGAGCAGCCGGCTGTTAACCGGCAGGTTACTGGTTCGAGTCCAGTCGGGGGAGCATGCTGAACGAGGACCCCTTCGGGGTCCTTTTTCATGTCCGGGGGAACCGTGCGGGGCTCGGCGCAGTCTCCATGGTCACCAAGCCCGTACGCAGCCGACCATCCGAAGCAGGAGATCGTATGAGCGGCTATGCTGCGGCAGACGGCGCGCACACATGTACGCGACACGCCGTTATGGGGCGGTAGCTCAGCCGGTTAGAGCAGCGGACTCATAATCCGTCGGCCGTGGGTTCGAGTCCCACCCGCCCCACCACGCGCCACGCGAGAGCGGCAGGCGCCCTCGCCCTCGGCAGTTCAGTCGCCCACGTCGTCGTCGGACGCGGTGGGGGCGTCCGCCGGGTCGCGTTCGCCCTCCGCCTGGGACGGAGTGGTGTGGGGGACGTCGGGGGTGGTCCATTCGGCGTCGTCCCGGTCGCCCTCGGCCTGGGAGGGGGTGTGCTCGCTCATCGTGCTGCCTCCTGATCGCGGGGCCGTGTGCGCCGAGTACCCCGCACGGGCCGGAGTCACCGTGACGAGCGGCGGGCGAGGGCACGGGACAGGGCCGTGCGGACCTCCTCGGGCGGAGGGGCTCCCTCCGCCTCCGCGGAGGCGGTGAGTGCCTCCGCGACCGCGCGGAGCTTGGTGTTGGACAGCTGGGACGCCTCCCGGAGGATGTGCCACGCCTCGTCCGAGGTGCAGCCGTACGTGGCCATCAGGATGCCGCGGGCCTGGTCGATCACCGGACGGGAGGCGATGGCCTGCCGCAACTGTTCGACCTCCTCCTGGAGCAGATGCAGCCGCTCCTCGCGTTCCAGGGCCACCACCGACGGGACCGGCGACGGCGCGCCGCCCGGGGCGGGCGGGCGCAGCGGGTCCGAGGTGTCGAGGCCGGCGAGTTCCAGGATGCGGCGCGGCTGGCCGTTCCAGCGGGTGGCCGTGACCGGAATCGACCGCCACCGGCCGTGGTCGCGCAGCACCTCCAGGAACTCCAGTCCCGCCGTGTCCATGAAGTACACGCCGCTCATGTCCAGATCGACCCGGGCCGTGCCGGCCGGCAGCTGCGCCAGCTTCTCGGCCAGGGCCTGGGCACACCCGCGGACCAGCTCGCCGCGCGGGGTGAGCAGCGCCCGGTCCGCGTCCATGCGACCGCCGATGAGCAAGGTGTTCAGCCTTCCCGGGAGAGGTAGTGATGCCGCGGAGGTCATGTCACCGCCTTGTCGGTCCTGGTGAGGGTCGGGCAATCCGGCCGCCGGGCACCGAGCCGGTGGGCCGCGCGCGGTCCCGGCTGCGCTGCCGATGCGCCTGCCCACCGCGCGGCGTACTACACACCGAGCCGGGGAATGACCGGGAACCGACGGGGTACAAGCGGGCCGGAGAGCGTGAGGAGACGGGTCTTGGGCCATCGGGAACGGACGCGGGACGGGTACGGGACACCGGAGCCCTGTCTGACGGTGCGCCCGTTGGAGAACGGCCGGGGGGTGCGTGCGGCCGGGGAGATCGGCCTGGCCACGCACACGATCTGGGAACGCGTGCTGGAACAGGCGGTGCGCGAGGGAGAGGACGTGTACTGCCTGGAACTGTCCGAGGTGACGTTCGTCGACGTGGCCGGCGCCGGAGCGCTCGCGGCGGCCGCCGAACGGCTCGGGGACGGCCGCCGGTTCGTGGTGCGCCGCCCGCCGCCCGCCCTGTGCCGGGTGCTGGAGACGTTCTGGCCCGACCTGTCGACGATCGAGGTGTCGATGTGATGAATGCCGCGGCCGAACGCCGGGGAGTCACCCCCGACCCCTTCGTCCACCCCGCCCTCTTCTACCGCGACGACCAGGAGTACCTGGACGGCACCGTCCCCTTCGTGCGCGAGGGACTCGCCGCCGGCGATCCCGTGGCGGTCGCCGTGCCCGGTGACCGGCTGCGGCTGATCAGGGACGCGCTCGGCGACGACGCGCGTAGCGTGCGCCTCCTCGACATGCGGCAGGCCGGACGCAACCCCGGCCGGATCATCCCCGGCGTGCTCCGGGCCTTCGCCGACGCCCAGCCGGACGGGAAGCGGGCGCGGATCATCGGCGAACCCGTCTGGGCCGGCCGCTCCGCGACCGAGTACCCCGCCTGCGTCCAGCACGAGGCGCTGATCAACGCCGCCTTCGCGGGCCGTACGGCGACGATCCTCTGCCCCTACGACGCCGTACGCCTGCCCGGACACGTCCTCGCCGACGCCCACGCCACCCACCCCGTCGTCATCCCCGCCGGGAACCGGCCGCCGCTGGACAGCGACGCCTACGCGCCGGACGCCGTCGTCGCCCGCTACAACGAGCCGCTGCCACCGGTGGCGCACGCGATGACCGTCCCGTTCGTCGCAGACTCGCTGCCCCTGGCCCGGCACGCCGCCTGCGAAGAGGGACGGCGGCTCGGCCTCACCGGTGTCACCCTCGACGACCTGGCCCTCGCCACGGCCGAGCTGACCACGAACAGCGTGGTGCACGGCGGCGGCTCGGGCGTGCTGCGGGTGTGGGGCGAGGACGGCCATGTGGTGTGCGAGGTGCGCGACGGGGGTCGGATGACCGACCCTCTCGCCGGCCGTCACCCCGCGTCGCGCGACCAGCGCGGCGGACGCGGACTGCTGATGGTCAATCTGATCGCCGACCTGGTGCGGGTGCACACCGGGGACGACGGCACGACGATCAGGTGCTGGTTCGCCCGCTGACGACGCCGGCGGCCGCCCCGCGGCTCAGGCGCGCAACGGGTCCAGCACGATCGGCGCGATCCTGCCCTCCAGCATCTCGCCCAGCCCCTGTACGGCGCACAGCTCCGGCCGTTCGGCGATGTGCACGGGCATGCCCGTCGCCTGACGCAGCATGTGGTCCAGGCCCGGCAGCAGGGCGCTCCCGCCGACCATCATGATCCCCCGGTCGACGAGGTCGGCGACCAGGTCGGGCGGGCACTCCCGCAGCACCTTGCCGATGCCGTCGAGGACGGCGGTGAGCGGCGTCTGGATGGCCCGCCGCACGGCGGCCGTGTCGACCTTCACGGAACGGGCGAGACCGGTGGCGACGTCCCGGCCGTGGATCTCCGTCGACTCCGGGCCCTGCGGGGTGAGCCCGTTGCCGGACAGGGCGAGCTGGAGCGGCCGTACGGACTGGCTGGGCAGCATCAGCTCGTGCTGGTGGCGCAGGTGCTGCACGATCGCGTTGTCCACGGCCTCACCGCCGACCGGGATGCGCTCCGCCGTCACGATCGCCCCCAGGGACAGCACCGCCACCTGGGTGGCCGCCGCCCCGCACACCATGATCATGGCGGCCTCGGGCCGCTCCACCGGCAGTCCGCAGCCGACGGCGGCGGCGATGAGCGTGTCGACGAGCTCCACCCGGCGGGCGCCGAGACCGACCAGGGTCTCGATCGCGGCGCGCTGGGCGAGCGGATCGGCGTCGTGCGGCACACAGGCGGCGCCCCTCAGCCGGGGCTTGCGCCGCAGCGTGCGGCGCATCTTGTCGCCGAGCAGATGCCGCAGCATGCGCTGCGCCATGTCGATGTCGACGACCGTGCCGCCGGAGACGGGACGGACGACGCGGATGTACGCCGGCGTACGGCCCGTCATCTTCTCCGCGAACTCACCGACGGCGATCAGCGCGCCGGTGCGGGTGTTCACGGCGGCGGTGGACGGCTGGTCGACGACGAGTCCGGCGCCCTTGACATACACCCGGGTGCGGGCCGCCCCCAGGTCGACGGCGAAGTGACAGCGGCGCAGCTGCTCCAGACTGGCGGTCACGGCGGATCCTCCCGAGTGCGCACCCAGCGGCCCGCCGGGCGGCGGACCTCTCAGGCATCGTGCGCGCAGGACGGGACGAGCGCCTTTCCTGGGGGGCCGGGTGGGGGGCCGCCGAACGGGGGGCCTCACGGGCCACCTCCCTCGGGGCCCGCGCCTGGACCGCACGGTTACGTGAGGGACGTACGGTTCTCCGCTCCCACGACCCCCCTGACCACCCCCAGCTCCACCAGGTCCTGCGGCCGGATGCGCAGCCGGTCCGCCGTGCTCTCCGCCTCCTCCGGGGGGCGTTTGAGGATGGCCGCCGCGAGTTCCGGGGCGATCACCGAGAAGTAGCTGTCGGGGGTGGCCCAGGTGTTGCCGGGAGCCGCGAGGGCCAGTGCGCCGCCGGAGCCGCCCTCGCCGACGACCAGTGTGGTGACCGGCGTACGGGCGGCGGCCACGGCGCCGAACAGGTCCGCGATCGCGGCCCCCGCGCCCTGCCGTTCCGCCTCCGCGTCGTTGGCCGCGCCCGGGGTGTCCACCAGCGTCAGCACCGGGATGCCGAGCCGGTCCGCGAGCCGGACCAGCCGGGCGGCCGTGCGGTAGCCGGCCGGACGGGTGGCCGTCCCGGTCTGCGCGGCGTAGGCGACCGTACGGCCCTCGTGGTCGCCGAAGCCGCAGAGCATGCCGTCGGGGTCCGTGCCGCCGCAGCGGTCGCCGCTGATCGCGACCCGGGAGGTGAAGTACGCGTCCAGGTAGGCGGTGGCACGCGGACGTCGCGGCGAGCGGGCGCGCAGGACCGCGTCCCAGCCGGTGGCCGGGAGGTCACTCGCGCCCAGCGGGAGGGGCGGCGGGACGGGCGCGGTGGAGGGGCGGGTCAGCAGTCGCAGCCAGCGGCCCAGGGTCTCCCGCAGCTCCTCCGGACGCACCAGCGCGTCCGCCGCGCCCGCCGCCACCTGTGCCTCGGCGGTATACGCCGCCGGGTCCGCGTCCGCCGGCCGGACCCGCGAGCCGGCGAAGCCGACCTGCGCGCCGGGCAGGGCGAGTACGACATCGGCGCCGGCGCCCAGCGTGGCCCAGCCGCCGCCGGTCGTCGGGTCCCGCACCACCGCGATCTGCGGCAGCCCGGCCTCCCGGGTGAGCGCCGACTCGCGGGCCACCCGCTGGAGCTGGGTGAGGGCGAGCATGCCCTCCTGCATCCGGCTGCCGCCGGTGGCGACCAGCGGCACCACCGGCAGCCGGTGCACACGGGCCTGGGAGTACGCCGCCACCAGGCGGTCCCCGGTGCGTTCGCCGAGGGAGCCGCCGAGGAAGCCGAACTCGAACGCGACGAGCACGGCCCGGGTGCCGCCGATGCTCGCCGTGCCGCAGATCACGGACTCCCGCTCGCCGGTGCGTTCGGCGGCGCGGGCGTGGGCGCTGCCGTAGCCGGGCCAGCCGATCGGGCCGTCCGGGGCCGAGTCCCGCGACGGGTACGGGAGTTCGGTGAAGCTGCCCGCGTCCGCGAGGACGGCGACGACCTCCCGCGCGGAGAGACGGTCAGCCATGCCGCAGCGCCCGCTTCATGATCTTGCCCATGTCGTTGCGGGGGAGGACGTCGAGGTGGTGGACGACGCGCGGGCGCTTGTGCGGGGCGAGGCGCCCGGCGACGTGATCGGCCAACTCCTCGAGCCCGGGCGGGGACTGCGGATCCGCCGGCACCACCCACGCCACGATCCGCTCGCCCAGGTCGGCGTCTGGCTCCCCGGTGACCGCGGCCTCCCGCACCCCCGGATGCTCCAGCAGGGCGTTCTCGATCTCACCCGCGCCGATCTTGTAACCCCCGCTCTTGATCAGGTCGGTGGCCTTGCGGCCGACGATGCGGACATAGCCGTCGGGGTCGCGCACCGCCATGTCCCCGGTGCGGAACCAGCCGTCGGCGGTGAACGCGGCCGCTGTGGCGTCCGGCCGGTTGAGGTACTCGGTGAACAGGTTCGGCCCGCGCACCTGGATCTCGCCGACCGTCTCACCGTCGTACGACGTCACCGGCGAGCCGTCCTCCTCCACCAGCCGCAGTTCCACACCCGGCAGCGGCACGCCCACCGTGCCGGGGCGGGCCTCGCCGTCCGCGCGGACGGAGGTGTTCATCAGCGTCTCCGTCATGCCGTACCGCTCGATGACGTGACGCCCGGTCGCGGCCCCGATCCGCTCGTGGTCGTGCACGGGCAGCGCGGCGGAACCCGACACCAGCAGCCGCGCCCCGGCCAGCGCCTTGACCAGCTCCGGCTCGGCGGGCAGCGCCTCCACGATCCGGTGGTACATCGTCGGCACGCCGAACAGCATGGTGGCGCCGCCGTTCAGCTCGCGCGCCACGCCCTCGGTGGTGAACCTGCCCAGGTGCCGTACGGAGCCGCCGCGGCGCAGCGGGCCGAGCGTGCCGAGGACCAGGCCGTGCACATGGAACAGCGGGAGCCCGTGCACCAGCACGTCGTCGCCGGTCCACTGCCAGGCGTCGGCGAGGGCGTCCAGGGTCGTGGCGATCGCGCGGCGGGGGATGACGGCGCCCTTGGGCGGGCCGGTGGTGCCGGAGGTGTAGACGATCAGGGCGGGGCTCTCCGGGTCCCGGGCGCGGTCGTCGGGGAGGGCGGCGGCGCTCGCTCCTGCCGCCGGGTCGGCGTCCACGTCGACGCGGGGCAGACCGGCCAGGGGGGCGGGGAGCAGGGTGCCGGGCGCGGTGAGCACCAGGCCGGGGGCGCTGTCGGAGAGGATGTGGCCGAGTTCCTTCTCGCCCGACTTCGGGTTGAGCGGCACGACGGCCACCCCGGCGAACAGTGCCGCGGTGACCGCGACCGCGGTCTCCGGCGTCGGCGTGGCCCACACGGCGACCCGGCGCACCTTCGTCAGGCCCTGGGCCACCGTGCCGGCCGCCGCGGCGAGTTCCCCGTACGTCAGCGCGCGCTCGCCGAAGCGCAGGGCGGGCCGGTCGGCCGGGCCGTCGGTCAGGGCCGGGAAGAGAGAGGACACGCGTCGTACTCCTTCTGTGGAACTGGCTGTGGTTCGAAGGCTGTCAGGTGCTCGTGCCGACTGCGACCTACCCCCACCCGGGCACGACCATCACCAGCCACACCACCGCCGGGACCGCCGCGACCACGATCCCGCCGTACGCCATCAACTGGCGGAAGAAGCGGTCCCGGTCGATGTCCGGGGCGGCGGCCAGGACCAGCGCGCCGTTCGTGGAGAACGGGCTCACGTCGACGACCGTCGCCGACACCGCGAGCGCCGCCACCATGCCGACGGCCCCGATCTCGCCCTGGGCGAGGAACGGCACGGCCAGCGGGATGAGCGCGCCCATGATGCCGACGGAGGAGGCGAACGCCGACACGAGCGCGCCGATGTAGCAGAGCAGCACCGCGGCGAGCAGCGGGACGCCGATGCCGCCGACGCCCTCACCGGCCCAGGTGATGGTGCCCATCTCGTCCAGGACACCGACGTAGGTGAGCACTCCGCAGATCAGCAGGACCGTGGGCCAGGCGATCTCGGAGACCGCCCTGCGGCTGTCGTCCGGCCAGGCGGTGCTCAGCACCACGGCGAGGGTGATCGCGGTCAGTCCGGCGTCCAGGTCGAAGCCGAGGACGGCGACGACGAGGGCGACCAGGGAGACGAGGGTGGCGACGACGGGGGCGGTGAGCGGGACGGCGGTGGGGGCGTCGGGGCGGGTGGCCACGGCGGTGGGGGCGGGGGCTGGGGCGGTGCGGGTGCCGCCGCCGTTCCCGGTGCCCGCGGCGTCGGAGCCGGTTCCGGCGCCCGCGCTCCCGGTCGGCCCGCCTTCGGTCACGGCCCCCTGGCTCCACAGCCTCAGCCCGCCGCAGACCACGAACACCACCGCGGCGATGACCAGGTTCACCAGCAGTGAGGCGAGGAACAGGGTGATCTCGCTGCCGGGGAGCTTCTCGCGCTCGACGATGCCGTTGACGATGGAGCCGTAGATGCTGATCGGCGAGAAGCCGCCGGCCTGGGCGCCGTGCACCACCATCGCGCCCATCAGCAGCGGGCTGATCCCGTACCGGGCGGCGAAGCTCAGCGCGATCGGCGCGACGATCGCGACCGCGGCCGGGCTGACCGCGCCGATCGCGGTGAGCGCGCCGGTGAGGGCGAACATCACCCAGGGGATCAGCGCCACCCGCCCCCGCACCATCCGGACGGCGGCGTGCACCAGCCAGTCGGTGGTGCCGTTGGCGCGGGCGATGGCGAACAGGTACGTCACGCCGACCAGGACGACGAACAGGTCGCCGGGGAATCCGGCGAAGACGCCGTCCGCGTCGAGGTCGGCGACGAGCGTGCCGACCCCGAAGGCGGCGGCGAAGGCCAGGGCGCCCATGTTGACGGAGCGGGTGGTGGCGATGACGAACACCACCGCCAGGACGAGGATCGAGATGAGTTCGGGGGACATGCGGGCTCCCGAGTGGCTGAGTGGCTGAACCACTTGTGTCGTGTCGTTGTCGCTGGAGTGGCGTGGTCCGTTTGGCTGGAAAGCGTGGGGCCGACGGCGGGGGACGTCAAGGGGTCGCGCAGTAATTGGCTCAGCCACTCGGCCACTGGAGGGGGCCCGGTGCTAATCTCCCGACGAGAGGGGGACCCCGTGACCGACGCCCTGCGCCCCATGACGAAACAGCGCCTGTACGAACAGGTGCTGGACCGGCTGCGCCAGTACGTCACCGAGGGCGGCCTGCGCGCCGGCGACCGTCTCCCGCCCGAACGGGACCTGGCCCAGCGGCTCGGCGTCAGCCGTGCCTCGGTGAAGCAGGCGATCGTGGTCCTGGAGGTCCAGGGCCTGGTCGAGGCCCGGCACGGTGGCGGCACCTACCTGGTGCGGGACAGCCTCGACGTCGAGCCGGTCGACCGGATGGTGGAACGGCGCCGGCGCCTCCCCGACGTACTGGAGGCCCGGGAGGCGCTGGAGACGAAGCTCGCCGAACTGGCCGCCGAGCGGCGGACGGACGAGGACCTGGCCGCGATGCGGGGCGCGCTCGCGCACATGGGCGAGGAGATCGAGGCGGGTGGCCATGGGGTGGAGGGGGACCGGCTGTTCCACGCGGCGGTGACGGCGGCTGCCCACAGTGGGCTGCTGGCGGAGTTCATGCGGTCGATTGCCGAGCAGATCGCTGAGAGTCGGACGGAGTCGTTGCGGCAGCCTGGGCGGCCGTCTCGTTCGCTGGCGCAGCATCGGGCCATCCTTGACGCGATCGCCGAGGGTCACCCCGGCCGGGCGGCCACCGCCATGCGGCGCCATGTTCGGACGGTGGCCAAGGTTCGGCTGCTGGACTGGGATCCGGGGGAGGAGCGCTAGCGGGGGTGCCCGGTGTGGGGGTGGGCCGGGGGTGGGTCGCGCTGCCCGGCGCTGGCGGGGTGCCGTCGCGCCCACCCGTGCCGCCCCAGCGGCACGACTGCCCGCGGATCGCGGGGCAGTCAGGCTGCTGTTTCTCGTACGTCCGCCACCACGCAGGCGATGTTGTCCGGGCCGCCGGAGTTGTTCGCGGCCGTGATCAGGGTGTGGACAGCCTCGTCCGGGGTCGGGGTCGTGCTCAGGAGCTGCCTGATCGTGTCGTCGGGGACGACCGTGGGGAGGCCGTCGGAGCACAGGAGGTAGCGGTCGCCGGGGTGGGCGTCGTGGAGGCGGAGGTCGGGGGAGGAGGTGGTCGCCTCCGTGCCGGTGAGGGCCTTGAGGAGCAGGGTGCGCTGGGGGTGGGAGACCGCTTCCTCCGGGGTCAGGCGGCCCTCGTCGAGCATCGACTGGACCACCGTGTGGTCGTGGGTGATGCGGAACAGCTCGCCGTCGCGGAGCAGATACGCGCGGGAGTCGCCGATGTGGACCAGGGCCAGCCGGGAGCCCGTCCACAGGAGGGCGGTCAGCGTGGTGCCCGCCTCCTCCTCGCCGGCCGCCGCGTCACGCACCGCCTGCGCGGCGCCCTGCACCGCGTCCTCCAGCAGGTTCAGCACCCCGCCCGCCGGTATCTCCCGCGTGTCCAGGAACCGCAGCGCCTCCACCGCCGCGCTGCTCGCCGGGGCGCCCGCCGCGCCGAAGCCGTCGGCCACGGCCAGCAGCCGGGCGCCCGCGTACGCCGTGTCCTGGTTGGCGGGACGGACCCGGCCCCGGTCGGAGCGGGCGTGGTAGCGCAGTTCCAGTGTGTTCATGGCGGTGTCCCTTCGCGATTCTTCCGTCAGGTGATCGACCAGGAACGCGGCGAGGTCCCGCCGTACGGCCGTCTCCGCCTCCACCCGGGCCCAGTAGGCCCGGATCTCCACGGCGGCGGCACCGTCGTCCAGCGAGCGGACCCTACGGATCTCGGCCAGCGGCATGCCCAGACGGCGCAGCCACGCCACCAGACGGGCCTGCTCCAACTGCTCCGCCGCGTAGTAGCGGTAGCCCGTGTCCGGGTCCACCCGGGCGGGTCGCAGCAGGTCAAGCTCGTCGTACAGGCGCAGCGCCTTCGGGGACAGCCGGCACGCCTTCGCGAAGGCGCCGATCGTCAGCATGTCCATCGCCTCTCCGTTCCGCGTTCCGCCATCGATGCTGGGGCTTCCCCGAAGGTGAAGGTCAAGCGGCCTGTCGCGGTTCCCGGGACGGTTGCTAGCCTGCTCGTCGATCAGCTGTTCGTACGAGGAGTGAGTAGCCGCCGTGCCCCGTATCGCGCTCGTCACCTGCACGCCCGGCCCCGACGTCTCCGAGGACCGTGATCTGCCGGGACTGGTGCGGGCGCTTCAGGAGGCCGGGGCCGAGGCGTCCGCCGAGGTGTGGGACGACGGTGCCGTCGACTGGGGCGGCTTCGACCTCGCCGTGATCCGTTCGACCTGGGACTACAGCTGGCGGGCGGCGGAGTTCACCGCGTGGGCCGAGCGGTGCGGCACGCTCACCCGGCTGGCCAATCCGGCGGACGTGGTGCGGTGGAACACCGACAAGCGGTACCTCGGTGATCTCGCGGCAGCCGGGGTGCCCGTGGTGGACACCCGGTACCTCGCCCCGGGGGACCCGCTCGACCTCCCCGACGACCACGAGTACGTCGTCAAACCGACCTCCGGCGCCGGCGCCCGGTTCGCCGCCCGCTACACGCCCGACGAGCACGACACGGCCGTACGGCAGCTGCGGCGGATGCACGCCGAGGGGTTCACCGCGATGGTGCAGCCCTATCTGCGCGGCATAGAGACGACGGGAGAGCGGGCGCTCCAGTACTTCGGGGGGAACCTCCTGCACGCGAGCCGCAAGGGGCCCGTGCTCACCCCCGGTACGCCGTACGACCAGCGCAAGGTGGCCCACCCCGGGCTGACCGACTGGACCCCGGCCCTGGAGGAAGCCGCCGTCGCCAGAAAGGCGTTGGCCTCCGTGCCGGGCCGGCCCGAGCTGCTGTACGCGCGCGTCGACCTCGTGGACGGGGAGGACGGCCGGCCCCGCGTGATGGAGCTGGAGCTGGTCGAACCGAACCTGTTCCTCGGGCTGCACCCGGAGTCGGTGCCGCGCGTCGTGGAGGAGATCCTCAAGGCCGCGACCCGCTGACCGCCGTACGTTGCAGCAGTCCCCAGGTGAACTCGGCGACCACCTCGCGCCGTACGCCGGTCGCGTCCGGGGCGGTGAAGGCGAGCCCCCAGCGGGTCGGTGCCGTGCCCTCCAGGGGGCGGGCCGGGGCGAAGGCGCGGGCGGCCTCGTCCACCGTGCAGGACCAAGGGGTGAGGTCCTCCACGGTGCGCAGGACGGGCGCCGGGGAGCCCGGCGCGCGGACCAGCCACTCGTTCCACACCGCCCCGCCGGCGGCCGGTGTCAGCACCTCGAAGCGCAGGCCGGGCCAGAGCGGGAGCGGCCACTGCCACGCCGCGCAGTCCAGGTCCCCGATTCTGCGCGGGGTGCGGGACTCCGGCTCGCCGAGCACGGAACGGTAGCGGGAGAGGGCCGGGCGGGGGCGCGGCGAGCGGACCATCGCCTGCCAGCGCCTGTTGGCCTCGCGCATGTCCGCGAGGGAGACGCCCAGTTCGTGCCGTGCGTCCTCCACCAGGCCGGGGTTGTGATCGGCCATGCGGCGCAGCAGCACGAGCTGGAAGTCGAGCGGGGTGAACGGGCTAGGGGGGCGTTGTCCGGTCGGCACGGGAACCATCGTCGCGCACCGGGGGCGCTCCGGGGCGGCGGCCGTCCGGCAGGAACAGCACGGAGTTGACGTAGCGCGGTCCGCGGAGAGCACCGTAGGGCAGCACCCGGCGCAGCAGCCCGTGCGTGACGACGTATGACGTACGGGCCTGGTGGTCCTCCAGCGGGAAGCGGGACAGCGGGATCCAGGTGTCGGCGGGCAGCACCCAGCCGTCGTAGCCCAGCAGGGACAGATACGTCACCACCGGCGCGATCGGCTGGATGCGGGACTCCAGCTCCACGAACAGGGCCGGCCGGTCACGGGCCAGGACGCCGGTCGCCCCGCGCAGCACCGCCGGCTCGCTGCCGTCCACGTCGATCTTGACGAAGCCGACGTTCCGCAGGCCGAGTTCGTCCAGCGTGACACAGGTGACGTCCAGGCCGTGGCCGTGGATGTCCCGGCGGACCAGCGACGACACACCCCGGTCGCCGCCGTCGTCCGGCGGCAGCCACAGCCGGGCCACACCGGGGCGGTCGGAGGCCGCCGCGCGGATCACCCGGACGTTGGGCGGGGCGGTGGCGGTGAGCAGCCGGGCCAGATGGGGGACCGGTTCCAGGGTCACCACCCGGCGGGCGCGCCGGGCCAGCCGGCGGGTCCACGGGCCGTACCAGCCGCCGACGTCCACCGCCGTGTCGCAGTCCGGCGGGCACAGGTCCGCCAGCCGGGCCAGCTCCGGCTCGAAGCGGGGGTAGACCGCGCGGGCCGTCGCCGCCACCACGCGCGTGGGCAGGAGGCCCGCCACCCGGGCCGCCGCCGTGCGGTGCGTCGTCACGGCGCCGTCCCCGGGGTCGCGGACACCCGCGCCAGCGACCGCACGTGCTCCTCCTCCGACACCTGCTCCCCGGAGGACGGCAGGAGCTGCGGGATGCCGTCGACGATCGGGTAACGGCGGCGCAGCCGCGGGTTGTACAGCGCCTCGTCCCCCTCGTCGTCCGGCGCGAGCAGGTGCAGCGGGCCCTTGTCGAGCGGACAGGCCAGAATTCTCAGCAGCGGGTCGTCGGGTTTCACGGTGAGGTCAACTCCTTGGCAGCGGGCGGTGGGTGTGGCACGGTGTCGTGCTTGGGCATGGCCAGCAGGACGGCGACCGCGAGCAGCGTGCCGGTGACGCGCAGGGCCAGCCGCAGCGGCTCGTCCGGCAGTTCCTCACCGAACGACAGCGTGCCGAGCACCGCCGTGAACAGACAGGTCACGGTCGTGCACACCGGCACGATCAGCGAGGCCCGGCAGCGCTGGAGCGCGGCCTGCGACATCACCAGACCGAACACGCCGGTGAACAGCAGCAGATACGGATACGGGGAGCGCAGCAGACCGACGACCGCGCCGCCCACGCCGTCGGCCGTCAGCCGGCTCGACACCCCCTTGATGGCGAGCGAGCTGACCCCGTAGAGCAGGCCGACCGCGACGCCGTACTCGACGCCCGTCGTGGGCAGCCGGTGCCGGTGACGGGCGTTGCGCTCGGCGGAGCCGTACAGCCACACCCCCGCCGCCAGCGACGGCACGCACACCAGCAGGATCAGCGGATACGGCGCCTCCCGGCCCACCGTGTCGGCGCCCGCGCCGCTCTCCCGCAGCGACAGCACCACCATCAGCAGGGCCAGCAGGATCGCGCCGAGCGCGTACCGCTCCCGGCCGCTGGTCTCCTCGCCCAGCAGCCGGGCCGACAGCAGCACGAGCAGCACCAGACCGGAGACGAAGAGGCCCTGCGCGGCGGCGATCGGCAGCGTGCGGTACACCGCGAGCTGGGCGGCGAAACCGGCCGCGAGGGCCAGCGAGCCGCCGATCCACAGCGGACTGCCCACCACCAGGCGCAGCAGCCGCGCGGGTCGCCGGATCGTCACTTCGGGCAGGCCGGCGAGCGCCCGCTTCTCCAGGACGAACCCGCCGCTGTACAGGACGTTCGCCAACAGGGCCGCGGCCACTCCCCACCACATCCCCCCGCCCCCTCACGTCCGGCGCGCGTGCAGCAGCAGGATCGACGCGAGCGGCGGTCTGGCGCACGCCAGCCGGTCCAGCGTCCGCAGCGGGCGCGGCACGCCGTGGAAGGGCGCCCCTTCGAGGCGTACGACGGTGAATCCGGACGCGGTGACGAACTCCCGCAGCGCGCGGGCCGTGTACAGCCGCAGATGCCCCACGACCTCCGAGCCCGGCCGCCCGTGGATCCCGCGCAGGCTGACCTCGGAGAACACCGGCTGCACCCCGGCGAGCAGCAGCATCCGGTTGTACCAGGCGGCCAGGTTCGGCGTGGACAGCATCAGATGACCCCCGGGGCGCAGGACGCGCCGGATCTCGTCGAGGGCGGCGTCCGGGTCGACGAGGTGCTCGATCACCTCGCTGAAAAGCACCGCGTCCGCCGACCCGGCGGTGAACGGCAGCCCGCCGTCGGTGAGTTCGCCGCGCACCGCGTACGGCAGCCGGGTGCGGGCGCGGGCGAGGGCGTCCTGGGACCAGTCGACGCCGACGATCCGGTGGCCGCGCAGGAAGGGGGCGGCGGTGGCGGCGGCGGTGCCGTCGCCGCAGCCGATGTCGAGGACCGTGCGCGGGCCCGCGTCCCCGGCCGGTCCGAGCGCCCGCGCCAGCGTGCGGGCCTGGCGTCGGCTGCGGGAGGCGCCCGAGGCCACGGGGACGGCCGGGTTCTCGTAGAAGTCGCGCAGATCGCGGGGCGGGGGTGCGGTGGTCGTCACGGCGTCGCCTCCGTGGTGTGCAGATGGTGCGCGAAGAGGTCGCGCAGACGGTCGCCGTCGCCGTGGCCGAGCAGGGCCCGCGACCAGCGCAGGGCGAGATGGAGCCGGCCCGCCGTGGACGCCGTGGTGACGGTGAGGCCACGGGGCATCCGGGCCGGCGCCGAGAACCACACGGCGTGCGCCCGGCCCGCCTCCTCGCCGAAGTCCAGCGGGTACGGGACGCGCCCGATGTTGCTGAGCAGCGTGGTCGACGTCCAGGGCGCGGCCGCCCTGCGCAGGGCACGGGTGAGCGCGGCACGGCAGGCGACCGGGGCCCAGGGCGCGGTGAGCAGGCCGGCGCCGTGTCCGAGCTGGGGGCGCGGGAGGGACTTGAGGGCACGGGTGCGCAGGGCGGTGCGGCGCAGCAGCTCCGGCGTGGCGAGGGTGTCCAACTCGTCCGGAGTGAAGGGGACTTCGACCAGGCGAGTGCCGTTGCCGATGGGCATCGTGGAGTCCCGGGGGCGGTCGTCGACCGGCATGGTGATGCGCAGGGGGCGGCGGGCGGCGCCGTGCTCCCGGTTCCAGTGGGCGATGGTCAGGGCGGTCGCCACCATGAGCTGGTCGTTGACCGTGTACGGGGCGTCCCGGGGGCGGCGCGGGAGCGGGAGCTCGGCGACCAGCATGCCGTTGCCGGGGGACGGCTCGGGCGTACCGGGGGCCACCCTGGCCGGCGGGGACCAGGGGGAGGGCGTGTCGGGCGGGCCCTGCGGTGTCCCGGGGGGACGCACGGGCGGGGCGGCGGGGGAGTTGTCCCGGCCGCCGTACAGCTCGGCGGCGGTGGCCAGGACCCGCAGGCAGGCGGGACCGTCCAGGGCGGTGTGGTTGATCGTGAGGAACAGGGCGGTTCCCTCCCCGGCCACCACCTCCAGGCGGACCGGCGGGGACGCGGTGAGCGGGGGCGCCTGGGTGAGGGCGCGGGTGCGGGCGTCCCGCAGCGCGTCCTTCCCCGGCGGCGGGAAGCCCACCACCTCCACATCCGGCCCGTCCGTCAGCGCCCACTCGTAGCGGCGCCGGTACCAGGGACCCGGCGCCTCGCGCACCAGGACGCGCGGGTGCCGGCGCAGCGCCTCCTCGAACGCCTTGCGCATCCGGGCCGGCTCCAGCCGCCCCGGCAGATGCACCTCGATGTGCACCGTCTCCGGTTCGGCCTCCTGGAGGCAGTGCCGGGACACCTCGTCGACGACGGGGAACGGAATCCGCGGGGGTGCGCTCATACGGACCCGCCTCGTCCCGCGCCGCCCCGCGGACGCGGCAACAGCGGCGTGCCCGGCCCGGACGCGAACGGCGGCTCCGGACCGCGCGGCGGGTGCGGCGCGGGGGCGGGGGCCGCGGGTGGGGGCAGTATCGACGTGGAACCCGGGTCGTCGGGGTGCCCGCCGCGTTCCTCGTCCGGCCCCGCCCGTCCGGGGCGCTCACGCAGGCTCACCAGTGCCGCGAACAAGGCAGTCAGCGCGAGGAGTTGGGCCGCAGGCCCGTACGCCCCCTCGCCCGCGCCCACCGGCTCGCCCGCGCCGGACGCCGCCGTGACGCCCGCCGCCGCGAGCGCGCCGAACGCGAGCGGCGGCAGCACGGCCGGCCGGTGCCGCGCGAGCAGCGCCAGCGCCGGGACCAGCAGCGCCCACCAGCCCGCGATCACCACGCCCACCAGCGTCAGCGCCACCGCGCCGAGCCACATCCCCGGGGGCGGCGCGGCCGGCTGCGGCGCGTCGGGGTTCCCGGCCTTCCGGCGCCACAGCGCCAGCCCGATCAGCACCACGATGCCGATCCCGCTGCCGATCAGCCCGGCGTCGTACGTCGCCGCCGGCTCGTAGGACAGCTTCACCGTGCCGCCCGCGCCCGCCGGAACCCGCCAGCCCTGCTGCCAGCCGTCCAGCCGCAGCGGCGTGAGCTCCTCGCCGTTCAGCGTGGCCTTCCAGCCGTCGTTGTGGTTCTCGTACGTCGTGAGGTACGAGGCCGCTCCCGAGCCGACGCTCACCTCGCGGTGGTCGCCCAGCCAGTCCCGTATCCGCAGCTCCCGCCCGGAGGCCGCGACGTCCGGCACGGTCCCGCGGGTCAGGGTCACGTCCGTCAGCGCCAGCGGACCCGCGTCACCGCCCTCGACCCGGTGCGCACCCGCCGCCAGCTCCAGCTCACGGTCGTCCTCACCGTCCTGGCACGGCGTCACCTCGACCGGGCGCCGCTCCACCAGGTCCCGTACCGTTCCCCGCACGCTCGTCGCGTACAGCTCGCCGTCCACCGCCAGGAGCGGCCCCTTGCCGCACTCCAGGGACACCTCCCGGGTGCCGGACGGCGGCGGGGTCCGGTACTCGTCGAGGGCGGGCACGTACGCCTCGGTCAGCCCCACCGGCAATTGCAGGTCCTCGTCGACGACCGGGTTGTGCAGGGTGAGCGGGGCGGCCCGGGTGACCGTGATGTCCAGGCGGTCGGTGGTGATCGGCGGGAAGCGGACGTTGCCGTGCTCGTCGACTCCGGCGATCGCCGCGCCGTCCGGGGAGCCGATGCGCACCTCGACGGCCCGCGTGGACAGCCCACCCGCCGGCGCCAGCACCACGTGCCCGACCGGCCGCTTCCCCGGCCAGCTGAGATGGATCGTCGGCCGGTCGCCCGCGATCCACGCCGTGGTCAGATCACCGTCCGTGAGATTGCGCGCGGACAGGGCCGCCCCGAGCCGCGCCGTGGAGTCGGCGGTGGCGACGATCCGGTTCCGCTGCTCCGGCGCCACCTCGTACAGCAGCCGGTCCAGCGCCTCGCCCGGCACGGGCACCGCGCTCGCCCTCACCTCGTACGTTCCCGCCGTGTCCGTGTCGAACCGGCGGTGCAGCCCCGCCTCGCCGCCCGTGAGGGACAGCCCGGTCGGGTCGGCGGCACGGTGCAGGGACACGACCTGGGCGTCGGCGGTGGAACCCGCCGCGTCGGCGGGCAGCCGCAGCAGCCGCGTCACCTGTACGCCGGGCAGGTCGATCTCGGAGAAGCCCGCGCCGGTGAGACCGGCGCGCTCGGCCGTGGAGTCGACGATCGTCAGCCGCATCCAGTCCGTCGGGCCCGCGGGCGCCTTGATCCGCTGCTCGGTGCCGTTGGCCCGGAGGAAACCGGTCACGGACCCGTTCTCGGTCTCCACCCGCACCCGCGTCGCCGCCGCCCGCACACCGTCCTGCGGCAGCGGGGTCAGACCGAGGGAGTCCGGCATGTCGTAGCGGCCGTCGAAGGCGATCCGCAGCCACTGCCCGTCCGGCGAGCCGGCCGAACCCTCCGCCCACGCCGTGTCCGGGTTGCCGTCGAAGGCGTTCACCGGGTCGTATTGCGGCAGATGGAACAGCCAGTTGCCGTACGACGACGCCGTCACCGAGCGGGCGCCGCGCAGTTCGGCCACCGTCTGATGGTCCAGGCCCTCCTTCGGCAGGATCTGGTGCGGCCGCTCACCCGCGTTCTGCGCGGCGTCCGGCGCGTTGCGCTCACCGCGCGTGTACGTGTACGACGTGTTGGCGTTGACCAGCCCGAACCGGGTGTCCGCCCGCCGCATCCCGTCACCGACGACCTGCAACGGCGGCGTGCCGAGCCCGGGATGACGGTCGCCGGTCAGCACGGCGGGCCGGCCGCGCAGTTCGCCCGCCGGCGGCAGCAGCGCCTCGGGACCGCCGGACACCACCGCGGTGTCGGCGATCGGCGTCAGCCCGGCCTGCCCCGGCCGCGGCACGTCGGCGTCCGCCGGACGGTAGATCTCCACCGCCCGCTGCCGCGGGTACAGGCCCTCGACCTGGAGCGGGGTGTCGTCCGCGATCACCCCGCCGGTCGTCACCGGCCCCAGACCGGTCACCCGCTCGTACCCCGACTGCTCCAGCGTGCGCTTGACCGTGGCCGTGGGGACCTGTCCGACCTGATCGGGGTCGAGGTCGTTGCGGACGACGACGTAGAAGACCCCCGCCCGGCTCAAATAGTCGGCGAGCCCTGGCACTTCGCCGCCGGTCAGCAGCGCCTGCTCCACCGCGTCCATGGCGCGCCGGTTGCCGGGGGTGCCGAAGGGCACGTAGTCGCGCTGCGCCCAGCGGGAGTCGGCGACCACGTCCAGCGGCTGGTCGACGGTCGATCCCCAGGTGTGGATGCCGTGCGCGGTCGCCGGGACGACGAGCGCCCGGGAGTCGGGGGAGTACTTCTCCAGCCAGTCGGCCGTCGCCTGCCAGTACGCCGGTATCTGCCGGAACGAACCCGGGCTGAGGATCGAGCCGTTGAGATACGGCCACAGCAGACCGGGGAGGACCAGGACGGCGGCGACCAGCGGCACGAGCCGCCGGCGGCCGCGCGGTGCCGTCGCCGTGCCCACCAGATGCGCCAGCCCCAGGACGAGCGCGAGCGCCAACCCCGTCTGGAACTTGTAGATGTTCCGGAACGGCGACAGCCACCCGTCCAGCCAGCCCTGCACCACGCCGTGGAACGGCGCCCCGAACGCACCGCCGTACCCGGCGAGCAGCACCAGCGCCGCCACCAGCACGGTCAGCACCAGCCACCGCCGCTCCGGCATGTCCCGCCGGGCCAGGCCCGCCAGGCCGAGCCCCGCCGCGAGCGCCGAGCAGACGATCACGACCACCGAGGACGCCACCGCCCACCCGGCAGGCAGCCACGCCTCACCGAAGTGCAGATACGCCACCCAGTTCCCGGCCCCGCGCAGCGCCTCCGTCGCCGCCATGGTGTCGGTCGTGGTGCGCGACGACTCGATGTACGGAAGGAAGTTCTCGCCGTGGATTCCGAGCAGCAGCAGCGGGATCCACCACCACGCCGTCGCCACGATCACCGCCGGCGTCCACCAGGCGATCAGCTTGCGCCGTCGCGGCCCCGGCGGGCGGGAGAGCAGATACAGCCCGACCGACAGCAGGGACGCCAGCGTAGAGGCCGCGTTGACGCCGCCCATGAACGGCACGAGCAGCGCCGAACGCAGCGCCGCGACCCGGGCCGCGTACCGCTCGTCCGTCAGCGGCAGCAGCACCCACGGCAGGAACGCGCCCGGCAGCGCGGCGGCCGACGTGGAACCGACGACGCCGGTGAACACCGGCCACAGCGCGTACGCCGTCGCCGCGAGCAGCCGGGACGCCCCGCCGCCCACCCGCAGCCGCTCCGCCAGCCGCAGCGCGCCCCAGAACGCCACCGAGACGATCAGCGACATCCACAGCCGCTCCGCCAGCCACACCGGCAGCCGTACCGCGTCGGCCAGCCAGTGGAACGGCAGCATCGGCCACAGATAGCCCACGTACTGGTCGGAGATCCCGCCGAACGAGCCCCGGTCGTGCCACAACTGGCCCAGATCCGCGAGGAACCGGCCCGGGTCGACGGTGACGCCGAGCTTGGTGTCGAAGGTCTGCCGTCCCGGCCGCACCGCGAGGAACAGCACCAGCACCACGGCCCAGAAGCCGAGCAGCCAGCGGCGCGACCGCGGGCCCTCCGGGGGGCCCGCGGCGGTCGCGGGCGAGGGGACGGCTGCCGGAGGGGGAGCCTGGACCGTGGTCGTCATGCGGGACACCGCCGGAGGATGAGGAGAAGGTTCCAGGTGGCGAACTCACGGAGACCGGGCACCTTCACCACGGTCTCCGTGAGGAACGGCCAGTAGCGGGAGCGGGCCGACACGATCCGCACGTCGTCGCGGGCGCGCACCTGCCGCAGGGTGGTGCCGATGTGCACGGGGAAGAGGTTCTCGCCGAGCGTGTGCTTGGCGGGCCGTCCGGTACGGCGCCGGTACCGGGCGCGGGCCCGCTCGGCGCCGAAGTAGTGCCAGGGGGCCCACTCGTGCCCGCCCCACGGCGACAGCCAGTTGGTGAACGACACGTACACCAGCCCGCCGGGCCGGGTCACCCGGACCAGCTCGCTGAGAAAGGTCTGCGGATCGGCCACGTGCTCCAGCACGTTGGAGGAGAAGGTGACGTCGGCGGTCCCGTCGGCCAGCGGCAGCAGATAGCCGTCGGCGACGACGGCCCCGTCGGGCGGCTTCTCACCCAGCTCCCGCACATCGGGCTCGAACAGATAGGCGTACGCCCCCCGCCCACGGAACTCCTGGGTGAAGTACCCGCTCCCACCCCCGACATCCACGACGACCCGCCCCGCCACACCCCCGCCGTACGCCTCGACCTGATCGACGGCATCCCGAGCGAGCAACGAGTAACAGACGTCGGGCTCAGCTTGCTCCCGTAAGAAGGCACGGAAGAGAGCAAGCGACCGCCGAATCGAAGGGTCTTTCGCAACTCCGTGCGGTGCAGCATGCCCAAAGGGGCGCGGGGAACTGCGCGACCAGCCCCCACGGGCCCGCAGCCGCGACACAACCCCACCACCCCGCCGCCCCGGCGTCACCGAACCGCCTCGCAGGCAACCGCCTGAAACTCCCGCACCGTGCGCTCCCAGCGATACCGCGCAGCATGGGCCTGCGCAGCCCTGCCCATCGACTCCCGCCGCCGCGCCGCCAGCGCAAGAGAACACCACGCCGCCGCGAACGAAGACGACCCCGGTGCGAGAACACCGGTCACCCCGTCCCGCACGGAATCCCGCAGCCCCGGCACATCGAACGCGACCGCCGGAGTCCCGCGCGCCGCCGCCTCGGTGACCACCAGCCCCCACCCCTCCACCGCGGAGGGATGCAGCAACAGCCAGGCCGCGCACAGCAGCCGGTGCTTCTCCGCCTCGGACACATGCCCGGTGAACTCGACCCCGGGACCGGCGAGGCGCTCCAGCCGCTCCCGTTCCGGCCCGTCGCCTACGATCACCAGCCGGCCGCCGGTGACCGGCCGCACCCGCTCCCACAGCCTCAGGAGCAGATCGATCCGCTTGTACTCGACGAGCCGGCCCACGGCCAGGAACAGCGGCTCCGGTGACCGTTCGGTGCGCGGTCCCGGCTCCTCCACCCCGTTGTGCACGACCCGTATCCGCTCCCGGGGTACGCCGAGGTCCCGCAGGGCCTGCTCGGTGGACGGGGACACGGCGACGACCAGCCCGCCCTGCCGAGCGCGGGTGAGCGCCCAGTGTTCGAGTCTTCGTCCGAGCCGCGCGGCCGGCGCCAGCGGACCGCCGAACCGCATCCGCCACAGATCGGTGTGCACGTGGTTGACCAGGCACAGGGTGGGGCCGGGGTGCCACAGGGGCGCCAGATAGGGCATGCCGTTGCACACCTCGACCAGCAGGTCGCAGTCGCCGACCTGACGGCTGAAGGCGGAACGGGCGCGCAGGTAGTGGCCGTACGCCCCGCCCGCCGACACCACCCGGTAGTCACGGAAGGCCGCGGGCCCTCCGCACAGCAGGGTGACCTGGTGGCCCAGACGGGTCAGTCCGTCGGCGAGCCGGTCGACCAGCAGCTCGGAGCCGCCGGCGGACGGATTGCCCAGGTCGCGGTGGGCGAGGAAGACGATCCGGCGCGGATGTGGGGGGATCGCCGGAAGGTGCCGCGCGGCGCCGGAGGGCGCGGTGCGCAGCGAGGACGGCACGTGCTGGGGCATCAGTGCTCCAACTCGTCGACGTGGGGAAAGGGGAGAGGGAGAGGAGGTGGGGGGAGGGCGGGAGCCCTTTGTGGGGTGTCGGGGATGTTCCTGGGTGGGGGGTGTGGACGGGCTGTGACGGGGTGGGGATGGGACAGTTTTCGCCCAGACGTTCCCCGCGGCTACTCACGGAGGTGACAATTTCCGGCTTTGTTGCGCCTGACGAGCCGTCACTTCATGTCAACGGGAGTCGGCATACCGGACGGTTCCGGACCTTCCTCCGCCTTCCGGCCACGTACCACCAGAACCGCGCCGATCACCGCGAGGACGCTCCCCGCCCCGGCGGCCCCGACCGGCAACGTCTCGCCCACCAACCGCAGTTGGGAGCTGTCGCGCTTCGCCTGACGCACGGCCTCCCGCTGTGTCTCCGTCGTGAACGCGATCCTCTTCGCGTCCAGCAGCACCACCGCGTCCTCGTCCCCGCCCGGCACCCGCAGGGTCTGCCGGGGGCCGGTCTGCGCGTGGATCACCCGGCCGGTGCGCTGGTCAACGACCAGTTCGACGCCGTGGTTGGAGTACCACTCCTCGGCCAGCACCTGCGGACGGTCCGGCTCACCGACGACGCCGCCCGGGACCAGCCGGGTGCCGGTCCTCGTCGCCGGCACGGAACCGGTGAACCGGTAGCCGGTGTGGCCCTGGACCTTCTCCGTGCCCCGGTAGCGCAGGACGACCGTGTCGCCGAGGGTGTTGTCCCACCACTGGTAGGAGCGTTTCCGCACGTCGAACGGGAACTTCAGATAGGCCTCGCCCTCGATGCGCGACTTCTCCCCGCAGCAGTGCACCGGCCTGGTGGTGCGGCGGTCCAGCACCCAGCGGTGCGGGGTGAAGTCCAGCGCGTCGTGCGGGTCCGCGGCGGGCAGCGACGTGTCCGTGTCGACCGAGGTCGTCACGTCCCACACGGCGTTCCCGCTGCGCTCGCTGTCCGCGACGTCGCCCCGCACCCGCTGGGTCACGGTGATCCTCCGGTCGGGCACCGTCTCGATCCGGTCGAGGTCGAAGACGCTGCCCCGGCCGGTGTAGACGGCGGTGGTGTCGATGTCGATCGGATTCACCGCGGCACGCGGCTGCACGTACCACGCGAACAGGGGCGCCAGCACCAGCAGAAACGTGCCGAGACCCAGCAGGACCAGGGAAAGCGGGGAAGCTGTACGGCGCATCCGGGCACTCCAGAGGCTTCGGACGGCGCGGCGCGGACGGCCGGCGCCGTGAGAGAAGGTGCGCGTGCGGGAGTTCCCCACCCCCTATGAGCCGGGAACCGTAAACGCCCCTTGACGGAGTGTCAATGTCATGTCGACACTGTGGGCACGACACACGCACGACACATGAGGGTGGTCGGTCCGGTGCCGGGGGTGGGGAACCTCCCGACAGAGAGGCTGACCCTGCGATGTCCAGACTGCTCGCCGCCGCGCTGACCATGGCGCTCGCCGCCGTCCTCGCCGCGGGTGCCGCGCTCGGCGTGGTGGCCCTGCTCGAAGCCACGCCCGACCAGCCCAACACCCCTCTGATCACCTACGAGCGTGCCGGTCAGGGGAGTTGATCCGTGACGTCCCCCCGGACCGTCATGGTCCGCTCCGCCTGGAACGAGGTGCCGCGCCACCAGGTGCGCCGGTTCGCCCGGATCGCCATGGCCGAGGCGCCCGCGCTCGCCGAGGAGATCATGAGCGAGATCCAGCGCGAGTACCCCCATCTGCCCGTCGTCCTCGACGACTCCGGCGAGCCCATGGCCCTGGTCGGCATCCGCCGCGCCATCGAGGTCTTCGTCCAGCACCTCGCGCACGCCGACGACCCGGTGGGCCGGCCGACCGTACCGCCGGACGTCTTCCAGGACTTCGGGCGCGGCGAGGGCCTGCACGGACGGTCCCTGGACTCGCTCCAGGCCATCTACCGCATGGGCGTCCGTCTCGCCTGGCGCCGCTTCGCCGAGATCGGCCAGCGCGTCGACCTCCCGCCACCCGCCATGTACGAACTCGTCGACGCCGGCTACGAGTACCTCGACGGCCTGGTCGACCAGTCGCTGCGCGGATACGCCGAGGCCGCCGCCCGGCAGGCCGGGGAACGGCTGCGGCTGCAACGCCGACTGATGGAACTGCTGCTCGCCGGACACCATCGGGGCGACCCGGCCGACGCGCTCGCCGAACGGGCCGCCCGGATCGGCTGGCCGCTGCCCGAGAAGGTCGCCGTGGGCGTCCTGCTGCGCCCGGCGCGGGAGTCGGTGGCGCCCGCGGTGGGGGAGGAGGTGCTGCTCGACATGGAGTACGAGCAGCCCCGCATGGTCGTGCCCGAGCCGGACGCGGCCGGCCGCCCCGAACTGCTGCACCGCGCGCTCACCGGGTGGTCCGGCGCGATCGGGCCGCCGGTGCCGCTCGCCGACGCGGCGAAGTCGCTGCGCTGGGCGGAGTCCGCCGTCCAGCTGATGGAGCGGCGGCTGCTGCCCGCCGGAGAGGTGCTGCACTGCACCGAGCACACCGAGGCGCTGGTGCTGCTCCAGCCCGAGGAGCTGATCGACGACCTCGCGCTGCGCTGCCTGGCCCCGCTGACCCACTGCGGCCCGACGCACGGCCGACGGCTCGCGGAAACGTTACTGGCCTGGCTGGAGACCCGCGGCGGGGCGCCCGAGGTGGCGGCACGGCTGGGCGTCCACCCGCAGACCGTCCGCTACCGCCTCCGCCAGATCCGCGAACTGTGGGGCGACGGGATCGACGATCCGGACCGCCGCTTCGAACTGGAACTGGTCCTGCGCGCCCAGCGTCTCCGAGGTGAACTGGGGGATCCCCGCGTACGCCGGTGACGTCCGGGGACGGGACGGGACGACGGCACGGGACAGGGCGGGGGGACGGGCCCATTGCCCGGGGTCGGCCCGTATGGCTAGCCTGTGTGTTCGCCATTCCGATCGCCTGTTGAAATCTCGAACGAGCACCGCAGGCGCCTGAGACATACAGGGAGGGGGCCGGTCGTGGGACGCCTCGTACCAGCCGTGACCCGGGCTCTCGACATTCTCGAGCTCTTCCTCGACGGGGACGGGACGCTCTCCGCCCCCGACATCGTGCGCCGGCTCCAGCTGCCGCGCACCACCGTCCACGAGCTGGTGACCACGCTCGCTGCCCGGAAGTACATCGTCCCGGTGGCGGGCCAGCCCGGACGTTACCGGCTCGGCGTACGCCCGTACCAGCTCGGCGCCCGCTACGCCGAACACCTCGACCTCGCCGCCGAGGGCCAGCAGGTCGCCCGCTCCGTCGCCGAGACCTGCGACGAGACGGTGCACGTGGCGATCCTGGAGGACACCGACGTCATCTACATCGCCAAGGTGGACTCCACGCACGCGGTACGCATGGTGTCGGCGGCCGGCCGCAGGCTCCCCGCCCACTGCACCTCCGTCGGCAAGATGCTGCTGGCCTCCCTTCCCGAGCACGAGCTCACCGCGCGCATCCCCGACGACGCCGAGCTGACCGCGATGACCCCCAACAGCATCACCGACCCGGCCGCCCTGCGCGAGACCCTCGCGGAGATCCGCGCCCGGGGCATCGCCGTGGAGAGCCGCGAGTCCAATCCGGACGTGTCCTGCGTCGCCGCGCCGGTGCGCGACCGCACGGGACAGGTGGTCGCCGCGCTGTCCATCTCCGTACCGATGATCCGGTGGAGCGACGACCGCCTCGGCGAGCTGGAGCAGCTCGCCGCCAAGGGCGCCGCCGAACTGTCCGAGCGCCTCGGCCACCGGAGCGTGGCATGACGAACACCTTCGACGTCGCCGTCCGCGCGGAGGCGGCCCTGGGCGAGGGCCCCACCTGGGACCCCGCGACCGGCCGCCTCCTGTGGATCGACATCCTCGGCTCCCGCGTCCACACCTACGACCCCGCCACCGGCCGGCGCACCCTGCGCCGCACCGACCAGCACGTGGGCGCGGTCAAGCCCCGCGCGGGCGGCGGCCTCGTCCTCAACCTGCGGGACGGCATCGGCCTGATCGACCCCGACGACACCTTCCGCTGGCTGCACCGCGAGGCCGTCCCCGGCCGCCGCGGCAACGACGCCGCCGTCGCCCCCGACGGCAGCCTCTGGGCGGGCACCATGCGCTACGACGAGGCGCCCTGCGGCGGCACCCTCTCCCGGGTCACCGGTGACGGCACGGTCGACGTCCTCCTCGACGACGTGGCGGTGAGCAACGGCACCGGCTGGAGCCCGGACGGGCGGCTGATGTACTACATCGACTCGCCGACCCGCCGCGTCGACGTCTTCGACGTCGGCGAGGCGGACGGCCGGATCACCGGCCGGCGGTCCCTGGTCACGATCGAGGAGGGTGCGGGCTTCCCCGACGGGCTGTGCGTCGACGCCGACGGCTGCGTGTGGGTCGCCCTGTGGGACGGTGGCGCGGTACGCCGCTACACGCCGTCCGGCGAGCTGGACCGGGTGATCCCGCTCCCCGTCCCCCGCGTCACGGCCTGCGCGTTCGGCGGCCCCGACCTGACCGACCTGTACATCACGACGGCCCGAGTGGGCCTGACGTCCCCCCACCCCCTGGCGGGCTCCCTACTGGTGATACCGGACGCGGGCAAGGGGGTGCCCCAGCCTCCGTTCGCGGGCTGACGAGCTGATGTCGCCCCCGCCGCCCCTTCCCTTCCCGTCCCTGGGGGCTGCGCCCCCAGACCCCCCTTTCGGCCCTTCGGGCCTCGTCCTCAAACGCCGGACGGGCTGAATCTCAGCCCCTCCGGCGTTTGAGGAGCGGGGGTCCGGGGGCGGAGCCCCCGGGACGGGACGGGAAGGGGCGGCGGGGGCGCAGGACACTAGCCCGCCCGCTCCTCCGGCCCTCGCGTGGTCGGCCGCTCGCGGCCCCACGCGGCCAGCGGCTGGAGTGCGTCGTTGAGGCGCTTGCCGTCCTCGGTCAGCGAGTACTCCACGCGGGGCGGCACCTCGTCGTAGGAGACGCGGTGCACGACGCCGTCCGCTTCCAGCTCACGCAGGTGAGAGGCCAGCACCTTCTCGGTGATTCCCGGAAGCAGCCGACGCAGCTCCCCGAAGCGACGGCAGGGGTGCTCGTGGAGCGCCCAGAGGATCAGCACCTTCCACTTGCCGCCGATCACCTCCATCGCGGTGTCGATCCCGCAGACGTGTCCGTCCGGTGCGCCCGGCCGGTTCAGCGTGGTCATGCCCCACCCTTCCGACGTGCTCGCTCACCCCGGGGTAACCACCCACTGCCAAGTGCGTACTTGATCACCTCCGGACCAGTGACCAGCCTAATCGGCATGACGCAGAACACTGTTGAGAAGACTCCCGTCACGCTGCTGGGCCTCGGCGCGATGGGCACCGCGCTGGCCCGTACCTGGCTTGCCGCCGGCCACCCGCTCACCGTCTGGAACCGCACCCCGGCCCGCGCGGCGGCACTCGCCGCCGAGGGGGCACGGGTCGCGGACAGCGCCGCTGCGGCGGTCGCGGCGAACACCCTGGTCGTCGTCTGTCTGCTGGACGACACCTCGGTCGATGACGTGCTGGCCGGCGCCGACCTGGCCGGCCGGGACCTGGTCAACCTGACCACCAGCACCCCTGCCCAGGCCCGCGCCCGCGCCGAGTGGGCCCGTGAGCGCGGCGCCCGCTACCTGGACGGCGGAATCATGGCCGTCCCCCCGATGATCGGCGTGCCGGAAGCCGGCGGCTACGTCTTCTACAGCGGCTCGCCGGAGCTGTTCGAGCGGCACCGGGAGACCCTGGCCGTCCCGGCCGGCACCACCTACGTCGGCGAGGACGCGGGCTTCGCGGCCCTGCACGACGTGGCCCTGCTCAGCGCCATGTACGGGATGTTCGCCGGGGCCGCGCACGCCTTCGCCCTGATCCGCAAGGAGGACATCGACCCCGCCGCGCTCGCCCCGCTGCTCGCCGACTGGCTCGTCGCGATGGCCCCGGCCGTTCACCAGACCGCCGACCAGCTGCGCAGTGGCGACTACACCAAGGGCGTCGTCTCCAACCTCGCCATGCAGGTGGCCGGCACACCGACCTTCCTGAGCACCGCCGAGCAGCAGGGTGTCAGCCCGGAACTGCTCAACCCCTACTTCGAGCTGATGCGGCGCCGCCTGGCCGAGGGCAGCGGCGACGAGGACCTGACGGGAGTGATCGACCTGCTGGTGCACTGACCGACCGAGCCCGGTGGTTGGCCTCGTCGTCGGCGCCGCGGTCGGGAACCCCAGGCTCACACCCCCGTACGGTCGAGGCCCCGCAGAAGCTCGCGTTCGCTCGGGGTCAGCGGGGCCTCGGCCGGCACAGGCAGCGGAGACCCCGCGACAGCCGCCAGCACCGCCCCCGGCCGGAACATCCGCGTCGGCGGCGTACGCAGACTCGTCACGTCCCAGATCGCCGACGCCGCCGCGTAGGACCCCGTCGCCGCCTTCATCATCCGCCGCGTGTACGCCGTCACCACCCGGTCGGCGACGCTCGGCGCCCCGCCCCGCACCCCCGGATACAGCACGTCCTGCCCGACGGCCATGGACCACGCCGTGTCCACCGCACGCGCCGCGCCCCGCACCACCCGCCGCCCGAGACCGGGCGCGGTCAGCCCGCCCCGGACCAGCTCCCGGTCCAGGACCCGCGCCCCGAACGCCGCCACCGACATGCCGTGCCCGTACGCCGGGTTGAACGTGGCCAGCGCGTCCCCGAGGACCACGAAGCCGTCCGGCCATCGCGGCATCCTCTCCAGATACCGCCGCACATTGCTCGTCGACCGGCTCAGATGCACATCGGTCAGCGGTTCCGCGCCGGAGATCAGCCGCCCCACGATCGGGTCCGGAAGGTCGAGCGTGTACCGCAGGAACCCCTCCGGATCCGCCGGGGGTTCACCACCCCGCGTGCCGCCGCAGCTCACCAGCCAGCGGCCGCCCTCGATCGGCAGGACCATCGCGCTCCGGCCCGGCCGCGACGCATACGGGTCGGCCTGCACGATCGTCAGCGGAAAGCGCTCCGCCCCCTCCGGCACCCGGTACACCCGCGACGCGTTGACCAGCCCCGAGTCCACCGCCAGCTCCTGGACACCGGCCAGCCCGAGCGCGCCCAGCCAGCTGACGACCCGCGTCCCGCGTCCGCTCGCGTCCACGACCAGGTCCGCCTCCAGATCCGTGTCCCCGCCGGGCGCCGCGATCCGCACCCCCCGCACCCGCCCCGCGGAGCCCGCCAGCCCCACCACCGCCGCCTTGCGGATCTCCACCGGCGCCTGCTCCCGCACCGTCGAGCGCACCACCCAGTCCAGCAGTGCCCGGCTGCACGTCACCATCACCGGGCCCTCGCGCCGCCACCGCCGCAGCCAGCCCTCGGGGGTGAGCGCCAGCATGCCCGAGTTGAGCGGCACCTCGTGCGCCCCGGCGGCCAGCAGCCGCTTGCGCAGCTCCGCGTCCGGCAGCAACTCCTCCATGGCGTCCATGCCGCCCGCCATCAGCAGGTGCGCGTGCCGCCCCTGCGGCAGCCCCTTGCGGTGTTCCGGGCCCTCGGGCAGCTCGTCCCGGTCCAGCACGATCACCTCGTCCGCCCCGGCACGGGACAGGACGGCCGCGGCCAGCATGCCGGCCAGACCGGCACCGATGACGACAGCTCTACGCGACATGGGGCTCCTCGGGTTCGGTCACGGTTCCGGTCACGGACGGCGGCACCGCCCCGTCCCGCCCGGCGGGCGGGCAGTGGAGCGCCTGGGCCAGCTCCACCAGCCCGCTGGTGCCGGACACCTCGGTGGCGTGCAGCCGGTACGTACCGGCGGTCTCGGGCGGTTCCTCCCGGGTGGCGGCCCGGCGCGCCGCGTCGGTGAGCATGGCCGCCTCCGCCGCGAGCCGGGCCTCGTGGGGGGAGCGGCCCGCGCGCAGGGCGGTGTCCCGCACCCGCTCACGGACCCGGTGGTCGAAGTACGGCGCCAGCGCGAGCAGCGCGTCGTGGATGGACACCTCACGCCACTGGAGCCGCGCCTGCGGCAGCTGCCACCAGGCGGCCGGCGGCTTGGGCGCGGTGGACACCGACTTCACCAGGGACCACAGCGGAGCCAGCCGCCGGTAGTCGGCCAGCCCCCGCCAGTGGGCGACCGCGGACGGCAGCAGTGTCGGCAGGGCGAACCCCGCCGAACACAGCAGCGCGGCCAGCGAGGCCATCGGCGGGGCGAGCGTGGTGGACAGGAAGTCCAGGTCATGACCCGTCCAACGGGCCACGACCGCCGTGTACTTGGCCAGCTGGAACCCCACCACGTCCAGCAGCGCCCCGAGCAGGATCAGCCTGAGCCCGGTCCGCAGCAGACCGCCGACCTCGCGCCCCCACTTGAGGCAGACGGCGCACATCACCAGCATCGCCGCGGTGTGCCCGAGCAGGTACAGCAGGATCATCTCCCGCATGAACGGCGTGTTGGCGTAGTACGTGTCCAGGTCGGTCAGCCGCTCGGTGTCCGCCTCGGCGAGCGAGAACAGCACGACGATGGCGGCCACCAGCAGGCCGTACGCGGCCACGCTGCGCAGCACCAGCCGCCGCACCCGCTCCCGGGGCCCGCCCCGCCAGTTGATCAGCAGCACGAGCACGGCGCAGCTGTACGCGGAGAGCATCCCGTAGGTCAGCGGGGCCCCGAAGTTGGGGATGCCGGTGAGCGCGTTGACGGTGGACAGGGTGGCCGGCGCCGCGCACACGAAGACCAGCGCGCCCAGGATGATCGCCGCGCAGGTCGAGAGCGTCAGCGGGTTCCGCAGGGCCGCCGTGCGCGGGCGGCGGAACAGCAGCACGGACGTCATCCCGAACACGAAGGCCGCCAGGTAGACGACGAGACTCATACCGGCCGGCTCCTTCCGCCCGGGGCCCGGCTCACGCGGTCCCCGCCGTGGTCGTACCGCTCGGCACCGCGGCGGCCGCCGGCACCGGGGGCGTACCGGACAGCGCGTCGGCGATGCGGGCGAGCGCGGCCGGGTCCGGCACCCGGTCCAGGAACCGGCCGCTCCCGTCGGCCGGCGGGACCCGGCGTCCCGGCTCCGCCTCGTCCCGCACCGCCGCGGTGATCATCGCCGCCCACGCGGCGGCCTCGGCCCGCTCGGGGTCGCCCGTCGCCGCCAGCACACCGGCGCGGGTCCGGTCGTACAGCTCCTGGTCGAAGTAGGCGTCCAGGTGGCTGAGCGCGTTGTGGATGCTCGTCTGCCGCCACATCAGCCGGGTGGTGGGGGAGACGAACCTGGGCCGGGGCAGCCGCAGCGTCCTGCGGGTCAGCAGATCGTCCAGCGCCCGCTCCAGGGGCTCCAGACGGGCGTACGTCCGCCGTGCCCGCCGCCCCTCGGCGGCCCGGGGCGCCATCAGCGGCACCAGCACCCCGACCACGGTCAGCAGCGCGCCGAGACCCGCGGCTGCCGGGGAGACGGTGGTGCCGAGCTCCGACCAGTCCCGCCCCGCCCAGCGGCCGCCCACCGCGACCAGCTTGGCCACGCTGTACCCGGCGCCGCACAGCGATCCGGTCCCGAGCAGGACGAGACCCGCCCGCAGCCCGCCCCGTACGCGGCGCGCCCAGCGCAGCGACGACACCGAGGTGACCGTCGCCGCGATGAGGTGCGCGACCAGGTACAGCACGATCATCTGGGCGATGAACGGGGTCGTCGCGTAGTAGGTGTCGAAGTCGGTACGGCGCTCCACGGGCGCGTCCCCGAGGACGAAGGTCACCGCGATGCCGAGCACGACCACGGCGTAGGCGAGGATCCAGCGGCGGGTGACGCGGCGCACCCGCGGCCCGCCGCGCCAGTGCACGATGAGCACCTGGGACGCGGCGCAGTACCCGGTGATCGCCGCGTAGGTGACCGGCGCCGCGAGGTTCGGCACGTCGCCGATCCGGTTGACGGCGCCGACCGTGGGCGGCGCCCCCAGGAAGAAGCACAGCCCCGCCGTCCCCAGGACGGCGCAGATGGCCCGCAGATACGGGTCGCCGCGGTGCCGCAGCAGATCGGGCGCCTTGACCAGCAGGCCGAGCCACAGCACCCCGCAGCTCACGTAGTTGATGAGGCCGCTCATCTCTTCGTCCCGCGGTAGTTGAGCGCGGCCCCGATGCGTCCGGCGAGGTCCTGCGGGTCCTCCGGGTCGCCGCCCTCCGCCGCGTACACCGAGTCGGTGGAGGCGTCCAGCCAGGTGCGCAGCCGGCGGCCCATCAGCATGCCGAAGCGGTCCGCCTCCTGCTCCTCGGCCAGGCTGAAGTCGGTGCGCGCGGCGACCGGCCGGGACTCACCGGCGGGCGGTTCCGCGTCCGCCTGCCGGCGGTTCATGTGCCACACCTCGTGGCAGAAGATCACGATCTGGTGCCACACGGCGGCCCGCTCGTCCACCACCACGTCGTCGTGGCCGTCGCGCTCCAGCCACAGCCCGCTCGCGGTGTGCGGCGGGAACGCCGCCCGGTGGACGACCACTTCGCGGCCCCGCCAGGCGCTGACGGAGGCGACCAGGGCCTCGAACAGCACCTCGGGATCCGCCGGGACCGGCACCCGGATGGGATCGATGAGGGCGTCAGCGAGGCGACGCATCTCCTTCCTGGTACGCACCGCTGTCTCCCTGTTCCCCTGGGTGTTGCCCTGTCACCTGTGCAATATGCCAAGTACGGTGCCGTCCCGGCCAGTTCCCCGTGCCACGCGGTCACTCGGTGACCGCCAGGCTGTCCCCGGGTGCCACCGCGCGGGCGCGGACCTCCCGGATCACGTCGGGGTGGCGCAGGGCGCGCGAGACCGCCCCGATCTCGCGGAGCAGTTCCGTGGTGTCGAGCTCCTGGCCGCCGTCCGTACCGGGCCCGGCCTCGACGGCGTCGAGGATCACCACGGCCGCGGCGAGCGCCCGCGCCCGCCGCGGCGGGTACCCCAGGCCGAGGGCGGCGGCGTACGCCCGCTCGCGCATCCGCTCGTCGGTGCGGCGGGCCAGCGGCAGCAGGACGTCCCGGATGAAGGTCTCGCGGCGGGTCAGGCGCAGTTCGGGTCCGGCGCGCAGCACGATCGGCAGTCCGGAGCCGTGCACCGACCGCATCAGCCGGTAGAGGGGCCGCAGCCTGCGGTGGGCCAGCCGGATCCGCCAGCGTTCGTGCAGGTACTGGCCGGCGTGCGGCAGGATGAAGCCGACCGCGATGGACACCGCGGACAGACACGCCAGCGCCGGGGCCACGTTCAGGCTGAGCCAGTCCAGGTCGTTCCCGGTCCAACGCGCGCCCACCGCCGTGAGTTTGGCGGCGTCGAAGGCCAGGTTCAGGGCGTACCCGACGCCCAGGAACTTCAGTCCCCAGCGCAGCCAGGCGTCGAGTCCGTCGGCGCGGATCCAGTTCCAGATCAGCTTCGAGGTGATCAGTACGGCGGTGGTGTGCGCGAGGAGGTACAGCAGGATCTCCTCGCGCATGAACGGCGTGGTGGCGTAGTAGGTGTCCAGGTCCCGGGTGCGCTCCTCGGGCACGTCCGCGAGGGCGAACAGCACCCACAACGCGACGATCACACCGCCGTAGGCGGCGACGACCCGGCGGGTGGCGCGGCGGGTCGAGGGGGAGTGCTCGGGCGGTCCGTCGCGCCAGGCGATGATCAGCACCAGACAGGAGCCGCAGAAGGCGGTGAGCAGCGAGTACACCCAGGGCGCCGAGATGTTCGGCACGCCGGTGACCCGGTTGACCCACACGATGGTCGAGGGCGCGACGAACACGAACACCGCGCAGGCGAGCAGCAGCAGCCCGCCGACCGCGCGCAGCAGCGGATCCCCCCACAGCCGGATGATCGAGGGCAGTTTGATCGCCAGCGCGGCCGCCAGGACGCCGGCCGGGATCCACCAGAAGGTCGTGTAGAGCTCGCTGAGGAACGAGGCCGGACCCATGGCCACGTCCGCGGACCCCATCGCGTCCCCCCGCTCTCGCTCCACTGCCGCACGTAAGGCCGTTCGAGCCTACGCGGCTCGGTGTGTCCGCGTCATGCGTGCACGGTGCGCGAAAAGTCCCGCCCCGAGTTCGTGTCCGAACCATTGACGAGAAAGCGCTGTCCACCTACGGTCCCGTTCGAAGTTACGAGCGTCATTCGGTATTTCGAACCAATTCGACGAGCTATCTCGAGCAGATGGGGCAGGGCATGGGACGACCTGGCCTGAGTCGCAGGCAACTTCTCACCGGACTGGGTGGGTTGACGATCGCCGGAAGCTTCGGTTTCGCGGCGCTCGGCACCGGAGCCGACGCACTCGCCTCCGGTGCGGACACCCGGGTGCGCTACTGGAACCTCTTCAGCGGCGGCGACGGCGCCAACATGATCGCGATGCTGGACGCCTTCCGGAAGGAGCACCCCGGCATCGCGGTCAAGGACTCCACGCTCCAGTGGGGCAACCCCTTCTACACCAAGCTCGCCATGGCGGCCGCGGGCAACCGCGCACCGGAGCTCGGCGTCATGCACGTGGGCCGGGTCGCGGGCTTCTCGCCCGGACGGCTCCTCGACCCGTGGGACGAGGGCCTGCTCGCCAAGTACGGCGTGCGCAAGGAGGACTACAACCCGGCACTGTGGAACCGCGGCGTCATCGACGGCAAGCTCTACGCCCTGCCCCTCGACGTCCACGTCCAGCTCTGCTTCTACCGCAAGGACGTGCTGAGGAAGGCCGGCCTGCTCGGCGACGACGGCCGGATGATCCCGGTCGGCTCCACCACCGAGTGGTTCGACGTCCTGAAGAAGGCCAAGCAGGCCCAGAAGAAGGGCCTCCAGACGGTCGGCCTGTGGACCAACGACCAGAACTTCCAGTGGTGGTTCTTCGTCGCCTTCTACACCCAGCTCGGCGGCCAGTGGTTCGACGACACCAACACCGAGGTGCTCTTCGACACCGACAAGGCCACCCAGGTACTGGAGTTCCTCCGGCAGCACGTCACCGACGGATACGTCATCCCGGGCGCGCCGACCGGTGAACAGTTCGTCAACGGCGCCCCCTTCACCTGGGAGGGCAACTGGTCCGTGCCGGTCTTCTCCGGCGCGAAGCTCGACTACGGCGCCACCCCGCTGCCGCCCGTCTTCGGCAAGCAGGCCACCCACGCCGAGTCGCACGCCTTCGTCCTGCCCCACCAGGCCGGCCGCGGCGGCGCCACCAACGAGGCCGCGCACGAACTGGCCGCCTACGTCGTCAAGAACGCGCTCCAGTGGGCGGCCGGCGGCCACATCCCCGCGTACACGCCGACGCTCTCCACGCCCGAGTACCAGGAACTGGCGCCGCAGAACGAGTACGTCTCCGCCATGGACCACCAGGCCACCGAGCCGAAGGTGTGGTTCGCCGGGTCCACCGGCGTCCTCGCCCAGGACCTCGGCCCCGTCGTCGTCTCCTCGACGATGGGCTCCGCCAAGCCCGACGCCGTAGCCCGGCGCCTGAAGGACCGGCTCACCACACTCCTCGCCTCGAAGAACCCGATGGACGGCAGGACCGCCGCGCAGGGAGGTGCGGTCGCATGACGACCAGTGCTCAGTCCGTCGCCGTACCGGCGCGGGCCAGGACCGCGACCGCCGCCGCGACCGTCCGGCGCAAGCAGGGCCTCCAGCACGGGGGCTGGTTCGTCGCCCCGTTCCTGGCGCTCTTCGCCCTCTTCGTGATCTGGCCGCTGCTGCGCGGCCTCTACCTCAGCTTCACCGACGCCAACATCTCCGGCGAGGGCGCGAGCTTCGTCGGCCTCGACAACTACCGCGACGCGCTGAACGACCGGGCGATGTGGGACGCGCTCGGCAACAGCGCCTACTTCACGCTGCTCGTCGTGCCCTGCATCACCGTCCTCGCCTTCCTGCTCGCGATGCTCGCGCACCACATCGAGCGCGGGAAGTGGCTGTGGCGGCTGTGCTTCTTCGTGCCGTTCCTGCTGCCGTCCACGGTCGCCGCCAACATGTGGCAGTGGCTGTTCACCCAGGGCATCGGCCTGTTCAACCAGACCTTCGGGCTCGACACACCCTGGCTGACCGACAAGTCGTACGCGATGCTCGCCATCGTCATCCAGACCCTGTGGTGGACGGTCGGCTTCAGCTTCCTGCTCTACCTCGCCGCCCTCCAGGGCATCCCCGCCCACCTCTACGAGGCCGCCAAACTGGACGGCGCGAACGCCTGGCACCGCGTCGTCCACATCACGCTGCCGATGCTGCGCAACATCACCGGACTGGTGATCGCGCTCCAGGTCCTCGCCTCGCTCCAGCTGTTCGACCAGGCCGTCGTGATGATGGACTTCAGCCCCGGACCGGAGCTCAGCACCCGCTCCTTCGTCCAGTACACCCTCGAACAGGGCTTCACCAGCTACCGCGTGGGCTACGCCTCCGCCATGTCCATCATCTTCTTCGTGATCATCGCGGCCGTCGCCCTCGCGCGGATGGCGCTGCTGCGCAACCGTGAGGAGGGCACCCGATGAGCGCCACCCAGATCCGGGTCAGGCCCCGCAAGCCCTGGACGCCCAGCCAGATCGTGCTCACGCTGCTCGGCGTCGCCGTCTCCGCCGTCTTCGTCGCACCGATCGCCGCGGCCCTGTTCACCTCGCTCAAGTCCGAGGCGGAGGCCGCCGAGATCCCGCCGCACTGGCTGCCCGAGGTGTGGACGACCCAGGCGTGGACGGCGCTGTGGGAGACCGGCAACATCACCAACTGGTTCGTGAACTCCCTGGTCGTGTCCGTCTGCGTGACCGCCATCGTCCTCGTCGTCAGCGCGCTGGCCGGATACGGCTTCGCCCGCACCGAGTTCCGCGGCAAGAGCGTCCTGATGGGCGTGGTGATGGCCGGCCTGATGATCTCCCCGGCGGTCCTCGGTGTCCCCCTCTTCACCACCGTCCAGCAGATGGGGATGGTCGACACCTACTGGGGCATGATCCTTCCGCAGTGCGCGCCCGCCGCGATGGTCTACATCCTCTACAAGTTCTTCCAGGGCGTCCCGCGCGAACTGGAGGAGGCCGCCTTCATCGACGGCGCCGGTCGCTGGCGCGTCTTCCTCACGATCATCGTGCCGCTGTCCCGCCCGTCGCTCGCGGCGGTCGCCATCTTCACCTTCATCAGCTCGTGGAACAACTTCCTGTGGCCCTACATGGTCACCAACAACCCCGACCTGATGACCATGCCGAACGGCATCGCGACCGTCATGAACTCCTACGGCATCCAGTGGGCCCAGCTCATGGCCGGCGGCCTCATGGCGGGCCTGCCGCTGATCATCGTCTTCGTCTTCTTCCAGCGCCAGATCGTGGCCGGCGTCGCCCACACCGGTCTGGCCGGCCAGTAACCAGAGGAGACCCCGCTGTGAAGCGCCTCAGAATCGTCACCCTCCTGGCCGCCGCGGTCGTCGCCCTGCTGCCGACGACCGCCCGCGCCGACGTGACGTACCCCGACCCCCAGCCCATCACCGGCCAGCAGATCATCCACGACCCGACCGTCCTGCGCCTGAAGTCCGGCGGCTACGTCGCCTATTCGACGGGCGGCGTCATCGGCGCCCGCACGTCGAAGGACCGCGTCCACTGGGACGACGCGGGCAACGCCTTCGCCGAACCGCCGAGCTGGTGGTACGAGTACAACGACACCGGCGACCCCTGGGCCCCCGACCTCTCCTACCGCGACGGCCGCTACTGGCTCTACTACGCCGTCTCCTCCTGGGGCACCAACCACTCCGCGATCGGCGTCGCCACCTCCCGCACGGGCCTCCCCGGCAGCTGGACCGACCACGGCAAGGTCTTCTCCTCGGAGACCACCGACCACTGGAACGCCATCGACCCGGCGATCGTCCGCGCCGACGACCGCCTGTGGATGACGTTCGGCTCGTACTGGACGGGCATCCGCATGGTCGAACTGGACCCGGACACCGGCAAGGCGATCGAGGACGCGACCGTCCACCACCTCGCCACCCGCCCCGACGAGCCGTACGCCGTCGAGGGCCCGGAGATCGTCAAGCACGGCCGCTACTACTACCTCTTCGCGTCCCACGACGCGTGCTGCTCGGGCGTGAACTCGACCTACAAGATCAAGGTCGGCCGCTCGACGTCCGTCACCGGCCCGTACACCGACAGCAAGGGCACCCCACTCCTGGAGGGCGGCGGCGACCTCCTGCTGGCCGGCCACGGCAAGTACGTGGGCACGGGCGGCCAGTCCGTCTTCAGGGACAGGGGCAGCGACTGGCTGGCCTACCACTATTACGACGCCGAGGACGAAGGCACCCCCAAGCTCGGGCTCAATAGGCTGAGCTGGCAGAAGAACGGCTGGCCCACCGTCCATTAGGGGCGCGGGGAACTGCGCGACCAGCCCCCAACGACCCGCAGCCGCGATGGCACAGAAACCCCCTATTCGGAAGGCGCACATGCGAACCGCCCGTTTCACCCTGGACCCCGCCTTCACCGTAGGTGAAGTAAACCCCCGCCTCTTCGGATCGTTCGTAGAACACCTCGGCCGCTGCGTGTACACCGGCATCTTCGAACCCGACCACCCCACCGCGGACGCGGAAGGCCTCCGCACAGACGTCCTCGACCTCGTCAGAGAACTCGGCGTCACCGCCATCCGCTACCCCGGCGGCAACTTCGTCTCCGGCTACAAGTGGGAGGACTCCGTAGGCCCCGTCGAGGACCGCCCCCGCCGCCTCGACCTGGCCTGGCGCTCCACGGAGACCAACCGCTTCGGCCTCTCCGAGTACATCGCCTTCCTGAAGAAGATCGGCCCTCAGGCCGAACCCATGATGGCCGTCAACCTCGGCACCCGCGGCGTCGCCGAGGCCCTGGAGCTCCAGGAGTACGCCAACCACCCCTCCGGCACGGCCCTTTCGGACCTGCGCGTCGAGCACGGCGACAAGGACCCGTTCGGCATCCGCATGTGGTGTCTCGGCAACGAGATGGACGGCCCCTGGCAGACCGGTCACAAGACCGCCGAGGAGTACGGCCGGGTCGCCGCCGAGACCGCCCGTGCCATGCGCCAGATCGACCCCGGCGTGGAGCTCGTCGCCTGTGGTTCCTCCGGCCAGGCCATGGAGACGTTCGCCGAGTGGGAGGCGACGGTCCTCCAGGAGACGTACGACCTGGTCGACTACATCTCCCTGCACGCCTACTACGAGCCGCTCGACGGCGACGTCGACTCCTTCCTCGCCTCCGCCGTCGACATGGAGTCCTTCATCGAGAACGTCGTCGCCACCTGCGACCACGTCGGCGCCCGCCTCAAGTCGAAGAAGAAGATCAACCTCTCCTTCGACGAGTGGAACGTCTGGTACATGGCCCAGACGGACGCCCAGGTCAGCAAGCTCGACTGGCCGGAGGCCCCGCGCCTGCTCGAGGACAACTACAGCGTCACCGACGCCGTCGTCTTCGGCTCGCTCCTCATCGCCCTGCTGCGGCACGCGGACCGCGTCACCGTCGCCTGCCTCGCCCAGCTCGTCAACGTGATCGCCCCGATCATGACCGAGCCCGGCGGCCCGGCCTGGCGGCAGACCACCTTCTTCCCGTTCGCCCAGGCCTCGAAGTACGGCCGCGGCGAGGTGCTCGACGTCCGCGTGGACTCACCGACGTACGGGACGAAGAAGTACGGCGAGGCCGATCTGCTGCACGCCACCGCCGTGCGTGCCGAGGACGGCACGGTGACCGTGTTCGCCGTCAACCGGGGCCGCACCGAGTCCCTGCCCCTGGAGGTCGCCCTCAACGGCCTCGACCTCACCTCGGTCGTGGAGCACAGCGTCCTCTCCGACGCGGACCCCGACGCCCGCAACACCCTCGCCGAGCCCGAGCGGGTCACCCCGCACACGGCCGACGGTACGACCCTGGAGGACGGCCGGCTCAAGGCCGTACTGGAGCCGCTGTCCTGGAACGTGATCCGGCTGGCGTGAGCCCCGCCGGCGGTGGGCTCACCTTCCCGGTGAGTCCACCGCCTCCACCGGAACCCCGCCCTGCGCCGCGCCCAGCAGCGTCAGCCGCACATCGCGCGGCCCCGAGGGGGTGGTTCCGTCCGACAGCACCGCCAGGGCCAATGTGTTGGCCCCACGTGTGCGCAGAATCCCGTTCGGCAGGACGAAGGTGTGCTGCGGGCCCACATCGTTGATGTACTGGCCCATGTTCCAGCCATTGAGGAAGATCTGGACCCGGTAGGCGCGCTCCGGGTCGTCCTCGATCGTGAGCCCGATCGACGCGTCCACGTCCGGATCGACGTCCAGCCGGAACCCCGTGCGGTACCAGGCCACGCCCTGCCGCCGCTCCTCGTGCGGGAACTCCACGGTCCGCCACTCCCGGTCGTCGAACCCCGGCAGATGCCAGCCCTCCCGCTCCCCGTGCAGCCCGCCGTTGTTCAGCGGCCCGCGCACCCGGTCCGGCGCCCCCGCGCCCTGGATCCGCCACTCCACGTCCCGGGAGCCGCCCCCGAACCGAGCGGACACAAGCCCGCGCGCGGCCTTGTGGGCGCCCGTACGCTCCTCGTCCCGGGCGTGCTGCATCGGCCGTACCAGCACGGACAGCACGTGCCGGCCCCGCTCGCGCAGCTTCTTCGGCACCTCGAAGGTGGCCTTCGCCGTCCAGGTGCCCTTGTCCGCCGTGTCCTCGTCCGGCACCGGCATGCGGTGCGTGCCCAGCGGGCGCCCGTCCAGCCAGGCCATCAGCAGTCCCTGCGTACCGGTGCTGTAGGACAGCGTCACGGAGTCGATCCCGCGCGTGTCCGTGAACCGGCCCCGGTACCAGACGTCGCCGTGGTGGAAGCCGTAGTCGTCCGCGAAGAGGACGGGCCCGCCCTCGGGCACCGGCGTGGTGCTGTGCGAGGAGGTGCGGTCGGCGGCCGTCCACGCCGAGTCGTCGAAGCCGGCCTCGGACTCGGGGTTCTCCGCCCGCCGCCGCCAGCCGGCCGGCGCGGGCAGCCGCACCTCGGGCACGTCCGGCAGCAGCCCCTCCATCACCAGGCTCCCGGCCCGGCCGACCTGGGTGCGCACCGGCCGTCCGTTCCAGGTCACGGCGGTGATCCCGCGCGGCACCCACACCTCCAGGCCCGTCTCGCCCACGAGATCGCCGACGAGATGGGCGGTGGCGCCGCGCAGGGTGACCGAGCGGAGCAGCGCCGGGCCGTACACCAGCATCGAGCCGGCCGGGGTCTCGTACGGCCACATGCGCAGCGCCGTCGCGTCGTCGGCGAACAGCAGCACCATGGGTGTCTCGGTGTCCCCGCCCTCGACCAGGACCCGGCTCAGCCCGCCCACCCCGAGCGGCACCACGACGTTCAGCCTGCCCCGGTCGAAGGACCACGCGGGCTCGTCGTCGAGCCGGCTGGTGAGCGGCTGGGTGTCGCAGTCCAGGGCGATCTGCGCGGTCTCGCCGGCGCGGCCCGTGAACAGGGCGATGTCCTGCCGTCCGACGGTCATGTTCAGCATGGGCTGCGCGGTGGTGAACGCCAGCTTCCGGCGGCCCAGCTCCAGCCCGGTGGCGAGCAGCTTGGCGTCCCCCGCGCCGACGGTGACGGGAACGTCGACATCGGTGTCCGGCAGCAGCGAGGCGACCGGCTCCGCGGAGTCGTTGCGCAGGACGTACACCTGGGCGTCGGTGTCGGGATTGGCCAGGTGGTGCACCTTCAGCCGGTCGTCCTCCGCCCGCACCTCCTTCGCCGGGTCCAGCCGGGCGAGGTCGGGCACGGTCCGCAGCAGATGACCGAGCTGCTGTGCCGCGGCGAACCCGGGCGTGGGCCGCCGGCCCTCGTCGATCGCCGCCCCGTGGTCGTACGAGGTGTAGACGCCCGGCGCGGGCAGCCAGCCCCACGAGGTGCCGCCGAACGCCATCCGGACGTTGTGCACCGTGGTGCCGCCCGCGAGCGCGGTGAGGTACGCGCGCCGTTCGGAGGCCGGGTCGTGCGTCCGCCGCACCTCCGCGTACCCCTTGCCGCCGGAGCCGGCCCCGCCCCACGGGTCGGGAGCCCCGCCCGCCGCCGCGGACACGAACCCGGGCGTCGGCCGGCCGGTCCCGCGCTCGCCGAAGTGCCCGTCCGTGTGGAACAGCGGTACGTCGATGCGGTCGGCCCGCGCCCTGTCGTACAGGTGGGTCAGGTAGGCGCGCCCGTCGGGGTCGTCGGCGGAGACCTCGAACCCGTCCTCGAGCTGGTACAGCAGCACGGTGCCGCCGCCCGCGGTGAACAGATGCCGGACGGCGATGCGGTTGACGGCGCCCAGCCACTCGTCGACGTGCCGCAGGTACTCCGGGTCGGCGGTCCGCGCGGTGCCCTCGGCGGCCGTCAGCCACCCGGGGAAGCCGCCGGCGTCGACATCCGCGGACCCGAGGTACGGCCCCGGACGCAGGATGACGTACAGCCGCTCCTCGGCGGCCGTGCGCAGGAAGAGGTCCAGGTCCCGCACCCCGGTGAAGTCGTACGTGCCGGGCGCGGGGGAGTGGTAGTTCCAGGGCACGGGGACGCTGACCGCGTTGTGGCCGTGGGCGCGCAGCTTCTGGAGCACGTCCCGCCACAGGGAGGGGCTGGGCAGCCGGAAGGGGTGCATCTCGCCGGACCACAGCACCAGGCGCCGGTTGTCGACGAGCAGCGAGTACCGGTCGTAGGTGACCCGGTGCCGTCTGCCGTCCGCGCTCGGCGGCGGGGGCGGCGGGCCCGTCGGCACGCTGCGCGGCCCGTGCGTGCCGGTCGCCGCCCCGCCGCTGCCGGCGAGCGCGAGACCGAGCGCCGCCGTGCCGGCGAGGGCGGTGAAGGTACGCCTGCTGAGCTCCAAGGGAGCGCCTCCTGTTGTGCTGCCACACGGGGTGCCGGTGGGCCATTGTCCACGAACCGGCATCCCTCCGTTCACACGAGGGTTCCGGTACGCCCGTTTCCTCCCGGGTTGGCGTGGTGAAAGTGAATGGCCGGAGTTCGCCCTGTCCGCGGCTCGCGGGGCTCCATACGATGCGAGCGCTCCCGGCCTTCACCGCACCTCCATGCCTCCTTCACGAGGCCGGGAGCGCATGTGTCCGCACTATTGGCATGTGCATGACATTTCAATCAAACCCCCCACAGAAGGATGGAGACCATGGCTGGTGGCCTGCTCCTGAGTGCGGCGGCGGCCGCACTCCTCACCGCCGCGTTGCCCGCGCACAATCCGTCGTCCGGTTTCGACGACCCGCCCCCGGACAAGATCGTCATCAAGGTCGCCACGGTGAACGGCTCCGGTTGCCCCCAGGGCACCGCCGCGGTCGCCGTCTCCGCGGACAACACCGCGTTCACCGTGACGTACAGCGACTACCTCGCCCAGGCCGGCGGGGACTCCGACCCCACGGCCTCCCGCAAGAACTGCCAGCTCAGCCTGCTGGTGCACGTTCCGCAGGGCTTCACCTACGCCATCGCCAGCGCGGACTACCGGGGCTTCGCCTCGCTCCAGCCCGGCGCGAGGGGTACGCAGCGGGCGTCGTACTACTTCCAGGGCTCCCCGAACACGGAGTACCGCACGCACCCCGTCGCGGGCCCCTACGACGACAACTGGCAGGCCACGGACGAGACTGACTGGGCGCAGCTCGTCTACGCACCCTGCGGGGTCCAGCGCAACTTCAACATCAACACGGAGCTGCGGGTGAGCGCCGGCACGACCTCGCCCGACGAGGTCAGCTTCATGACGATGGACTCCACGGACGGAGACATCAGCACCGTGTACCACCTCGCGTGGAAGGAGTGCCCGCAGGACTGACGGCACACTGAGGGCGGGCGGGCCCGGATGCTCGGGTCCGCCCGCTCGGGGATCACTCCCCGCCGTCGTGGCCGCGCAGGTGGAGGGAGCGCAGGGCCACCTCCAGGGCGAAGCGGTGGTCGGGGTCGGTGAGGCGGTCGCCCAGGTGGGCGTCCAGGTTCCGCAGGCGGTAGCGGACGGTCTGGGCGTGCACGCCCAGCATCTCGCCGACCTGCTCGGCGGGTGCCCGGGTGGAGATGTGGACGCGGAGCGTCTCGACCAGCCGCCGGCGCCGGCCGGCGGGCAGCCCGTCGAGCGGCGCGAGTTCGCGGGCCGCGACATGGTCGACGAGGGCGGGGTCGGACAGCAGCCACAGCGTGACCAGATGGTCCTCGCACCGGACCAGCGGGGCGTCGGGCACCACCCCGTCGTCGACGAACTGGAGCACACGGCGGGCCCAGCGGACGGAGTCGGCGGCCTGCGCGAGCGGTACGGTCAGGCCCACCGCGGCCCGGGTGCCGGCCAGGGCCGTGCCGAGCATCGCGAGGCGCTGCGGGGTGAGGTCCCCGGGGACGAGCAGATGCGGCTGCGGGATGTCGAGGTCGGCGAGGACGTCGCCGTCGAGCGCCGCCTGGATGTGGTCCGGCACCGGGGGACGGAGGGCGACGAGGGTGCACGTGCGGGGCAGTTCCCAGGCGGCGGCCTCGCACAGCTCCGAGACGGTGGTCTGGGGCAGCGGCGACGCCGCCAGGATCAGGTGGAGCAGCTGTCTTCGTAACGCGGACACTTCGGAGGCGGCCCGCTCGCGCACCTCCGCGTACCCCTCGCGGGTGATCGCCTCCAGTTCCTCGACGTATGCGAAGAGGGCGTCGGCGAAGGCGAGGATGAGGGTGGGGGAGAGGTTGTACTGCCGTCCGACCGTCCTGGCGCGGCGCAGCGCGATGCGGGCCCCGAGCCGGTAGGCGCTCTGGAGGGTCTCCAGGTCGCGGCCCTCGTACGCCTCCACCCGGCCGAACCTGCGCAGCAGTTCGTCCCGCAGTTCCGAGCTCCGGCCCGGATCGGCCACCCGGTCCACGAAGGCGACCAGCGCCTGTTCCACGCCCTGGCGGATCGCGTCCCCGTTCGGGCCGTTGAGCAGCCGACCGTAGACGGGGTACGCGCGGGTGACCTCGGCGCGTATCTCGTTCAGCAGACCCGGCAGTTCCGGCCGGATGAAGGCCGCGAACTTCCTGGGTAAGGGTTCGAGCGGTTCGCCGGCCTCCGGGGGCCGTGTGATCGAGGGCATCGTCACCCCTTGCTCTCCGACGTGTCCGGCGGGGTGGCCGGGGGACGTCGTCCAGCCGGGTGCCGTACCACGCCCGACCGCTCCACCAGGCACGCCGGTCTGAGAATCTGAAGCTAAATCAACTCCCTTTTCCTGTACACGATTTGAGCAGAAATTCTTCACCGCTGCACGGGCCCGGCCGCCGCAACGGCCGGGAACCGCTGCCGGGTGGCCGTTACCTGACGGCGGAGTGCCAGTTCTCCGCGAGCACCCTGCCGGCCTCGGGGGCGGCGGTGCCGGGCGCGTTCAGGCCGGTGAGGTGGGTCTGTGTGTCGTTGAGGGTGAGGCTGTTGTTCCCGGCGGCGGAGGGCAGCCCGGTCTTCGCGTTGACCGCGGCGTTGATCAGGCCGACGTTCAGTCCGCAGCCGGTGGCCCCGGGGACCGCGAAGGTGCTGTCGTTCTGGGTGGCGCCGGTGAGGTTGATCCGGCTCATCTCACCGGATTCGTCGGCGGTGCCGTCGCCCTTGAAGAAGCTCATTCCGAACTCGGGGTAGTCGAGGTTCTTCGGGCGCAGCAGGATCGGTTCGGACTTCGATCCGATGTAGCAGTTGCCGCCCAGGAGCGGGTTCTCCAGGTGGATGCGGACCGGCAGGGCGACGATCGGCAGGTCCGTGAGGACGCCCGCGGTCTGGTCGAAGGCGTAGGGCGCGCCGACGGACTCCATGGTGGCGGTGATCCGGTTGAGGGTGGAGTTCTCGAGTGTCTTGCAGATGGCCGTGATCACCGGCACGTCGCTCGGGCACATCAGGCCGAGCAGACCGCCGGGCACGGTGGCGGAGTCGGCGACGAGCGCGCCGGAGGGCGGGGCGACGACGCTGCTGGTGCCGTCCGCGTTCTGGACCACCCCGATCTGGAGGTTGGTCCTCCCCGTGACCACGGTGGTCTTGCCCAGTTTGATGGAGCCGCTCGCGGAGGCGGAGACCACGCACTGCGGGGTCCTGTCGTAGCCGTCGGCGGCCAGCATCGCCGGGGCGTCCACGGGACAGCGGGTGAAGGGGGCCCACTCGCCGTTCAGCGCGGGCTCGGCGGCGGTCGCGGTGCCCAGGGAGGCGAGGGCGCCGAGCGCCGTCAGGGCGGAGACGGTGGCGACCCTGGTGCGGGTGGTGAGCAGGGGCATGGGTGATGGCCTTCCGTGGAGGAGGGGAGGTACGGATCAGCGCTCGGGGACGGGGATCTTGAGGGGCTGAAGGTCCTCGGTGCACTCGTCGGGGTTGAAGACCTGCACCGCGCAGGTCTGGCCCTGGATCTGTTTGACGTGGTTGCCGGGGCCGGAGACGGAGGCGGTGAGGAGGCGGTCGAGGTTCTCGCCGCCGGTCCCGCAGCCGGTGAAGGCGGGGATGGTCACCTCTCCGGTCAGCGGGCCGCCGGAACTGAGCAGATAGCCGACGGGCATCTCGGGTGGCTGGTGCGTGCTGCTCCCGAACAGCAGCATGTGGTCGCCCGGGTAGGTCGAGGGATCCGGTTCGGGGGAGCGCAGCGGGCTCTCCGTCCGGCAGCCGGCCCCGACGTCCAGGGGGGTGCCGTTGACCTCGAGAGCGGTCACCCGGAGCACCAACGGGACCCGGGCACGGGTCTCGAAGGTGGTGTGTCCGGTCGCGAACACGGTCTCCCCGGCGACGTCCAGGGTGAGGGGACCGGTCTGCTCCAGCACCATCGTGGCCTTCGTCGGCACGAAGCCGAAGGTCAGGAAGGTGGCCTGGAACGGCGGCGTCTGCTCGCGTCCTTGATGGTGGAGCCTGCCCTCCGAGTGCTGTCTCAGATAGGCGCCGGAGAAGTCCGGGAAGAAGTCGACGATGTCCAGCGGTCCTTGTTCGACGAGGATGCAGGACACGGGGATGAGCGAGGCCCCTCGCAGCTTCCGCACGTTCGAGTAGCCGGTGATGTAGGCGTTCAGCGACGCCGACGTGGACGGATTCTCGTCGTCGTAGCGGCAGGGTGGTGCGTCGCGCCGCGCGGTACCGCCGGGCGGGGTCTCCGCCACCTTCGGCGCGCGGTTCCCCTGTCCGTCCTCCGGCGTCCCGGAGGACGGGTCCGGCGTCGCGGGGGAGGAGCCGGGCGCGGACGGCGAACCGCTCGGCTCCGGTGTGTCGGTGCCGACCGGCACGGTGGCCAGCGGCCCGTTCTCCGGCGGGTCCCCGGCGGGGGAGCAGTCGAGCGTCAGCGCGTCGGCCCCGGTGGCGGTCCCGTCCGCCGTGCCGGGCGCCAGGTCGACGGCGAGGTTCCCGGCGGTGAACGTCAGAGCGCCGTCGCCCTGCCCGGTCACCGAGGGGACGTCGCCCGTCGTGGTCAGCGTCAGCGGTCCGGAATCGGGAAGGGGGACCGGCTCCGCGGTGCCGCGCCAGGTCGCCTCGGCGGCGGCCCGGTTCTGGGTGACGCCGACGGTGAGGCGGGTGGCGGCCCGGACGGTCGCGGCCTCGGGCGCGGTGAGGTCGGCGACCGCCTCCGCCGGGAGAACCACGGTGGTGGTGACGTCGGTGGGTGAGAACGCCTCGCCCGGCTCCGCCCGGTCCGGGAACACCGCCGAGACCCGGACCGTCACGGGCTGCCGTCCGGACGGCAGCGCGCAGGCGTAGGGGAGTTCGGCGTCCACCTCCAGGGTGTCCGCGGTGGATACCGCGGCCGGGATCGTGGCGGCGAGCACGACGAACGCACCGATCGCCGCGCTCCGGGCGCGGACACGGGGTGGCCGCGGCGCGGCGGCACGATGGCCTCTCATACAGCTCCACTCGGGTCGTTCGACGGCGGGTTCCGGAGGTCCGGAGGCGCCCGGAGGGGTCCGGAGGGTTCGGCCGGGCAGCCCGTGTCCGCCCGGCCGGGGCCTCCGGCGGGGTGGACACGGGCGGGTGGCGCCTTACGGGTTGGAGCCGACGATCTTCGGGATGGAGCCGTTCGACGCCTTGATGGTGTAGTTGCCCTTGAAGATGGGCTTGGTGGCGGTCGTGACCACCGAGCCGCAGTTGACGGGGGCGGGGCTGGAGCTGACCACCAGGTCACCGGAGACGCTGTTGACGGCCAGGACGCCGGTGGAGTTGGTGTAGGTGGCCGAGGCCTTGCCCGTGACCGTGAACTTGCAGGCGCCGGCGGTCACGTTGGCCTTGACGTTGCCGATGTAACCCTTGGTGACGCCGGTCGCGGCGGTGTAGTCCTGTGCGACGACGGTCCAGGGGGTGACCGCCACGGTGGTGACGTTGCCCAGGACGCTGGTGCACGGCGAGGTGGAGGTGCCGAAGTTGATGGCGCTGATGGTGGCCACCGTGGCCGGGTTGCCCGTGGCGCTCGCCATGGTGCCCGAGGCGCCCGAGGTCGTGCACGTCATCGGGATGGTGGCGGTGAGCACGATGTTGCCGCTGTTCGTCGCCGTGTAGCTGCCCGTCGGGGTGACGGTCCACACCGTGGAGGGCACCGCCGAGGCGGGCGCGACGGCGAGACCGAAGGCGGCCGCGGCCGCACCCGCCACGACGGTGAACCTTCTCGTGTTCTTCTTCATGACTCCAGGACTCTCCTTGTGGATTGGCCGGCAGAAGTGGGCCGTGGCCGAGTTTTCGAGGGGAGGCCATGCGGCCCGCGGCTCGGTGGTCCCTGTCCGAGAGCAATGACGTTACTTGCGGGAAACTTAGCCGAACAATGCCGCTGTTCATGATTCTTTGAAAAGGGCAACCATCTGTTTCCGGGGTGAGTGGCTCATGGGCCGACTTAGTCACCGACTGTCAATGTCGAACGCTTCGCCCGATGGTGCCGGGACTCCCTGATAGCCGCTCCGCAGCGCGCCGCGGTGCTCGCTCGGTGACAAATTCGCGGCCGTTTTTTATCTGCTGCCTGACAGGTTCCGGATGGCCGAACCGGACGTCCTGGAAAACTCGTATTCCGCTCTTGCCCGCCGAGGTTACTCGGCCGTAACGTGCCGGAGTGCTCCTCGGTTCCAGGTCGGTGGCCCCCGTCGGCCGGAGCCGTGACGGATGCTTTCCGGCCGCGCCCTCCACTGGGGCCGGGCGTCCGTCGGCAGGGTCTCGCGGACCCACACCCCCCGGGGTCGCGAGGCCCTGCCTGTCTCCCCGGAGACAAGTGCGGGTGCGGCATGTTGTCTGCGCGCTGACAAAGTCCACGAGGGCGCTGGAGGTGATATGGGAATCGAAGTGGTGGTCGAGGGCCTGACCAAGTCCTTCGGTGAGCAGAGCATCTGGCGGGACGTGACACTCACCCTTCCCGCCGGAGAGGTGAGCGTGATGCTGGGTCCGTCCGGCACCGGGAAGACCGTATTCCTGAAGTCGCTCATAGGGCTGCTCAAACCCGAGAAGGGCCGTGTTCTCATCAACGGGGTCGACATGGTGAACAGTCCCGAAAGGGATATATACGAGACCCGGAAATTGTTCGGTCTCATGTTCCAGGACGGAGCCCTCTTCGGGTCCATGTCGCTCTTCGACAACATTGCCTTCCCGCTGCGCGAGCACACCCGCAAGAAGGAGTCCGAGATCCGCCGCGTCGTGATGGAGCGGATCGAGGTCGTCGGGCTGCTGGGCGCGGAGGGCAAGCTGCCGGGAGAGATCAGCGGCGGCATGCGCAAGCGGGCCGGTCTGGCCCGCGCGCTCGTGCTGGACCCCCAGATCATCCTCTGCGACGAACCGGACTCCGGGCTCGACCCGGTCCGCACCGCCTACCTCTCCCAACTGCTGATCGACCTCAACGCGCAGATCGACGCGACGATGCTGATCGTCACCCACAACCTCGACATCGCCGCCACCGTGCCCGACAACATGGGGATGCTCTTCCGGCGCGAGCTCGTCACCTTCGGCCCGCGCGAGGTCCTGCTCACCAGCGAGGAACCGGTCGTGGCCCAGTTCCTCGGCGGCCGGCGCGAGGGACCCATCGGGATGTCCGAGGAGAAGGACGCGGCCACCCTCGCCGCCGAGGCGGACGCCGCCGTCGCCACCGCGGCCCGGCCCCGGACCATCGTTCCGCAGCTGGAGCCGTCCCCCGGCCTCCCGCCGCGCCGGGCCGTCGCCCGGCGACGTGAGCGTGTCATGAGCATGATCGACCAGTTGCCGCCGGTCGCGCGCTCCGCCATCCGCAGGACCTACGCGGAGAGCGCCTCGGCGCCCACCCTGCCGACACCCGCCGCCGGGAGCGGCGCATGATCACCGGTGCGCTGCGGCAGACGGGCAGACTCTTCGCGCTCGCCGCCGAAGTGAGCCGCGCCGTCTTCCGAAGACCCTTCCAGTTCCGCGAGTTCGTCGAGCAGTTCTGGTTCGTCGCGGGCGTCACCATCCTGCCCGCCGCCCTCGTCTCGATCCCCTTCGGCGCCGTCATCGCGCTCCAGGTCGGCTCCCTGACCCAGCAACTGGGAGCCCAGTCGTTCACCGGGGGCGCCAGCGTCCTCGCCGTCGTCCAGCAGGCGAGCCCGCTCATCGTGGCCCTGCTGATCGCCGGCGCCGGCGGCTCCGCCATCTGCGCCGACCTCGGCTCCCGCAAGATCCGCGAGGAGCTCGACGCCATGGAGGTCATGGGCGTCTCGCCCGTGCAACGCCTCGTCGTGCCCCGGGTCCTGGCCACCATGGGCGTGGCGGTCCTGCTCAACGGCCTGGTCTCCGTCGTCGGCACCCTCGGCGGCTACTTCTTCAACGTCATCCTCCAGGACGGCACCCCCGGCGCCTACCTGTCCAGCTTCTCCGCCCTCGCCCAGCCGGCCGACCTGTACATCAGCGAACTCAAGGCGCTGGTCTTCGGATTCATCGCGGGCATCGTGGCCGCCCACCGGGGACTCAACCCGCGCGGAGGCCCCAAGGGCGTCGGCGACGCCGTCAACCAGTCCGTCGTCATCACCTTCCTCCTGCTCTTCTTCGTGAACATGGTGATGACGGGCCTCTACCTCCAGATCGTCCCGCCGAAGGGAGGCTGAGGCCCGATGGCCTCCCCGCTCGCCTGGCTCGACCGCTCCGGCGACCACCTGCTCTTCTACACCCGGGCGCTGCTGTGGATCCCGCGGACCCTGCGCCGCTACCTCAAGGAGGTGCAACGCCTCCTCGCCGAGGTCGCCTTCGGCTCCGGCGGCCTCGGCGTCATCGGCGGCACCGTCGGCGTGATGATCGCGATGACGCTCTTCACCGGAACCGTCGTCGGACTCCAGGGCTACGCCGCCCTCGACCAGATCGGGACGGCCGCGTTCACCGGATTCGTCTCCGCCTACTTCAACACCCGCGAGATCGCCCCCCTCGTCGCCGGACTCGCCCTCTCGGCGACCGTCGGCGCCGGCTTCACCGCCCAGCTCGGCGCCATGCGCATCAACGAGGAGGTCGACGCCCTCGAGGGGATGGGGATCCGCTCCGTGCCCTACCTGGTCACCACGCGCATCATCGCCGGGGTCGTCGCCATCGTCCCCCTCTACGCGATCGGGCTGCTCTCCTCCTACCTGGCGTCCCGCTACGTCACCGTCCTGTTCAACGGCCAGTCCCGGGGCACCTACGACCACTACTTCAACCTCTTCCTCTCCCCGACGGACGTCCTGCTCTCCGTGCTGAAAGTGCTGATCTTCAGCGTGATGGTGATCCTCGCCCACTGCTACTACGGCTACCGCGCCACGGGCGGCCCCGCCGGTGTCGGCGTCGCCGTCGGCCGGTCCGTGCGCAACGCCATCGTGCTGATCAGCGTCACCGACTTCTTCCTGTCGCTCGCCCTGTGGGGCGCGACCACGACCGTGAAGGTGGCGGGGTGAGATGAGCGGAACACGACGCGACACGCTGCGCCGCCGGTCCGCCGGAGTGGTGTTCCTGGTGGTGCCCGCCCTGCTGGTCTGGCTGGCCGTCGCCGTCTACGACAAGAGGTTCACCGACTCCGACCCGGTGGTCGTCGAGACCGGCAGCGTCGGCAACGAGATGCACCGGGGCGCCGAGGTCAAGCTGCGCGGCGTCGTCGTCGGTGAGGTCCGCGCCATCGACGCCACCGACGACGGGGCCCGGCTCACCCTCGCCATGAAGCCCGGCGCCCTCGACGACGTACCGTCCGACGTCCGCGCGCAGATGCTGCCGACCACCCTGTTCGGCGAACGGTTCGTGGCGCTCGTACCGCCCGAGGACCCGTCGGACCGGCCGCTGGCCGCCGGAGCCGTCATCCCCCAGGACCGCTCCGAGAACGCCGTCGAACTCCAGCAGGTCCTCGACGACGTCCTGCCGCTGCTCACCGCCGTCCAGCCGCAGAAGCTCTCCGCGACCCTGTCGGCCGTCTCGCGGGCCCTGGAGGGACGCGGCGACCGGCTCGGCGACACGCTCGAACAACTGGACGCGCACCTCAAGGAGTTCAACCCCCACCTGCCCACCCTCAACCGCGACCTCAAGCACCTCGTGAAGGTCGGTCACGTCTACGCCGACGCCGCACCCGGCATCATCACGGCGCTCACCGACTTCACCACCACCAGCGGCACCCTCGCCGAGCAGGAGGCCGCCTACGCCGGCACCCTCGGCGCCACCACCCGGACGGCCGAGGACCTGACGGCCTTCCTGCGGAAGAACCGGGACAACGTCATCCGGCTCAGCGCCACCGGCAGGCCCACCCTGGAACTGCTCGCCGAGTACTCCCCCTCCTTCCCCTGCACCCTGCGCACCCTCGCCGAGTTCGTGCCCGCCATGGACAAGGCGCTCGGCAAGGGCACCGACCGGCCCGGCATCCACGTCGACGTCAGCACCGTCCCCTCGCGCGGCCCCTACCTCCCCGGCCGCGACACCCCGGTGTACGACTCCGGCGGCGGCCCCCGCTGCCCCTCCGTGCCCTACCTCGGCTCCCTCGCCCGGCCCGCCGCACAGGCGTCCGCGGCGGTCGGCGAGGACCTCGGACCCGCCAACTCCCCGCAGGAAAACGACCTCGTCAACGAACTGCTCGCACCCGCCGCCGGCCGGCGGCCCGCCGATCTGCCCGACTGGAGCAGCCTGCTCGTCGGCCCGGCCTACCGCGGCACGGAGGTGACCCTCGGATGACGTCCCCGGACCACGCGCACACCCGGCGCCGCCCGCTGACCGGGCCACTGCTCAAGTCCCTGGCGTTCGTGGTGGTGACCGGCATCGCCACGACCGTGCTCGGCCTCAGCGTCGCCGACACCGGCGTCGGCACCGGCACCCGCACCTACCGGGCCCTGTTCACCGACGTCACCGGACTCGTCGACGGCGACAGCGTACGGATCTCCGGCGTGGAGGTCGGCGAGGTGACCGACGTCCGCATCGTGCAACGGCGCACCGCACAGGTCACCTTCACCGTCCGCGACGACCGCATGCTGCCCCGGTCCGCCACCGCCGCCGTGAAGTACCTCAACATGGTCGGCAGGCGCTACGTCGCCCTCGACCGCGGCAGCGGCGACCTCACCGGCACGCTCGAAGCGGGCGACACCATCCCGCTCGACCGCACCACGCCCGCCCTCGACCTGACCCTGCTCTTCAACGGGTTCAAGCCGCTGTTCGAAGGGCTGTCCCCGAAGGACGTCAACGAACTCGCCGGCTCCATCGTGCAGGTGCTCCAGGGCGAGGGCGCCACCGTCGACAGCCTGCTCCGCCACATCGGCTCGCTCAGCACGACCGTCGCCGCCAAGGACAAGGTGATCGGCCAGGTCGTCGACAACCTCACCACCGTCCTGGACACGCTCAACGACCGGGAGGACAGCTTCGACGACCTGGTCGTCACCCTGCGGGACCTCGTCACCGGCTTCAACGACGACCGCAAGCCCCTCGGCGAGGCCGTCGCCGCCATGGGCGACCTGACCACCGTCACCGCCGATCTCGTCGAGGACGGACGAGCCCCCCTCAAGCAGGACATCCGCGAACTGGGCCGGCTCTCGGCGGGCCTGGGCGACCACACGCCGCAGATCGAGGACTTCCTCGACCGCACCCCCGCCAAGATGACCGCCCTGGCCCGCCTGTCCTCCTACGGATCGTGGTTCAACCTCTACCTCTGCGAGGCACGCGTGAGCGGAGTGACCACCTCCGACGGTTCCGAACCGCCGACCGGCATCGCGATCACCGAATCGAGGTGCCGCGGATGAGCCCCTTCGCACGGCGTGAGCGGACCACCGGGCCCCGGCGCCCATGGTTCAAGCCGGTCAAGGAACGCGACCCCGTCGCCGTCGCCGTCGTCGGACTGCTCGCCCTCGCCCTGCTCGCCGCCCTCGTCCACCAGGCGGACCGGCTGCCGTTCGGCGGCGGTACGCGGTACAGCGCCGACTTCTCCGAGTCCGCCGGCCTCGACGAGGGCGACGAGGTGCGCGTCGCCGGCGTCAAGGTGGGCGAGGTCACCGGCGTCGCCCTCGACGGCGCCAAGGTGAAGGTCACCTTCGAGGTCGAGGACGTCTGGATCGGCGACCGGACGACGGCCGCCATCGCCATCAAGACCCTCCTCGGCGACAAGTACCTGGCGCTCGACCCGCTCGGCTCCGGCCGGCAGGACCCCGGCAGCCGCATCCCGCTGTCCCGCACCACCTCCCCCTACGACGTGACACAGGCGTTCCAGGACCTCGGCTCCACCGTCGAGGACATCGACACCCGGCGGCTCGCGGAGAGCTTCGAGACCATCTCCGACACCTTCGAGAACTCCCCGCCCCATGTGCGCACCGCCGCAGACGGCCTGTCCGCGCTGTCGAAGTCCGTGTCCAAACGGGACGCGGAACTCGCCGAACTCCTCAAGGGCAGCGCCCGGTTCACCAGGACGCTGAAGAACAAGAAGTCCAGCTTCGAGACCCTCATCGAGGACGGCGGCTCCCTGCTCGGCGAACTCCGGGACCGCCGCGGCGCCATCCGGGCCCTGCTGAAAGGCAGCAGGGAACTCGGCACCGAGATCGGCGGCCTCGTCGGCGACAACGAGAAGCAGCTCGGCCCCACCCTCAAGGCCCTCGGCCGGGTCACCGGCGTCCTGGAGAAGAACAACGCCCAGCTGGGCAAGACCCTCGCGCTGGTCGGCCCGTACTACCGCCTCGTCGGCAACACCCTGGGCAACGGCCGCTGGTTCGACAGCTACCTGTGCGGCGTCGTCCCCCGCGACTACCTGCCCGAGACGTCCCTGCCCGAGACCGGCTGCCTGCCGCCGAAACAGGCGGCGGCCCGGGGGAACGGTGAGCGATGAGCAGACGGAGAAGAGTCCTCACCGGCCTGCTGGCCCTCGCCGTGCTCGTCGCCGGCGGCCTGACCACCGCCCGGGTCCTCGACTCCGACGGCACCCGCATCACCGCCTACTTCGACCGCACCGTCGGCATCTACGCCGGGTCCGACCTGCGCGTCCTCGGTGTGCGCGTCGGCGAGGTGGAGTCGGTGCGGCCACAGGGCACCACGGTGCGCGTCGGCCTCCTCCTGGACGAGGGCGTGAAGGTCCCCCGGGGCGCGCGGGCCGTCGTCGTCGCGCCGAGCGTCGTCGCCGACCGCTACGTACAGCTCACCCCCGCCTACAGCTCGGGCCCCGCCCTCGCCGAGGGCGCCGTCCTGCCCGCCGCGCGCAACCGCACCCCCGTCGAGATCGACCAGCTCTACGACTCCGTCACCGAACTCGGCGAGGCACTCGGCCCGGACGGCGCCAACTCCAGCGGCGCCCTGTCCGAACTGCTCGGCACCGGCGCCGCCAACCTCGACGGCAACGGCGAGGCCATCGGCGACGGCATCGAGGAGTTCGGCAAGGCCGCCAGGACCCTCGACGGCAGCAGCGGCGACCTGTTCGACACGCTGAGCAGGCTCCAGACCTTCACCACCATGCTGAAGGAGAAGGACACCGACGTGCGCACCGCGCAGGAACGCCTGGACGAGGTCGTCGGCTTCTTCGCCGACAACAAGGACGACCTCGCCGGGGCGCTCGAGGAACTCGGCACCGCCCTCGGCCAGGTCAAGACCTTCATCAAGGACAACCGGGGCGAGCTGAAGGAGAACGTCGACCGGCTCGTCCCCCTCACCCGGACCCTCGTCGAGCAGCGGGCCTCGCTCGCCGAGGCGCTGGACGTGGCGCCGCTGGCCGTGGACAACGTCGTGGGCGCCTACAACCCCGACACCCGCACCCTCGACGGCCGCGCCAACCTCAACGAGATCAGCATGGGCGGACCGCTGCTGCCGCTGCCCGCGACGGGCGGCTCCGCCACCGGGGAGGGGGAGCGATGAGGCGCACCCGGAACCCAGGCACACGGGCGGCGAAGGTCGGGCGCGGCGTCCGCACCACGGGCGGTGCCGCCGGCCTCACCCTCGGCGGACTCCTCGCCCTCGGCCTCGGCTTCGCCCTGGCCCTCGGCGCGGTCACCGTCGAAGTGCCGCGCTTCGACGGCATCGAGGACCTGCCGCTGCCCGGCGGCGCCGACCTCGGCGACCACCCCTACACCGTCACCGCGGAACTCTGGGACGTACTCAGCCTGGCCCCGCAGTCCGCGGTCAAGGTCAACGACGTCGCCGTCGGCCGGGTCACCGACGTCGAACTCGGCCGCGACGACTGGTCGGCCCGCGTCACCATGAAGATCAACGGAGCGGTACGGCTGCCCGCCGACGCCACCGCCCGCCTCGAACAGTCCAGCCTGCTGGGCGAGAAGTACATCCAGCTCGTCTCGCCCGAACGGGAGACCGGAGCCGGACGGCTGGAGGACGGGGACGTCATCCCGGTCTCCCGCACCGGCCGCAACACCGAGGTCGAGGAGGTGTTCGGCGCGCTGTCCCTGCTCCTCAACGGGGGCGGGGTCAACCAGCTCAAGACCATCACCCGGGAACTCAACGCGGCGCTCGGCGGGCGCGAGCCCGAGGTCCGCTCCCTGCTGAAACGGGTCAACACCCTGGTGACCGACCTCGACGACCACCGGGGCGACATCACCGACGCCCTCGACTCCGTCAACCGGCTCTCCACGACCGTCGCCGGCCGCAAGGACGACGTCGGCACCGTCCTCACCGACCTCTCGCCCGGACTGAAGACGCTGGAGAAGCAGCGCGGCTCGCTGCTGACCATGCTGCGCTCCCTCGACACGCTCTCCGGCGTCGCCGTCTCCACCATCGACGCGAGCAAGGACGACATGATCGCCGACCTCAAGGCCATCGCGCCGACCCTGAAGGCGCTCGCCGACGCGGGCACGGACCTGCCCGACTCACTGGAGGTGCTGCTGACGTACCCGTTCACCGACGAGGTGCTGCGGGGAGTGAAGGGCGACTACCTCAACGTGTACCTGGACATGACCGCCGTGCCCGGGACCCGGTTGATCCCGCCGCTGGTGCCGCAGGGCACGGCCCCGTCCCCGTCCCCGGCGTCGTCACCGGCGCGCTCCTCGCCCCTGCCCCTGCCCTCCGTCCCCGCCACCGCAACGGCGGCGGATCCGGCGGACGCACAGGGAGGTGAGCCGGGTTGATCATCCTCGCCGTACGGCTGAAGAACCTCGCCTTCCTCCTCATCGCCGTCCTCGCCCTCTCCTTCCTCGGCATCCGCTACGCCGACCTCGGCCGGTACGTCGGCGTCGCCGACTACTACACGGTCGACGTGCGACTCCCGCGCACCGGCGGTCTGTTCACGCACTCCGACGTCACCTACCGGGGTGTCTCCGTGGGCCGCGTAGGACCGATCGGCCTCACCGCCGACGGTGTCGTCGCCGAACTCCGCATCAGGAAGTCCGCCCCGCGCATCCCCGCCGACACCCGCGCCGTGGTCGCCGGGCTCTCCGCGGTGGGCGAGCAGTACATCGACCTGCGGCCCGAGAGCGGCGGCGGCCCCTATCTCGCCGAGGGCGCGCGCATCGAACAGGCCGACACCCAGGTGCCCCGGCCCGTCACCGACGTGCTCAGCAGCGTCGACGCCCTCGCCGGCTCCGTCCCGCTCGACGATCTGCGCACGGTCGTGGACGAGTTCGGCAGGGCCTTCGAGGGCCACGGCGACGACCTCCAGGTCCTGCTCGACAGCGGCAGCGCCTTCGTGGAGGCCGCCGACCGCGCCCTGCCGTCCACCACCCGGCTCATCACCGACGGCGAGACCGTGCTGCGCACCCAGGCCGAGGAGGAGCGGGCCATCCGCGACTTCGCCGTCGGGGCGGAGGAACTGGCCCGCACCCTCAAGGGCTCCGACGCCGATCTGCGCCGCCTCCTCACGGTCACCCCCGAGGCCGCCACCCAGGTCAGCGGCCTCCTGCGGGACCTCGACCCGAGCCTCGGCGTCGTCCTCGCCAATCTGCTCACCACCTCCGAGATCGCCGTCACCCGGCAGCGCGGCATGGAGGAACTCCTCGTGAAGTACCCGGCGGCCGTCGCCGTCGGCGCCACCGCCGTCGACGGAGGGAAGCTGAACCTCGGCATGGCCGTCACCTTCTTCAAGCCCCTGCCCTGCACCGCCGGATACGGCGCCACGCGCTACCGCAACGGGCTCGACCTCGGCACCACGCCCGCCCTCAACACCGGCGCGGCCTGCACCGCCCCCGCCGCGTCCGGGGTCAACGTACGCGGTTCGGCGAACGCCCCGAAGGGCGGCCCGGTGCCCGACCCGGCCAGGCCCGGATCCCTGCCCTCCGGCAGCACCGGGGCACGGCCCGGCGGACCGGCGGCACTCCCCGGCGCCCTCGCCCTGCCGGGCCAGGACGGCGAGGCACCGGGGGACATGACGGGCCTCCTCGCCCCGTCGGCGGGGAGCACGCGATGAACGGGGCCCGGACCCTCACCGCCGTGGGACTCGCCCTGGCGCTCGGCTTCTTCGGCACCGGCGCGTGGACGTACACGCAGGCACGCACCGACGACGCGCTCGCGTACGGCCGGGAGCGCGACCGGGCGCTCGCCGACGGACGGGAGCGCGTCGCCGTGCTCACCACGCTCGACGCCGCCACCCGGCAGCGGGCGGAGCAGGGCATCCGGGCCTGGCGCGACGCCGCCACCGGGCCGCTGCGCGAGGAACTGGGCCGCACCGAGGCCAAGGCGGGCGCCTCGGCGCGCGGCACGGTCACCGAGGCGGCCGTCACCGCCCTCGACACACGGGCCGGCACCGCCAAGCTGATCACCACCGTCCGCGTCGAGGTCACACCCGCCGGGACGAGGAAGCCGGCCGTCGACCGCAAGCGCCTGGAGGCCGTCCTGGCGCGCACCGGCGAGGGGGAGTGGAAGGTGAGGGCGCTGAGCGCGGTATGGCTCCCGGAGGGGCAGGAGGGCGGGAACCGATGACGCTGACACGGCTGCTGCGGGGCGGCAGGACGGACACCGCGCCGGACCCGGAACCCGCGGAGGTCTCCGCCGTGGACGAGCCCTCGCCGGACCACCCGGCGGACGGCACCCGCGCCCGTCGGCCGCCGGGCGCGGGTGCGCGCCGGGTCGCCGTCGCCGGGATCGCCGCCGTGCTCGTCCTCGGCGGCTGCGGCTTCCTCTACGGCGCCCACCAGCTCGAGTCGGCCGAGTCCGCCCGGAACCGCGCGCTCACCGACACCGAGGCCACCGACCGCGTCGCCGGCGAGGTGGCGGGCGCCCTCGCCCGCGTCTTCTCCTACGCCCCGGACGGCACCGCGGCCGCCGAGCGCTCCGCGGACGCCGTCCTCGGTGGTCGCGCCGCCCGCCAGTACCACGACCTCTTCGCCCAGGTCCGCGACGACCTCACCGAGCAGCGCGTCACCCTGAGCACCCGGGCGGTCCGGACCGGGGTGATCGAACTCGACGGCGAACAGGCGCGGTTGCTGGTCTTCCTCGACCAGACCTCCCGCCGCGGCAAGGACGGGGCCACCACAGCGGCCGCCCAACTCACCGTCACGGCCCGCCTGGAGAACGGCCGGTGGCGGATCGTCGACCTCAAGGCCCGCTAGAACGTGCGCGGGAGACAGGAGCACAGCATGAAGCGCGTCCTCACCGCACACCTTCCCCGGCCCCTGCCGTCCCTGGCCCTCGCCCTCACCCTCGTCGCGGGCGGCTTCGCGGCGTGGACGGGGCAGGACTGGTACCGCGCGGCCCACGACGACCGGGCCGCGTACGCCGAACAACGGGACGAGGCGCTCGCGGCCGGGGAGCAGGCCGTACAGAACCTCAACACGCTCGACCACCGGGACCTGAACCAGGGCCTCGACCTGTGGGAGTCGTCGACCACCGGTGCGCTGCACGAGCAACTTGCGTCGGGACGCGCGGAGTTCACCGAGCAGGTGAGGGCGGCGAAGACGGTCACCACGGCCCGGGTGCTGTCGGGCGCCGTCACCGAACTCGACGACCGCGCGGGACGCGCCCGGGTGCTGATCGCCCTGCGGGTCACCGTCCGGGCGGCCGACGGCGCGAAGACGGACAAGGACAGCCGCATGCTCGGCGAACTCACCCGCACCGAGGGCGGGTGGAAGTTGAGCGCCCTGGGACAGGCCCCCGTGGGCGGCGCACCGACCGGCTGACCCGGCTCCGTACCGCGCAAGCCGCCGCACCGAGAGGACAGCACGATGTCGACGACCCGCCACCACATCAACCGCCAGCGGCGCCGTCAGGCCCGCGAGACCCGGCCCACCACCTCCACCGGGGCCCGGACCCCCTCCGGCGGCACGGCCGTCCTGCCTCCGCCCGGCCCCTCGTCCTCCGCGCGGACGACCAGGGCGAGCGGGTCGACCGGGACGACCGAGGAGGAGAAGGCATCCGGTGCCCGGTCGCGCCGCCCGCTGGGCCTCGCGGTGCTCTGCGCGCTGACCGTGCTCCTCGGCGGCTTCGCCGGCTGGGCGCACGCGAAGGCGGAAGCGTTCCGGGACGACCCCGCGCGGCACAACACCGCCCTGACCGACCTCGCCCGCACCAGCGAGATCAAGGGACAGACGTCCAAGGCCGTCGGCCTGCTCTTCTCCTACGACCACACCGACCCCGGCGCCCTGGAGAAAGCCGCACGGAACCTCCTCACGGGCAAGGCCGTCGACCAGCACCGCACCCTCCTCGCCGACGTCCGCGAGCGGGCCGACGAGCAGAAGGCGGTGATCACCACGACGGTCACCGAGAGCGCGGTCGAACGGATCGACGGCCACCGGGCCCGGGTCCTCGTCTACGCCGACCAGAGCAGCGTCGGCACCGCGGGGGACAAGGCCGCCACGGACAAGGCGGACGCGACGGACGAGGGCGTGTACGCGGGCGCCATGCTCGCCGTCGACGTCGTGCGCCGCGACGGACGGTGGCTCGTCTCCGGCATCGACACCTTCGGCCGCTGAGGGCCGTACGACCTACGGAACCCAGGGGCCGCCCCAACCCCCCGCATCCGACAGGAGTGACAGCCATGCCCGTACGCCGCGCACGACGGCCGCGCACCCGGACCCGCAGGGGCCTGCGGACGACCGCCATCACCGTGGCGGCCATGGCGGCCCTCACCGCCTCGCGGGCACCCGGACTCACCGGGGACACGAAGGACCCCCACCCCGCCCCGCCCGCCGACGAGGCACGCGGGACGGCGGCGGGCGGCCCGTACGCCGATCCGGTACCGCCGGGCGACGGTTCCTACCACACCGAACTCCCGCCCCTGACGAGCCCGGACGTCGCGTCGGCCGCACCGGCGCTCACGCGGGACCTCCGCTCCCAGTCCGGCATCCCGGTCACCGTGCTGCGTGCCTACCGCGCCGCCGAGACCTCCGTCGGCAGGACGGATCCCGGCTGCCGGCTGCCCTGGGAGCTGCTCGCGGCGATCGGCAAGGTCGAGTCCGGCCAGGCGCGCGGCGGCGCCGTCGACCGGAACGGCACCACACTGGGCCGGATCACCGGGCCTCCGCTCAACGGCCGGGGATTCGCCCTGATCCGGGACACGGACGGGGGTGCGCACGACGGTGACACGGTCTACGACCGCGCGGTGGGACCGTTGCAGTTCCTGCCGTCCACCTGGGCCCGCTGGGGCACGGACGGCAACGACGACGGCCGCGCCGACCCGAACAACATCTTCGACGCGGCACTGGCGGCCGGGCACTACCTGTGCGCGGGCCACCGGGACCTGAGCCGGGCCGCGGACCTGGACCGGGCGATCCTCAGCTACAACCACTCGCGCCCCTATCTGAGGCTGGTCAGGTACTGGCTGGACTTCTACAGCCGGGGGGTCCACACCGTCCCCGACGGCAAGGGCGTCATCCCGAGGAGCCCCGGCGCGGGCGGCGACACCCCGGCGACCGAGCCCGTGGACAGGGGCAGCGGCAGGGACGAGAACGACGGCGGCGGCATCGTCATCGGCCCGGACCCGAGCACTCCGGGCAGCCCCGAGCCGTCCCCGTCCCCCTCCGCCCCCACACCCACTCCGACGCCCACCTCCCCGTCCCCGCAGCCCTCCCCGACGGCGCCTCCGACCAGCCAGGAGCCCTCGCAGCCGCCCGGCGAGTCCCCCACGGGGACCCCCTCGCCGTCGCCGGACCCGACCGACCCGAGCCCCTCGCCCACCGACCCGGACGACTGCTCCCCCGAGTCGGAGGCCCCGTCCCCCGACCCCACCGCCTCCCCGACCACCTCGCCCTGCCCGACCCCGACAGCCACTTCGTCCGAGTCATCCGCGTAAGGAGCTACGGGGAACCCGGTCGGAATCAAGAGGGGCTGCGCGGGCCATTGACGCGCAAGTGGTTCGATTCTACGGTCCGTTCGAACTTGCGATCGTTGTTCGGGATTCCGAACGTTACGTCATCACCCCCACCGCAAGGAGAACCCCGTATGAGCCGCACCCTCCGAAGGCGCACCGCGCTCCTGGCGCTCCCCACCGCCGCGCTGCTCGCCCTGATGCCGACCACCGCGTCGGCGTACCCGAACCCCGGCCGCGTCACCGGGTCCGTCGTCACGCACGACCCGTCGATGATCCGGACCTCCTCCGGGCAGTACCTGCTCTACGCCACCGGCGGAGGCATCTCCAGCAAGACGTCCGGTGACCGCACCGCCTTCTCCGCCGGCGCCGACGCGTTCTCGTCGCGTCCGAGCTGGTGGCGGAACTACTCCTCCGTGCCGGAGGCCTGGGCACCGGACATCTCGTACCACGGCGGCAAGTACCTGATGTACTACTCCGTCTCGAAGTTCGGCTCGAACACCTCGGCCATCGGGCTGGCCGGATCGACCACCGGACAGCCGGGCAGCTGGACCGACTACGGCACCGTCTACACGTCGAACTCCTCCAGCGATTTCAACGCCATCGACCCCAACCTCTTCGTCGACGACGACGGCAAGTGGTGGCTGTCCTTCGGCAGTTGGTGGACCGGCATCAAGATGATCCAGATCAACCCCTCCACCGGGAAGCAGCTCTCCTCCAACACCACCCGCTACTCCCTCGCCTCCCGCCCTTCCGGGACGAAGGCCGTCGAGGCGCCGTTCATCGTCAAGCGGAACGGCTACTACTACCTCTTCGCCTCGTACGACACCTGCTGCGCCGGCACCAGCTCCACCTACAAGGTCAAGGTCGGCCGCGCCACCAGCATCACAGGGCCGTACCGCGACAAGAACGGCGTCTCGATGATGAACAACGGCGGCACGCCCGTACTGGAGTCGCACGGCAGCGTCATCGGCCCCGGCGGGCAGTCGATCATGAACGACGTCGACGGGGACCTGATCGTCTACCACTACTACGACGGCAACGACAACGGCACGCCCAAGCTCGGCATCAACCTCCTGAACTGGAGCAGCGGATGGCCCGTCGCCTACTGACCCTGCTTGCCGCGCTGCTGCTCGCCCTCTCGCTCGGGCAGTCGTCGGCGCAGGCGGCCTCCTTCGCCAACCCCGTCAAGGCCCAGAAGGGCGCCGACCCCTGGATCGTCCACCACAACGGCAACTACTACCTGATCAGCACCTCCTGGACCGACGTCATCACCATCCGCAAGTCGCCCACCCTCGGCGGCCTCGCCACCGCCCCCAGCGTGCAGGTGTGGCAGGGCGACGCGGCCTCCCGCTGCTGCAACATCTGGGCGCCGGAACTGCACTTCCTCAACGGGCGCTGGTACCTGTACTACGTCGCCGGGCAGAACGTCGCCGACTACAACCCCACCCAGCGCAGCCACGTACTGGAGAGCGCCGGCTCCGATCCCATGGGGCCCTACACCTACAAGGGACAGCTCAACTCCTCCTGGATGCTGGACCCGACGGTCGCCACCGTCAACGGGCAGCTGTACCTCTTCGGCAGCACGCACAACGGGACGCAGAACATCGTCGCCGCGCGGATGTCCAATCCGTACACGGTGAGTTCGTCGTTCTCGACGATCTCCACGCCCACCCACGACTGGGAACGGCAGGGCGGGACCGTCAACGAGGGGCCCGAGATCCTCCAGCGCAACGGGCGCACCTTCCTCATCTACTCCGCGAGCGGCTGCTGGACCCCCGACTACAAACTCGGCCAACTGACCCTCACCGGGACGAACCCCGCCTCCGCCTCCTCCTGGACCAAGAAGTCCACGCCCGTCTTCCAGCGCAGTGACGGCAACGGCGTCTACGGGCCCGGTCACAACGGGTTCTTCACCTCGCCGGACGGCTCGGAGAGCTGGATCGTCTACCACGCCAACGACTCCGCCTCCGACGGATGCGACAACGGGCGTACGGCGCGGGCGCAGAAGTTCACCTGGAACTCCGACGGGTCACCGAACCTCGGCACGCCCGTACGGCTCGGAGCGAGTCAGTCGGGCCCCTCCGGGGAGCCGTCCAGCACCTCCACCACCTACACCCTCACCAACCGCAACAGCGGCAAGTGCCTGGACGTCGCCGGGAGTTCCTCCGCCGACGGTGCCAACGTGCAGCAGTACGCCTGCAACGGTGGTGCCAACCAGCGGTGGCGGCTGGAGGACCTCGGGGACGACACCCACCGGCTCGTCAACGTCGCCACCGGCAAGGTGCTGGACACCGAGAACTGCTCCTCCGCCGACGGTGCCGACCTGCGCCAGTGGTCGTGGCTGAACAACACCTGCCAGCGGTTCCGGTTCGTGGCCACCGACGGGGGGCACGTCCGCATCGTCAACCAGGCCACCGGCAAGGTCGCCGACGTCGCCGACTGCTCCACCGGGGACGGGGCCGACGTACGGCAGTGGACCTGGCTGAACAACGGCTGCCAGCAGTGGCGGCTCAACCCCGCCTAGGGGCATGCTGATTCAGCCCGCCTGACCCATCCCCGCCGCGTTGGGCCAGGCGGGCTGCGGTCCCGGCCAGCCGGTCGCCGGGGCCGTGGAGAGACCGTCGGTGCCCCTGACCTGCGCGGCCGTCAGACCCCCGCGGGCGGGGACACCGGGCGGGGTGGGGCCACCGGGCGGCGGCATCTGCGCGGGCGTGGCGAAGGCCGCCGCCGCGGGCATCGGCGCCGGCGCCTGGGGCACAGGGGCCATGGGGGCCGCCGGCGCCATGGGCGTCATCGCGGCCGCCGGAACCAGGGGCTGCGGCAGCGGCTCCGGCTGGGGCATCGGCTGGGGAACCCCCTGCTGCACCCCCATCGAAGCCGCCGCCGGCAGTGGCACGCCGGCACCGGCGGCTTGAGCGGCGAGGCCCGGCATGCCCGCACCGTTGGTCCGGCTCACCAGGCGGTCCACTGCCGCCGTGCCCGAGCTGTAGCCGGTCCCTGTAGCCTGCTCGGGCACGGCGGCTCCCCTCCTGGACGTCCCGTAGAGCACCTGTTCCAGGCCGGACACCAGGCGACGCACGTCCACCTGGGGACGCACCACGAGACGCAGGAAGCGGCTGGACGAGCCGATCTTGTTGCCGCACTCCCGGACCAGGATCCGGTGCTCGGTGAGCATCCGGTCGCGGACCACGGTGCCTTCGGCGCCCACGGGGAGGCGCACGAAGAGGAAGTTGCCCTGGGAGGGGTAGACCGTCAGTCCGGGCAGTGAGGAGAGCTGGCCGGACATGTCCATCCGGTCGCGGCGGACCTGGTGGAGGCTCTGGGCGTACTCGGCGCCGTGCTCCTTCAGCATGAACACCACGTGCTCGGCGAAGGAGTTGAGGTTCCACTTGGGGAGCATGGACCGCACCCTGCCCGCGAGGGCCGGGTTGGCGACCAGATAGCCGAAGCGGATGCCGTGCAGGCCGAAGTTCTTGCCGAGGCTGCGCAGCACGATGACGTTGGGCCGCAGCATCGCCTCCTGCACCACGCTCGGTTCGTTCTCCGCGTCGGCGAACTCCAGGAACGACTCGTCGATCACCACCAGGTCCAGATCGGCCATGGCGTCCATGAACTGCACGACGGCGTGCCGGTGCAGGAAGCCGCCGTCGGGGTTGTTGGGGTTGCAGATCACCGCCACGCGGGTCCCGCGCGCACGGATGAACTCCGCGTACTGCGCGAGGTCGAGGGCGAAGCCGCTGGACTCCTGGAGCGGGAACATGTCGACCCGCTTGCCGGTCTCCATGGGCTGGTCGGTCCAGCGGCCGAAGGTGGGGACGGGGACGGCGAGGGACTCACGGACCAGCAGATGATCGATCCAGGTGATCAGCTCGGTCGATCCGTTGCCCATCGCCACGCACTGCGGCGGGAGTTGGAGCAGGCCGCACAGCTCGGCCGTGATGGTGTCGGCGCTGCTCGGGTAGTACGTGATGATGTCGCGCAGCCGGGCCGCCATCTCCTCGAACATGGCGGGGGTGGGGAAGTACGGGTTGCAGGGGATGCAGAAGTCCACCGGGCCGGCCCCGTCGCTCTCCCGTGTCAGCGCCGCCATCGACGGACTGTGCGCCGTGGTGCCGCGGAACAGCGAGGTGACGTTGTCGGCCAAGGGAACCTCCGTGTGCGGCGGGCCCGCCGGGGAGGTAACGGGCCCGTCATGCCTGGGTGGCCCGCGCGGGGGAGCACGGGCCACCCATGAGTACGGAGCGGGACTCGCGGCCGTTCAGTCCATGTGAGGAAAATGTGACGGCGGCGATTCCCCGGGGCTCATGCGCCGAACGAATGGACCGTCGTCGTCCGGTACGTCTGCCCCGGCCGCAGCACGGTCGACGGGAACGACGGCTGGTTCGGGGAGTCCGGGAAGTGCTGGGTCTCCAGGCACAGCCCGTCGCCCTGACGGTAGACCCGGCCGCCGGAGCCGACGAGGGTGCCGTCGAGGAAGTTGCCCGAGTAGAACTGGAGCCCCGGCTCGTTGGTCGCGATCCGCAGGGTGCGGCCGGAGGACGGGTCGCGCAGGGTGGCGACCGGCTCCGGGCGGGCGGTGATGCCCTTGTCCAGCACCCAGTTGTGGTCGAAGCCCTGCCCGTACAGCACCTGCTGGTGGGCGGTGCGGATGTCCCGGCCGACCGGCTTGGCCCGGCGGAAGTCGAAGGGGGTGCCCGCGACCCTCGCCAGTTCGCCCGTGGGGATCAGCCCCGAGTCGACCGGCGTGTAACGGGAGGCGGCGATGGACAGCTCGTGGTCGTGGATCGAACCGCTGCCCTCGCCGGCGAGGTTCCAGTAGACGTGGCTGGTGAGGTTGACGACGGTGGCCTTGTCGGTGGTGGCCTCGTAGTCGACGCGCCAGTCGCCGTCCCGGGTGAGGGTGTACGTCACCTTCGTGCGCAGGGTGCCCGGGTAGCCCATCTCGCCGTCGACGGCGGTGTAGTACAGGTAGAGGCCGACGTCCGAGCCCCGGGTGAACGGCTCGACGTCCCAGACCCGCTTGTCGAAGCCCTGGGCACCGCCGTGCAGGCTGTTCTCGCCGTCGTTGACGGAGAGCTGGTGCTGCGTGCCGTCGAGGGTGAAGCGGCCCTTGTCGATGCGGTTGCCGTAGCGGCCGATCAGGGCGCCGAAGTACGGGCTGGAGGCGACGTAGTCCTCGATGGTGTCGAAACCGAGGGAGATGTTGGTGTAGCGGCCGCGGCGGTCGGGGACCTCCAGGGACTGGACGATGCCGCCGTAGGAGAGCACCTTCATCCGGGTGCCGCCGTTCTCCAGCGACCAGCTGTGGACCTTGGTGCCGTCCGCCAGGCTGCCGAAGAGCGACTTCACCGGCTTCCCCCTGCCTGCCGAGGCGTGTGCCGTTCCGCCGAACGCGGTGCCGGCGGCGATCCCCGCCGCTGCCGCTCCCGCGATGACCGTGCGTCTGTTCAGTTCCATCCGTGCGGCTCCCGAAAAGGAAGGGGCCCCGCCGTCCGGCGGGGCCCGAGCTGACTTACGAACCGACCTTGCGCTTGTTCCACACGTCGAAGCCGACCGCGGCCAGCAGCACCATGCCCTTGATGACCTGCTGCCAGTCGGTGCCGATGCCGACGAGGTTCATACCGTTGTTCAGCACGCCCAGGACCAGGCCGCCGATGATCGCGCCGAGGACCGTGCCGACACCGCCGCTCATCGACGCGCCGCCGATGAACGAGGCGGCGATGGCCTCCAGCTCGAAGTTGAGGCCGGCCTTGGGAGAGGCCGCGTTGAAGCGGGCGGCGAAGACCAGACCCGCCAGGGCCGCGAGCATGCCCATGTTCAGGAAGACCAGGAAGGTGACCTTCTTGTCCCGTACGCCCGACAGCTTGGCCGCCGGCAGGTTGCCGCCGATGGCGTAGATGTGGCGGCCGATGATGGCGTTGCGCATCACATAGCCGAAGCCGACGAGCAGCGCGCCGAGGATCAGCAGCACGATCGGGGCGCCCTTGTAGCTGGCGAGCAGCATCGTCACCACGAGGATGGCGGCGCCGAGCGCGACGAGCTTCAGCAGGAACAGCTTGGCGGGCAGGACGTCGAGGGCGAACTCCTTCTGGCGGCGGCGGTCGCGGACCTCCTGGAGGACCACGAGCGCGATCAGCCCGATGCCGAGGAGCAGGGTGAGATTGTGGTAGTTCGTCTCCGGGCCGACCTCGGGCATGAAGCCGTTGGCGACCTTCTGGAGGCCCTTCGGGAACGGGCCGAGGGTCTGGCCCTCCAGGAAGATCTCCGTCAGACCGCGGAAGGTCAGCATGCCCGCGAGGGTCACGATGAACGACGGTATGCCGCCGTAGGCGATGAACCACCCCTGTATCGCGCCCGCCAGGGCGCCCACGGCCAGACAGAGGATCACCGCGACCGGCCAGGGCAGATCGTTCTTCACCATGAACACGGCGGCCATCGAACCGACGAACGCCGTCAGTGAGCCGACCGACAGGTCGATGTGGCCCGCGATGATGACCAGCATCATGCCGATCGCGAGGATCAGGATGTAGCTGTTCTGGAGCACCAGGTTGGAGACGTTGCGCGGCAGCAGCAGGTCGCCGTCGGTCCACACCGCGAACAGCGCGACGATCAGTCCGAGCGCGATCAGCATGCCGTACTGCCGCATGTTGCGCCGCATGCCGTCCAGCATCAGCTGGAGCAGGCCGTCACCGCTGCCCGCCCCGTCCTTGCCCGGCGGCGCGGCCGCCGGCGTCTTGTCGGTGACTTCCGTGCTGCTCATCGGGATACCTCTTTGTCCTTCGTCATCTGACGCATCAGCGATTCCTGGGAGGCCTCGGCCCGCGAGAACTCACCGGTCAGCCGCCCGGCGGCCATCGTGTAGATGCGGTCGCACATGCCGAGCAGTTCGGGCAGCTCGGAGGAGATGAAGACGACCGCCTTGCCCTGGGCGGCCAGCTTGTCGATGACCGTGTAGATCTCGTACTTGGCGCCGACGTCGATGCCGCGTGTCGGCTCGTCGAGGATCAGCACATCGGGACCGGCGAAGATCCACTTGCTGAGCACGACCTTCTGCTGGTTGCCGCCGGACAGCTTGCCCACCGGCTCGAACACCGTCGGGGCCTTGATGTTCATGGACTTGCGGAAGCCCTCGGCGACCTGACGTTCCTCGTGCTCGTCCACCACACCGCGCTTGGCGACCTTGCCGAGGGCGCTCAGGGAGATGTTGCGGTTGATGGTGTCGATGAGGTTCAGTCCGTAGTGCTTGCGGTCCTCGGTGACGTACGCGATGCCGTGTCCGACCGCCTCGGGGACGGTCTTCGTACGGATCTCCTTGCCGTCCTTGAGGACGGTGCCGGCGGCGTGCCGGCCGTAGGTGCGGCCGAAGACGCTCATCGCGAGCTCGGTGCGGCCGGCGCCCATCAGGCCCGCGATGCCGACGATCTCGCCGCGCCGGACCTCGAGGGACACGTCGTCGACGACCTTGCGCTGCTGGTCGATCGGGTGGTGCACGGTCCAGTTGCGGATCTCCAGGGCGGGCGCGGCGCCCTCCTCCGGCTGGTGCGGGGTGCGCTCCGGGAAGCGGTGCTCCAGGTCGCGGCCGACCATGCCGCTGATGATCCGGTCCTCGCTGGTCTCCGGGGCCTTCACGTCGAGCGTCTCGATGGTCCGCCCGTCCCGCAGGATCGTCACCGAGTCGGCGACCCTGCGGATCTCGTTCAGCTTGTGGGAGATGATGATCGAGGTGATGCCCTGCTTCTTCAACTCCAGGATCAGGTCCAGGAGTTTGCCGCTGTCCTCGTCGTTCAGGGCGGCGGTCGGCTCATCCAGGATGAGCAGCTTCACCTTCTTCGACAGCGCCTTCGCGATCTCCACCAGCTGCTGCTTGCCCACGCCGATGTCGGCGACGCGTGTGTCCGGGTGGTCGGAGAGCCCGACCCGGCGCAGCAGCTCGGTGGCGTGCCGCAGGGTCTCCCGCCAGTCGACGAACCCGCGCTTGGCGTGCTCATTGCCGAGGAAGATGTTCTCCGCGAGGGAGAGGAACGGCGACAGTGCCAGCTCCTGGTGGATGATGACGATGCCGCGCTGCTCGCTGGCCCGGATGTCCTTGAACTCGCAGACCTCCCCCTCGAAGAGGATGTCCCCCTCGTAGGTGCCGTGCGGGTGGACGCCGGAGAGGACCTTCATCAGGGTCGACTTGCCGGCGCCGTTCTCGCCGCAGATGGCGTGGACCTCGCCCTGCCGGACGGTCAGGGTGACGTCCGACAGCGCCTTGACGCCGGGAAAGGTCTTGACGATCGAGCGCATTTCCAGGACGGGTCCCGCCATGGTTGTGCCTTCCAATCCGTGGGGGTCGGCGGTTACTTGAGGTCGCTTTCCTTGATGTAGCCGGAGTCGACGACGGCCTTCTGGTAGTTCGCCTTGTCGACGGCGACCGGCTCCAGCAGGTAGGCCGGCACGACCTTCGCCCCGTTGTCGTAGGTCTTGGTGTCGTTGGTCTCGGGCTCCTTGTCGTTGAGGAGCGCGTCGACCATGTTGGAGGCCACCTTGGCGAGTTCGCGGGTGTCCTTGTAGACGGTCATCGACTGCTCGTCGGCGATGATCGACTTCACCGAGGCGACCTCGGCGTCCTGGCCGGTGACGACCGGAAGCGGCTTGTTCGCCGAGCCGTAGTCGTCGGACTTCAGGGCGGACAGGATGCCGATGGAGATGCCGTCGTAGGGCGAGAGGACCGCGTCCACGCGGGCGCTCTTGTAGGCCGAGGTCAGGATGTCGTCCATGCGCTTCTGGGCGGTGCCGCCGTCCCAGCGCAGGGTGGTGACCTGGTTCAGGGCGGTCTGCTTGGAGCGGACGACGAGCTGCTTCTTGTCGATGTACGGCTTCAGGACGTTCATCGCGCCCTGGAAGAAGTAGCGGGTGTTGTTGTCGTCGTTGGAGCCGGCGAACAGCTCGATGTTGAAGGGGCCCTTCTTGCTGCCGTCCTTCAGGCCGAGCTTCTCGACGATGTAGTTGCCCTGGAGCTCGCCGACCTTCTCGTTGTCGAAGGAGGCGTAGTAGTCGACGTTCTCCGTGCCGAGGATGAGACGGTCGTAGGAGATCACCGGGATGTCGGCGTCCTTGGCCTGCTGCGCCACGTTGTTCAGCGACTTGTTGTCGATGGCGGCGACGATCAGCGCCTTCACACCCTGGGTGATCAGGTTCTCGATCTGCGAGACCTGCTGGTCGGGGTCGTCCTCGCCGTAGACCAGCTTGGTCTTGTAACCCTTGGACTCGAGCTCCTTCTTGACGTAGTTGCCGTCGGCGATCCAGCGCTCGGAGGACTTGGTCGGCATCGCGATGCCGATGGTGGCTCCCTCGGAGCCGCCCTTGTCCTCCTCGCTGCCGCCCTCGCTGTTCTGGCCGCAGGCGGTCAGGGTGAGGGCGAGGGACGCGGCTCCGGCCATGGCGGCGAGTGAGGCTCGGCGAATACGCATGATCATCATCCTTGATGTGTGTGCGGGGTCGGTCTGGACGAGCGAGGCGCTTCGGGGGGTGGAACCAGGAGACCGAGAAAGAGGTGTGTGCGATTGTGCGCGGCTGTGTCTACTTCTGTGAAGCCGAGTTTCCGGAACGTTATGACGAGATTTCGAACCGGCTCAGATCGCCCGGAAGCCGCGTACCGAGCGGTGCCATGTCGCCGTCCGCGCCGTGGCGGGCCAGCAGATCGAGGGCCAGCCGGCCGCGCCGCACGCGCTCCTTCGCGGTCGCCAGTGTCAGCTCCCGCAGGTGGTGCCCGTAGGGGTAGATCCCCGGCGCCTTGGCCAGGCCGAACTTCAGATACAACGGGGCGCCGCGCCGGATGAGTTCGGCGACCTCGTACATCCGCACATAGCCGCCGAGGTCGTCCGGGGCCTCGATGTACATGTCCATCGGGGTGGCCGAAACCCGCCGTATCTCGGTGAGATGATCCAGCGTCAGATCACTCGGCACGTTGATCGAGTCGGCGCCGAGCCGCTCGTGGACCGTGAACGCGGCCGGGTTGACCGGTCCGACGAGCGCCGAGACCTTCAGCGTGGTGTCGGCGGGGATCAGCCCGGCCGTACGCGCCCGGTGCAGCGTCCACAGCACGCCCTCGTCCGCGACGAGCAGGCACTTGACGCCCAACTCCGTGGCGCGCACGGCGTCCTCGACACAGCCGGCCACCGCGTCGTGGCCCCGGGCGCGCAGTCCGGCGCCGCCCGAGTCGGTACGGGTGGAGCCGCCGATGTCCCAGGTGCCGCGCGGGCCGGTGAACAGGCAGAGCTCGATGTCCCGCTCCGCGGTGGCCTCGACCATCTCGGTGATCTCGGCGTCGGTCAGCATCCAGACGCCGCTGCCCTGGCTGATCCGGTGGATCGGCACATCGAGGCGCGACGCCTCCTTCAGTACCACCGCCAGCGCCTCGGGCCCCTCGCACGAGGGGATCTCGGTGCGCCAGCGGCCACCGCCGGGGAAGGAGTGCGGCGAGGCGTCGGCGGGGTCGAGGGCGGGGGCGCTCAAGCCGAGCGCGGTGAGGGCCTGCTCACCGGGCCTGCGGGGTGCCGTGGCGGAAGCGTCGGTCACAAGGTGTCCTTTGTGTTCGATATTTCGGACGAAGTTCGCGACTCGGGGTACGAGTCGGGCGGGTCCGGGGCGATGAAGGGAGCGGGGTGGGTGTACGCCGGTACGGGGGCCGTCAGGTCGCCCCCGTACCGGCGTACGACTAGGGGCGCAGCAGAACCTTGCCCACCTTCGGATCGCCCGACCCCACCAACTCGATGGCCTCCGGGAACTCGGCGAGCGGCAGCTCGTGGGTCACCAGCGGCAGCGGATCGAGCAGTCCGGCGGCGAACACCCGCACGGTGTGCGCCCAGGCGTCCGGCGGCGCACCGAAGACGGTGTGCACCTCCAGCTGCCGTACGACCAGATCCGTCGGATCGAGGCCGTGGGCGCCCGGCGCCGGGATGCCGGTGAGGACGAGCCGACCGCCGCGCCGCAGCAGCGAGGCCGCCGTACGGGCCGCGTCGGCGGACCCCGCGGTCTCGATCACCACGTCGAAGTCGTCCGGGAGTTCCTGGTCCTTGGTGCGGAAGTCGGTGGCCCCGTACTGCCGGGACAGCGCCTCACGGTCGCCCCGCGTGCCCACCACCAGCAGCTCGGAAGGGGAGTTCGCCCGCAGGAACTGCACGGCGAACATCCCGAGCGTGCCGGTGCCGACCACCGCGACCCGCTCGCCGGGCACGGCGTTCGCCTTCAACGCGGCGGCGGCGATGCAGGCGGCCGGCTCGAGCAGCGCGGCGGCGCTCAGGTCGGCGTCGTCCGGGAGGACGTGCAGCAGCCGGGCCGGGAGGGTCAGCGTGGGGGCCATGGCCCCCGGCTGGGTGAAGCCGGTCTCCTCGTACCCCGCCGAGCAGAGCGTCGTCTCACCGGCGTGACAGCGGTCGCAGACCTGGCAGTTGCGGAAGCCCTCACCGACGACCTTGCGGCCGACGAGCGACCGGGGCACCCCCGCGCCCACCTGCTGCACGGTCCCCGACCACTCGTGCCCCGGGGTGAGCGGGTAACGCACGTACCCCTCGGGCCGGTTGCCCTGGTACACCTCGCGGTCACTGCCGCAGATACCGGCGGCGTGCACCCGGACCAGGGCCTCGCCGGGAGCCGGCTCACGCGGCTCGTGCGGGACCAGACGGTGCTCGCCGGGAGCCTCGACGACGACCTGGGCGGCGGTCACTTCGTGCCCTTGGGCTTGCGCTGCTCCCAGCCCTCGGCCCACAGGTCGAACCGGGCCTGCTGCTGCGGGAACTCGGCCGCCGCGTCGACGTCCAGCTCCACGCCGAGACCGGGGGCGTCGGAGAGGTGGAAGCAGCCGTCCTCCGGGTTCACCTGGGGCGCGCCCTTGACGACCTTCTTGATCTCCGCGTCCGCGAAGTCGTTGAAGTGCTCCAGGATCTTGAAGTTCGGGGAGGTGAAGCCGACCTGGAGGGACGCGGCGGTGAGCACCGGACCGCCCACGTTGTGCGGCGCGACCAGCATGTAGTGGGTCTCGGCGGTCGCGGCGAGCTTGCGGGTCTCCCAGATGCCGCCGATGTGGCCGACGTCCGGCTGGAGGATGTCGACCGCCTGGCTCTCGAACAGCTCGCGGAACTCGATGCGGTCGTGGATGCGTTCACCGGTGGCGACCGGCATGTCGACCTTCGCGGCGACCTTCTCCAGCGCCTTGAGGTTCTCCGGCGGGACCGGCTCCTCCAGCCAGGCCGGCTTGAAGGGCGCGAGCTCCTTGGCCATGCGGATCGCGGTGGCGGGGGAGAAGCGGCCGTGCATCTCCAGCATCAGCTCGGCGTCGGGGCCGATGGCGTCCCGGACCGCCTCGATCAGGGAGACGGCGTACAGGCTCTGCTGGTGGTCCAGCTCGAAGTGGCCGGTGCCGAAGGGGTCGATCTTCAGGGCCCGGTAGCCGCGCTCCATGACCTGCTGCGCGGCCTTGTGGTACGCCTCCGGGGTGCGCTCGGTGGTGTACCAGCCGTTGGCGTACGCCTTGACCTTGTCGGTGACCTTGCCGCCCAGCAGCTGCCAGACGGGGACGCCGAGGGCCTTGCCCTTGATGTCCCAGCAGGCCATCTCGACGACGGCGATACCGGACATCACGATCTCGCCGGCGCGGCCGTAGTCGCCGTACTTCATCCGGCGGACCAGGTCCTCGACAGCGAACGGGTCGGAGCCGAGAATGTGGTTGACCTCGGCTTCCTTCAGGTAACCCAGGAGGGCGTCGGTGTGGCCCAGCATCCGGGTCTCGCCGACTCCGGTGATCCCCTCGTCGGTGTGCACCTGTACGTAGGTCAGGTTGCGCCACGGCGTCCCGACCACGTGCGTGCTGATTCCGGTGATGCGCACGGAAGTTCGCCTCTCGCTGTTCGATATTTCGTCACACGTTCGAAATGCTGGCGTGACAGTAAGGACGGGGTGGCGGGGGTGTCAATGGGTCACGCGCATAACAGTTTCGACAGTTTCGAAACCATTGAGCATTGGTCCGCACCAAACCTTCACAGCAAGGGCTATGAAGCGGACCGGAACGGAACCTAACCTTCCCGCGTCATGGACTTTTGCCACCCGTGCCGACGGCACCTCAACGGCGCGCTCGCCTGCCCCGGCTGCGGCACGCCCGTCGAGACGCTCCGCGCCCAGCAGCCGGAGGAGCCCGGCCCGCCTTCGGGGTACGAGGGCGAGGTGTCGTACGAGGTTGCCGTGAAGGAAACGGAACCGGAACCGGAATCGGAACCGAGCAAGGGCCGTTCGACGGGGGAGAGCCGCCGGGACCGCAAGGCCGCGGCGCACCGTCGCCGGCGCAACCGCACGCTGCTGATCGCGGCCGGCTTCGTCCTCGCGGCCGGTGGACTGAGCCTCGCCGAACTCGGGCTGGACGCGCCCGGCTCGGCGCCGAAGCCGGCGGCGGCCGGGGAGGAGTCCACGGACGGCGGCGCGACGGAGGTGGAGCCGACGGAGTCGGCGACGGTGACGCCCGGAAAGTCGCGCAGTGCGGAGGCTTCTGAGTCGCCGTCGGAGTCGGCGTCGGCGTCGGAGTCGGCTTCCGGGTCGCCGGAGGAGACGGAGGAGGCCGAGGACACGTCGTCCGCGCCCGTGGCCCCGCCGCCGGCCGATCCGACGACATCGCCCGCGGCACCGGAACCGCCGCCCGACCCGGAGAGCCCGAAGCCGGACCCGACAACAAAGAACCCCGACCCAACCCCCACCCCCACAGAAACCTGCGACCGCTTCCTGTGGTGGTGCACCTGACCGCAACGCGGGCAGTCGTGCCTCCCCCAGTGCCTTAAGGGCCTGGGAGGTACCCCCAGGGCGATGGGGGTACCTCCCGCTCGAGCGAAGCCGAGAGTGGGGGAGGGTGGGCGCGACGGCACCCGGTTAGCGCCGGGCCGCGCGACCCACCCCCGGCCTACACCAACGCGGAGCACCCCGCACGGCGCCGGGCAACGTGACCGACCCCCGGCCACATAACGCGCCGAAGCGCAACGTCACGCGTCCACCATCCGCCGCAGCGCGTCCCGCAACGCCACCCGCTCCCCCTCGGACAGCCCCGCAAGCGGCTCACGCGCAAACCGCAGGGATTCCTGAAGGCTCCGAGCCACCCGCCTCCCCTCACCCGTCGCCGCCGCCAGCTTCACCCGCCGGTCCGCCGGATCCGGTCGCCGCTCCACCAGCCCCCGTGACTCCAGCCGGTCGACGATGCCCGTGACGTTCGACGGCTCACACTTCAGCCGCTGCGCCAGCCTCCGCATGGGCAGCGGCTCCAGCGACAGCAGGCTCAGCAGCTTCGCCTGCGCGCCCGTCAGCGCGTGACCGGCGGCGGCCTCCTCGTACTCCTCGTGATAGCGCGCCACCACCGCGCCGATGAGCTCGACGACCTCCAGAGTGAGGGCATCGGGGCGGCGGTGCTGGGCGGTCGCGGGTGTGGCCATGCTCTCCAGGGTACCCGTTTGCTTGACATGCTGAAATATTCAGTCGCATGGTTGTTTCAGGTAATGAACTATCTGAGGAAAGGTGCCGCCCCATGACCGCCGCCCCCACACCCCCCACCACCGGCCGCGAATGGCACCTGCTGAGCCGCCCCGTCGGCTGGCCGAAGCCCGAGGACTTCGCCCTCGTCGAGACGGACGTCCCCGCCCCGGGTGAGGGCCAGGTGCTCGTACGGAACAAGTACCTCTCCGTCGACCCGTACATGCGCGGCCGGATGAGTGCGGCGAAGTCCTACGTCGCCCCGTTCGAGCTGGGCAAGGTCATGCAGGGCGGTGCCGTCGGCGAGGTCGTCGCCTCGAACGCCGAGGGGATCGCCGTCGGCGACCACGTGCTGCACTTCTTCGGCTGGCGCGAGTACGCCGTCGTCGCCGCGAAGAACGCCGTCAAGGTGGACCCGGAGGCCGCGCCCCTCTCGGCGTACCTGGGCGTGCTGGGCATGACCGGGCTCACCGCCTACGCCGGCCTGCTGCGCACCGCCGCCTTCAAGGAGGGCGACTCCGTCTTCGTGTCCGGTGCCGCGGGTGCCGTCGGCAGCCAGGTCGGGCAGATCGCGAAGCTCAAGGGCGCCTCGCGGGTGATCGGCTCCGCCGGCTCCGACGAGAAGGTGAAGCTCCTCGTCGAGGAGTACGGCTTCGACGCCGCGTTCAACTACAAGAACGGCCCGGTGAGCGAGCAGCTCCGCGCCGCCGCCCCCGACGGCGTCGACGTCTACTTCGACAACGTGGGCGGCGACCACCTGGAGGCGGCCATCGGCTCCCTCAACCGGGACGGCCGCATCGCCGTCTGCGGGATGATCTCCGTCTACAACAACACCGAGCCCGCTCCCGGCCCGCGCAACCTCGCCCGGCTGATCCAGACCCGGGGCCGCATCGAGGGCTTCCTCGTCGGCGACCACTACGACCTCCAGCCGCAGTTCGTCCAGGAGGTCGGCCCCTGGGTCCGCTCGGGCGAGCTGAAGTACCGGGAGACCGTCGTCGAGGGCATCGAGAACAACCTGGAGGCGTTCCTCGGGGTCCTGCGCGGCGACAACACCGGAAAGATGATCGTCAAGCTCTGACGACACGACCGTGACGCCGTACCGGCGACGGTCGTTCCGTACGGCGGGGGCCGCACCCTTGGACGTGGGGTGCGGCCCTTGTCCGTGCCGGGCGGCAGTCAGTCGCTCAGGAAGTCCGGCACTTCCACCCGGCTCAGGAAGCGGCCGGGCCACGAGTAGAGCGCGCCGCCGAAGGAGAGGTTGCGCGTGTAGGCGCCCTCCAGCAGGACCGCCAGGCCGAGATCCAGTGCGTCGGCCGTGTCCTGCGAGACGCCGGACAGCGTTTGGGGATACCGCCATCCCGAGCGTGTCATCGTGACGACGGCTCCCTCGCGGCGCAGTTCGTGCCGGAGCTTGCCGCCCAGCACCCGGTAACGGTAGGAGCGCCCGGCGAGCTCGATGCGCAGGGCGCGGCCCTGTTGGGTGACGGCCAGGTGGCGCCGGCGCAGCTTGGCCCTGTGGCCGTCGGCTTCGAGCGTCATGGACGCCATGCGCGGGAGCCCGCGGAAGCCGATGCCGGTGAAGGTCATCACCGGCACCGTTTCGCCCGTTACCCGGGCTGTCGGTTCATCGAATATGTTCGGCTTCAGCGGGCACACCAACTCGACCGCCCCGAAACCGGGCAGCGTCCCGGTCCAGGTGTGCCTCGTCCGCTTCAGCGGCCTGCCGCGGCCAGGGTCCGTACGTACGAGCCTGAACTGCGTGGTGGTCATGTGTCTCCCCCTCGACCGATGCGGGACGCTGCCCTGTACCCGGGTCCCGATACAGTCTCCCCCATGCGCGATCTTGGGGCGGGTTTTCGATATCTCCTGAAGGGCCAGCGGTGGGTGGCCCGGCACGGCAAGCAGTTCGGGTTCGGGCTGTTGCCGGGGTTGATCACCCTCGTGCTGTACGCGGCGGCGCTCGTCGTCCTGGCGTTGTGGGGCGCGGACTTCGTGGGCTGGGCGACGCCGTTCGCCGACGACTGGTCGAGTCCGTGGGCCGGGCTGTTCCGCGGGTTCCTGACGGGCGTGCTGTTCGCGCTCGGGCTGCTGCTGTCCGTGCTCACCTTCACCGCGGTGACCCTGCTCATCGGGCAGCCGTTCTACGAGAACCTCTCGGAAAAGGTCGACCGGGACGTGTCGCCCGACGGCACCGCCCCCGAGTCCGGGCTGCCGCTGTGGCGGGAGCTGTGGATCTCGGGCCGTGACAGCCTCCGTATCGTGGTGCGGGCCCTGGTGTGGGGCGTGCTGCTGTTCGCCCTCGGGTTCATCCCGGTGATCGGGCAGACCGTGGTGCCGGTGATCGGGTTCTTCGTCACCGGGTTCTTCCTCACCGAGGAGCTCACCGCCGTGGCGCTCCAGCGGCGCGGGGTCGAAGTGCGCGAGCGGCTCGGGCTGCTGCGGTCCCGCAAGACCCTCGTGTGGGGCTTCGGCACACCCCTCGCGGTGGCCTTCCTGGTCCCGTTCGTCGCCGTGTTCCTCATGCCCGGCGCGGTCGCCGGTGCCACGCTGATGGCCCGCGAGCTGCTCGGCGAGGAGACCGTCGGGGACGGCGAGGAGGAGCCCGACGAGGAGGGCGCCACGTCGTGACCGAGGTGCTCGCCGTCGCCGTCATCACCGTCCTCGCCGTGATCGCGCCCGGCGCCGACTTCGCGATGGTCGTCCGCAACAGCTACCTCTACGGCCGCCGCACCGGCCTGCTCGGCGCGCTCGGCGTCGCCGCGGGTGTCCTGGTGCACGTCACCTACACCATGCTGGGTGTGGGCCTGCTGATCGCGTCCTCGGCCTTCCTGTTCACCGTCATCAAGCTGGTCGGTGCGGCGTATCTGGTGTACATCGGCGTCCGCACCTTCCGCACGCGCGGCGAGGTCACCGTCGACCTGGGGAACAAGACGGAGCTGACCCCGTTCGCGGCGCTGCGCACCGGCTTCCTGACCAACGTCCTCAACCCGAAGACGACCCTCTTCGTCGTCTCCACCTTCGCGCAGGTCGTCAGCCCCGGCACGCCGGTCCTCCAGCAGGTGGGCTACGGACTGTTCATGTCGCTGGCCCACCTGCTGTGGTTCGGCGTCGTCGCGGTGTTCTTCTCCCACGACCGGATGCGGACGCTGATGCTGCGCGGCCAGAAGGTGCTCAACAAGGTGATCGGGTCCGCCCTGGCCGGCCTCGGGGTCAGCCTCGCGTTCGCTCCGTCGCACTGATCGCCACGGTCACGATCGACCGCACCTGGGCGATGATGTCCAGCCGGTTGCGTACGAAGTCGGGGTCGGTGACCTCGGTGGTGTTCCCGGCGCCGAACTGAAGGACGGGCGTGTGCACATGCCCGCCCGGCAGTGTGCCGTGCAGGCCGAGACGGTCCCGGAGCAGGGTCGCCCGGTAGGCGATCTCGTTGGAGAGATAGTCCCCGCCGCCCCCGGCACGTGCCGTCGAGCCGGGGGTCGGCCCCTCCGGACGGACCACGGGCTCGGTGCCGCCGGCCGGGATCTCCGTCACGCTCGTGTTGTCGTACACCGGGAACCGCCCGGTCCCCGCGGCGACGATCTCCGCGTACGGGAGTGTCGTGGACGTCCACTGCGGTTGCGAGGCCGGGTCGGTGACCGGGACCGTCTCGGTGCGGCCGATGTTCTCGTTGTCGGGGAAGCCGCCCCGCCAGGCCCCGTTGGTCCGCTCGATGTCGAAGCGGCCCACCCTGCCCTGGCTCACCGTGGTGAACAGGTCCACCTTCGGCAGCTGCGGCCGCAGCGCCCGCTCCACGGTGCCCTCCGTGAAGTCCCGCCAGCGCACCGGGAAGACGGCCGTCTCGATGCGCGCCGGGCCGTCCGGGGTCTCGATCACCGTGCCGTCGAGGGCGAGCGCGACGGCGCCGGACGGGTTGGAGATGCGGATGTCCCGGTCCAGGGTGAACGGGTCGAAGCCGGTCACCAGGATCCGCTTCAGGTTGTCGGTGGAGGGATAGCGGATCGCGGTCTGTCCGCGTGAGGTCCGCTCCAACTCGTCGAGCAGTCGCGCCCGCTGCTCCTCGCCCAGGGGGAAGGGCGGGTCCCAGGTGCGCAGTTCGCGGGTCATGCCGAGCCGCGCCCAGTACAGCGGGCGGTCGTCGTCCCGGCTGAGGTCACCGTGTGCCGGGCCGCGCCCCTGCGCGCGGTCGACGGCCCTGCGCCACAGCGCCGTGCCCTCGCGTGCGACGGTGCGGTGGGCCTGGGCGTAGGAGCGGGCGTGGTCGAGAGCGCGGGCGAAGTCCGGTGCGGTGCCGGCGAATCCGGAACGGCGGAGTATCTCCTGCGGAGCGGCGCCGTCGAGACGGCGTTCCTCGACGGTGGGAGTCGTCTTCTCGGCGGCGGTCGCTGTGGTGGGGGCGGTGAGACCGGTCAACAGCGCCAGACCGAGCACACCGAAGCGAACACGTACGGATCTCAAGGGCGTTGGGCCTTCCGTCGTCGTGGGGTTACGGGATGCCGAAGGCCGCAGTATCGCGTGCCCTGCGCGGTCCACGCCACGGGTGGTGGGTGTGCCGGGGCCAGCCGCCTGCCGCGCCCTCCGCGGGCAGTCGTGCCTCCCCCAGTGCCTTAAGGGCCTGGGAGGTACCCCCAGGGCGATGGGGGCACCTCCCGCTCGAGCGAAGCCGAGAGTGGGGGAGGGTGGGCGCGACGGCACCCCGCAAGCGCCGGGCTGCGCGAACACCCCCCCCGGCCCACCCCAACGCGGGACACACTGCACGGCGCCGGGCAGCGCCAACCCACCCCCGGCCACCCCCACGCGGAGCGACCCCGCATCGCGGTCATATGTGAAGGGTTCGTACGAGATTCACGCGGGCATACAGATCGAGGACCGTGACTCCACCGCAGCGATTAACGTCTGATCCGGGAAGCACCCACATGAGCAGCCCCGGCCCGGGACCCTGACCCCGGACCGGGGCTCATGTGTGCCAACCAGGCCCCCGGGCGCCTCCCTACCGCACCCCGAACCCGTACACGGTCTCCGACCGGAACACCTCACCCGGCCTCAGCACCGTGCTGGGGAACTCCGGCCGGTTCGGCGAGTCCGGAAAGTGCTGAGTCTCCAGCGCGATCCCGTCACCGGCCGTGAACGGCTCCCCGATGTGATCCGCGGTGTACAGCTGCATCCCCGGCTCGGTGGTCGCCACCGTCAGCACCCGCCCCGACGCCGGGTCGTACAGCTCCGCGACCTCCTCGGGCACCGCCGTCACCCCCTTGTCGAGCACGAAGTTGTCGTCGTACCCCGTACCCGCCTTGCGTGCCTCGCGGAAGTCGAAGCGGGTGCCGGAGACGTCGGCGAGCTCACCGCTCGGGATCAGGTCCGCGTCGGACGGGGTGTAGCGGGAGGCCGCGAGCCGCAGCTCGTGCCCGGCCGCGCTGCCGGAGCCGGCCAGGTTCCAGTACGTGTGGTTCGTCAGGTTCACATGCGTCGGCGCGTCCGTCACCGCCTCGTACGCGATCCCCAGCGCGCCCCGCTCGTCCAGCGTGTACGTCACCGAGACCTCCAGACGGCCCGGGAAGCCCTCCTCGCCGTCCGCGCTGACCAGGGAGAGGCGCAGACCGTGCTCGACCGGGTCGACGGCCCACACCCGCTTGTCGAAGCCCCGCTCACCGCCGTGCAGCGAGTTCGGACCGTTGTTCGGGGCGAGCGTGTGGTCCCGCCCGGCCAGGGAGAAGCGGGCGCCGGCGATCCGGTTGGCGTACCGGCCGATCAGGGCGCCCAGGAAGGGTTCCGGGTGCCGGAGGTAGCCGTCCAGGTCGGGGAACCCCAGCACCACGTTCCCGGTCCGCCCGTCCCGGTCCGGCACCTCGACGTCCTGCACGATCCCGCCGTAGGACAGGATCCGTACCCGTACGCCCGCCCGTCGCAGGGTCCAACGGTGCACCGGAGTGCCGTCGGAAAGTGTGCCGAAGAGTTCGTTCATGTGCGAAACAATAAGTCACGGCTTCTTCGCCGTGACCGTGCGGTACGCGATCTCGGCCAGCTTGGACTGACCGTCGACACTGGGGTGGAACCAGTCCCAGTGGCTCAGCTGGTCCGTGCCGAAACGGTACTCGTACACCGCGCCGCCGTCGAAGCGGCAGCGGCGGTCCTCGGCGCACACCTCCTCCAGCACCTCGTTGTAGTCCTCCACCCGGTTGTGGACCGTCTCGCGCCGCAGGTTCGCCGCCGCGTCCAGGGCATCCGCGTCGCCCAGCATCGACGGGCAGATGCCCAGCTTCCACACCTGCTTGCCCAGCGCGTTGGTCCGCCCCTGAGACCACAGCCGCTTCAGATTCGGCACGCTCGCCACATACACCTGCGCCTTCGGCAGCGCCTCGCGCAGCGTGTCCATCGCCTCCTGGAAGTCGGCCCGGAAGTCCGCCACCGGGGTCATCGCCGACGTGGTGTCCCGGCAGGCGTCGTTCGCCCCCGCCATCACCGCCACCAGCTCAGGACCGCGCCGCACCGCCCGGGCCATCTGCCCCGGCAGATCCGCCATCCGGGCCCCGGTCACCGCGTAGTTCCAGCTCCGCTCGGCCGCCCCCGCCCGCCCCAGCAGCCGTACCGCGAGACTGTCCACCCGTTCGCTGCCGCCCGTGGCCCACGACACCTCGGGGCAGTCCGTCAGCACTGCGCACGCGTCGAAGCCGCGCGTGATGGAGTCGCCCACGGCGGCGACCGAGTCCGGGGCGGTGTCCCACACGGGCGTGGGTTTCGGGGCCGGCCGGGCCTTCTTCCCCTCCGTGCCCTTCGGGGCGGGGGAGTCACCGCCCACGGCGTCGCAGCCGGCCATCCCCAGCGCGGCGGCCGTCACCATGGCGAGCACCGCCCGTGATCGGGGCCTCCGCCTCCGCGTCGCCCGCTCCATCCGCCGCCTCCCCGCGCGTCGTGGTGTGTTCGTCCCCCAACCCTTAACAACGCACGAGGGTTCCCGCCCGCCCTGGACCCCCGTCCGGAAGGAACGTCCCACACCCGTACAGGCGTCCTGCCGGGTGAAAGACGCAGGTTTCCCGGCACCGGGACCGACGGTACGTCACACTCCTTGCGCCGTCGCACGGTAGCCTCGCCATCAACGTGGCCCGCCCGGGCCGCGGCCGTTCCGCCCGTTCCTAGACGACCCGCTCAGCCCGGAGGTTCCGGTGACGACTCGTGGAGTTCTGTACGTGCACTCCGCGCCGCGCGCGCTGTGCCCGCACGTCGAGTGGGCCGTCGCCGGGGTGCTCGGCACACGCGTCAGCCTGGACTGGATCCGCCAGCCCGCCGCCCCCGGCACCTGGCGCTCCGAGTTCTCGTGGCAGGGCCAGGCCGGCACCGCATCCAAACTCGCCTCCGCGCTGCGCGGCTGGCAGATGCTGCGCTTCGAGGTCACCGCCGAGCCCTGCCCCACCGCCGAGGGCGAGCGCTACAGCTGCACCCCCGACCTCGGCATCTTCCACGCCGTCACCGGCATCCACGGCGACATCCTCATCCCCGAGGACCGCCTCCGCGCCGCCCTGACCCGCTCCCGGACCGAAGAGACCAACCTCGAAGCGGAAATCGCCAAACTCCTCGGCAAGCCCTGGGACGACGAACTCGAACCCTTCAGATACGCAGGCGAGGGCGCCCCGGTCCGCTGGCTCCACCAGGTGGTCTGACCCGCCCCCGAAAGGGGCGCGGGGAACTGCGCAATGGGGGTCTGGGGGCGAAGCCCTCAGGAACGGGACGGGAAGGGGCGGCGGGGGCGAAAGAAACTCCCGGCGGAACCCACCACGCCCCCCCCACGACCGCGCCACACGGCAAAGGGCCCCCACCCAGAAGGCGGAAGCCCTTCACTCAGCCGACGGCCGCGGTCACACGGACCGGAACGCCAGCACCACGTTGTGCCCACCAAACCCGAACGAGTCGTTCAACGCGGCAATCCGCCCGTCCACGGGCAACTTCCGCGCCTCACCCCGGACAACATCCGCGCTCGCCTCGGCCTCGGGGTCGAGGTTGTCCACGTTGATGGTCGGCGGCGCCAGCCGGTGGTACAGCGCCAGCACCGTCGCGACGGACTCCACACCACCCGCGCCACCGAGCAGATGACCCGTCATCGACTTCGTCGCGGAGACCGCCATGTGGTCCGCGTCGTCACCGAACACCTTCCGCAGCGCCTTCAGCTCGGCGATGTCACCCGCCGGCGTCGAGGTCGCGTGCGCGTTGACGTGCACGATCTCCGCCGGGTCCAGATCCGTGCGGTCCAGCAGGTTCTGCAGGGCGTGCGAGATGCCACGCCCCTCCGGCTCCGGCTGCACGATGTCGTGCGCGTCGGCCGAGATGCCCTGGCCGACAGCCTCCGCGTAGACGCGGGCGCCGCGCGCGGCGGCGTGCTCGGCGGACTCCAGGACGATCACGCCCGCGCCCTCGCCCATGACGAAGCCGTCACGGGCCACGTCGTAGGGGCGCGAGGCGCCCTGCGGGTCGTCGTTGTTCTTGGACATCGCCATCATGTTGCCGAACGCGGCGATCGGCAGCGGGTGGATCGCCGCCTCCGTGCCACCCGCGACGACGACGTCGGCGCGGCCCGTACGGATCATCTCGATGGCGTAGCCGATGGCCTCCGCGCCCGAGGCGCAGGCCGAGACCGGGGTGTGCACGCCCGCGCGGGCGCCCACGGCCAGGCCCACGTTCGCCGAGGGGCCGTTCGGCATCAGCATGGGGACGGTGTGCGGGGAGACGCGGCGTACGCCCTTCTCCTTCAGCACGTCGTACTGGTCCAGCAGGGTCGTCACGCCGCCGATGCCGGAGGCGATGACCGCGCCGAGCCGGTCCGGGTCGACCTTCGGGTCCTCGCCGGCCCTGGCTTCGAACCCGGCGTCGGCCCACGCCTCCTTGGCCGCGATCAGCGCGAACTGCGCCGAGCGGTCCAGGCGGCGGGCCTGCGGCCGGGGGATGACCTCGGTGGGCTCCACGGCCACCGGGGCCGCGATACGGACCGCCTGCTCGGCGGCCCACTCCTGCTCCAGGGGCTTGACGCCGGAACGTCCGGCGACCAGGCCCTCCCAGGTAGAGGCCGCGTCGCCACCCAGCGGTGTGGTTGCGCCGATACCGGTGACGACCACGGTGCGATTGGTCGGGCTCATCGGAATTCTTTCTCCAACGGATTTACGAGGATTCGTACGGCGCCACCGCCGGGTGGCGGGGCCGGGGCTCCCGGCTCCTCCGGGCCTCCCTGACGGAAGGCCCGGCGGGGGCTCAGGCCTGGTGCTTGAGGATGTAGTCGGTCGCGTCGCCGACGGTCTTGAGGTTCTTGACGTCGTCGTCCGGGATCTTGACGTCGAAGCGCTCTTCGGCGGCGACGACGACCTCGACCATGGACAGCGAGTCGACGTCCAGGTCGTCGGTGAAGGACTTGTCCAGCTGGACGTCCTCAACCGGGATGCCGGCGATCTCGTTCACGATCTCCGCGAGACCGGCGACGATCTCTTCCTGAGTGGCGGCCATGATGGAGCTCCTTCTTTGTGATTCCAGCGGATGTGGCGTTTGCCTGTCGTACCGGACCCGATGATCCGGCACGGAGTGCCTAGGGGAGGGTAACGACCGTAGCGGCGTAGACGAGACCCGCCCCGAAGCCGATGACGAGCGCGGTGTCGCCGCTCTTCGCCTCGCCGGTCGCCAGAAGCCGCTCCATCGCGAGCGGAATCGAGGCGGCCGAGGTGTTGCCGGTGGTGCGGATGTCACGGGCGACCGTGACGTGCTCCGGCAGTTTCAGCGTCTTCACCATCGAGTCGATGATCCGCACATTGGCCTGGTGCGGGATGAAGACGTCCAGTTCGTCCGCGGTGATCCCGGCCGCGTCCAGCGCCTGCTGGGCGACCTTCGCCATCTCGAACACGGCCCAGCGGAACACCGCCTGGCCCTCCTGCGTGATCGCGGGGAACTTCTCGACGGTTCCGTCGCGGTAGTCCGTCCACGGCACGGTCTGCTTGATGGTCTCGGACTTGTCGCCCTCCGAGCCCCACACGGTCGGGCCGATCGCGGGCTCCTGGGACGGGCCCACGACCACCGCGCCCGCGCCGTCGCCGAACAGGAAGGCCGTGGCCCGGTCCTCCAGGTCGGTGAGGTCGCTCAGCCGTTCCACGCCGATGACCAGGACGTACTCCGCCGAACCCTCGACGACCATGCCCTTGGCGAGGGTGAGGGCGTAGCCGAAGCCGGCGCAGCCCGCGGAGATGTCGAAGGCGGCGGCCCTGTCCGTGCCCAGCCGGTCGGCGATCTCGGTCGCGATGGCCGGGGTCTGGCTGAAGTGCGAGACGGTCGAGACGACGACGGCACCGATCTGCGAGGCGTCGATCCCCGCGTCCGCGATCGCCTTGCCGGACGCCTCGATCGACATCGCGGCGACGGTCTCCTCGGGCGACGCCCAGTGCCGGGTCTCGATGCCGGAGCGGGAGCGGATCCACTCGTCGGACGAGTCGATCGTCTCGAGGATCACCTCGTTCGGCACGACCCGGGTGGGACGGTAACCGCCCACGCCTAGGATGCGCGCGTACGGGGCGCCCTTGCTGGGCTTGATCTTCGCCATGCGGGTGGGCTCCTTAAGGCGATCAGGCGGTGTGCTCCGCGATGAGCTCGCGGGCCGCTTCGAGGTCGGCGGGGGTCTTCAGGGCCAGCGTGGGGACGCCGGGCAGGGCGCGCTTGGCGAGGCCGGTCAGGGTGCCGCCGGGGCAGACCTCGAGGAGGGCGGTGACGCCGAGCTCCTTGAAGGTCTCCATGCACAGGTCCCAGCGGACCGGGTTGGCGACCTGGCCGACCAGGCGCTGAAGCACCTCGGCACCGGTCGCGACCGCCTTGCCGTCCTTGTTCGACACATAGGTGACCTTCGGGTCGCCCGGCGTCAGGGCCTCGGCGGCCTTCGCCAGGGTGTCGACCGCGGGGCCCATGTGGTGCGTGTGGAAGGCGCCCGCGACCTGGAGCATCACGACCCGGCGCACGCCCTCGGGCTTGTCCGACTCCAGCGCGGCGAGCTGCTCCTTGGTGCCGGCTGCGACGATCTGGCCCGCCCCGTTGATGTTCGCCGGGGTCAGGCCCAGCTTCTCCAGGTGCGGAACCGTCACTTCGGGGTCGCCGCCGAGCAGCGCCGCCATGCCGGTCTCGGTGATCGCGGCGGCGTCGGCCATGGCCAGACCCCGCTTGCGGACCAGGGAGAGCGCGGCGGTGTCGTCGAGGACACCCGCGAGGGCGGCGGCGGTGATCTCACCGACGCTGTGACCGGCGACCGCGCCCGGCGTGACGGCACCCAGTGCCGAGGCGGACAGCAGACCGGCCGCGACCAGCAGCGGCTGGGCGACGGCCGTGTCGCGGATCGCGTCCGCGTCGGCCTTGGTGCCGTAGTGGGCGAGGTCGAGTCCGATGGCGTCGGACCACGCGGCGACGCGGTCCGCGGCACCGGGGAGGTCGAGCCATTCAGTCAGGAAGCCGGGCGTCTGGGCGCCCTGGCCGGGAGCGACGAGTACGAGCACTCTCACACTCTCTCTTGGGGACGGCCACGGCCGCCCGTGGGGACAAGGACGAAGAACAGCAGGGGGTTTTGTGGGGCCCCGACAAACGCTAGGGCTGAAGATCGCCGTCGGCCAGACGTCCCAGGATCAGCGCGATCCGCAGCGTGAAAGCGGAGCGTACATCGGAAGGTGACCATCCGGTGACGTCAGTCACACGTCGGAGCCGGTAGCGGACGGTATTGGGGTGAACGAACAGCATCCGCGCCGCGCCCTCGAGGCTGCTCGCCTGCTCGAGATAGACACTGAGCGTCTCCAGCAGCGCCGCCCCGGCCTCCTCCAGCGGTCTGTAGATCTCCTCCACCAACTGCTCCCGGGCGGAGGGGTCGCCGGCGATCGCCCGCTCCGGAAGCAGATCGTCCGCGAGCACCGGGCGCGGCGCGTCCTGCCAGGCGGAACAGGCCTTCAGGCCCGCCGCGGCGGCCTGCGCGGACCGGGTCGCGGCCAGCAGGTCCGGCACCACCGGGCCCGCCACCACCGGGCCCGCCGCATACGGTCCGATCAGCGACTTGGCGACCCCGAGCGGGTTGTCGCTGCCGCCCGCGATCACCACGAGCCGGTCGCCGAGCACCCCGGTCAGCACCTGGAGCTTGGCGTGCCGGGCGGCCCGCCGGATGGCCTCCACGGTCAGCTCCGAGTCCCCGTCGGGCGCGGTGCCCAGCACCACGCACACATGTTCGGGGGAGTTCCATCCCAGTGCGGCGGCCCGCGACACCGCCCCCTCGTCGGCCTCTCCGCTGAGCACCGCGTTCACCACCAGGGACTCCAGACGCGCGTCCCAGGCACCCCGTGCCTCGGCGGCCTGGGCGTACACCTGGGCGGTGGCGAAGGCGATCTCACGGGCGTACACGAGGAGCGCCTCGCGCAGCACGCTCTCGTCGCCGGGCGCCGCCACCTCGTCGATGGCGGACTCCATGACCTCGATGGTGGTGCGCACCATCTCCACGGTCTGCCGCAGCGTGATCGCCCTGGTCAGCTCGCGCGGCGCGGTGCCGAAGACATCGGTGGAGATGGCCTGCGGCGCGTCCGGGTGCCGGAACCACTCGGTGAAGGCGGCGATGCCCGCCTGGGCGACCAGGCCGATCCAGGAACGATTCTCTGGGGGCATGGCCCGGTACCAGGGCAGCGTCTCGTCCATCCGCGCGATCGCCTGCGCGGCGAGGCTGCCGGACGACTTCTCCAGTCGCTTCAGCGTCGCGGAGTGCGGATGGGCGGGGCGTGCGGCGGCTTGGTTGGTGCTGGTTTCGGGTTCGGGCACGGGACAAGACTGCCTTATCGGGACGGCCGCGCGTGTCGGCGGGTCTACGGTGGACGACGTGATGGACGTACGGCGCGCGCACGAGCGCTATCAGGGCGGCGATCCGGCGGCCGGAATCGAGACGCGGCACGCCTTCTCCTTCGGCCCCCACTACGACCCGGACAACCTGCGCTTCGGCGCGGTGATCGCCTGCAACGAGGAGCGGCTGGCACCCGGTGCCGGCTTCGACGAGCACCCGCACAGCCACACCGAGATCGTGACGTGGGTGGTCGAGGGCGAGCTGACCCACCGCGACTCGGCGGGCCACGAGAGCGTGGTCCGCCCCGGCGACGTACAGCGCCTGAGCGCCGCGTCCGGCGTCCGCCACGTGGAGCGCAACGCCGGCCCCGCCCCCCTGACCTTCCTCCAGATGTGGCTGGCCCCCCTGGAGCCCGGCGGCGAGCCGTCCTACGAGATCGTCCGCGGCATAGCGGACTCCACCCCGTACGCCCTCCCGGAGGCGGGCGCGATGCTCCACGTACGCCGCCTGGCGGCGGGGGAGCGGACCGCCGTACCGGACGCCGCGTACGTGTACGCCCATGTGGTACGGGGCCACATCCGCCTGGACGACGAGGAACTGGCACCGGGCGACGCGGCCCGCATCACGGACGCGAAGGACATCGAGGCACTCGCCGCGAACACACCGGCGGAACTGCTGCTGTGGGAGATGCGGGGCTTCTAGCCGACGGCGCCACCGACGGCTGCCCCGAGTTGCCCGTGCGGGCGGTCAGCGACGGGCTCGGTGAAGGTGGGCGTGGGCTGGTGATCGTGGACGCGGTGACCGACCGGTGGGGTGTCGTCGTCCGCCCCGACGGACGGGGCAGGACGGTGTGGTTCGGGGTCGGGGTCAGCCGCGCAGTTCTGTCAGGACCGCGTCCGTGAACGGGGGCCAGGCCTCGATCGCCCAGGGGCCGAAGGCGCGGTCGGTGAGGGATGTGCAGGCTACGCCCGCGTCCGGGTCCATCCAGAGGAACGTGCCCGACTGGCCGAAGTGGCCGAAGGTGCGCGGGGAGGACGAAGTGCCGGTCCAATGCGGGGACTTGGAGTTGCGGATCTCGAAGCCGAGACCCCAGTCGTTGGGGTTCTGGTGGCCGTAGCCCGGCAGGACGCCCTTGGTGCCCGGGTACTGGACCGTCATCGCCTCGGCGACCGTGCGCGGGTCCAGCAGGCGCGGCGCCAGCACCTCGGCGGCGAAGCGCAGGAGGTCGTCCACCGTGGAGACGCCGTCCTTCGCGGGGGAGCCCTCCAGGGAGGTCCCGGTCATGCCCAGCGGCTCCAGCACCGCCTGGCGCAGATACTCGCCGAACGGGATCTCCGTCGCCTTCGCGACATGGTCGCCCAGCTGCTCGAAACCGGCGTTGGAGTACAGCCGCCGCTCACCCGGTGCCGAGGTCACCCTGTGCTCGTCGAAGGCGAGCCCCGAGGTGTGGGCGAGCAGGTGCCGGACCGTCGAGCCCTCCGGGCCCGCCGGCTCGTCCAGCTCGATCGCGCCCTCCTCGTACGCCACGAGCACCGCGTACGCCGCCAGCGGCTTGGTGACCGAGGCCAGCGGGAAGCGGTGGCCGGCCGGGCCGTGGGTGCCCAGGACGGTGCCGTCCGCCCGGACGACACCCGCCGCGGCGGTGGGAACCGGCCAGTTCTCGATCAGTGCGAGGCTCTTCAGCGACATGCCGTCGAGCCTAAGCGCTCAGAGCCTCAGCTCCAGCAACGGGTCCGGCTTCGGCCGGAAGCCCAGCGCCACGTACAGCGGTTCGGCCTGCGCGGACGCGGTGAGGCGGACCCGCCGGGCGCCGCGCTCCCGGAACCACTCCAGCAGCGCCTCCACACAGGCACGCGCGTACCCGCGCCGCCGCGCGTCCGGGTCGGTGGCGACGCTGAAGACGTAGCCGTCGACGCCGTACGGGTTGTGGGCACCGCCGATGCGGTAGTCGAGCGTGCCCGCCACCAGCGCCGCCAGCGCGCCCGGCCGCTCCGGATGGTCCACGACGAACGCCGCGAACGTGCCCTCCGGCTCGGACAGCCTGCCGCGCAGCACGGGCAGGGACTCGGCGTGCCACGCGGTGGACGGGTCGGACCGGGCCATCGAATCGATCATCACCTGACGCAGACGCAGCACTTCCTCCGCGTCCCTGGGCGTCGCACGGCGTACGAAGGTCATGACCGCACGCTAATGAGCCAACGGCCGCGCGTCCCACCCATTTCTCACCGTTGTCGCTTGCTTGGAGTGCACTCCAGCGTTCTAGCGTGGAGGCCATGACGGTGACGGAGACGGAGACCACAGGGACCAGCGCCGACACCTGCGCCGGACCGCCGCAGGGGAACCGCCGGCCGGACGGCGAGGACAAGTACACGATCAGCGAGGTCGTCGCCCTCACCGGGCTGACGGCGCACACCCTGCGCTGGTACGAGCGCATCGGGCTGATGCCGCACATCGACCGGTCCCACACCGGCCAGCGCCGCTACAGCAACCGCGACCTCGACTGGCTCGCCCTCGTCGGCAAGCTCCGTCTGACCGGGATGCCGGTCGCGGACATGGTGCGGTACGCGGAGCTGGTCCGTGCGGGCGACCACACGTACACGGAGCGTTTCGAACTGCTCCAGCAGACCCGCGAGGACGTACTGTCCCGGATCGCCGAACTCCAGGGCACGCTCGCCGTGCTCGACCGGAAGATCAGTTTCTACGCGGACGCCGGGCGCGCCCTGGCCTCGGAGAGGACACGATGACCAACGGTAAGGACGGCCGCATCGGTACGGCGGCGCTGGGCGAGGGCGGACCCCTGGTGGGCGTGCAGGGCCTCGGCTGCATGGGCATGAGCTTCGCCTACGGCCCCGTGGACGCGGACGCCTCCCGGGCGACCCTGGAGCGGGCCCTGGAACTCGGCGTCACGCTCTACGACACGGCGGACGCGTACGGCGCGGGGGACAACGAGCGTTTCCTCGCCCCCTTCTTCAAGGCGCACCGGGACGAGGTGGTCATCGCCACCAAGTTCGCCCTGTCGATCCCGCCGGACGACCCGACCCGGCGGATCATCCGCAACGACGCGCCGTACATCCGCGAGGCCGTCGAGGCGAGCCTGAAGCGCCTCGACGTCGACGTGATCGACCTCTACTACATGCACCGGCGCGATGTGAACGTGCCGATCGAGGAGACCGTCGGCGTCATGGCCGAGCTGGTGCGCGAGGGCAAGGTCAAGCAGCTGGGCCTCAGCGAGGTCACGGCCGACGAACTGCGGGCCGCGCACGGTGTGCACCCGATCGCCGCCGTCCAGTCGGAGTGGTCGCTGTTCAGCCGGGACATCGAGGCGAGGGTCGTACCGGCCGCGCGCGAACTGGGCGTGACCCTCGTCCCGTACTCGCCGCTGGGACGAGGCTTCCTGACCGGCTCCTTCGCCAACGCCGACCAGGATCTCACCGCCGACGACTTCCGCCGCCAGATGCCCCGCTTCACGGGCACCAACGCGACGGCCAACGCGGCCCTGCTGGAGCCGGTCCGCACGGTGGCCGAGGCCCACGACGCCTCCCTCGGCCAGATCGCCCTGGCCTGGGTCCACCAACAGGCGGCGGTCCACAACCTCCCGGTCGTCCCGATCCCCGGCACCCGCAAGCCGACGAGGGTGGAGGAGAACACCAAGGCGACGCACATCACCCTCACCGACGCCGAACTGTCCCTGCTGGAACCCATCGCCGAAAAGGTCGCGGGCCCCCGCTACAGGGACATGACGTTCACGTCCGCAGGCCGGGAGTGAAACGCGCCCCGAAGGGGCGCGGGGAACTGCGCGAGCAACCCAGGACGGCCTTGAGCCGAAACACAACCGCCCCCGGCACCCCCTAAAGCTCCGAAAGCAACTCCGCCTTCTTGGAGGAGAACTCCTCATCGGTCACAAGACCGGCCTGATGAAGCTCCCCCAAGTGCCGGATCCGCTCGGCGATATCCGCGGGGTCACGGCGCGCCCGCGCCGTGGACACCGCCGCCACCGGCGCACAGTTCCGCACCGCCGCCAGCACCGCCGCAGCGAACGGCAGCGACTCGTGCACGGGCCCGTACCCCAGCCCGAACACCACCGCCGCCGGATCCTGGTCGGCCTGACCGGCGGGCGCCCCGGCGTCCCGCCGGTGCAGCCGCAGATGCCCCTCGAACACCTCCGGTGACCGCCACTCCACCCCGCTCAACTCACCCACCGGGAAACGCTGGTCGCCGGCCTTCCACTTCGCCGACGAGGCGCCCGTCCAGAACCACCGGAAGGACACCGCCGTACCGTCGAAGGTCGCCTTCCCGTCGTACGCCTTGAACTGGAGCGGCGCCTCCGGAGGCGCGACCAGATGGCGTTCGGCGGGCCCCGACTCGGTGAGCTGTGCGCGCAGTTCGTCGGCGTAGTACTCGGCGAGCGTCTCCCGTTCGGCGGGCAGCACCAGCCGGTAGGGGTCGCTGCTCTCCTTCAACTGCCCGGCGGCCGCCTCCATCAGCGGATCGGCGCCGGGGCGCAGCTCGGCCCGCAGGACCACGGTCCCGCGCTTGCCGGGCGTGAGGGTGATCCCCTCCACCGCCTCCAGCGGAACGCGCCGTTCGCCGAGCGCCTGGAACAGCTTGGGTGTTCGAATCCCCCGTTCGTAACGGATGAGCACGGAGTCGGACTCGAACTCCCAGGCGGCATGAAATCCGGCCAGTACGTCACCCATGCGGCTCATCGTATGCGGCACGAGCTTCTTCGTCCCCTCCCCACGCATACCGCAGTATCTCCGCCTCTACGCGCGTCCGGTAGTGGTCGTACCGGACAAACCCGCACGGCAGACGTCGTCCTCGTCCGCACAGGAGACCGCGCGGTATGCGCCAACACCGATCTCGGCGAAGTTCCGCAGACTGTCCGTACCCGGTTGGAAGTATCCGGCGTGCCCCTTCGCCTCCCGCGCCGACAGCACCCGCGCCCCGAATCCCGCCGCCACCGGATCGGCGCCGTGACCCAGACCGCCGAGCTCCAGGTACGGCACGTCCTGGATCCAGTCGTCGGCGTCCCGCATCGCCCAGACCCGGGCGGTGGTGTGCAGATGGGCGGCCTTCTCGACCCGCATGCCGGGGCTGCCGGCCACCGCGATGTCGGCCACCCGGTCCGGCAGCGAGTGCGCGGCGACCCCGCACACCACGGAGCCGTAGCTGTGGCAGAACAGCGAGACCGGGGCCCTGCCGGGCAGCCCGCGCAGCATCGCGTCCAGCCGCAGCGCACCCTCCTCGGCGCGCATCGCCGTGGCCGCGTCCATGCCGAGCCCGCTGGGCGCGGTGTAGTCGGCCCACGCGATCACCGCCGTACGGGTCGAGGGAGCAGTCTCGCGCTCGGCCGCGTACAGGGCCTTCGCCATGCCGACGGGGGCCGAGAACTCGCGCCGCGTGCGCTGGAAGGTGAGCAGATCGGTGTCGACGCCGGGGACGACGACCGAGACCCGCTCGGCCCCGCGCAGATCGCCGAAGACCTCGGCGACCCGGCCGGAGCCCGCCGGGTCGAAGGCGAGGATCTTGCGGCCGGGTTGCATCAGCGCCTCGAGGCGGTTCATCCGGCGGCCGGCCTGATGCTGGCCCGAGGCGGTGAGCCGTTTGTCGTGCAGGCGTTTGATCTCGACCTCACGGGCCTGCCCCAGCGCGATGCGGTTGGCGCGGTAGCGCAGCTGGACCGGCGCGCCGTTCATGTTGCCGACCGCCAGCGGATAGCGGCGGGCGAGACTCGCACGCTGCCCCTCGGTGAGGGAGGCGAAGAACCGGGCCAGCCGCGCGGGCGCCGACTGCGGGTCAGGCAGCCGGTGGCCCGCTATCCGGCCCTGCTCCCAGGCGCTGAGCGATGCCTGGAGCGGAGCGGGGTGGCGCTGGTGCCGCAGCGCCGTCCAGCCGGTGGTCGCCAGCATCACGAAGACGACGGCGAGCGCGAGCAGCGCGCGCCAGACGTTCAGTTGCGGGGAGGTGTCGAAGGAAGTCACTGGAAGGACACACTAGGAGAACGGGAGTGTCTCGCGTGAATCAAGTGACCGGGATCACGTTTCGTGGTGTCGGTTCGGGGATCAATCCGTACGCCAGTTCCCCACCAGCGCCGGTCCCACATGGTCCAGGCAGGTCGTCATCAGGTCCCGCATGGCGGTGACGCCGAGGTCGTCCCCGGCCGACCAGAGCCGCTCCGCCACGCGGATCACCCCGCCGAACGCGGCCACCAGGATCCTCGGCCGGGGATCGGCGTCCATGTCGAGCCCCTCGCGCTCGGCGATGATCCGCGCCAGCTCCTCCTCCAGCTCCGTCGCCCGGCGCAGATGGGCAGCGAGCAGGGCGGGCGTCGACTCGATCACCCGGTAAACGCGCATGTGCAGCTCCAGCGGGACGAGCTGCTCGACGGCCTCGTTGATCTCGTCCCAGCTGTCCAGGACGGCCCGGCGCAGCGCGTCCAGCGGTGCCTCGTCCGGCGGCCGGGCCCGTGCGGCCTCGACGACGTACGACTCCGCGAGCCGGGGGACGAAGAAGGCCACCTCCTCCTTGCTGGCGAAGTAGCGGAAGAAGGTGCGCTGCGAGACGTCGACGGCCGCCACGATGTCGTCGACGGTCGTCCCCTCGTACCCGCGCGTGGCGATCAGCTCCAGCGCGGCCCGGAGCAGCGCGTCCCGGGTGCGCTGCTTCTTGCGCTCCCGCAGGCCCGGCCGCGGCGACGCACCCACGACGGTCCCGGCCGTCTCCATTGCTCCTCCTCGAACTGTTTCCCCAGTTCAGGCTATAGGCGTATGTCGTGTCAGTTACCGACTAGTGAATTGGTTTGTCAACTGTCAGTGGCTGTCACTAGCCTCGAACGCATGACTAGTCAGACCACCATCGACAAGACGGGGCCGGGGGACGGCACGCCGGCCGCCCCGTCGGACGGGACCCCGGACAAGGGGTTGCGCGGGCACCCCTGGTTCACCCTCATCACTGTTGCCGTGGGCGTCATGATGGTGGCCCTGGACGGCACCATCGTGGCCATCGCGAACCCGGCCATCGCCAGCGACCTGGGCGCCACCTTCGCCGAGGTCCAGTGGATCACCAACGCGTACTTCCTCGCCCTCGCGGTCTCCCTGATCACCGCGGGCAAGCTCGGTGACCGCTTCGGGCACCGGCAGACCTTCCTCATCGGCGTCGTCGGCTTCGCCGCGGCCTCGGGCGCCATCGGTCTGTCCGACAGCATCGCGCTGGTCATCACCTTCCGCGTGTTCCAGGGCCTGTTCGGCGCGCTGCTGATGCCGGCCGCGCTCGGGCTGCTGCGGGCCACGTTCCCCGCCGAGAAGCTCAACATGGCGATCGGCATCTGGGGCATGGTCATCGGTGCCTCCACCGCGGGCGGCCCGATCCTCGGCGGTGTCCTCGTCGAGCACGTCAACTGGCAGTCGGTGTTCTTCATCAACGTGCCGGTCGGCGTCCTCGCCGTCGCGCTCGGCGCGTGGATCCTGCTCGACCACCGCGCGGAGAACGCCCCGCGCTCCTTCGACGTGCTCGGCATCGCCCTGCTGTCGGCCGCGATGTTCTGCCTCGTGTGGGCCCTGATCAAGGCCCCGGAATGGGGCTGGGGCGACGGCAAGACCTGGGGCTTCATAGCCGTCTCGGTGATCGGCTTCCTGCTGTTCGCGTTCTGGGAGACGAAGGTCAAGGAGCCGCTGATCCCGCTGGGGCTCTTCCGTTCCGTCCCGCTGTCCGCGGGTGTCGTGCTGATGGTCCTGATGGCCATCGCCTTCATGGGCGGCCTGTTCTTCGTCACCTTCTACCTTCAGAACGTGCACGGCATGAGCCCGGTCGACGCCGGTCTGCACCTGCTCCCGCTCACCGGCATGATGATCGTCGGCTCCCCGCTCGCGGGCGCGATGATCACCAAGGTCGGTCCGCGCATCCCGCTGGCCGGCGGCATGGTGTGCACCGCGCTCGCCATGTACGGGATGTCGACGCTGGAGACGGACACCGGCAGCGGTGTGATGTCGCTCTGGTTCGCGCTGCTCGGTCTCGGTCTCGCGCCGGTCATGGTCGGCGCCACCGAGGTCATCGTCGGCAACGCGCCGATGGAGCTCTCCGGTGTCGCCGGTGGTCTCCAGCAGGCCGCGATGCAGATCGGCGGCAGCCTCGGTACGGCCGTGCTGGGTGCCGTGATGGCCTCCAAGGTGGACAGCGATCTCGAGGGCAACTGGGCGAAGGCCGGACTCCCGCCGCTCACCCCGGAACAGGCCGGTCAGGCCTCCGAGGCCGTGCAGGTCGGTGTGGCGCCGGTCGAGAAGGGCACGCCCGAGGCCATCGCCACGAAGATCACCGACGTCGCCCACGACACCTTCATCTCCGGCATGAGCCTGGCGTCCCTGGTCGCCGCCGGAGTGGCCGCCGTGGCGGTGCTGGTCGCCTTCCTCACCAAGCGCGGTGAGAACGCGGAGGCGGGCGCGGGCGTCGGCCACATCTGACGGACCGTCGCCACGGACGGCCACCACGGCCGTCCGTACGGCGTGAATTCACCGCGTAAGCTGGGGTACCCGCCATGTCAACCAACCCATCAGGGAGTTGATGATGGCGAGCTTCGGACACGGAACGCGCAGGCACCCCCGCTCACGTGGCCGGACGTGGTCACGGACCGGGCAGGATCGCGCGACGCTCGGAATCGTCGGAGTCATCTGCGCGGTCGCCGGCTTCTTCGTGCTGGGGATCGTTCTCGGCCCGGTGGCGATCGTCTGCGGCTGGCTCGCCATGGGCGGTCGCTGGGCGGGCCCCCGCCCGGTACCGGCCGTGGTCGCCCTGGTCCTGGGCGCCATCGACACGCTCCTGGCCGTCATCTGGCTGGCCGGAGCGAGCACTTCGGGTTACGGCATGTTCTGACCCGGAGCACCACGGAACGGGCCCCCGGCGCGATACCGGGGGCTCACCCGTGTCACCGCCGCTCCTCGACCGGCGCCGGCGCCCGCAGCGCCGCTACCTCCGCCCGCAGGGCGCGGACCTCCTCCGTCAGCGTCTCGATGGCCGCCGTCTGCCGACGCTCCTCCGCGTCGTCCATCTCGAACCGCGCGATGAACCAGGCCGCGATGTTCGCGGTGACGACACCGAGCAGCGCGATCCCGGAGAGCATCAGCCCGATGGCCAGTATCCGGCCCAGCCCGGTGGTCGGTGCCATGTCGCCGTACCCGACGGTGGTCATCGTCGTGAACGCCCACCACACGGCGTCCCCCAGTGAGTGGATGGACGCCCCCGGCTTGCCCCGCTCCACCTCCAGCACGGCCAGCGCGCCGAAGACCAGCAGCCCCAGACAGCAGCCCGCGACATACGTGGTGACCCGGATCTGCGAGGCCAGACGTGCCCGCTGCCCGGCGAGCAGCAACAGCGACACCAGCCGGAGCAGCCGCAGCGGCTGGATCAGCGGCAGGACGACCGCGAGCAGCGCCAGCGGGTTGCCGCGCACGAAACGCATCCGGTCCTCGCTCAGCCACAGCCGGACCAGGTAGTCGACGGTGAACGCGGCCCACACCCCCCAGTTCACGGCGTGGCAGGTGGTCAGCACGGACCGCGGGGCGTCCGGGGACACGATCGGGAGGGCGTAGGCGATGGCGAAGAGGACGGCCAGCGCCATCAAGGGCGCTTGGGTGCGCCGCTCCCAGCGGTCCCGTGCAGTCGGTTCGGACATGGGGGAATGGTAAAGAACGCCGGACGACGACCCGTGGGCCGCCGTCCGGCGTCCACGCCGTGGCGTGATCCCTACGCGTCGCCGCCCGCCACGCCCGGATCGGCCGCGGCCACGTCCAGCAGCTGGTACCGGTCGATCGCCTGCTTCAGTACCGACCGGTCGAGGTGCCCCTCGCGCGCCAGCTCCGTCAGCACCGCCACCACGATCGACTGCGCGTCGATGTGGAAGAACCGCCGGGCCGCCCCCCGCGTGTCCGCGAACCCGAACCCGTCCGCGCCCAGCGACTGGTACGTCCCCGGCACCCACCGCGCGATCTGGTCCGGCACCGACCGCATCCAGTCGGACACCGCCACCACCGGTCCCTGCGCCGCGGCCAGCTTCCGCGTCACGTACGGCGTCCGCTGCTCCTCCTCCGGGTGCAGCAGATTGTGCCGCTCGCAGTCCACAGCCTCGCGCCGCAGCTCGTTCCAGGAGGTCGCCGACCAGACGTCCGCCTTGACGTTCCACTCCTCGGCGAGGATCTTCTGCGCCTCGATGGCCCACGGCAGCGCGACCCCGGACGCCAGGATCTGCGCCGGGAGCGAGCCCGCCGTGCCCTCGCTGAAGCGGTAGAGGCCCTTGACGATGCCCTCCGCGTCGACGTTCTCCGGCTCGGCGGGGTGCTGGATCGGCTCGTTGTACACGGTCAGGTAGTAGAAGACGTCCTCGCCGTGCGGGTGCTCCTCGTCGCCGCCGTACATCCGGCGCAGCCCGTCCTGCACGATGTGCGCGATCTCGAAGCCGAACGCCGGGTCGTACGCGACGCACGCCGGGTTCGTGGAGGCCAGCAGCTGTGAGTGGCCGTCCGCGTGCTGGAGGCCCTCGCCGGTCAGCGTCGTACGCCCGGCCGTCGCGCCCAGGACGAAACCGCGCGCCATCTGGTCGGCCATCTGCCAGAACTGGTCACCGGTGCGCTGGAAACCGAACATCGAGTAGAAGACGTACACCGGGATGAGCGGCTCGCCGTGGGTGGCGTAGGCCGATCCGGCGGCGATCAGCGAGGCCGTGCAGCCGGCCTCGGAGATGCCGTCGTGCAGCATCTGGCCGTTCGGCGCCTCCTTGTAGGCGAGCAGCAGCTCCCGGTCCACGGCCTCGTACTGCTGACCGAGCGGGTTGTAGATCTTCGCGCTCGGGAAGAACGAGTCCATGCCGAACGTGCGGTACTCGTCCGGCGCGATCAGCACGAAACGCCTGCCGATCTCCTTGTCCCGCATGAGGTCCTTGAGCAGCCGGACGAAGGCCATGGTCGTCGCGATCGACTGCTGCCCGGAGCCCTTCTTCACGGTCGCGTACGTCTTGTCGTCGGGCAGCCGCAGGGGCTTCGACCGCACCACCCGCGTCGGCACGTACCCGCCGAGCGACTTGCGGCGGTCGTGCATGTACTGCATCTCCTCCGTGTCCGGCCCCGGGTGGTAGTAGGGCGGCGGACCGGACTCGAGGTCCTTGTCGGAGATCGGCAGGTGCAGCCGGTCCCGGAAGTGCTTGAGGTCGTCGACCGTCAGCTTCTTCATCTGGTGCGTGGCGTTGCGGCCCTCGAAGTTCGGGCCCAGCGTCCAGCCCTTGATCGTCTTCGCGAGGATCACCGTCGGCTGGCCCTTGTGCTCGAGGGCCGCCTTGTACGCCGCGTAGATCTTGCGGTGGTCGTGACCGCCGCGCCCCAGGTGCAGGATCTGGTCGTCGGTCATGCCCTCGACCATCGCGCGCAGCCGGTGGTCGTCGCCGAAGAAGTGGTCGCGGATGTACGTGCCGGACTCGGTGGCGTACGTCTGGAACTGGCCGTCCGGTGTGATGTTCATCTTGTTGACCAGGACACCGTCGCGGTCCTGGGCCAGCAGCGGGTCCCAGGTGCGGTCCCAGATCAGCTTGATCACGTTCCAGCCGGCGCCCCGGAAGACCGACTCCAGCTCCTGGATGATCTTGCCGTTGCCGCGCACCGGGCCGTCCAGCCGCTGGAGGTTGCAGTTGACGACGAAGGTCAGGTTGTCCAGGCCCTCGCGCGCCGCGAGCGTCAGCTGGCCCAGCGACTCCGGCTCGTCCATCTCGCCGTCGCCGAGGAACGCCCACACGTGCGACTTCGACGTGTCCGCGATCTCACGCGCGTGCATGTAGCGGTTCATCCGCGCCTGGTAGATCGCGCCGATCGGGCCCAGCCCCATCGACACGGTCGGGAACTCCCAGAAGTCCGGCATCAGCCGCGGGTGCGGATACGACGACAGCGCGTACGGCGCCTTCGACTTCTCCTGGCGGAAGCCGTCGAGGTGCCGCTCGCTCAGCCGGTCCAGCAGATACGCGCGGGCGTAGATGCCGGGGGAGGCGTGGCCCTGGAAGAAGACCTGGTCGCCGCCGTCGCCCTCGTCCTTGCCGCGGAAGAAGTGGTTGAAGCCCACGTCGTACAGCGACGCCGAGGAGGCGAACGTGGCGATGTGGCCGCCGACACCGATGCCCGGGCGCTGGGCGCGGGAGACCATCACCGCGGCGTTCCACCGGGTGGCGTTGAGGATCTTGCGCTCGATCTCCTCGTTGCCCGGGAAGAACGGCTCGGCACGGGTCGGGATCGTGTTGACGTAGTCCGTGCTGCGCATCTCGGGCACGGCCACGCGCTTCTCGCGGGCACGTTCGATCAGTCGCAGCATCAGATAGCGGGCCCGCTCCCGGCCGCGCTCGTCGACCGCGGCGTCGAGGGAGTCGAGCCACTCCTGCGTCTCCTCGGGGTCGAAGTCAGGAACCTGACTCGGGAGGCCGCCAATGATGATCGGATTGCGATCGGATGCGGAAGCCACGCTGTTCCTTACCTGTCAGAGGGCCGTGAGACGGGCCGCTGTTCTGCCGGTACGGCCCGGATTGCGCCGATCCCCATGGTCCACCTCGGGGCCGTCGGCGTCATCTCTACCGGGAGGTAATCCGCGGTCGCGGCCAGTACGGTGTGCACGGGGCTCGTCCATTCGAGTCTTCGCACATACAGACGGTTCCCAAAGGGCCAAACGGGGCAGAAAGGTGTGGTGTGCGTCACTTCAGGCCATGATGGTGTGCCTGGAGTTGCGGTGACCCGGCCAGGATCGTCACCGTTTCGGCGGTCTCCACGGCCGGGTACTTGCGCGATCCGTCCCGCCCGTGTGGACTACGGCCAATGCTTCGCGCACGCGCGTGGCTGAGTTATTCCCAAGACATGATCAGGAGGCAACCCGTGAGCGCGACCGCGGACCACGCGGAGGAGCGGACGAACCCTGCCGCCAGGCTGGGGTTCCAGCCCGGGCAGGTGGTCCAGGAGATCGGCTACGACGACGACGTCGACCAGGAGCTCCGCGAGGCCATTGAGGGCGTCATCGAGAGCGACCTCGTCGATGAGGACTACGACGACGTGGCCGACGCCGTTGTGCTGTGGTTCCGCGACGACGACGGCGACCTGACGGATGCGCTGGTGGATGCCACCACGTACATCGAAGAGGGCGGCGCGATCCTGCTGCTGACGCCGAAGACCGGCCGTTCGGGGTATGTGGAGCCGAGCGACATCTCGGAAGCCGCCACCACGGCCGGCCTGACGGCGTCCAAGAGCGTCAGCGTCGGCAAGGACTGGAGCGGCAGCCGGCTGGCGACCCCGAAGGCGGCGAAGTCCAAGCGGTGACCCACCCGCGGACGGGCCGGCCGCGCAGCGCGTCGGCCCGTCCGTCGGCCTGTCGTACTCCCTGCGTAGGGTGGTCGGAGCGATCCACCCCGAAGGGATGAACACGACGATGGCGATCCAGGTCGGCGACAAGGCCCCCGACTTCGAACTCAAGGACAACCACGGCGCCACCGTGAAGCTGTCCGACTTCCGCGGGCGGAAGAACGTGGTGCTGCTCTTCTACCCGTTCGCCTTCACCGGAGTGTGCACCGGCGAGCTCTGCGAGGTCCGGGACAACCTGCCGCGGTTCTCCGACCGCGACACCCAGGTCCTCGCCGTCTCCAACGACTCCATCCACACCCTGCGCGTCTTCGCCGAGCAGGAGGGCCTGGAGTACCCGCTGCTCAGCGACTTCTGGCCGCACGGCAACGTCTCGCGCGCCTACGGCGTCTTCGACGAGGACAAGGGGTGCGCCGTGCGCGGGACGTTCATCATGGACAAGGAGGGCGTCGTGCGCTGGACCGTCGTCAACGGTCTGCCGGACGCCCGTGACCTGAACGAGTACGTCAAAGCGCTCGACACCCTGTGATCCGGCCCGACACCCTGTGATTCTTCGGCCGCGGGGCCTGCGGCCGTCGGGAACCCGTCACTAGGATCGAGTCGTTGATCCGACATCCAACGCACTACGGGGCTTCCCGCCCCTGGACACCAATGGAGGACTCGTGGGAGTCAGCCTCAGCAAGGGCGGCAACGTATCGCTGACCAAGGAGGCGCCGGGCCTGACCGCGGTCATCGTCGGTCTGGGGTGGGACATCCGCACCACGACCGGAACCGACTTCGACCTCGACGCCAGCGCGCTGCTCCTGAACAGCAGCGGCAAGGTCGCCAGTGACGCGCACTTCATCTTCTTCAACAACCTGAAGAGCCCGGACGGCTCGGTGGAGCACACCGGCGACAACCTCACCGGTGAGGGCGAGGGCGACGACGAGCAGATCAAGATCAACCTCGCCGGAGTCCCCGCCGACATCGAGAAGATCGTCTTCCCGGTCTCCATCTACGACGCCGAGAACCGCCAGCAGTCCTTCGGCCAGGTGCGCAACGCGTTCATCCGCGTCGTCAACCAGGCCGGTGAGGCCGAGATCGCCCGTTACGACCTGAGCGAGGACGCCTCCACCGAGACCGCCATGGTCTTCGGTGAGCTGTACCGGCACGGCGCGGAGTGGAAGTTCCGCGCCATCGGCCAGGGCTACGCCTCGGGCCTGCGCGGCATCGCGCAGGACTTCGGTGTGAACGTCTGAGACGGTCACACCCGAGCCCGGCCGCCTCGCACGGCCGCACTCTCCGGCGCCGCACGGTTTACGTGCGGCGCCGGACGCGCAGGACCACCTGAGAAACATCACCCGGAGGGGGACCAGCATCATGGGCGTCACGCTTGCCAAAGGGGGAAACGTCTCCCTGTCCAAGGCCGCACCGAACCTCACCAAGGTGATGGTCGGGCTCGGCTGGGACGCGCGCTCCACGACCGGAGCCGACTTCGACCTCGACGCCAGCGCGCTGATGTGCAACGGCGGCCGGGTCATGGGGGACGAGTGGTTCGTCTTCTACAACCAGCTCAAGAGCCCGGACGGCTCGGTGGAGCACACCGGTGACAACCTCACCGGCGAGGGCGACGGCGACGACGAGTCCCTGCTGGTCGACCTCTCCGCGGTGCCGGCCCAGTGCGACAAGATCGTCTTTCCGGTCTCCATCCATATGGCCGACGAGCGCGGCCAGACGTTCGGCCAGGTCAGCAACGCCTTCATCCGTGTGGTGAACCAGGCGGACGGCCAGGAACTCGCCCGCTACGACCTGAGCGAGGACGCCTCCACCGAGACCGCGATGATCTTCGGTGAGCTCTACCGCTACCAGGGCGAGTGGAAGTTCCGTGCCGTGGGGCAGGGGTACGCGTCGGGGCTGCGCGGCATCGCTCTAGACTTCGGAGTCAACGTTTCGTAAAGCCGACTACGGCAGCGGGGGAGACCCGTACACACACCTGGGGTAGCCAGTGGTTCTGAAAACCTTCGGCTGGTCGTTCGCGGTCACCGCGCTCGGCCTGGTCGCAGCGGTCCTCTTCGGGGGGTGGACCGCCTTCGGCATCGTGGCGATCCTCTC